>CANNAM010000064.1 GCA_947502595.1 uncultured Marinicella sp. | reverse complement strand
GGGGTAAGCCTGAATGGCACTTACATAAGTCCTAAACTTATGAAATTAATGGGCCTTTTAGCCAAAGCTGAACTGAATATTGCCAATCAAAAACAAATGTTTAGGGTTGTCGGCTTCAGCCGACCCATAAAACCGTAGGTTTTACCAAAAAGTTGACTGAAGTCAACAACCCTAAGGCGCTGTATTGATGCTGGATAATTGTATTTAATTACA
>CANNAM010000063.1 GCA_947502595.1 uncultured Marinicella sp. | reverse complement strand
TCCGGTTGTTAGTCCTTGTTATTATACAAGCCAGGTACTTTGATACCGTCCTGGGGGCGTTCATCACATCAGGCATCCCAATCAATAAATTCTTACACGCCAATCAGACAATTGCTACAGATTTTTGGTGCTAATTTAGTCTACCGAGGACAGGCATCCCAATCAATAAATTCTTACACGCCAATCAGACAATTGCTACAGATTTTTGGTGCTAATTTG
>CANNAM010000062.1 GCA_947502595.1 uncultured Marinicella sp. | reverse complement strand
GGCAAATGGTGGGCGACCTCCCTTAATGGCCGCATGAATTCTGTTTTTGGCAACAGTTAAAAATGGGGGTATTACCAATCTATCAATATCAGTGATAAATTCAATCAAACGAGGATTAAAGTTCTTATGCTTAATAATGCTTAAGTATCTTTTATTTTGACCCTGTAAATAATTCTGTGTATCTGCCATCTCAAATATAATCGCTTAAGCGATCTTCAAATTCTATCACGAAAC
>CANNAM010000061.1 GCA_947502595.1 uncultured Marinicella sp. | reverse complement strand
AGTAAACACTTGTTTGATTCATTGGAACAAGTACAAAACTATGCAACCAAGTGGCTTTGGTTTTATAATCATGAAAGGCCACACAAGGCAAATGGTGGGCGACCTCCCTTAATGGCCGCATGAATTCTGTTTTTGGCAACAGTTAAAAATGGGGGTATTACCAGATAAATAACCTTTTTGGCTGCCTCATCATTGGGGAATAATTTACGCTTTTTAAGCGCCTTTCTGATCACGCTG
>CANNAM010000060.1 GCA_947502595.1 uncultured Marinicella sp. | reverse complement strand
TGAAAAAAACCAAAGCGGCCACTGCGAACATGTCATGGGTTTTCTGGCTTGAACCTCTGTCCAAGCTCCGCTTGGCCTAGAAGAAGCATGTCATTGTGAAGGACCCCTACATGGATGTAGGTAGTTAGGGCAACGCAGGAGCAGTTGCCGAGGAACGACTGTGTAGTGGTCAAGTAATTTTGGCCACGGTTTTAGATTTTAGCCAGTACTTTCGTTCTGACTCGTTAGGTGTCAGTCC
>CANNAM010000059.1 GCA_947502595.1 uncultured Marinicella sp. | reverse complement strand
CAGTCAACTTTTTGGTAAAACCTGCGGTTTTATGGGTCGGCTGAAGCCGACAACCCTAAACATTTCTTTTTGATTGGCAACATTCAGTTCAGCTTTGGCTAAAAGGCCCATTAATTTCAAATACTTAACAGGAATTTACAGTTATGTTGTTGTAATTAAATACAATTTTCCAGCATCAATACAGCGCCTTAGGGTTGTTGACTTCAGTCAACTTTTTGGTAAAACCTGCGGTTTTATGGGTCGGC
>CANNAM010000058.1 GCA_947502595.1 uncultured Marinicella sp. | reverse complement strand
ATATGCCCTTTGCCTTTAACAGATGTTCCTGAATCATGGTTAGTGGGGCTAACTCCGACGTAGGCCGTTAAGCTTTTTATGGCTTCAAAACGACTAAATCCACCAGTGACGATGATTAACTCCAATGCTGTTTTCGGACCAATTGAAGGGATTGCTATCAGCCGACTATAAAGGTCAGCAAAATGCTTTTTTACAATCACTTCTAAATGCGCTTCACAATCCTTTATTTGTTGATTCAGAGACTG
>CANNAM010000057.1 GCA_947502595.1 uncultured Marinicella sp. | reverse complement strand
AGAATTTTAAAAGAAGCTGAAAGCCAAGGTAATGCAGCAGAAATTATTCGACGTGAAAATATAGCTCAATCCACTTATTACAAATGGAAACAAAAGTATTCAGGCATGGCTGTATCAGATGTTCGTAAAATGAAACAACTTGCTGATGAAAATCGCAGACTAAAAACCATAATCGCCAATCAAGCCCTAGATATTGAAATGCTCAAAGAGGTTAACTCAAAAAAGTGGTAGGCTCACGCCAAAAAAGAATGGCTG
>CANNAM010000056.1 GCA_947502595.1 uncultured Marinicella sp. | reverse complement strand
GCAATCTCCCAATGCCAACGCAATCCCCAAACCAACCAAGATCTTTCGACTGCGCTCCGCTGCGCTCAAGATGACAGTGGATTCTATCATTCAAGGTAAATCCTGTCATTCAGAGTGGAGCCTAAGCGACGCGTGGAATCCCGTGCAACAAACGCAATCTAACTCAAACACTAAACCAACCAAGATCTTTCGACTGCGCTCCGCTCCGCTCAAGATGACAGTGGATTCTGTCATTCAGATGGAGCGACAGCGACTGAAGACTAAAAGGCAGGACAGCCTTTTA
>CANNAM010000055.1 GCA_947502595.1 uncultured Marinicella sp. | reverse complement strand
AAATGTTGGACCTCTGATAGATTCAAATAATTTCTAACTGACTCACGGGTAAAGTGTTTCCTTAATTCAACCACCTCAGTATATTCATCATCACATTGGCTTAAATCTAAAACCGAAACCAAATTTTTTCTCCACTACTGACTCCGAAAACCACAACATCCTTCTGATAACTTTGACCAGCCCAATAAACCACTACCAATTGTAAAGAGAAACATTACATCAAGAAAGCATGCTTTCTTGATGTTGCTTAGCGAATTCAGCTGGTGTCAGCATATTTAACCCGCCATGCGG
>CANNAM010000054.1 GCA_947502595.1 uncultured Marinicella sp. | reverse complement strand
AAAGCTGAGATGGTTCAAGATGCACTATCAAAAAAGTGGTAAGGCCGTCTTTTCGTAAACGAATGGCTCAGGCGGCCCTAGCTAAATATGATTCAAGCATAAGGTTAGCTTGTGCTGCCTTTGGCATCAGTGAAACGTGTTATCGATATCAAGCAAAATTGTCCAGTGAAAATGATGAAATTGCTGATTGGTTGATAAAGCTCACGACCAAGGAAACTGATTGGGGTTTCGGCTTGTGCTTTGACTATTTACGCAACGTAAAGCATTTTGGTTGGAATCACAAACGTGTGTATAGAATCTACTGTGAATTGGCTTTAAACCTCCGTATCAAGCCAAG
>CANNAM010000053.1 GCA_947502595.1 uncultured Marinicella sp. | reverse complement strand
CGTCTTTATACATAATCTACCTACTTTAACTTAATTGGTTAAAAATAGGCAGATACACAGATTGGTTTACAGTCTCACCACCTCAGTATATTCATCATCACATTGGCTTAAATCTAAAACCGAAACCAAATTTTTTTCTCCACTACTGACTCCGAAAACCACAACATCCTTCTGATAACTTCATTTCAACAACCTTCTGAGATTGGCGGTGTTTACACAAGCAGAAAACATTCAAGAAACATTCAAGGACATGCATCCCAATCAATAGTTGTTTTAACAAATCATCACATGTCATTCTGAGCGAGCGAAGGCCAGGTAATTAATTGATTGCGGTTTGACGCACTCAAGAAGCGATAATGTAATACCGCAGGCCGTGAGTCGAAGAATCTCCCAACGCAGGG
>CANNAM010000052.1 GCA_947502595.1 uncultured Marinicella sp. | reverse complement strand
TTCTTGTCTATTGTACAATCTAGTCCGTTCTTGAATTTGATCATTAAGCCACCCATGTGCTTGTTTTAATTCATTAATTTCTTCACTGCTTGGGCTCCAAGTGTCAGATTTATTCTCTTCACCAAACATTCGAATTAACCGAGAATCTGCTTTATCTGTTTTCGCGCGAATTAATTTCATCTGGGAATATCGTTTGATAACCAATGGGTTACACACACTGACTTGTCGCTTAGATTCGTGAAGTCTCAAGGCTAATAGCGTGTGATAAACTCCAGTAGCTTCCATCAAAAAAAGTGCCTCTTTAGGTGTATCAATCAAAAATAAATCAAGCCCTGATTCTGTGTAGTCATATTTTTTGTTAACTTCTTTGCCAGATACTATCCATGATGCATCAAAAGAGTTTTTACTTATATCAATTCCAACAATCATTTTGAGCCCCGTAATTTAATAAGAATTAAAAATT
>CANNAM010000051.1 GCA_947502595.1 uncultured Marinicella sp. | reverse complement strand
ACCCAACTGAACCTGATTGTTCGATTATGACGTTCGATATAAGCATTCTGTTGTGGCTTCCCTGGTTGAATATATTCAATCCTAATATTCTGCTGTTTGGCCCAGCTGATAAACTGATGGCTAGTAAACTCAGGGCCGTTGTCACACCTGATAACTGCTGGTTTAGAACGCCACTCAAGTAAGTTTTCCAAAGCTCGAATAACTCTCAATGATGGAAATGAAAAGCTGGCTTCAATGGCCAAGCCTTCACGTTTAAAGTCATCAATGACATTAAATAACCGGTACTTTCTATCATCAATCAATTGGTCATGCATGAAGTCAATTGACCAAACTTGATCTTTTCTTATGGGTTCTTTCAATGGTTCAGGCTTATTGCGCTTAAGGCGACGCCTTGGCTTGATACGGAGGTTTAAAGCCAATTCACAGTAGATTCTATACACACGTTTGTGATTCCAACCAAAATGCTT
>CANNAM010000050.1 GCA_947502595.1 uncultured Marinicella sp. | reverse complement strand
TTAAACTGAATTTCCTTGACTAAAAAACCAATGAAAGCCCAAGAACATTCCAGCGCTGAACCGGTTGGCCAAGCGGAGCTTGGACAGAGGTTCAAGCCAGAAAACCCATGTCATGTTCGCAGTGGCCGCTTTGGTTTTTTTCATCTTCACCACATTTAAACTGAATTTCCTTGACTAAAAAACCAATGAAAGCCCAAGAACATTCCAGCGCTGAACCGGTTGGCCAAGCGGAGCTTGGACAGAGGTTCAAGCCAGAAAACCCATGTCATGTTCGCAGTGGCCGCTTTGGTTTTTTTCATCTTCACCACATTTAAACTGAATTTCCTTGACTAAAAAACCAATGAAAGCCCAAGAACATTCCAGCGCTGAACCGGTTGGCCAAGCGGAGCTTGGACAGAGGTTCAAGCCAGAAAACCCATGACATGTTCGCAGTGGCCGCTTTGGTTTTTTTCATCTTCACCACATTTAAACTGAATTTCCTTGACTAAAAAACCAATGAAAGCCCAAGAACATTC
>CANNAM010000049.1 GCA_947502595.1 uncultured Marinicella sp. | reverse complement strand
ATCTGGCCTTGGGTGTGAATATGGAGGGTCACAAGGAACTGTTGGGTATTTGGCTCAGTGAGAACGAAGGTGCTAAGTTCTGGCTTGGGGTGCTGACAGAGTTGCAAAGTCGTGGGGTTAAAGACATCCTGATTGCCTGTGTGGATGGCCTGAAGGGCTTTCCCGATGCGATCAATGCAGTGTATCCAGACACTCAAGTACAGCTGTGTATTGTACATATGGTTCGCAATGCAATGAAATACGTGCCTTGGAAGGACTATAAGCCAGTGGCAGCTGATCTTAAGTTGATTTATCAGGCCACCACAGAAGATCAGGGGTTACTGGCGCTTGATCAGTTCTGTGAGAAATGGGATGGCAAATATCCGCAGATTGGCAAATCCTGGCGCAACCATTGGGAGAACTTGAATACATTATTCAATTACCCACCTGATATCCGCAAAGCCATTTACACCACCAATGCGATTGAATCACTTAACAGCGTGATCAGAAAGGCGCTTAAAAAGCGTAAATTATTCCCCAATGATGAGGCAGCCAAAAAGGTTATTTATCTGGCTATAACCGATGCATCTAAAAAGTGGACGATGCCGATTCGGAACTGGAAACCAGCTCTGAATCGTTTCGT
>CANNAM010000048.1 GCA_947502595.1 uncultured Marinicella sp. | reverse complement strand
CTTCATGTTTTATCGCATAAACATGAAACTTTTGGTTACCGTAAAATCCACACCAAGCTTCAGAAAAAAGACTTTAAAGTTGGCAGAGAAAAAGTCCGGATTCTAAGGCGAGAACATGGTTTGCAGTTACCAATGAACAAAGTCATCAAGCGTCGTGTAGGCATATCTCAAGGCATGGTAAACAAAGCACTATATCCTAACCATGTATGGACATACGACTTTATGACTGATCAAACTGAAGATGGTAGAACATTGAGATTTCTAACCGTTGTTGATGAATTTACCCGGTCTAGTCAAGCAACTATATGTGCTCGATCAATCAACTCAAGCGGAGTGATTGGCATACTTGAAATGCTGATTCAAATGCATGGTAAACCTGCATATATACGTTCAGATAATGGTCCTGAGTTTGTCGCAAAAGCGGTACAAAAATGGTTGAGTGAAAACAACATTAAAACTCACTACATCAAGCCAGGTTCACCATGGGAGAATGCCTACGGAGAAGGATTTAATGCCGTATTTAGATATGGTTGTTTAGACAGGTACTTATTTTCAACGCCATCAGAAGCTCAAATGATTGCTGATATCTGGCGAGAGGAATATAATAATGAAAGACCGCATGGCGGGTTAAATATGCTGACACCAGCTGAATTCGCTAAGCAACATCAAGAAAGCATGCTTTCTTGATGTAA
>CANNAM010000047.1 GCA_947502595.1 uncultured Marinicella sp. | reverse complement strand
GAGACTGTAAACCAATCTGTGTATCTGCCTATTTTTAACCAATTAAGTTAAAGTAGGTAGATTATGTATAAAGACGAAGAATTAGAAGCAATGAAAGCCCTGAGCCAAAAGATTGGCAAAGGCCTAAAAACCCAAGAAGACTTGGCTCGATTCACTAAAGCCATGACCAAGATGTCAGTAGAAGCTGCTTTGAATGCAGAACTTGATGACCACCTTGGCTTTGAGAAAGGCACGCCCAAAATAGCCAGCAACACCCGCAATGGCCACACATCAAAGACCTTGAGAACTGAAGATGGTTCATTTGAGCTGAACACACCACGTGATCGTGATGGTGAATTTGAACCACAACTGGTGAAGAAAAACCAAACCCGTTTCACTTCCATGGATGACAAGATTTTATACTTGTATGCCAAAGGTTTGACGACTCGTGAAATCGTTGCCACGTTTAAAGAAATGTATGATGCTGATGTGTCACCAACCTTGATATCAAAGGTCACCAATGCGGTGATTGAACAGGTTATACAGTGGCAATCAAGGGTGCTTGATGCGGTGTATCCCATTGTTTACCTTGATTGTATTGTGGTTAAAGTCCGTCAGGACAGGCAAGTGATTAACAAGTCATTTTATCTGGCCTTGGGTGTGAATATGGAGGGTCACAAGGAACTGTTGGGTATTTGGCTCAGTGAGAACGAAGGTGCTAAG
>CANNAM010000046.1 GCA_947502595.1 uncultured Marinicella sp. | reverse complement strand
AAATTTGTGTCGAGGAAACACCCTATTACCATATAGTAAGTAGATGTGTTCGAAGGGCCTTTCTTTGTGGCGAAGATAAGTTCACTGGAAAGTCATTTGAACATCGGCGTCAATGGCTGATAGACCGCGTCAAAAAAGTTACTTCTGTGTTCGCCATTGATGTGTGTTCATATGCCATCATGTCGAATCACTTTCATATCGTTTTGAAGGTCAACTCAACATCAGAATGGAACGCCACGCAAGTGCTCATGACTTGGTGTTCTCTATACTCGTTACCAGTCCTTTGTGATCGCTACTTGAAAGGTGAAATAGAAACCGAAGCTGAACATAAGCGAGTCATGGAATATGTCGCCGAATACCAAGCCAGATTGATGTCAGTCTCTTGGTATATGAAGTCCATTAATGAGTATGTTGCTCGCATGGCCAATGAAGAAGATCAATGCACCGGACACTTCTGGGAATCACGCTTCAAGAGTCAAGCCCTGCTTGACGAAAGAGCGTTATTAACATGTATGGCATACGTCGACTTGAATCCAATTAGAGCGGCAATGGCCAAAGGTTTAAAGGACTCTAATTTCACTTCAATCAAGGAACGAATTGAGAAGCAGAATACTTGGCTATCAGGTTTTGGCAAAGGTGATAATGACCTCCCCTTTTACCTTTCTAGCTACATTGATTTAGTCGATGAAACGAGCAGGTGTATCAGAGATGATAGGCGTGGTTATATCTCAGAAAAAACGGCTAAAACAATTGATGAGATTGGCATCCACCCTGATGACTGGATAGATGAACTAAAAAGCTTTAAATCCATTGGTTATTCTGCGGTTGGAACAGTTGAACAACTCAAGCAGTTCTCTGTTAGAACCAAGCGCAAATGGACGCTTGGAATTAAGCTTACTCCAGCCCTGGAATAGTTAAGTAACTCACAAATTTTAGTTCGCTGATTTTGTCTGCAACCGTTCCATTCGCCTCTAATCTGACTAAAACTTTGAAATCGTCAGTCAGCCAACAATTCAATCTATTCACAGATTAAACAAAACACTTTCCACTTAAAAACAAGCAAAAAACCAGCGCTCCGGACTGATACAAACTCCTTATTTAGTGACTGTCCTTT
>CANNAM010000045.1 GCA_947502595.1 uncultured Marinicella sp. | reverse complement strand
TGTAGTGGTACAGTTAAATTGGCCACCAACTTAGAGGTGATATGATATCACTTCGGAAAAGAAGGTGAACAATGAAAACGAGCAAAAGACGTACATTCAGTGCGGAATTTAAATTAGAAGCGGCCAGTTTAGTCACTGAGCAAGGCTATTCAGTTAAACAAGCCAGTGAAGTGATGAATGTTGGCTTATCCACCATGGGTAAATGGGTCAGGCAGTTAAAGGATGAGCAAAAGGGGTTGACCCCAACTGCCAAGCCAATTACAGCTGAACAGCGACGAATTCGTGAACTTGAAAAAAGAATCAAACGCATTGAATTGGAGAAAGAAATTCTAAAAAAGGCTACCGCTCTCTTGATGTCAGACGCGCTGAACGACTCAGACTGATTAAAAGACTTAAAGGGAGCTATTCAGTGAAGGATTTATGCGATGTATTTTCGATACATCGCAGTACTTTTAAGTATTGGTTTAATAGACCTAAAAAAGTGAATCCCCAAAGGGTTAAAGAGTTGGCAACAGTTAAGTCGATTCACAAAGAAAGTAATGGCTCAGCTGGTGCCAGAACCATTTCAACGGTTGCAACCACCAGAGGGGTTCCATTAAGCCGCTACCGGGCTTCAGGCTTGATGAAAACATTGAATTTACACAGCTGTCAGTTACCCAAACACAATTACAAAAAAGCCAACAGAGAACACATATGCATACCAAATTTATTGAATCGTCAATTCGATGTGTCGGAACCAAACCAGGTATGGTGTGGCGATGTCACTTATATCTGGGCCGGAAGTCGTTGGGCTTATTTGGCTGTTGTTATGGATTTATTCTCACGCAAGATAATCGGTTGGGCGATGAGTTATTCGCCTAACACTGATTTAACCGCAGCAGCCCTATCCATGGCCTATGAGCAACGCGGAAAACCTGATGGTGTTATGTTCCATTCTGATCAAGGCTGTCATTACACCAGCATTAAATACAGACAACTACTGTGGCGATATCAAATCACACAAAGTATGAGCAGGCGAGGAAACTGTTGGGATAATAGCCCAATGGAACGATTCTTCAGAAGTTATAAAACAGAATGGATGTCATCAATAGGATATGCTTCTTTGATGGCAGCAAAACAATCAGTAATCAACTACATTGTTGGATACTATTGCAACGTCAGGCCTCATGCTAATAATGATGGACTGACACCTAACGAGTCAGAACGAAAGTACTGGCTAAAATCTAAAACCGTGGCCAAAATTACTTGACCACTACA
>CANNAM010000044.1 GCA_947502595.1 uncultured Marinicella sp. | reverse complement strand
AAAAGGCAGGACAGCCTTTTAGCCCTGCGCAGCAGCCCGGAGGGTAAAACGACATGGATGTTGTTTTATCAATCTCCCAACGCCAGCGCAATCCAAAACCAGCACCTCACCAACCAAGATTTTGACTGCGCTCCGCTCAAGATGACTGGGATTACAGTTATTCTGAAACCGCTCAGACCACTGCACTGCTGATGGCCTGCTGGGCCATATCAGCCACAGCTGAATCGTCCATGGCATTGATTTGATCCAATGTGATTGGCGCATGAAACGTCATGCTGATTTTACCCGGTAAAATTCGGGTTCCACCAGTAGGCATCACTCGATTGGCACCTGAAATTGAAACCGGTAATATCGGTAACTGTAAATCGCGGGCCATTTTGAAAGCACCCTTTTTAAAAGGCTTCAAACTGACGCCGTTACTGCGGGTGCCCTCAGGAAAGAACACCACTGAAGTGCCATTGATGAGTTGATCTTTGGCGGCATTCATCGCCCGGATAGAAGCCTGGCGGTTGCGCCTATCAACGTAGATATGTCCCATCTTTTCACAAGCAAAACCAACAAATGGCATCTTGCGCAATTCAATCTTCATCACCCACTTAAAGTCCAGGGGCAAATACCCATAGACCAACAAAATATCATAAATACTTTGGTGGTTCGCCACCACCACATAAGACTGCCCTGCTTCAATATGTAACTGCCCGACACGGCTGACCGACACCGGAGTGATCCACAAAATGGCACGCCCCCAAAACTTTGCCACATAGCGCCCAGCAAACTGTGACATACCGAAGATTGAAAGCACACTAACAATAACAGCCACCAGAGCTGTGAGCGTCCAAGCCAAAGGGTATATGACCAGCCAGACATAAACTTGAAACAAATTTGCGGTGAATTTTTTCATTGCGCAATTATATAGGTTGTCTCAGTTTGAGGGAACAAGCATATTAAAACTATGCTCCATGCACCGCAATAAAACCCAAACATCAAGCAAATGACGTCGATTTCATAGAACTTTCATATTTGCTCAACACCCAAGGCGATGTTTGAAACCAATGCTCAACTGACATTACATTAAACGCCAATAGAAGCATGTCATTGCGAAGGGCGCACGAAATCCCTGTACTGGCATTAACGCTGACCTCAAAAAAACATGTCATTGCGAAGGAGCGAAGCGACTGTGGCAATCTCCCAATGCCAACGCAATCCCCCAACCCAACCAAGATCTTTCGACTGCGCTCCGCTGCGCTCAAGATGACAGAGTGTACTGTCATTCAGGGAGAAACTAAAGAAACATGTCATTGCGAAGGAGCGAAGCGACTGTGGCAATCTCCCAATGCCAACGCAAGCACCAAACCAGCCAAAATC
>CANNAM010000043.1 GCA_947502595.1 uncultured Marinicella sp. | reverse complement strand
GGACATATATGAACGCCTCAATTAATTCAATGGTTTTTAGTTTACTTTAGCCTTTTGGCCGATGCTCAATTATACATAATAACACCTCAAACACTTACCCACGCCCCTGCGGCGAGCAGTGGGGTTTGGGGCGAAGCCCCATTAAACCGTGTCAGCTTTGCTGTAAAACAATGGTTTCGGACATATATCCGGCCTATTGGTGAGGTCTTTGATGCCTCTGGCCTTGATGAGATCCGAACCTGACTTTCTTATCAGGCACTCGGCCTTGATGGCCTTGTCCCAGAAACAGTTTAAAGTCAGGTCGGGTTACCTGTTGTTCATCATGCTAGTCTAACTTGATCGGTTGGTTTCATACTTTGGTTTTACTTCTTGCTTAAGACATATTCGGGTTTATAGGCTTGGCTTTTAGTTAGTACAGCCCAGATGATTCTGGCCATTTTATGAGCAGTTGCTACCACTGCTTTATGCCTGCCTCGTCGAGCCTCAACTTGCATAGCAAATCTTTTAAGTGTGCAGTCCTGTTTATAGGTACTCAATACAATACGCCCACCGTGTATCAACAATGTTCGCAAATACCTATCACCTCGTTTGGACATGCCCTGATTAATTATTTTGTTACCACTGGCCTCATGCTTGGGTGTGAGGCCTAACCAGGCAGCAAACCCCCTTGAATTGGTAAACTGTTTGGCATCACCCACTTGGGCTATGAGCCCTGATGCCGTTATCAAACCAATTCCCGGAATGTCCATAATTCTTTTGTATTCAGGATATTGCTTGGCTGTTTGCTCAATGCGTTGTTCAAAATTTTCAATATGCTTATTTGAGGTTCTCAATTCATTCAACATCTCATCAAGCATTTCGCGCATTGGGAACGATAACTGGTTGCTCATATCTTCAATGATTAAGGGCAACTGGGTTTTCATGACTCTATAAGAACGAGTTAGTATGATGCCGTATTCAGAAAGTAGGCCTCTGATTTGATTGACTAATGATGTGCGATTACGTATCAATCTTTGTCTGATGCGGTGCATGGCTTGCAGATCCTGTTGTTCCATGGTTTTTACTGGTACAAAGTGAATGCCTGGCCGCAAGCTGGCCTCCAATATAGCCACCGCATCATGGCGGTCGTTTTTGTTGCCTTTAACAAAGGGTTTAACGTGTTGTGGTGGAATTAAATTGACTTTGAACCCCAATGACTGAAACTGTCTGCCCCAGTAGTTGGCAGAATAACACGATTCCATAACGATGGTATCTGGTTTGATTTGTATAACTGATTCAATCAGTTTATTCCTGCTAATTTTTTTATTGAAAAAAATATGGTGATTTAAATCCATACCACACAATTGGAAAACAGTTTTTGCCAAATCGATAGATAGTAATTTACAATGTTTCATGATGAATGTCTCCGGTTGTTAGTCCTTGTTATTATACAAGCCAGGTACTTTGATACCGTCCTGGGGGCGTTCATCACATCAGG
>CANNAM010000042.1 GCA_947502595.1 uncultured Marinicella sp. | reverse complement strand
TGTATCCCGTCAGCACCATGTGGACCAAATAGGCCAAATCACTAAGAGATAGTTTCGGTTCATTGTAAACTTTAAACACTGGAGTAAACAATGAAACAAACTAAAGCAGAAAAAACCGTACGAGACATTCGTCGTCGTACCCGCAAGCATTATTCAGCGGAGGATAAAGTCCGCATTGTCATCGAAGGCCTACGTGGTGAAGACAGCATTTCAGCACTGTGCCGTCGTGAAGGCATCAATGCTAATTTATATTACCGTTGGTCCAAAGAGTTTCTGGAAGCTGGTAAGAAACGCCTGGCAGGTGATACGGTACGTGAAGCCAGCTCTGATGAAGTCAAAGAATTACGTGCTGAAACCTTGTCATTAAAAGAAGTTTTGGCTGAAACAATCCTAGAAAATCGCTTGCTTAAAAAAAGCATGATTGGCGAATGTGGCGACGATATATGAGGTTTACTGCCTCGGAGAAATACGAGTTAATTCAACTGGTTCAAGATTCTGATTTGTCTGTTCGCAAGACACTTCAACGACTATCAATTAACCGGTCCACTTTCTATGGCTGGCTTGAACGTTATGAAGCTGATGGTTTAGCTGGTTTGTCTGACAAACCAGCTAAACCAACTCGAGTGTGGAATAAAATCAGCGAGCAACATCAACAAGCCATGCTTGAAATGGCACTTGATGAAACAGACTTATCACCTAGGGAATTGGCAGTTAAATACACTGACACCAAAGGCTATTATGTATCTGAGTCAAGCATGTACAGGCTTTTAAAGTCACAAGACCTGATTACTTCCCCTGCTTATATACTGATGCAAGCAGGTGATAAGTTTGATCAGCCAAGCCTTCGAGTCAACGAGCTTTGGCAGACTGATTTTACTTATTTCAAGATCATCGGTTGGGGCTGGTATTATCTATCAACCATTTTGGATGACTACTCACGCTTCATCATCGCTTGGCGTTTATGTCCGGGTATGGCTGCATCCGATGTGACAGATACTTTGGATGATGCTTTGGCTTTTACTGGTTTAAAACAAGCTCATGTGAGCCACAAACCTCGTTTGCTCAGTGACAATGGTCCCTGTTATATCTCTGGCCAATTGGCTGACTATCTGAAAGATCAGAAGATGACACATACCCGTGGCAGACCCTATCATCCACAAACCCAAGGTAAGATTGAACGTTGGCATCGATCAATGAAGAACCAGATACTGTTGAATCACTATTACTTGCCAAGCGAACTGAAAGAACAGATGCATCGCTTTGTTAGCTATTACAACCATGAGCGTTATCATGAATCATTGGATAACTTAACACCAGCTGATGTGTATTACGGCCGCGGCCAGGAGGTATTGAAACAAAGAAAATTGATTAAACAAAACACCATCGCCTTGCGGCGAAAATTACATTATGATAACTTAAACAAAATGAACCGAACCATCTCTTAAATTAAACGACCACTGGTCCAAAAGGTTTTGACGACATACA
>CANNAM010000041.1 GCA_947502595.1 uncultured Marinicella sp. | reverse complement strand
TTCATAAAATTCTCCTTAAAACTAATTATAAGAAAATTCTACTTTTGACGTCAGCTATTTTTCGGGGGGATTACCGATTGAGTTTTATTAAACCTGAAGAATATTGGGCTTATATACAAAAAACGCTAAAGAGGCCCAAAGATGTATGGAAAAATGTATTTGAAGTGCAACTTGATGAACTGAGTCGTTACATCGTCACTGGTGTCGCAATGAATGGCACTGCCATCAAAGAATATGAAGTTGAAATTTTTTATGAAAGAATAGTGGCTTTAAAGCCCCAAATTAATAACCACAAAACATTTAATTCCATAATGAAAATTCTAACAGGAGCCTTATTGAATAGGAGTGTTTTCAATGAAATGGTTTATTACGAGCTCTTCAACCCTTCAATTGCTGATTTCGTAATAGATGAGTATTTAAATGATATGGTGTTTATGAGCACAGTTCTTTCGTCTCTCCAGACTACTGATTCACTAGCATACATTTGGAACGCATACAAATCTGAACGCGTTAGTGAGATCAATATTATCAATTTATTTCAGAATCAATTATTAAAATTCAAACAAGACTCCAATAGTGAACATTTTACTAAATACAAACTAAAGCTTATAAACTACTTATCATTGATTACTAATCCAAATCAAAACTTGATTGGATATTTGAAAATATTATCAGAAAATATATTTGCACAAAAAGATTTTGACTTTGATGAGAATTACTTAAATTTTGTTAACTGGGTAATTAAACTGAATATTCTAAATGTATCCGATTCTAGACTTTCGGAAATGCTTGAAATTTGGATAAACTATGAAGATTATTCATATGATGAATTTGTGCCTCTTTCTAAAATAGTGAAAAAACTGGATTCACCTTCATCCATCACATCAGAAAAATTTAAAGATAAACTAATTAATTTGATTACAGAAGATTTTACTCAAGATGTAATTGATAACCAGGTTTTAGAAGGATTGTTTTTTGAGAGTGAATACGACGATTCTATGGTTGAAGGTTTTATTGATGACATGCTTTCGGAATATATGATTGATTTTAATGAAAGTGATCTTGATCAAATTTTTGAATCTATAGATATAGGTAGAGTTATTGAATTCAATAATGATAGCTATTATGAACCTGATGATTCTTATGTAGGTAAAATCAATTTTAGTGAAGATTATGTGAATGAAATTGATGATCTCTTTGATAGAAGTTAATTGCTTGTTAAAAGCGAGGACCAGAATATAAAGGACACGCACTTTTAAAAGAAGCTGGCTTGAGTTTTTAAGCTAGATTTTTGTTTAAATTCGGGGGAATAGTTGCTAAATATAAAGGACACGCACTTTTAAAAGAAGCTGGCTTGAGTTTTTAAGCTAGATTTTTGTTTAAATCATGGGGAATAGTTGCTGATTCTGCACTGAAGTTGTTAGTTGTGCTTATTGGGTATGGCGGAATATAAAGGACACGCACTTTTAAAAGAAGCTGGCTTGAGTTTTTAAGCTAGATTTTTGTTTAAATCAGGGGGAATA
>CANNAM010000040.1 GCA_947502595.1 uncultured Marinicella sp. | reverse complement strand
GGCAAATGGTGGGCGACCTCCCTTAATGGCCGCATGAATTCTGTTTTTGGCAACAGTTAAAAATGGGGGTATTACCCTTCAATATGTCTAAAAAAGAGTTCATAAAATTAAAATTCAATGTTCCAAGCATTAAAGAACAACAAAAAATCGCCGATTGCCTATCCGCAATTGACCAATCCATCAACCAACTAACCAACCAAATAGACCAAACCACCCAATTTAAAAAAGGGCTGTTGCAGAGGATGTTTGTGTGAGAAATTAACATATACAGCAGCTAAATTTTACTGAAATTGAATCCAATAAAAAATCATTTAGAGAAATAAATGTTTATAAAAGAACTAAAAATAAATAACTTTAAAAGCTTTTTAGGTGAACGGCCAAAAATTGAATTCAATTGTCCAGATGGAAGAAAAGGAAGCGGTTTAAATATCTTTGTGGGAGAAAACAATACTGGAAAGTCAACAGTATTTGAAGCAATTGATTTTTTAAGAAACAATACAAGAAAGGATATTGAACAAATAAAATCTAAAAATAGTAATGGAGAAATATCTGTAGAGGTTAAATTTGAAGGCAATGTGGAAAACATGGTTGATAGTTTTTCTCAACCCAATAAAGTAGCTGTTTTTAAGAAATATATTTACGGGAATGATATTCAATCTATTAAGTTTTCACGAGCCACTCCAGAACAAAAAGCAATTAAATTATGGGATGATTCTAATTTAGAGTTTAAAAATGAGTCAGGAATTGATGCCCCAATAAAAAAATTATTTGAGGCAAATTTTGTTTGGGCAGATACAAACCCAAATGATCAGATTAATTTTGGAGCTACCACTATTTGTGGAAATTTACTTAAAGAAATAGCTACTGGTTTTAAAGAAACCCCAGATTATCAAAGCTTTTCCAAAGCTTTCCATGAAACGTTTAACTCTGAACATTCTCAACTACGTCAAGCCCTAAAAACTATCGAAGAAAAAACACAACAAATATTTAAGGAACAGTTTGGTCAGGCAAACATTACATTCAAGTTTAATGAAATAGATATTAATTCATTTTTTAAGAATACTAATATTGATATTGATGATGGTCTAAAAACACCGATTGAAGAAAAAGGCAGCGGTATGCGAAGAGCAGTTGCTTTAGCAATGTTGCAGGTTTACGCAGAACAAATTAGTAAACATCATGAAGATGAAGAATTGGTAAAACCTTTTTTTCTTTTTATCGATGAACCAGAGATATGTTTACACCCGAGAGCACAAAAGCAACTATTTAAGGCGTTGCTTGAAATTTCGAAAACTAAACAAGTATTTTTGGCCACTCACTCACCATATTTTATTTCAACAAACTATTTGAATAGGATTGGACTATTTATTTTTAAATCTCAAGTAGGTGTTTCTGAAGTAGAGAAGATATCAAACGGAAATAAATTGCTACCGTGGAGTCCAACATGGGGAGAGATTAATTATAAAGCTTATGACTTGCCTACCGTTGAGTTCCATAATGAACTTTATGGAAGATTACAGGAGTTATCAATGAAGTTTAAAATTAATGAGTTTGAAACTTGGCTTATTGATGAAGGACTGTCAAAAACTGAAAGCTGGACAATGGAGTATAATGGTATACCAAAACCATCACAGGCTTGTACATTACAAACCTTTATTAGAAATAAAATTCACCACCCTGAAAATGTAACAATGCAACAAGTTAAAATATCCGAAACTCAACTAAAACAGTCAATCGATAAGATGATACACATTTTAAGGTGTCATTCATGAAACTAATATAAGATTTCGAATGAGTAATTATAATTTCAGTAACTTAAATGATAAGGAATTTGAAATACTAAGTAATGACTTGTTATCTAATTACTTTGGAATACGTATTGAAAGATTTAAACCTGGCAGAGATGAAGGAGTAGATGGCAGGTTTTTTATTTCTGGTGATAAAGAGGTTGTTATTCAGTGTAAGCACTGGCTTAAATCAGGTTTGTCAAAATTAAAAAATCATATTAAAAATGTTGAATTAGATAAAGTAAAAAAACTAAACCCCAAAAGGTATATTTTTGTCACTTCATTAGAGCTATCAAGAAAAAATAAAATTGAAATAAAAAAACTTCTTGAACCATATATCACATCTGAATCAGATGTAATTGGCAGCGAAGATTTAAATGACCTCTTAACCCAATACAGCCAAGTTGAAAAAAAACATTATAAGCTTTGGATTACAAGCACTAATGTACTACTTAACATTCTTCACTCAGGGATTATTGGTAGGAGTCAGCATAAACTTGAAACTATTGTTGAAGAATCTAAAAGGTATGTGTTGACAGTAAATCACGAAAAAGCTGTTGAAAAATTAGAAAAGCTGCATTCGATAATAGTTACAGGAGAACCTGGTATAGGTAAAACAACTTTAGCAGATCAGATTTGCCAATTTTATGTTGCAAAAGGTTACGAGTTAGTTTTCATCGAAAATTCTCTGAATGAAGCGGAATCAGTATACTCTCAGAATAAAGATACCCAACAGGTTTTTTATTATGACGATTTTTTAGGAAGAAATTTTTTAGAAGCGTTGGAACATCATCAAGACTCCCAAATCATTAATTTTATTAAGCGTATTGAAAATAGTAAGAATAAAAGATTTATTCTTACTTCACGTTCCAACATTTTGAATTCAGGTAAACATTTGAGTGATTTATTTGAAATAAAAAAAATTCATAAAAATGAGTATGAAATTAGCATATCTTCTTTATCAGATTTAGAGAAAGCAAAAATCTTGTATAACCATATCTATTTTAGTGAATTAAGTGAAAGTTTTATTGATCAAATTTTTGAAAATAAAGAGACTGTAAACCAATCTGTGTATCTGCCTATTTTTAACCAATTAAGTTAAAGTAGGTAGATTATGTATAAAGACG
>CANNAM010000039.1 GCA_947502595.1 uncultured Marinicella sp. | reverse complement strand
GTTTAAAGTTTACAATGAACCGAAACTATCTCTTAGTGATTTGGCCTATTTGGTCCACATGGTGCTGACGGGATACAAAAGTCGACAAACAAACTTCTGCTAAAATCATTGATACAGCTTTGATTGTTTTACAAGCCAATCGTTTGTATTTGAATAAATACTTCCATGCTGAAAACGCCACAGAGCGCGTATTCAAAGTTATGGCAGAACAGGTCAAGGTTGTTGATGAATCAGTTGTTCTTGAAAAAATTAAACCGCTGAAATACATTGATGCCATCACCAGTGCTGTCATCATTAATTGTCTGAAAAACAATCTATCCATCATCACAGGTGGGCCAGGTACCGGAAAAACCACCATCGTGGTTCGGGTCTTGGCTTTGTTGATAGACCAGTTTTACCATGAACATCAAGCTTTACCCAAAATTGAAATATTAGCTCCTACCGGTAAAGCGTCAGCTCGGGTGAAAGAATCCATTATTCGTGAAAAAAGTGACTGGTTGGATGATTTAAATGGTTTTGCCTTGAATGTGATTCAAGCCATACCTGAAACAGCACAAACCGTACATAAGTTTTTGTCGATTAACCCAAATACGGGCAGAACACGCTTCAAACAAGGCCAAACCGCCAACATTGACATTTTAATAGTTGATGAAGCTTCGATGTTAGATGTGCTGTTATTCGAAAAACTGCTTACTTCACTTGAACCCAACACGCGATTGATATTCCTGGGTGACCCATATCAGCTTGAATCAGTTGAAGCAGGTAATGTGCTCGCCCAAATTGTAGCCGCTAGCCAAAAACCTCAGAACCAATGGCTGGCAGCATGTTGTAACCAGTTAACCATCAGTCATCGTTTCAATGACCAAAGTGGGATTGGACAATTGGCCAAAGCAGTTAATGCAGGAGATGTTGAAGGTGCTTTCAGTGTATTGGAAAGCGAGGATTACAATGATGTTCATTGGTTTAAAGCACGTGATCAAGTGATTTTTGAAGCCATAAAGGGCTATCAAGACTATAAAGACGCTGTTAAAACTGCCAAAAACTTGCCTCAGCTACATACAGAAACCATCAAACAACTTTTCAGCACCTTTGAGTCATGGCAAGTCTTTTCACCCTTCAGATCAAGCCTCATTGGGGTCAACTGGCTGAACCAAGAAATTGAAAAAGGCCTGAAACTCGGTGAGCCCGAAACCAATTACTTTGGCAAACCCATCATCATCAAAAGTAATGACCATGCTTTACAGCTGAATAACGGTGACATTGGTATTTGTTTATCCAAAGATGGTTCTACAGTGTGTTTTCCAGCCATCGACCAAGCTGGACAACTAAGCTACCGCCACATAAAAACCCGCATCCTGCCTGAACATGAATTGGTGTTCGCCATGACTGTGCATAAGTCACAAGGTTCTGAATACCAAAGTTGTATGTTATTTGTGCCTGAACCCAATGAAAATCAAAAGAACCTACTCAAAAGAGAGATTTTTTATACCGCTTTGACCCGAGCCAAGCAGCAATTTTTCTTAATGGCCAGTGAGCGAGAAATTAAAACCATGGTCAAAACGCCAACCACTAGGATGAGTGGTTTATTTGAAGTTGATAGCAGTCATTGAATTAACTAAAATTGATCTCACTGTTGATGATTGAAGCTTCTATTTTTAGTAACAGCTCAGCACCATATTCGGTGATTTCAGGGGCAATGCCTGATTCGTATTGATGGGAGATGTATGAGTTAAAATGCTTGTGTTTCATGAGCTTTTTGATGGTTTCAATGCTCTGACTGTCTAAGATTAATGTTCTATCAAAACTTGTGTTTTCAAGCGATTTAAAACCCTCGGATTTTAATGTTGATGCGTTTTCAGTCTTTTGTTTTTGCACCAATAAAGGCTCGCAAATTTGAATCAACTCAATAGAGACAGCCATTAAAGCATTTAGCGCCTTTTCAGTGGTGATCCAATTACTTTCAATAGCAGAACGTTTATTAAAGCGAACAAATAAGTCATATAAAACTTCAACGTCTCTTGCAGTTAATAATAATGCATGTTTCATAGCTATCAATTTACTTTTTTATACTCATCATATTTTATGCTTACGATGCCAACAAAGATAAACAATGTACAGAAAATCCACAACACCTGAAAACTCAATATTTTGAATGTTAAAAGCCAAATCAACACTGCCAATAAAGCACCAAATGCTGCCACGAGTGCCAAAGCTGGTATCACATGCCAAATAATGAAAAATATTATATATAGAGGAGTTCCTACTAATAATACAAGAGCACCTATGAGTTGTTTAAATAAGTCTGACATAGAAATTAACCTCAATAATTTATGCTTGTATTGTAAAAGTTATGATTATCAAAACTTGAGAATGTATTTAAATTATAAACTTTCTCAAGATTTGAGAATATTATCATTATGATAGATGTTTTAACTATAAATCGAAACATGAAAAATAAATCAATGAAATACCAAGGATGGCAAGTCAAAAGCTATCAGCTAGAGGATGACTGTTTAGAACTGCGCTTTAAACAAGGTTCTTTAATTTTCAATGGAAAGAGTAAACTTCAAGCCAGCTTTCCAATAAATGCCGATGATTTCGATGTCTTAATGTGTGCCACAGTTTGTCATTTTGGGGAGTTACAGGCAGATGTAATATCAATAGAATTGAAAACTGAAAAAGATCAAATCGTCAATCTTATTTTTAAAGACATATATAAAGATGGGATTGTTTTTGATGGTGAGTAAAGTTTTTAAATCAACACCCTGCTTTTTAGAGCTTGTGACAAGAATTGAAGTCTTGTATAACAAGACTCAATTAGCTATATTTATTTAAAACTATAATTATAAAGACGGAAAAATGATTCAATGAAAATAAAGTTCAAAGAGCAGGCGTTTCAATTACAGGCTGTGGATGCAGTGGTGCGTTGTTTTGATGGGCAGCCGATTAAAACCAAGCACTTCACCTTGGAAAAAAGTCGGGAATTACAAGAGCGTGCCAGGCGTGCGGCAGCAGGTGTCGGCGATCAAACCGAATTACTAAAGGATATTGAAAATGAAATAGGTTACCGTGGTAATCCCCCCGAAAAATAGCTGACGTCAAAAGTAGAATTTTCTTATAATTAGTTTTAAGGAGAATTTTATGAAA
>CANNAM010000038.1 GCA_947502595.1 uncultured Marinicella sp. | reverse complement strand
AAATTAATTTCATTAAATTGTCACAAAGGGGTTTACAGAATAAAAACTGCGGCTATAATTCGCGTTCTCTTTGGATAGCTGGCTGCGATTTTGGCCGGTGAAAGGGTCTTTAAAAAGGGTTGTTTAAATTAATTTGAATGATTGTAAAAAAAGGCTTGCAAAGCGGAATTTTTAAGCGATAATACGCATCCCTCAGAGATGAGGGCAAGGATTGAAAAGCAAGAAAAAGTGGTTAGTTAAAAATAGTCATAAAAAAGCTTGCAAAAGGATTTAAAACAGCGATAATATCGCACCCTTCTGTACGAAATGTCGGAAGTAAATTTTTAAGTAAATTAACAAGTTAATAGATAACTTTTGTGGGCACTTGGGATTGATGTATTAAGGTACATAACGACAAGTGACCATATATATAATCACGTAATTTTTTTGATAATATAGTTAGGTCAAACCGGTGGCTCTGTAACAGGAGTTGCCACAATAAATTAGAGCAGGTATTTATATTTGCTCGAACAATTAATTGAAGAGTTTGATCCTGGCTCAGATTGAACGCTGGCGGTATGCCTAACACATGCAAGTCGAACGGTAACAGAGGAAAGCTTGCTTTCTTGCTGACGAGTGGCGGACGGGTGAGTAACGCGTGGGAATCTACCTAGTAGTTGGGGATAGCCCGGAGAAATCCGGATTAATACCGAATAAGGTCTACGGACGAAAAGGTGCCTCTACTTGTAAGCACTTGCTATTAGATGAGCCCTCGTTAGATTAGTTAGTTGGTGGGGTAAAGGCCTACCAAGACCACGATCTATAGCTGGTTTGAGAGGATGATCAGCCACATTGGGACTGAGACACGGCCCAGACTCCTACGGGAGGCAGCAGTGGGGAATATTGGACAATGGGCGCAAGCCTGATCCAGCAATACCGCGTGTGTGAAGAAGGCCTTAGGGTTGTAAAGCACTTTTATGTAGGAAGAAGATTTATTCGTTAATAGCGGGTGAATTTGACGGTACTACAAGAATAAGCACCGGCTAACTCCGTGCCAGCAGCCGCGGTAATACGGAGGGTGCGAGCGTTAATCGGAATTACTGGGCGTAAAGGGTACGTAGGCGGCTTTATTAGTCAGATGTGAAATCCCCGGGCTTAACCTGGGAACTGCATTTGAAACTGTATGGCTAGAGTGAGTGAGAGGTTAGTGGAATTCAAGGCGTAGCGGTGAAATGCGTAGAGGTCTTGAGGAACATCAGTGGCGAAGGCGACTAACTGGCACTACACTGACGCTGAGGTACGAAAGCGTGGGGAGCGAACAGGATTAGATACCCTGGTAGTCCACGCCCTAAACGATGAGGACTGGCTGTCAGTGCTATAGACGCATTGGTAGCGAAGCTAACGCGTTAAGTTCTCCGCCTGGGGAGTACGGCCGCAAGGCTGAAACTCAAAGGAATTGACGGGGGCCCGCACAAGCGGTGGAGCATGTGGTTTAATTCGATGCAACGCGAAGAACCTTACCATCCCTTGACATCCTCAGAACGGTCTGTAATGGACCCGTGCCTTCGGGAACTGAGTGACAGGTGCTGCACGGCTGTCGTCAGCTCGTGTCGTGAGATGTTGGGTTAAGTCCCGCAACGAGCGCAACCCCTATCTATAGTTGCCAGCACGTAATGGTGGGAACTCTATAGAGACTGCCGGTGATAAGCCGGAGGAAGGTGGGGACGACGTCAAGTCATCATGGCCCTTACGGGATGGGCTACACACGTGCTACAATGGTGCATACAGAGGGTTGCCAACCAGCGATGGGGAGCTAATCTCAGAAAGTGCATCTTAGTCCGGATTGCAGTCTGCAACTCGACTGCATGAAGTCGGAATCGCTAGTAATCGCGAATCAGCAACGTCGCGGTGAATACGTTCCCGGGCCTTGTACACACCGCCCGTCACACCATGGGAGTGGGTTGCTCCAGAAGTGGCTAGTCTAACCTTTTAGGAAGACGGTCACCACGGAGTGATTCATGACTGGGGTGAAGTCGTAACAAGGTAGCCGTTGGGGAACCAGTGGCTGGATCACCTCCTAAAAGATGACCTTGGTATGTTATGACCGGGTGTCCACACAAGTTATCTATTAAGTATGAAAACGAAGCCTATTGGGGGCTATAGCTCAGCTGGGAGAGCGCTTGCCTTGCACGCAGGAGGTCTGCGGTTCGATCCCGCATAGCTCCACCACTGGCTTTAAGTTTGATGTTTCACCTGCTATTGGGTCTGTAGCTCAGTTGGTTAGAGCGCACCCCTGATAAGGGTGAGGTCGCTGGTTCAACTCCAGCCAGACCCACCAAGTCTTGCCAGGCATCAGGCTTAAGTTTTGAGAGGATTTTTATCAAGTAAGCGATTACTTGCTAAGGATTTTCAACCGGGGACGAAATGTCTTTGGTCGCATGAAGCGACATACTTGTAACTTAACAATTTGGAATATGAGTCAGAAGAGAATTAGTGATGAGCTAATTATCTTCTACAAATCAATCAATTTGATTTGAGTCAATGGCGTCTTAATAGAATTTTTGTAGTATATATAAAAAATCGTTATTAAATAGAGACCAGCGGAACACTTAGCGGTGTTCCAATTATCAATCATATTATGAACGCGAGCATGTAACTTTAGATTTTTTGGGGTTATATGATCAAGTGAATAAGCGTATGTGGTGGATGCCTTGGCGGTAGGAGGCGATGAAGGACGTGTAAGTCTGCGATAAGCTGTGGTTAGCTGACACAAAAGCGAATAACCCACAGATTTCCGAATGGGGAAACCCAACCTTTAAAGGTTATCATGTAGCTGTAAGGCTATGTGAAGCGAACCCGGAGAACTGAAATATCTAAGTACCCGGAGGAAAAGAAATCAACCGAGATTCCGCAAGTAGCGACGAGCGAACGCGGACTAGCCCAAAAGTCTCATAGTTTTTAGTCGAATGGCGTGGGAAAGCCAACCGAAGGAGGTGATAGTCCTGTAGACGAAAGAAATTATGAGATGAATGTGAGTAGGGCGGGGCACGAGAAACCCTGTCTGAATATAGGTGGACCATCATCTAAGGCTAAATACTCCCTACCGACCGATAGTGAACCAGTACCGTGAGGGAAAGGCGAAAAGAACCCCTGTGAGGGGAGTGAAATAGACCCTGAAACCGCATACGTACAAGCAGTCAAAGCATGCCTTCGGGTGTGTGATGGCGTACCTTTTGTATAATGGGTCAGCGACTTAATTTCAGTAGCAAGCTTAAGCGAGTAGTGTAGGCGAAGGGAAACCGAGTCTTAATAGGGCGTATAGTTGCTGGGATTAGACCCGAAACCGAGCGATCTATCCATGGCCAGGTTGAAGGTCGGGTAAAACCGACTGGAGGACCGAACCCACTTATGTTGAAAAATGAGGGGATGAGCTGTGGATTGGAGTGAAAGGCTAAACAAGCTCGGAGATAGCTGGTTCTCCCCGAAAACTATTTAGGTAGTGCCTCATGTATCACTTGCGGGGGTAGAGCACTGTTATGGCTAGGGGGTCACACCGACCTACCGTCCCATGGCAAACTCCGAATACCGCAAAGTGCAATCATGGGAGACAGACTATGGGTGCTAACGTCCATAGTCAAGAGGGCAACAACCCAGACCGCCAGCTAAGGTCCCAAAATCACCACTCAGTGGGAAACGAAGTGGAAAGGCCCAGACAGCCAGGAGGTTGGCTTAGAAGCAGCCATCCTTTAAAGAAAGCGTAATAGCTCACTGGTCGAGTCGGTCTGCGCGGAAGATTTACCGGGGCTAAGTGGTGTACCGAAGCTGCGGATGCGGTCTATTTATAGACTGACATGGTAGGGGAGCGTTCTGTAAGCCTGTGAAGGTGAACTGAGAAGTTTGCTGGAGGTATCAGAAGTGCGAATGCTGACATGAGTAACGATAAAGGGGGTGAAAAACCCCCTCGCCGGAAGTCCAAGGTTTCCTCGTGCAACGTTAATCGGCACAGGGTGAGTCGGCCCCTAAGGCGAGGCAGAAATGCGTAGTCGATGGGAAACAGGTTAATATTCCTGTACTTTTATATACTGCGATGGAGTGACGGAGAAGGCTAGGTCATCCGGGTGATGGTTATCCCGGTCCAAGCGTTTAGGTAGTGTCCTTTGGCAAATCCGGGGACATAATACTGAGGCGTGATGGGGAGTTCAATTGCGAACGAAGTGATCGATGCCATGCTTCCAGGAAAACCTTCTAAGCATAGGTATATAAGAACCGTACTGTAAACCAACACAGGTGGACAAGATGAGAATTCTAAGGCGCTTGAGAGAACTCGGGTGAAGGAACTAGGCAAAATGGTACCGTAACTTCGGGAGAAGGTACGCCCCTACAGGTTCAGAGCTAGTGGGGGCCGCAGAGACCAGGTGGCTGCGACTGTTTATCAAAAACATAGCACTATGCAAACACGAAAGTGGACGTATATGGTGTGACGCCTGCCCGGTGCCGGAAGGTTAATTGATGGGGTTATCTTCGGAGAAGCTCTTGATCGAAGCCCCGGTAAACGGCGGCCGTAACTATAACGGTCCTAAGGTAGCGAAATTCCTTGTCGGGTAAGTTCCGACCTGCACGAATGGCGTAACGACGGCCACACTGTCTCCACCCGAGACTCAGTGAAATTGAAATTGCGGTTAAGATGCCGTATACCCGCGGCTAGACGGAAAGACCCCGTGAACCTTTACTATAGCTTCACAGTGGACTTTGATTAGATATGTGTAGGATAGGTGGGAGACTTTGAAGCCGAGGCGCTAGCTTTGGTGGAGTCGTCCTTGAAATACCACCCTTGTGTAATTGGAGTTCTAACCTAGATCAGTTATCCTGATCAGGGACATTGTGTGGTGGGTAGTTTGACTGGGGCGGTCTCCTCCTAAAGAGTAACGGAGGAGCACGAAGGTGCGCTAAGTACGGTCGGACATCGTACGGTTAGTGTAAAGGCAAAAGCGCGCTTGACTGCGAGACTGACAAGTCGAGCAGGTACGAAAGTAGGTCTTAGTGATCCGGTGGTTCTGTATGGAAGGGCCATCGCTCAACGGATAAAAGGTACTCCGGGGATAACAGGCTGATACCGCCCAAGAGTTCATATCGACGGCGGTGTTTGGCACCTCGATGTCGGCTCATCTCATCCTGGGGCTGAAGCCGGTCCCAAGGGTATGGCTGTTCGCCATTTAAAGAGGTACGCGAGCTGGGTTCAGAACGTCGTGAGACAGTTCGGTCCCTATCTGCCGTGGGCGTTTGAGATTTGAGGAAAGCTGCTCCTAGTACGAGAGGACCGGAGTGGACGAACCACTGGTGTTCGGGTTGTCATGCCAATGGCATTGCCCGGTAGCTATGTTCGGACGGGATAACCGCTGAAAGCATCTAAGCGGGAAGCCTCTTCCAAGATGAGATCTCACTTTGTTCTTGAAACAACTGAAGGGCCCTTGAAGACTACAAGGTTGATAGGCTGGGTGTGGAAGTGCAGTAATGTATGAAGCTAACCAGTACTAATTGCCCGTGAGGCTTGATCATATAACACCCAAGAAATTTGGTGCCATGCATATGGCAGTTATACATCAAGTTCATAAATATTGATTAATATCTCTATCAAGTAACGATTTTTGATACAAACTATCAAGACCCATAACTTACAATCAAACGATTGATGATTCATATTCCCAAATGTCAGTCTTAAAGCAGAGTAATCTGCTCTAAGCAACCAGTTTTCTGGTGACAATAGAGCTATAGCACCACCTGAACCCATCTCGAACTCAGCAGTGAAATGTAGCATCGCCAATGGTAGTGTGGGAGTTCCCATGTGAGAGTAGGACATCGCCAGAATTTAACAAGTAGGAAAAGCCTCAACGTAAGTTGGGGCTTTTTTTTGTCTGAAATTTG
>CANNAM010000037.1 GCA_947502595.1 uncultured Marinicella sp. | reverse complement strand
TGATAACTTAAACAAAATGAACCGAACCATCTCTTAAATTAAACGACCACTGGTCCAAAAGGTTTTGACGACATACAGTTTTACTAAGGCCTGAGTTTGTTCATCCATACCAGATCTGATGAGCTGACTTGACATCAGCTCTGAGTGGCAAGGATCTCCTGGTTGACAGCCTTCAGCTGTCCAAACAGAAAAACTTATTGATAACATCACAGATAAAAAGATCCATATTGGATTCAAATTTTTGGATTGATTTCTTAAGATTCTATTCATGTCATTTCACCCACAGCGCTCTGTACTGATTGCCGATCCACAACTGCAATGGCGCCGCGGTAGTTTTATTTGCCTTAACCCACAGTTTTCTTACTCCACGATCACATTTTTCAACCTCTATTAAAATGGCATCAACTGGATAACTGGTGGTGTAAGAAACATCTCTGTCATGACACCAAATAACAGTATATTTCTGTGGTGAGTCAGGTAAATTCACTTCCTGGGAAGATGACGTGGTCATAAATATTGGGTCAGGTTGATTGATAAATACATCACACCCCAGTTGCTGTTTCTCTACTTTAATCATATTTAAGTGGAGTTGAATCAGTTGTTTTGTTACCTTATTCAGATATGGTTGTTCATCGAATTCCGAAAAAGGCAACCTCGCCGGGGTTGTGGTCGAACGCCGGCACAAATTAATGGTATTTTTTTTGTGGACAATACCATTGATGTAAAAAGCCCCCTCTTGCAACGATTCAATCAACATTTTCATGGATTGAAGCATTGTAAAGTGCAACATGCACAAGCGTGGATTTTTTTCAGAACAATCAACTCTAGCTATAAAGAAAGCGTCAGTGAATTCATCAAATTCAACTTGGCTGATAAACTGTTTCCATGGAAACATACGTTGAGATAACATCTTCAAATTTGATTTCCGGTTTCGAAAATCCACATGTCGGTATTTTTTTAGTAAGTCATTGATGGCGGTACTTTGTATTGCCATTCGTGAATGTAATTCCGCATAACATGCATTGAATTTGGAATGCAAAATTACTTCACTAAATAACCCGTCACATGGATCATTTATTGACACTACATCCCATTGTGTAACTACTTTGCGCTGTGAGCAACTAGCCAGAAAAAGACTCATCAAAGTTATATAAAGCAGCATTTGGATTGAATGGCTTTGATTTAGCTCCCAAATCGAACCATTAATTGATTTATTATTCATGAATTAAATCTCCCCCTAAATTGTTTACAAGTAAAGGTCTTAGATGTAACACTTTAACAACCATGTATTTTTACCCATCCTTGTAAAATCATCACTTTAAGTATTACTGAAAAAGTAATAACTTTTTTCTGAGCTTTATTTAAAAGCCCTTCTTTCTAAATATTCTGTGCTGAAGTTTGTTTTTAACTCAACCCATATAGGGTAATGGTCTGACATCATGTGGGTTCTCCAATATGTTCTGTAATAAGATCTTCTTTTCGCTTCTGTTTTGTCGAGATATGGAATACCTTTTTTCCTGTCGGCATATGCCTTTACTTCAGGTTCGTATATTTTTAAATCAGCCTCTTTGTATACAGTATTGAAAAAGTTGATGACGCCTGCATTACCTGTTGACTTTACATTTCTTGAGTCTTTGATGTAGGCAATTTGGTCGAACATCATTTTCTTTTTTCCTGAATTGGTTTTCTTACCAATTAATTTTTCACTGACATCAAAACCTGCTTCTATAAGTGCCTTATAGGTGTCATCTTCAATTGAGAATATATTGAAATCTCCGAGTAAGATTACATTTTCGTATTCCGATTTTGATATTAATTTTTTGTCTGATAGTTTTTTATACTCTTTCATCTTCTGACTCAGATGCTTTGCTATGGTCTTAATTTCTTGTATACGATTTGGCTCATTGGCGATGCTCTTTCCATATAAAATATGCACGGTGCACAAGGTGAATTTAAACCAGCCTGCTTGAAAGCCAGCTAAAAAAGGTGTTCTGGCAAGTTGTTCTCCATAACCAGGAATTACAATCTCACCTGTTAGTCCAGTGAATTTAATTTTTCTGGTATCGAATAGGAAAGCCAGCCTCTCTTTGTTCCCTTTACGGCCAAATGTTTCGTCAGTCACAATATAGTCCCAATGACTGCCAATTAGTCTTTTCAAGCGTTTTAGTACGGCCAAATCACGTCTGATTTCTTGTACTGCTACTAAGTCGAATCTTGAGATAATCTCTGCTATATAATGCATGGCTTCATCGCTTCTTAAACCAAAAGAAGGAGAATCAAATTCCCTGATGTTCCATGATGCGAGCAGTAAATTATCTTCCAATGATTTTTTAGGAATCGGTGAAATATAGTCATCATCAGTTGGTAACCCTTTACCCTCTTCAAATAGCATTTTAAGTTTCAAAAGATTTTTGGCAACACGAGTGCCCTTCCCGTTTTCCTGACTTTCTAATCTATCAATGTTTGTGTACATTGGCATGATAATCCTCCAGATATTTTGATGGGTCTATTTTTGCGTCCTTGAAATGCTTCTTTAAATTTTCAGGGCGATATTCAGGGTCTAATGATTGTGAATTCCATCTATCAAAAACTGATTTATGTAGGGACTCATTACTAATTTTGTAAGTAAATATTTTCCTTGGGTAGTCTTTGTAAAACCTGTAAATTCCTTTTTTAGATTCATATAAAGTATCAACTGGAAAAGGTTTGAAGTGTTTCAAGTATTGGTGGTCAAACCTCAAACCATGTTCTTCGGCTTTTTCAACCATCCAATTAAGTGCGCTATTGGCTAATCCATCATCATCGTATCCTCCGCCGATGTTGGTATGTACACCTGGAAACCAAACTTGTTCAAGAAACTGATTTGATTTTGTGCTTTTCCAAATAGCAGGTTTAAAGGCTTTTCTATGTTCATCAATGGCAAGTGCTTGATAGGCATTATCAACAATGGATGAAACTTTTACGTCGTGAAACTTGTGCTTTCTTCTTGAGATTTCTTTTAGATAACCGACTGGTATTCCTAAAGAACCTACAGTATCAAAAACACCAAGGAATTTAATAGAGATGTCTATAGTGTTATTTTTATTACGATACTTTTGAATTTTAGATTCATCACCATCTGATTTTTCACGATAAAGATCGAATCCTTCAGGAAACCAATAATCATTGTTTTTTGGTAGAAGCCCAATTAGGCTGATAAGCCCTGTGAGAGATCTAACGGTATAGGCTCCACGACTGAATCCAAACATAAATATTTCATCACCTTTGTGGTAATTATTTACTAGGAAACGATAGGCTTCCATAATGTTACGTTCTAATCCCTGTCCTGTTCCACCACCTAAATATTTATCCCAAAAATTTCCTGTTCCTACACCTGTGTCGTAAAAGCAAACTTGAGACTTTCCATCTGAACTTGTAGTTTTTATTCCACGAGAAATTTTAGTGATGTTAGTAGGTTTTCTAACATTGAATTTGTTACTTTTTTGATCTGGCTCATTCCATGTTCCATCACAACAAATTATGATTTTTTTCATTAACACTCACCACTTTTATATGCATCTTTATCTAAATAATTTATACGAAATTCGGGAATGTTTTGTTTCAATATATCATATATGTGATGAAGCGCACAATAAAAATACTAGAAATATACTATATACCAGATATTTATTAGTAAGTTTGTTTAAAATAAATGTCTGGGCAGGCACTCCGTAATATGTTCTTATCTGCTCTTCAGACTTTTTCTACAGATAAAACTGGCTCAATTTGTCAGGATTATGTTTTTTAATGAAGAAAATCATTGGATTGGCAAGGAACTATCAGATTTGTGTTGAAAAAACGCCTTAGCATAGCAATAAACAAAGTGCAATTTTCACGAAGTGAAAGAAGCCTTTTGCTTTTTTTGCAACCCGGGCATGGCCAGCGATTTGAAAAACTTTGATTTCACTTCAATCAAAAAGCGTATTGAGAACAAATCAACATGGCTTTCAGGCTTTATTCGTATCGTCCCTGATACTCACCACTTCGGGGCTGACGTGAAAATTCTTTCCAGAAGAATTTTTGGAAAAGGTGATAATGACCTCCCCTTTTACCTATCAAGCTACATCAGTTTAGTTGATGAAACTGGGCGATGCATTCGAGGTGATAAGCGTGGTTTTATCTCTGAGATAACAAGTAGAGCCATAGATGAAATTGGCATCAATCCTGATGATTGGTTGGACGAACTTAAAGGCTTCAAATCAATTGGCTATTCGGCTGTCGGAACCGCAGAACAACTGAAAGAATTTTCTAAAAAAACCAAGCGTAAATGGGCACTTGGAATCAAGCTTACACCTGCTCTGGAATAGCTTAATAACTCACAACAGTTAATCAGCAGATCATGTCTGCAACCGCCCAACTCATCTTAAACCTAGCTAAATCACCAAAAGCCCAAATCAAAAGTCAAAATACACAACTAAACCTATAGATCAACAAGGCTTTCATTAGAAAATCGATTAAGAATCAGGCAAAAGAAAAGGTTTTACTTTCTTAACTGATGCATGTCCTGGATTCATAGGTAAAATACGATTTAAACAAATAATGGTATTTAGATATGTTACATATTGCTTGTTAATGTGATTCTTAATTTTCATAAAATAACCAGGTTTCATCGAAATTTCCTTTTGCCATTTCAATTCGGTTTCCATAAAAATAAAGGTGACCACCATCACCCCATAAAAAATCAGCATGATCATCGCTGCTTAGTTGTAGTAATAAAGTCCATTCACAAGCTTTGTTCTGCAAATCGAGGTATTCTTGAGTGTTCACCTCAGGAAATGAAAAGGCGGGTCGGCCAGATGCGACTGATGCTGAATATAATTCAGGTGGGCAGGACTGGATGAGTTGAGGATATCCCATCAATTGATTATCAAAATTCTCTGCAGCAAGCAAATCCAAAACCTCGTTATAGTTATCACGTTCAGCTTCAGACAAGTTCAATCGATCATAGGCAACAGAATATTCATCCGGCAATGCCCTGACAATGGCTTTGGCTTTGAGCAAACACGGCTTAAAAAGCTCTGGCAGAACCTTGCCCTGAAAAGCAGTTCTTCTCAGTTCAGTATCCTCATCAACATAGATGACCTTCCAACCGTCTTGATGTTTTACATCACTGCCCAACATGTAGTTAACAGGATGGTAATCTCTGTTTAAAACACCCTCTTCAAATATATCATCTTCGGTACCGATGAAGAACAAGAGCAATCCAGATTGAGGTAGCTTAAGATCTGGGTTCACTTGATGCATCTCGGACAGGTTGATCTGAGCTAAAAAACTCATTGGCCTTTCTTGCCACTCAGGCCAGCCCTGATCAACTGGCAAATCAGGCCACCCTCCTATTCTACTGGCAGCCAATTCAGGGGCACCTCTTTTACCAGGTTCAGACCAGCCGCTTTTTTTACTGGCTTTGGAAGTGATTTTTACTGCAGGTGAGTGGAACTGTTTCAGTTGAGTTTCAACCTCATTCAATTGAGCCACTTTAATGATTTTTTCGATACCGGCTTTGTTTGGAATCCTTATGGGCTTACGCGCACCAGGCCTACCCTGTTCAGAGATGAAAACTCCGGCCTCTTCAGCCGGTGATTGATAATCAACACTTCGTACACTATTATCCTCAGATATCAACAGCTGGTTACCAATAAAAGCAAAAGCTGCAGGAATGACTGATTTGATTTGGAATTCACCTTGTTCCGCTTCTACCATAGATTGGTCTTCAAGGGTTGTAACTGGCCAGCTTTGACCACTCTCCAGGTTAGTCACCATTAAAAAGGGATTGAGATGAATTTTGGAAGCCATCCATTTTCCATCATCCGAAAGTTTCACTTTAGCCATTTCATCTCGTTTACAGCCCCTGTGTGGATAATATATTTTACTTTTTCCATTGCTGGTATCCATGACTTTAATGACCCCTTTGTCGCCAGAAAATGCGACTAAATCATTGCCAAAACCAGCTTCAGCAGTCCAATTGAATATGCCTTTTAAAGCGGGATATGTCATTTCACAAGTTACTTGATTGCCTGGAAAAATGTTGATGTGATTTTCACCAGCAGCCACTCTACCGTGTTCGTTTGTCACAAACTGGGTTTGAAAATCAATGTCTGAGTATTCCTTACTGGTTTTGCGTCTGAACAGGCTTTTCTTAGCAACAACACCACCAGTTACAAAGCGCAAATTCTTTGGATTAGAATTATCGAAGTAAACCAAAGTTTCACCATCAGCTGACAATGCCATGGGATGGATCGTTCTGCGAGCATCTGATGACTGTTCATGGAGTATGGCTTGATTAGTTACGTCCACCACACGATAAATATACTTACTGCTGGTGGTGCCTTTTTCACATTCAAAGCCTATCACCATCCTACCATTTCGGGAAGCCATGCATGATCGCGGCACAAATAAGGCTGGTTTATTGGCTTTTTCAGCATGTTGGCCATACACCCATCCCTGTTCTTGGTTGCCAACAGGCCCAGATTGAACTTCCGCAATCTTTTGCAGGTGACTGGCTTCTTTTGTATCCGCAGGCCTGTGAATGGTGCACAGTTCGGTGATGTCTGTTAATGAATTACAGTCTTGAGTATGACCGCTCGCAAAATAAACATGGTCAGAAAATCGAGTGCATTCACCTCCAATTTTATGTTCATTAAAATATACTGCAATTAAAAAACCACCCTTTTGATCTAGCGGCAAAATATGTTTTTGATAAATCAACTGTCGCTCCTCTTTACTAAATAATACTCCATTCGAATAGTATACATTAAGAATAAGCAACAATTGAACGGTGTTATTAGCAAGGAATGCCATTCATGGTGTTTTAGTTTAGTGGGTTAGTTGTACCTCCAGGTTGGATGCCCAACTAAAGTCCTTAACTTCTGACAACTGCACATTTATGAAATTGATCTACTGGTAGAATACTCTAATAAAATAATTATTAGGTAATATTGACAATATGAGCATTAATGACGCATTTGAAGAAATTATGAGCCATTCGCATTTTTGGAACTGGGCTCCTGATTGGGGTGTGGTTAAAGACATATATAAAGCTTTTCCAAATTCTTATTCAGTGTTAACACCATTTGCGTATACATATTTAGAGGAATTAATTAGATCAACAACTAGTGAATATGGTATCGAGTCGCTAGATGAGCATGGAGATATTAAAAAATATCGAAAAGTTGGAATTCGACTAATAAATTTAGCAATTGAGGAAAACAAACCTAATAATCAGGGTTTCATAAGGGTCTTAAATGAAATTAAATCTTATTTTTCTCTCTCTCAATCTGATGATCAAGGAGATAATAGAAACAGTGTTGCTCATGGTTATATGCATCTAAGATATTGGAATAAAGAATCATTTGAAAAGCTAATTAAAGATATTGCAAAACTATCGAAATATGCTGGTTTTTAATAACTAAGAATAGATTAAATATTTCAGCGCGTTAAGTAGCCAAAACGAGACAAATCATTCACCCCTCAAAGCCATTAAGAAATATCACCCCACTACTCCCAGACAGAGACTGTAAACCAATCTGTGTATCTGCCTATTTTTAACCAATTAAGTTAAAGTAGGTAGATTATGTATAAAGACGA
>CANNAM010000036.1 GCA_947502595.1 uncultured Marinicella sp. | reverse complement strand
GCAAGTTACGCTTAAAAGTAGTTGACTACAAGCACAGTTCATTGCGAAGGAGCGAAGCGACTGTGGCAATCTCCCAACGCCAACGCAATCCCTAACCCAACCGAGATCTTTCGACTGCGCTCCGCTGCGCTCAAGATGACAGTCCTGTGTGATTCCTGACCTCAAAAAAAACATGTCATTGCGAAGGAGCGAAGCGACTGTGGCAATCTCCCAACGCCAATGCAATCCCTAACCCAACCGAGATCTTTCGACTGCGCTCCGCTGCGCTCAAGATGACAGTCCTGTGTGATGCCTGACCTCAAAAGAAACATGTCATTGCGAAGGAGCGAAGCGACTGTGGCAATCTCCCAAAGTAAGCACAATCCTAAATAAAGAAACATGTCATTGCGAAGGAGCGAAGCGACTGTGGCAATCTCCCAAAGTAAGCACAATCCTAAATAAAGAAACATGTCATTGCGAAGGAGCGAAGCGACTGTGGCAATCTCCTAAAGCCAACGCGATACATGTAATGATTTATTACACCGTCGTCGAGCCACATGGATGTAGGGAAGGCAGCAAGTTGTCTGGAGCGAACTGCTGCCTTGTGCTGCCTTAAGGAAGCCCCGCAGATAAATTAAAAAATGTTCACACCACCACTTTAATCTTGCAAACGCCAAAAATCATTTCAAGAACAACACTTCATACTTGTAACTTAGAAATCGTCTTGGAATCACCCCGATAGCTCAATGAAACCACCTAAATTGGCTTGAAATAAATATTTGCAAAGATGTATTCATCATCTTTTCATGTTTGATAAATATTTAAAATCAATGTATTTCCTAGAATATTCACTGCCATTCAAATATTAATTGACGAGGATGAAATGCAAAAAGAAAACCACAACAACAGCGCTGTTTATACACATAAGCTATTAACCATCTACTTTATTTTTATGGTGGTATTTTTTATAAATAATGCACAAGCTCAAAATTCAATTTGTTATGTGAGCGAACAGGGCAGTGGTGACGGATTATCATGGTCAACAACAACAGATTTAACGACTGCTTTATCAGACATAAACTGTAATGAAATTTGGGTTCAATCGGGTATTTATTATCCCAGTGAAATTGTTGGTGACACCTTCAGTTTTCTGATTGACAGGCCGTTAAGTATATACGGTGGTTTTTTAGGTGATGAAACGACAATAGCGCAACGCATACCAGGACAATATCCAAGTATCTTATCTGGCAACATTGGTGATCCGGATGAAATAGATGACAACAGTGAACATGTGCTTTATATCGATGGCAGCACATCAAATGGCATCATCACATCCGCTTCAAAAATAGACGGATTCACCATCAGAGATGGTTACAGCACCAACACACACGGTGGCGGTATTTATTGTAATGGTAACGGGGCAGGCAGTGTCTGTAGCCCCAAACTAAACAACATCAACTTTTTTAATAATGCCGCTTACGGCGGTGGTGCTTTGTACAATGATGGCAACAATGGTGGTGAAAGCAGTCCGCTGGTACAAAATTCAACCTTTGCCTACAACACAGCTTCTTACAGTGGCGGTGCTTTTTATAACCAAGCCAATACCGGTACCAGTAGCCCGTTATTTGAGAATGTTACTTTCTATGCCAATCACGCAGAAGTGGCTGGTGGTGTTATGTATGCTGGTTCATTTAACGGTGACAGCAGCCCAACTTTTATTCATGTCACATTTTATGGTAACAGCAGTGAACAACGAGGTGGCCTCTTTGCCATCGCATCGACCACCAGCAGGCCCAGTTATTTCACAGTAATTAATTCAATCGTTTGGGCCAACACCGCTGTCATTGAACATCCCTTGGTTGTAAACGTTAGCTCCAGAGGAGAGTTCCTTAACACGGCCATAGATGTCGAGTGTCCAACATACGTAGGAGTTAAATATACCTGTACCGACACCATCACTGCTGACCCCAAAATGGGACTGTTCAAAAACAACGGCGGGTTTACCTTGACCTTACTGCCTCATCCGGTCGCTTCAGCGATTGGTGTCGGAATAGTGGCTGAATGTCCGGACAGCGATCAACGCGGTATGGTGAGACCTCAAGGCGAGGCCTGTGATTTAGGTGCTGTTGAGATGAAAATCAGTGATGAAGTGATTTTTAAAAATGGTTTTACCGCCGAAGATGATTAAATTCAGCTTACGGCTTAAAGGTTCCTTACTTATAAAAGGCGCCGGTTTAGACAAGATCAATAAACAAACCAGCGCATCATTCTTATCAACACAACCAATTACGAGAAGACAATGCGAACAAATTATAAAAATAAAACTTTATTCAATAAATGGACCTTGCTGGTCCTATTTATGGGATGCTGGGGCTGGGTTCATGCAGGTGAATCAGTATGCTATGTGAGCGAGACCGGCACTGGCAACGGCGCTTCATGGTCCTCATCAACTGATTTAAGCACGGCATTGGCTGACTTCAGTTGTACTGAAATTTGGGTCAAATCAGGTACCTATTACCCAACCGATGACAACGACAGAACCATCCGATTTGAGATCAGCAGAACCTTACAATTATACGGTGGGTTTGCCGGTGATGAAACCGCCTTGGGACAACGCGTTGCAGGACTGAACCCAAGTACCTTATCAGGCAATATCGGCGATCCATCCAGCCACGAAGACAACAGTGAACAGGTGCTGTATATAGATGGCAGTTCCGTTAACGGCAACATCACCGCCAGCACGGTCATTGATGGTTTTACCATCACCCATGGTTACGGCGTTGATAACAACATCAACGGCAGTGGACTGTATTGTAATGGCTTGGGCACCGGTAATGAGTGCAGCCCTGTATTGAATAACATTAACTTTATAGAAAACACGGCAAAAAACGGTGGTGCTTTCTACAGCGATGGTGATTTTGGTGGCATCAGTAATCCGGTTGTTTTGAATTCGACGTTTGCAAATAACACGGCCGATGTATCAGGTGGTGCTTTCTACAGTCAGGCCAGCAATGGAACCAGCAGCCCAGTATTTGAAAACGTAACATTTTATGCTAACTACTCCGGAAATTCCGGTGCGGTGATGTCGAGCCGCTCTTTCAGCGGTAACAGCAGTCCCTTGTTCAGTCATGTCACTTTTTATGAAAACTACAGTCACCAGAATGGCGGCTTATTTGCGATTGTAACAAGCAATGAGAGACCGTCGTATTTCACGGTTAGAAATTCAATCATATGGGCTAATTCTGCTCGAATTGACTTTCAATTGGTCTTCAGTGATGATGTCAAAGGTGAATTTACCGACAGTGTGATTGACGCGGGTTGCTCACCCGGAGATGACGTTGAGTACAGCTGTATCAACATCATTAACGAAGACCCCATGATGAGTCAATTGAGCAACAACGGCGGATTCACCCTCACAGCCTTGCCCGGACTAATGGGTTCAGCAGTGGATGCTTTGTTGGTTCAAGCATGTCCAAATTATGATCAGAGGGGTGTACTGAGGCCACAAGGTCAAGCTTGTGACATCGGTGCTGTGGAGATGCGCAACAGCGATGATGTGATCTTTAAAAACAATTTTGAAGGTTAACCCAATCTTAATTGAAGAATTAACCATTGACATAAAACCCTCAGTCTTTAGCTGAGGGTTCAGCAAAATTTATGAGTTGACCTTGTTCAGCCGCTGACAAAATCAGCCCATCACTTAATTGCGGTTTTTTTGCACTTGTATAAATTCAACAAATCGTGAAAAATAGTCTTTTTGATTGGGCTGAATAATTTGTATTATTTTTCTGGTTTTGAACTTAACACCACAAGTAAAGAACTGAAGTTTAACGACCAGCATATTGAGCTGACCAATAAAACCTATGATTTGTTGCTGTTTTTATTGCAGCACCCACAACAAGTTCACAGTAAAGATGAACTGCTGACTCAAGTTTGGCAGGGCCGAGTGGTCAGCGGTAACACCATTGACCAAACCGTTTTAAAACTCCGAAAAGCACTGCAGTTACACAGCGATGAGTTATTCGTCGATTCCATCTATGCCCAAGGCATCAAGTGGGTTGTTGCCGTTGAACAACAAAAACCCGAAGCGCCTGCCGAAGCAAGCAAACCCCTCAATAAATCTTGGTTAAGCATACTGTTATTGTTCTTCACATCAGTGCTTATTGTGTCAGCAGTGGTTTATCTGATGGCTAACGCGCCCAAAGAGACCGAACAAAAATCCTCAGCTATATTGCTACAGCTGGATGCAAATGAAGCAGACTGGGAAATTAAATCAGCCAGTCAGTTTCTGCAACAACTGCTGACTTTTTCCAGTAATTCATCCATCCTTAGCACCGATGACAAACCGATGTTTGTGCTGGCAGATGATTTTGTTAAAAACCAACAAAAACTCATTCCGGATTTAACTCTGATAAAAATCAAGCCCTTAGAAAATCGCCAAATGGCATGGTTAATAGAAGTGACTCAAAACCAACAAACCTTGATTCAAACCACTGTCGAAGCCGACGATTTTCAGACCTTGATTAAAAAAAGCACCGACATACTGGTTTCAAAGTTAAATTTAACCCATGCCACTATTCAAGGCTTATTGCCGGATGATAAACATGTGATGGCCTTGTATGTTCGTGGATTAAAAAGCCTCAACAACAACCAATTACAAAAAGCCCACAAACAATTCAGCCTAGCCATCGATGAACAACCCGGTTTCCATTTGGCACGATTGAAACTGGCCGAAACCTTAGATCAACTGGGCCAATACGACACCGCCATCACGGTATTAGACACACTGACCCAACTTAACATCCCGGAAGCCATCGAAGTGGCCGCAGCGACGTTAAAGATGCGCATCTATAAAGTCAGAGGCGAATACCGCCAAGCGGCTCAAATTTATACACAGCTGACCGCCAAACAACTGACTGCGCCAGCGGATATCTGGCAGCGTGTGCGGTACGATTATGCGGCAGTTCTGCAGTATTTAAACCAACCCAGTGCTGCGTTGGCCATATATGATGCATTTATTGAAGACGAGCTGATGTCTGAAGATGTGGCCTTGTTGGCTGATGTCAGGGCCGAAAAAGCCAGTTTGTTACAGAAACAAGGTGATGTCAGTGGTGCTCAATTCGAATCTGAGCAGGCATTAAAATTATTCGAATCAAACCAGGATGCCATTGGTACAGCCAGAACTTATTCTGTATTGGCCCGCATCGCCAACCAAAAAGCCCAATACCCATTGGCTGAACAATATCTGCGCCAAGCGTTAACTGTGACCCAGTCCGTGGGTCATAAATTAGGGCAGGGCGCTGTGTTGAATGAGTTAATCTATGCGCTGATGCGACAAGGCAAACACAATGAAGCATGGCAGCTGACCAGTGAGCTATTAGCCATCGGCAGTGAATTGGATTATGCTGGCATGCAACTGGCCGCTTATCAAGCGTATTTTGAAATGTCCAGAATCCAACGAAATTGGCAGCTGGCCGAACGGTGGTTAAACAGCTACCAACAACTGGCACAAAAAATTAAAGACGAGAGACGCATCGCCAAAGCCCAACTGTTCCAGATAAGTCTATTGTTGGACCGGAACCTCACAGCTGACGTCGCAGATAAAATAACGGCCGTACAAAACCACATCATCCACACCGACGAAAAACTCATGCAAGCGGCACTCAATGTCTTTCTCGGCCGCTACCAATGGCTCACCGGCCAACACAATCAAGCCATAGAAACCTTAATCGCCGCCAGAACATTGGCCTTGGAATTAGAAGATTATGAATCACTGATAACCGCCAACAACCACTTAGCCCAGTACTACCTCAGCCAAGAAAAGCCCCAACTGGCACTCAATACCTTGACACAATCAGCACCACACCAACCCTTCGCCATACCTTATCTGAGACTAAAAGCCACCGCCGAACTGATGCTCAAAAACAACATCGACGCCCTGGCCACCATCACCGCCTGCAAACAACAAGCCCCCGAACTGTGGGGCCCCGAAGAACAAGCCTTACTAACCAAAATCAACCAAGCCATCAATCCACCATAATAAGGAATGTCTTTGGGTCTTCATTCAAATTTGTTCCAGACTAATTTGAAAGCGACCACGGCAGACATAGCATTTTACCTCGCGCTCTTCGCCTCTGATTCGCTTCGCTCACCAACCGGCTCGGCGGGTCAAGCTACTCAGCAGCTTTCCGAAGCGTTAGACAAAAACAAATCAATCACTCAAAGCCATTCTCAAAAATAAGGTCAATAATACCCACAATGATGGGTGGTGAAAGCTCTGAACTGTTGCCGCTGGCATCGGTAGCCATTAATCGCAGTTCACCTCCGGTCACCCCATCAGGTAAATCAAACACCATCGCAGTTGACTGTTGTGGAAACACATAGGTTTGTGAATCGATAAACACGGCTTTATTATTCACGCCAGGCTCATCATTGAAATAAGCATCAATCTCTAAAGGGTAAGTTACATTGGCCACACTGGCATCCACAGAAAACTCAACTTCACTGTATAAATCACCAGAAAAGTCGATAAAACTGGCGGCAGTAATCACTGGATGATTCATTAAAAAATTAGCCCCAACATCAGCATCATCGACATCATTCGGGTTTAAGCCATCAGGTTCAATACCACCATCAGCAATCAGATCAATCGCCATTGTCAAATTATTAAAATAATCATTACCTTGGAGACGGTTACTGTAAGAACTCACATCAGTAACGAACACACCTTCGGAATTGTAAGCAATCAAATTAGCTTCACCAGACAACACACCGCCGACCTGATTGTCATAACCATTGATGATGTCCACACCACCAAAAATATTGCCCAAATCTACAGAGCCTGTATCGTCCGTGCCAATGTAATTGCCGACAATCAGGGTATTGTTGGTGCCATCCGCTATATAAACCCCTGACTCATGATTTCCAATCACATTACCAAGAATGGTGCTGCCATCTTGCAGCGAACCAATGAAATTATCATGGGCGGCACCACCAAAAAATGAAATGCCAGAATAGACACTACCCAAAGGCGTCACACCATCTTTCATGGTGCCAATATAATTACCTAAAATTGCATTGTGATGAGGAAATTGACCACCAGGAGCGCAGCTAAAACCTGCATAAAATTGTATCCCATCACCAGCTTGTGCCGAAATCAAATTACCATCAGCAGAATCACTGCCACCAATGACATTACCAGAACTGTCACAACCGAACAGGATGCCATTGGCTGGATTATTTCCCGAGCTGGCTATACCTGTTTCATCTGTACCAATAAAATTACATTCAAGGCGGTTATCATGACTTTGGTAAATAACCACATTGTTAAAGAAATTGCGAATATTCAAGCCGCGAATCACTGAGCCATCAGAACCAGCTGTTAATCGAAGCCCAATGTCAGAAGATTGACCTTGTAACACAATTTTATAATCAGGTCTGTCAGCAGGAGCCAGATTACATACATCAGAATTACCCGGCTGCGTAGAACCATCGATAATTACTTGTGTCACGATATCAGGTAAATGCCCCAGATTAGACTGGTCAACCTGAATCACACAAACAGCGTTGCTACAACCCGGATCACTGATGTTAAAAGATATGTAAGTGGTGCCACCGAAATTTTGATTGGCTTCCATCAAAGCAGCCCGTAAAGTACAAAGCCCACCACCCATTCCAATCGTATCACATTGGGCATTTATTACCGCATCTGGTTCATCCAAAGTACTGTTCACCACCAAATTCAAAGTACCACCAGCAGAAACAACACCGCAAATTAAACACAAAACTAACCCCAAAATATTTTTCATACCTTTCCCCTGAATTTAAAATGAACCTAAATATTATCAATCACCTTTAACAATAATTAAACCTCTAAACAACAAAATCACAAAAAAATCATGTCATTGCGAAGGAGCGAAGCGACTGTGGCAATCTCGCAACGCCAACGCAATCCCCAACCCAACCGAGATCTTTCGACTGCGCTCCGCTCCGCTCAAGATGACAGCGGATTCTGTCATTCAGGATGAGGCTAAAAAACAACTGTCATTCAGAGTGGAGCCTAAGCGACGCGTGGAACCTCCCAAAGCCAACGCAATCCCCAAACCAAACCAAGATCTTTCGACTGCGCTCCGCTGCGCTCAAGATGACAGGGAATACTGTCATTCAGATTAAAACTAAAAAAAACATGTCATTGCGAAGGAGCGAAGCGACTGTGGCAATATCCTAAAGCAAGCGCAATCCTAAATAAAAAAACATGTCATTGCGAAGGAGCGAAGCGACTGTGGCAATCTCCCAATGCCAACGCAATCCCCAACCCAACCAAGATCTTTCGAC
>CANNAM010000035.1 GCA_947502595.1 uncultured Marinicella sp. | reverse complement strand
TTTCATAAAATTCTCCTTAAAACTAATTATAAGAAAATTCTACTTTTGACGTCAGCTATTTTTCGGGGGGATTACCGGCTGAAAGCATCATAAAAATTAGACTGAGAAGCAAACCCCACTGCCATGCCAATGGACAAAACTGAAGAACTTGGCTCATTAACCAACATCACTTTAGCTGCCTCTACCCTTTGAACCCTCAGGAAACTAGAAAAACTCATGCTAAGTTGGGTATTAATTAACTCAGATAATTGATGCCCCGTCATTTCCAGTTTTGAGGCAACTGTTTGCAAGTCAAGGTCACTTTCCCGGTATAAGTGTTTTTCGTTCATCAATAGCTCTAATTCTTTAATCTTGGTTTCAAGGTTTAAATTAGATAAAGTTGTGACTGCGTAGGTATGTTTTGCTGCCTCAGATACCTGTTTAGATAAACCAGGTGAATGATTCAAAGCAATGGCAACCAAGAAGAACGCCATGCCAATTGCTATGGCGTGTAGTGAAAAAAACACCTCACTACCTAGCCAAACTTTAAACAGTCCTAGCAGAGCTGCTACAAAAGCAATAACAAAAACTGCTAATAATACATACAGTTCATGTTTGAATTTTTCACGATGTTGAGCCAATGCCATAATGGCCCTAACCAACCAAATTAAGTAACCTATCCCGATGAAAAATGCGGTCATGAATCCGGTGCCATATGGTAGGAAGTACAATAAAAAAACAGGGCTGTAATGCAATAATTGAACAGGACTGAAAGAATAGTCAGCCATCAAAACAGGCCTGCTGAAAAAATAAAATGTAGGGGCAACAACTGCTAACAAACTAATGTAATATTGGCTGTAGACAAATTTGATTCCTGAGTCCAAAAACACAAAGTGTGACACCTGCAATGCAAGTAGGCTTGTCATCAATACTAAACCCATGGTTCCGGCCAATTGATTTTGCCTGTATTCAACTACCCCTACTCGCGTCAACACTACAATCAAAGCATAGAATATCGAAAACCCTGTCGATAATTTGGCAATGGCCAACAAAATTAACTGTAACATTAGTTGTTGTTCTCTTTAGGCAACTGAGAAATTACAACGATCAACCCAAGGACTAAACCTGCTGTATTGGTACTCACTGGATTAAAAGCTTCTACCAACAATTGAGGCATTATGATGGCCACATCAATTAAAAGAAAAACCAGCATAAACATGGCAATATAAACCGGCCACAAACTATATCTCATCAGAATAATAAGAGCTGCCAACACAATTTCTAGAGCACCCCCAATCTGAGAAAACAATAATGCATTTATGGGTAAACCATGTAATTTGACCAACATAAATTCAACATCACATGGAAAGAGTATTTTAGGTATCAATCCATGATAGAAAAACACAAATGCCAAAGCCAGTCGAGCTAAAAAGTTAACCTGATTTAATTTCCTGAGATACAGAGCCGAGTTCATCTCAGAGAAACCTATTATTATGATCGGCAGTGGGGAGAAGACAGTTATCGTATTTGCCAAACAGTTTATAGCGATTCAACGCAATCCTGTCATAAAACCAGTCACGAATGAATCTGGGAATCAGATAAAACACCTGTAAGAGTTTGAAAGGATAAGGCAGTTTGTTAACCACTTTTAAAAAAGCCGTACTTTTTTCATAAGCTCGGTTGTTTTCGACATACAACATCGTATCAAAATAGCTGGTGGGCATGTCAAAGTGCTCAAGAATAGCTTGTCCCTGTTCAGATTGCACTGTGGCCAATTTGAATACATGGTTTCGGTCATATTTGATAATAAAACGACTCCATCCGTGACATAGTTTGCACACGCTATCAAATAATATGAGGTTGTCTTTTTTATTGATGTAAGGAACAGTCATTTGGGTTTCTTCATAAAATATAGTTTAGATACCAATAGCCAAGATTTTACTAAATGGTGGCTAAATATCTAAAATCATTAGACCACATCCTCAGATTCCCGACAAGCTACAGCAATCTCCATAATGATAATACTGGAATAGAAAAGAATCCAAAATGGTCATTTTGGAAGAATTGAATCAAATGTAATGTTTAAGTGGATTAGATTAACTAATGATAAATTTTCACTCGTGGTAAAATTTAATTTTAAGGAAACTATTTAAATCACTTAATCTTTTATCAAAGGATTTTGTATTTTTTAACAGAAATGAAACTTATTCATAATCAAAAAGTAATGACGCCTAATGTACTATATTACACATTGATAGATGGATTTTGGTGAATCGAATTTAATGTAACAAAGCACCACTCTTAAAATTGAAATATAAAACAAAAATACTAACATTTTCGATAGCAACTATATTTGTTGTGTTGCTAATTATGTTTAATTCTAGCTCTGATATCTCATCTTTGCAGCCAAGTAATTTGGATGAATATAAAGATAAAAGTGATCGTTCCAAACTTAACGATCTAATCAGAACTTATCAAACTACTACAAAAGAGAAAGGTGATGATACAAGGAAAATAGGATCGCCGTTTCCAGATTCAAATGAGGAAGACTGTGATGGCATTACTAAGTCTCCTAAAGACTTAATCACCACAAAATTTGCTGGGTACGTTTTGCAATATCCATGCACAGTGAATCAGAGAGGAAGCTACTCAGTTGAGTTCGCCAAGGATGATTCAATCATTAAACAAAATTACTCCCTATTCTTATCTGCTGTACTTGACGATCAATCAAAGAACATATGGCCTGACGGTAAACTTTCCTCTGCAGATAGCAAGGAGTCATTTTTCATGAAATTACATTCAGATGGAGATTTTGTAAATTTCGATCAAATAAAAAACCGAATTAAAAAAAGCGAAAATAAAATCGAAATAAATGGCCTTGATGTTTATATTGAAAAAAATTTTATTATTGTATTCAAGAAAGGTATAAATCCTGATATTGGTCAATTTCCTCATATGATTTGCGACAAGTATGGGGATTTTGAGGCCACACATTTGTTTCAATCTTTTAACGACATTGGGAACAAATCCCAATGTGGTCTTCATTGGAGACTTACTAATGATATTAAAGTTTCAATCATTCGTATGAAATCAAAATATGCCTCAAGGTTTCTTGAGATTTATCAAATTTTAAATGAGGGTTTACAAAAAGCCATCATAAAAGCACCAAGTTAAATTTACACGCAACCAGGGAGATAAAAATGGGATCTTATACTTTCACAACTCAACAGCAAAATGACATAACTGATGAATATGATGATGGGCCACAAAATTCAGGTGAAGCTGGAGATCATCAAGGTTTTTACAACGAAATAGCAACTATACTATCAACGGATACTGGGACTGGTAGTCCAGATCAAGACCTTGATGTTCTGCCAGTGAGAATATGGTTTGAAGGAGCAGCAAAGGTAAATTCAGGAGAAGGTGTTTTTTCAACATTAATCAGAGAATATACACAAGTTCAGGCCGAATTACATTACGACAGAAGATTTACTGATTTTGAAAGTTTAACAACAGTTTCCGAAGTGCAAGATGCATCCAATCAAGTAGCAAGAAATGCTCATGATGATCTAGTCAATGTAAACGGCTGGACATTACAAAGTATTAATGAAATTGCCAATAATGATGCTGAGGGGGTTGGACAAATTTTATTTGACTTCATAGCCAACGACACAATAAATTCTCAAGACTTAAACCCTCAGACTGGTCAAAATGCCGCTTGGTCTGGAACTATGTTGTTTTCATCATTCGACAATTCTGACAACCCAAGTGGTGCAGTTGATCAAACTGGTAAGCTTATTTCAACTGGTAATTCAAATCTTGTTGCTGATACGATGGACGACTGGAGAAATGTGGTTTATGCATACAATGCATATAATAATGGAGTATCTGAAGCAATTGGTGAATCTGGGGCAACCCTCAAAAGTGTTGAAGCTTTGATAGGGTTTAAAAATGATTTAGCAGTATTTTTAGAAACATGTCAATTATCTGGGCGTTGCTATCCAACTGTTAATGCAGCAGTAAACGATCAAGTTGCAGAAGATGCCTTTCAACCTGTACTTTTATATGGTGATCACAGTGTTATTCATCAGTTAAAAGATGCAGCCAGCGGCGAGTTTTCAAACCCATCTCTCAATGAGGAACCTGAAGATTTTGAAGAATATTTCAAATCAAATGCAAGAGCACTCTTTGGTGGTCCTGGAAATCAAAACCAACTTATAGAAGCCACAGCACATAGAGTGGATGATTTAGTTTTAGAAGCTCAGTTGTGTAATGCTAATACTCAACCTTGTGACACTACTGCTCAAAAATCATTACAAGGTTTATCAATTTTCAAAGTCCCTAATGGTATTAGCCCTAACATAACAGTCTCTTCACAGTACTGGATTGATAGAGGTCAAATGACAAAAGCCAGGCTTACCTATGATGCCGTATTTCAACAAAACGGTGTGTTACTTAATCAAGGTGGGTTTGTGCAAAGTCCTGAGTTTGATGACACTTATATTTTTACTGATCTGGAGTTTGGAACAACTTTACAAGTGGCCAGTAGTTTCAGGCCAATTTCTCCAGCATCAGCTGTTGAAATTCAATTTGGTTCTGCTGGTGCTGATACAGCTACAGGAGGAGTAAAAGATGATAGCTTATATGGGCTTGATGGGGCGGATACTTTAAATGGAGGGTTGGGCGACGACTATCTCTCAGGTGGTATAGGTGCTGACAATTATATTGTGAATGATGGTCGCGACATAATATTTGATTCTGATGGTCAAGGTTCTGTTCAGCTAAATGGTGAGATTTTAATAGGTGGTGACCGAATTGGTGGTAGTGTTTGGGAAAGTGTAGACGGCCAATTTAGATATCAACAGGTGCAAACATTTCAAGGAACTCAACTTACTGTTAACGATACTACAAACTCAGATGCAGTTGTAGTAATTGTAGGTTTTGATAGTGGAGATTTGGGTATCGAATTAAGTAACAGTAATGACTCTTTACCTCCAATTGACAACACAGCACCAATTGATGATGCAGCAATAGGGGTTCGTGACTATTATTCAAGCGGTTCCGCTGAAAATGATTATTTTGACAGTGGGAATCTCTATGATCTCGTTAATTCTGGTAACGGAGATGATGTTATTTTATTGGGGGATGATGGTGGCTTTTCTGATCGAGTACTTGCAGGTGGAGGTAACGATACTATTTACGGAGAAGAAGGTAATGATTATATATTAGCGGGATTGGGTTCTAATAACCCCCTTAATGGTCCCAATGATAAGGATACAGTAGTTGGCGGCCCTGGCAATGACTTGATAGCCACAGGTGTCGGTGATGATATGATCCTCGCTGGCCTTGAAGGTGAAGATATTAATGCAACTAACACATCTGACCAAGGTGACTGGATTTCAGCAGATGAAGGTAACGATGTTGCCTACGGAACCGGCAACCAAGATTTCATCACTATGGGTGCAGGTGCAGATTTAGTTTATGCTGGCGGGGGTTTTGATGTTATCTTGGCTGATGGCGAATACAGTATTTATGGACCCACACAAACAATAACTCCAATTGTTGCAGGAGGTGCAGAAGAACATCAGTGGAATGGTACCGATTGGGATACCACAGGAATAAATTTCGCATTGGTCACTGACCCCGATGCATTTGATTACTCAACATCCATCTCTGGTGGAGGTGACTTTATCATTACACCCGTTTTGACCAGCCCATTTGCAAAAGATCGTGTTCAGGACCAACCTGCTGACTCATATGACGACGTAGTATTTGCTGGACCAGGTCCAGATTGGGTCAGTGGTGGGCCAGGGTCTGATACCCTGCATGGCGAGGCAGATGATGACCTCATGTATGGTGATGACTTAATTGCAATGCCAGCTGGTTTAGCATATGGAAATGATACTTTGTATGGTGGTCCAGGAGAAGATATGCTTTTTGGTAACCAGGGTAATGACGTACTCTATGGTGGCGCTGAAGATGATATGCTGTTTGGTGATGATGCAGGCGAGCCCTCTGGGGATGACAACCTCTATGGTGGTGATGGTGTTGATGAACTACACGGTCTCGGTGGTGATGACTACTTATCAGGAGGAGCTGGAGATGAAACCGTATTGATGGGTGATGACGGAAATGACGTGATTGACGGTAATGCAGGCAATGACATCCTCACTGGCGGCCTTGGAAATGATAACCTTCGTGGTGGAGAAGGTGATGACACCTTGAATGCTGGTGATGATAATGACGTTCTCAATGGCGGTATCGGCGATGATATTCTGAATGGAGAAGCTGGAAACGATATACTATTTTCTTCGCCTGGTTTAGACCAGCTAAATGGCGGAGGAGATGATGATGTTTACATTGCAGTTTTAAACAACTCCCCTGTTGATAGTCCAGATGTTATCAGTGATTCAGGTGGTACAGACCGAATAAAATTTGATGAACTCGTTTTTGCCAATCGTATTGAATTCATCGATCAAGGTGGCGACCTCTTAGTGCAATACTCTCCCAATGATGCCTTATTAGTCACAGGAGGTGCAGGTGGGGCTGTAATTGAAGAATATGAATTTTTTGATGGTCGTGTACTCACTTATGGAGACCTGGATAGCGTTGCTAAAGTAAATAGAGGCAGCAGTAATGAAATCACTGCGTTTGATGATTGGTACGAAGGTGATGCGCTGGTTCAAAATCTTGATATGCTCGCAGGAAATGATGCGGCTTTAGGATATGAAGGAAATGACGTTCTTACTGGCGGTGCTGGTAATGACATGCTAGATGGTGGTGCTGATAATGACACTTTAAATGGTGATGCTGGTAATGATCGCCTATTTGGAGCCACTGGAGATGATCAACTCAATGGGGGCGCTAATGATGACTTTCTTGCAGCAGGTGATGGTACTGATACCCTTAATGGAGGAGATGGTAACGATCTATTGCGTGGCGGTAACGGCAATGACACCTTGAATGGTAATGATGGTGATGATTTTATTCAAGGAGACCGTGGCGCTGACACCTTACAAGGAGGGCTTGGTTCTGATACCTACGCGTTCAGATATCAAGATGATCCTGAGCCTGGTGAAATGCCAAGAACTACTATTGTAGATACCAATGACGCAGGAGGAAACTCCATTCAATTCCTCGGAGGACTGGATGCAGATGACATTACATTGATTAATGATCTTGATAATGGTGACCTAGAGATTCAATATGGCCACAATGAAGATACCATCATTTCCTCAATCTATATCGCAAATAGTGCTGAAGGTGAAGTTATTTCAGAATTTATATTTGATGATGGTACAACCATTTCATTTGAAGACCTGTGTCTTGATCAACCAGCGACGTGTGAAGTTGACGATCTGATCTTTGAAAGTGGGTTTGAACAGGCTCAGCTAACAATCGGGAAATCTTCAATATTAGGTGAGCCCAATAACACTTCAATTGATCATCCTAGTCCTGACCCATATTTAGCAATATCATTGATTGCGTCATTGCTTTATAAGAAATTGATTAGTTAAGTTTATTGTAAAATTATAAGAGGGTGAGTTGTTTCTCACCCTCCCCTCATTGAAGAATTATATTAACTAAATGTAAAGGTTTAAAAATGTACGGAATAATTTTATATTTAACCCAAAGTGATACCGAAATTATTCGCAACTGGCTTAATGATGAAAGCGATATTTTTTGGATAATTAAGGCTGAACAAAACGAATACGTTTATAAATGGCAAGCTGTAGATCGCATTGATCAATTTAGCCAAAACAGTTACTCACTCTGGCACAGAAAGTCAAAGCCATTATACATACCATCGGGATCACTGGATAAAAGAGACAAGAAGATTAGGAATCCAATCAAGGGTTGGGAGCAAACGCTAGATCATACGAATGCCGAAACACCCTGGTTTGGAGCCAACCTCCCTGAACCAGTTAGTTTTGACATTAGACTGATAGGAAAAGAACATCCAAATTCAATTGGTCGGTCTGGGTTTAGTTGGGTAGGAAACTATTACAGATGTATAGGAAAACCTGCTTCAAAAGCATCTGTAAAATGGTGGAAGCATTTGTATAGTTTCGTCAAAGAAAACTCAACAGGTATTCCTTGGCCTAATGTGTCACTTAATAAGGGAAGAATTGGAGCTTATGCATTTCCAGAGGCATATCAGCAACTAATCGAAGGAAAACCGAGAGATATGAATCCAATTTAAACAGATAACCTAGAGGATAAAACGTTTTATAATTTGATTAAAGAACATAAAACAACATAAGTTGCTGATTCTAAATATTAATTTAATTTCAACTTATGAGTTAGTATAAGAAGTTAATTTCAGCTTATGGGTCTCTCAGTTTCAACTTATGAGTTATTTACAGCTGAGAAATGGACCCTGTAAATAATTCTGTGTATCTGCCATCTCAAATATAATCGCTTAAGCGATCTTCAAATTCTATCACGAAAC
>CANNAM010000034.1 GCA_947502595.1 uncultured Marinicella sp. | reverse complement strand
TTAATGAATTAAAACAAGCACATGGGTGGCTTAATGATCAAATTCAAGAACGGACTAGATTGTACAATAGACAAGAAGCTCATAATCATCAAGCGCAAAAAAGCGCTTTTGTTAAGAAACAAATGGACAAGCAGCTTCAGTCTCTGAATCAACAAATAAAGGATTGTGAAGCGCATTTAGAAGTGATTGTAAAAAAGCATTTTGCTGACCTTTAGAGTCGGCTGATAGCAATCCCTTCAATTGGTCCGAAAACAGCATTGGAGCTAATCATCGTCACTGGTGGATTTAGTCGTTTTGAAGCCATAAAAGCTTAACGGCCTACGTCGGAGTTAGCCCCACTAACCATGATTCAGGAACATCTGTTAAAGGCAAAGGGCATATTGCAAAAATGGGCAACGGACGAATAAGGCAGCTACTGTATATTTGTAGTTGGACTGCAAAAACATGTAATCCAAGCTGCAAAGCATTAAACACAAGAATGAAAGAAAAAGGTAAACCTGCAAAGGTTATCAATATTGCCATCGCACATAAGTTATTGAGACAAGCATTTGCTGTTGCGGTCAATAATGTCGAATATTCGGCAAGTTACGCTTAAAAGTAGTTGACTACAAGCACAGTTCATTGCGAAGGAGCGAAGCGACTGTGGCAATCTCCCAATGCCAACGCAATCCCCAACCCAACCAAGATCTTTCGACTGCGCTCCGCTGCGCTCAAGATGACAGCGGATTCTGTCATTCAGGCTGGAACTTAAATGACATGAAGACTAAAAGACAGTACTGCTAAAAGACAGGACAGCCGTTTCACCATGCACCAGCAACTCTAAGAGCTGTTGACGCGGATGTCATAAAGAACATTCAGTTTTCGCAGCAAACATAAGCAGGGTCCACTTTTAAAGCCAGCTCTGGTACTGCCAGTGGTTCCTGTTTGGCTTAAGACAGCTTGAAAAAACTTTTTGAATTAAGTATATTGTTGTTGCGAAAATGACGCTTTAATACCCTGTATACAGCTGCATCTGCCGGTGCGCTGCTATCAATCACTGAATCAGTGAGCAATAGAGGTATGACAGACACAAAGATTAACTTTATAAACTAATACATTTACATACCCCAATATGAACCTAAATATCCAGCAGCCATTCATTTTCACATCAATTTTAAAATCTTATCACTGTGGCCAGTAAATCAAACAACTCAAGCAACAACCTGTTAATGGGTTTATTGCTGGTGGCGTTGATTTTAATCACTTTTATATTGATGGCGGTGCCGTTAATTATTGCTGGATTAATTGTTTTTTATGCACTGAAATTACATCTGTTTAAACAACAGGTATTGGCAGAACCAGAAATTGACCCAACATTGTTTGTGCTGACTGACAAAGAAAAAGACAGCATCAACGGACTTAAACTTCAGCTGGTGAAAACAGCCAAATTGAGGAATAAAATTTACTCAGAAAAACTTAAATATGAAGTGGCTGGCAGTGAATTGAAGCTTTCCGTTAACAATGATGGAAAATTTTCGAGAAGAAGCAAAAACGGTAAAATCATTCAAGATAACATCGATTTGTTAAGCAGTAAATTAAAGGGTGTTGACTTTGAAATCTCGCAATTTAAAAAGGTGCTAAGGGAGTTAGAGGACGCACACAACCAAAGGTGGCTTTCAGTTCAACGGGCGTGGGATAACAAGGTTGAAACTTTGGATCAATTGTTTGAACGGTTTATTGCTTTTTCTGCGGCACTGGTTGGTTGGTTCTTGACAGTACTGGTATTTACGCACTTTATTACCGTTGATTCACTGCCAGCAGTCATCACACAATATATAAACGTAATAGGGATGTTTTCAGGTGGACCGGATGATTTTGAACTTATTAATTCAAGCACCTGGGTACTTGCACTGGCATTTGGTGGCGCGGTGGCTTTTTATTTTCAAGCCAAGTCCCAGGTGAAAAAAATTGATACCATCGCAAAGCTGAGTTTATCAAGTAAAATACCAGTCAGAACCCCCTAAGACCCACGCAGTCCATAAAAATAACACCAAAAGTTCATAGTTTTCTACAGTGGGAGATTCAGCATTGTGGGTTTGAACACCTGAAAGAGGTGTGCGGAATTTTCAGTACCAACCAGAGTCAAATTTTAAGCCTATGGATGAGGACTTGGTTATTTTTTAATTTAAATTTGGATTAAATACGTTACAATAATTAACATTAAATAATAACTATTTGGGGGAGTGTAATGTTAACAGGTTTTTCTGTTCGTAATTTGCTGTCGTTGATTCTCATGATGGCTGCCACAGCAGTTTGGGGTCAACCTACTTTATCTGTTTCATTCATGCCTGATACCATCGGTCCGGGAAGCAGCAGCATGGCAGTTTTCACCATTCAGAACCCAACGCCTACTCCTGTGACTGACTTGGCTTTTACTGGAACGCTTCCAGCTGGCGTAGCCATCAGTACCCCGGCTTTGGCAAAATCCAGCTGTACTTTAGGCGCCAATTTAACAGCGCCAAATGGTGGCTCAACCGTAACTTTCAGTGGTGCACAGTTGGGTGTTAATCAGTCCTGTGAAATCACAGTGATCATCACTTCAAGCACCCTTGGTGTCCACACCAATCCAGCAATTACGTTGACTTCCTCGGCTGGTTCCTCAACCAGTCAAGCTGTGGATTTAACCGTAGCTGCAGATAGACCAGGTTTCAGTAAAAGCTTTTCACCAGCTGTGGTCTCATTTGGCCAAAGAAGTCGATTGACCTTCACCATTGACAATACTTCAAATACCTCACCTGTGCCTAATTTGGATTTTGTGGACAATTTGCCCGTGGGATTAGAGATTGCCGACCCAGCCAATCTGCTTACAAATTGTGGTAATCCGGTTGTCGGCGATCCGACCATTTCAGCCTTTCCCGGCAACAAACAAATCACCTTTGACGCCAACGGCACCATTTCATTCCCTGCCATAGCAGCTGGCGCAACGTGTCAGGTAGAATTGGATGTTTTGGCCGAAACAGTCGCTTCAGTAGACAACCAATCCAATGACTTGCTTGCTGATTTTATAGCTACCGGGTTTGCTGTGGCGACCCTAGAAGTGAATAGTACAGCCTTAGCCCTGGTGAAAGAATTTGAAAATGATCCGGTGCAACCCGGTGATACGCTTAATCTGGCTTTTACTCTACATAACTTCAATCGAAATTTTAACGCCACTGGCATCACCTTTAACGACGACTTAAATGCCACCCTAAGCGGATTGATTTTTAATGGCGTGGTATTTAATGACTGTGGCGGTACCGTCGGCGGTGTCGGCACAGGATTAATGAACTTTGGTGGTGGAACGTTGGCACCCGACGCCAGTTGTACTTTACGCATTGCCGTTGCAGTACCCGCAGGCGCAGTCCCGGGTGATTACAGCAACACCACCAGCGCAATCAGCGGCACGGTTGATGGCGCTCCAGTTAATGGAAATTCGGCATCAGACGAATTATTCATAAATTACGACCCTGTATTTACCAAAGAGTTTATTGATGATCCGGTGGGCAGTGGTGGCCAAGTCACACTGCGCTTTACCATCACCAACACCAACCCCAACGCAGGTTTAACCAACATCAACTTCTCAGATAACATTGGTGGTGTAAACTTTCCCCTTGGAGGAGCCATACCCGGCATGGCAGCCAACAGCTTGGTTGATCCAAATGGCCAGGACCCTGCGCCGTTAATCGACCCTTGTGGAAGTGGCTCTGAGTTAACCGTATCAGACCCACTGCCCAATTTTATTCCACCTGACCCTACTTTATTGGAGTTCAGTGGTGGTCAGCTCACACCCGCAGGTTCCGCGGGTGATTCATGTACCTTCGATGTGGTACTGGATGTTCCAGCAGGAGTTAACACCGGTACCTACACCAATGTCACTTCTTTTTTAAACAGCGATGCAGGGGAATCTCCTCCGGCCACAGACGACATCAGTGTGGTAGGTGGCCCTCAGTTGCAAATGAACTTTATCGATGACCCGGTGGCACCCGGTGATGGCGTTATTTTACAGTTTAACTTGAGTCATTCTGCCGAAGCCGCTAATGACGCTTCCAACATCAGCTTTACCAGTGATCTAAGCGCAGTTCTTAGTGGTTTGACAGCAACTTTACCAGTCATGCCCGACCCACCTTGTGGAGCTGGTTCAACTCTAACAGGCAGTGCCGGTGATACGTTTTTAACTTTTTCAAGTGGACAACTGGCCCCTGGTGGCAGTTGTGACTTCGCGGTGACTTTGGCAGTTCCGGCTGCAGCCAGTCAAGGCAGTTATACTACCAGTACGAGTTTGGTCTCCGCAATGACAGGTGGCTTTTCTACGCAGTCAAATGCTGCTGTTGACACCCTTGATATCAGTGGCTTGCGGTTCAGTAAAGAGTTCCTCGATGACCCGGTCATTCCAGGTGCCAGCAGCACCCTTCGTTTCAGTATTGAAAACATTCATTCCACAGAAGCAGCAACAGTCATATCATTCATCGATGATTTGGCCGCTGTTTTACCTGGCACACCTGATCTATCGGCTCAATCACCACCGATCGTTGATACTTGTAACGGCACAATGAGTGGCACTACTTTCCTTAGCTACACTGGTGGATCAGTTAATGCTGGCAGCGGTTGTACTATTGAGGTTGTCGTTGATGTTCCAGTCGGTGTTGCTGATGGCACTTACCAAAACAATACTTCATCGCTGTCTGCAACACAAGGTGCTGCTGTTGTGACTCCACCAGCTATTGATTCGCTTACAGTTAACGCCAGACGCATTGGGTTAAGTAAGCTGTTCAGTAACACCCCTGTAGCAGCCGGAGACAATGTGAATCTGGAGTTTACGCTCACCAATTTAGATTTGGTCAACCCAATCAGCAACTTGGCCTTCAGCGATGACTTAGATGCCAGCCTATCAGGGTTAACAGCAGCATTTCTTCCAATGTCTGCCTGTGGAGGTACGGTAGCCGCTAACCCTAATGCAGGTGTGATTGATTTTAGTGGTGGTTCATTGGCGGCCGGTGGCAGTTGTTCCTTTACCGTTACACTCAATGTACCAGCTGCCGTGCAACCGGGTATTTATACCAACACGACCAGTCAAGTTGTGGGGCTTATCAATGGCCTTTTTGTAAACGGTTCACCAGCCACAGACCAATTAGAAATTGTTAACCTGGTGCAGTTTAGCCATGCTTTTGACGGAGCTACTGTACCTGGTGATACTGCGGTTCTGTCGTTTGCTATTGCTAACAACAGTAACATCAATAACACCAACTTATCATTTACCACAGACTTGAATGCGACCTTATCTGGCTTGGTAGCCATTGGTCTGCCGCAAAGTAATTTGTGTGGAATAGGGTCGCAATTTTCTGGCACATCACTGCTGACTTTCAGTGGAGGGCAACTGGCCAGTGGTGAAAGTTGTAACTTTTCTGTTACTGTACTAGTGCCCGCATTGGCATCGCCTGGTAACTACACCAATGCCACCAGCGACCTGCTAGATAGTGGCTTGTTGGTGTCTTTGGGCAGCACTGCATCGCTACAAGTTGAGCCGCCCCCACAACCACCCATGTTCAGTAAATCTTTTTCACCTAACTTGATCGGGGTTAATCAAATCACCACGCTCACTTTCATGATTGATAATGCAGTCAGTACTTCGGCAGCGGTCAACCTGGATTTTACAGACAACATGCCAGCTGGGTTGGTGGTGGCGACACCTGCCAATGCCAGCACCACATGCGTTGGTGGCAGTTTATCTGCCAGCTCAGGCAATGGAACTGTCAGTTACACCGGCGGTCAAGTGGCAGCTGGCACCAGTTGTGTCGTGCAAACAGACGTAACTGCTGTGAACCCCGGGTCCTTTTTTAATGTGAGTAGTGACCTATTAAGTAGCGCAGGTAACAGCGGTACTGCATCTGCAAGTTTAGCAGTCACCAGTGGGCTTAGCCTGGCTAAAGCATTTATTGGTGCCAGCAGCACTTATCCTGGTGATGACATTCAAATGCAGTTCACTTTGACTAACCCAACAGCAATGACGATAGACAGCATCAGTTTCAGTGATGATTTGCATGCTTTTATTCCTGCTTCAGTAGCCATAAATACCCCGTTGAGTGGTGTTTGTGGTGTTGGTTCAAGTCTTTCAGGTACAGGCATTATCAGTCTAACTGACGGCGTATTGGCACCGGGTGCAGTTTGTCAGTTCACTGTACTGGTAAATATTCCTTCAAATACCGGCTTCAATGAGTACACCAATACCACCAGTGAAGTCACCGCAAACATCAACGGCCTGCCATGGAATGGTGGGGCTGCCAGTGTTGGGTCGGCTAACCTCAGCGTTGTAAGCAGAGGGGTGGTTGTGCCAGTGCCAGGGTTATTCGGGCCTTGGACATGGCTGCTTATTTTAGGTGTATTGGCACTGAGCCTGTTGTTCCTCAAACAAGCACTGATTCGCCAGCAGCACTGAACGAAACCTTGTGGAAACTGATTGTAGTTATCGGTTTCCACCGTTTGTTAATGAGCCAGCTGTACAGGCTTTTACATTGCCAAGATTTAGCCGGTACTTACTTCAAGCATCGATGAAATCAGTTGTAATGGTACAGCAGTGCCTGAAAGTTCAGTTATTTATGGACTTATGGCAAGCAAAATGTATAAATATATACAAAACGTCACTATGTGTAATTGCACGAGTGGGTACCTAAAATTAAGATTTCTGTTTGTGTAGTTATTTTTGATAGTTAAACTACAGGTGATCTTATGGCCACAATTGCTGTAAATGCAGCCAGAGAACTGTTCGAAGATGAATTGATTGATCTGGTCAAAAAGAAACTCAAAAAAATATTCAAAAAGAAAGCGTTGACCATTGGTGGTAAGCGTTTAGCTGGCGTAATTGCTGGGTTGTTGGTGCCAGAACCCTTGGTATCTAAAATCATCGCAATAGGCTTTGGCTTATGGTTGGTGTGGGACATCATAGCGCTAATTTATGAACTCAACGCCATGTCTGAAATTTTTGAAGATGCCTTACAACAAATTTGGGATGCAGTGCTGTTACCCAAGCTCACAGGCCCGAATCCCCCTGACCGTGAAAGCTTAATCAGAATATTGCGCTGTATGGCAGGATGTTGGACCTCAGCGATTGCGGAAGTCGGCTTGCTGAATCAGGCTTGGAGTGGGATGACCCTGAATCAAATCAAGGCAAGAGCCTATGAATGTATGATGAAGTGTGTTGAAGCCGGATAGCTCGGTATTCAGTGCGGTTTCTTTTGTTCAGGGCAAAATCTAAAAGAGGAGTGAATCAAGTCGTTTCACAACTTCACTGCGCATGAGATAAAAAAAGTAGGGCGCTGTACTGCACTCTAAAACCACATAAAAGCCCCACCACAAAGCGGCTTAAGCGTGTCTGACACCTTCAGCGTCTTATCTAATCGCAACCAACCTGAGATCTTTCGACTGTGCTCCGCTGCGCTCAAGATGACAGGGAATACTGTCATTCAAGGCGAAACTAAAAAGAAACATGTCATTGCGAAGGAGCAAAGCGACTGTGGCAATCTCCCAACGCAAACGCAATCCCCAACCTCTGTCTTCAAGACACATGGATGTGGGGAATGCAGCAAGTTGTCTGGAGCGAACTGCTGCCTCGGGCTGCCTTAAGGGCCCTTATGTTGGTGCCCCGGGGAACCAGTTTGCGCAGCAAACACGCGCAGCGTCTTATTAAAACACCAAACCAAGATCTTTCGACTGCGCTCCGCTCCGCTCAAGATGACAGGACTTTGTGAGCCCCAAAACTAAATTTTTGGACCCACAATTACGGCTTTAATTGCTGCCCAAACCCTTTTAAGCAGGGCATAAAACAGTTGACTATTCTTCTAAAGAATGCTGAATCCTGTTATATTATGTAATAGCAATAAGACATAAGGGGTGTTTCAATGAAAAAGTTAGGGTGTATTTTAATCTGTTTCGCGGTCATTCATTTGGCCCAAGCGCAAGTGATAACCACTGGCAATGGCACAGGGCCTATTCCCGATGATGACCCGTCAGGAATAGTGGTCAGCTTTCCAGTCAGTGGTTTAACCGCTCCTATTGATTCAGTGTCATTGAGTGTAACCATGAACCATACCTGGGTGGGCGATCTGAAAGTACATTTACAAGCTCCCGATGGAATAGCCAGAATTGTGGTGTTTGACAGCACTGGCTACAAACGTTCAGGGTCCACAGGTCAAACAGTTAATTTAGGTGGAACCTACACATTCAGTGATTTGGCTGCCAATGATTGGTGGGCGACAGCTACAGGCCAGTTGACAGCTTTTGTTATGCCTTCAGGTGAATACCGCAGCAGCACAGCTGGTGCCTATAATGACAGTGAAGGGTCTTATTCTGATTTCGGCGGCTGTACCACCCGCATGGACGGTGCTTTTCATGGGTTGGCTGCAGCTCAAGGCAATGGCACATGGACCTTGAGTGTGGTTGACCAATTCGGCGGAGACACAGGCAACATCACATCTGCGGTATTAACTATTAACGAAGACAACAATGCAGATTTAATTTTTGCCGATAATTTTGACGGTGTATCCTATACCGCATTCAACCAATTAGCGGCCTCGAATGTTTTGGGCAATTGTAAGAAATCTCGTTTTGATTTTTCCGGCAATGGTTTGGCTGATTTTGCCGTAGCTGAAGATGACAACGGCGATATTCTGTGGACCATCCAAAATAACGACACCACCACTGCAGGGGCCATTGAATCTTTCTACTTAGGTAAATCTGCCACAGATTTCTTGATGGAGGGTGATATGGATGGTGATGGCATCAAAGATCCCATCGTTTGGCGTGGTTCCCCCGCTGGTGAGGTAGCCTATTATGTGCGTCGTTCCAGTAGACCCAATGACGCGATACTAAAGTTTGTGCTGGGCCAAGCCAATGATATGCCCACTCAGATAGGTGATTATGACGGTGATGGCATTGAAGACTTTGCACTTTACCGCGCACCGAGTTCCACCGGCCTCACTCAAATTATTATCCATGAATCGAGCACCGGTACCTTCAGGTCAATTCCAATGGTTGCTGGCACATTTAATACCGTTTTTTCAGCTTCTGGTTATGACTACACAGGTGATGGCATCGCCGATGCGGCCATCCAACGCACCAGCACCACAAATGCGGGTATTGGTGAGCATTTAATCTTTGATGGCAGTACCAATATACTGGTGGACTCTTATGAATTTGGTAATAATACAGACCTACTGATTCCCGGCAATTACCTCGGCAGTGACAGCGCTGACACCAATTTGGGCCGCAGCAGCTCTGGTGACCGAAACTGGTACACTCGAGAAACCGGACCCGGTACCGAAATAGGTCCCTATACCTTAGGTACAACAGGTGATTTTACACTATCAGGTGATTATGATGGTGACGGCTACGATGATTATGCGGTGTATGACACCAGTGGAACCCCAGCCAAAATCATCGTCAGACCCAGCAGCGCCACCAGTACCTTGATCGAAGTGAACATCGGTATCAGCGGTTTTTATCCCATAGCCAACTCAAGGGTCCAGTAAACCCCCAAAAGTAAATGCAAAACAAACCCACCGAAAGAAACCCTTGCCCAACGGCAAGGGTTTTTTTATACCCAGTTAAAGACAACCTTTCACCATGCGCCAGCTACTCGAAGAACCTGCCCCCGATAGCGGTGGCTGTTGACAAGGACGTTGTTTTATTAATCACCTGAAGTAAACGTAATCTAATTCAAACACCTCACCAACCAACCTGAGATCTTTCGACTGCGCTCAAGATGACAGTCCTGCGTGATGCCTGACCCCCAAAAAAACAAGGGAGAAACTAAAAAGAAGCATGTCATCCTATGCTTATATCAGTTCTAAATAAATAGGATATATACTTAGAACCAGGAGAAAGGGATAAGGCCGTG
>CANNAM010000033.1 GCA_947502595.1 uncultured Marinicella sp. | reverse complement strand
CACACAAGGCAAATGGTGGGCGACCTCCCTTAATGGCCGCATGAATTCTGTTTTTGGCAACAGTTAAAAATGGGGGTATTACCGAGGCATGAATGCATCGTTTTAGAGTCTTAGTTGTGTGGCCATTACGGGTATTGTTAGCCACTTTGGGCGTGACTTTTTCATAACGCATTTAATGTAACCTCTACTAACATATTGGTCATGGCTTTGGTGAATCAGGCCAAATATTCTTGAGTTTTCAGGCCTTTGTTAATCTTCTCGCTCAGGCCTTTTATTTGTGCTAATTCTTCTTTATTCATAATCTACCTACTTTAACTTATCTAGTTAATAATAGGCAGATACACAGATTAGTTTACAATCTCGTACCTAACATAGAGATATTTTTCTCATATTCAATTTTTCAAAGATATTACAACATAAATTAAACTTTTGAATGCGTAAAAACTACCATCTTTTGATTTCTTGGGTGACCCCAGTCGCCAACTAATCTCATTTTTAAGCCTGTAATCCTTGCCATAAAATTTAACTCTTCAATGGCATAATGGTATGGGTCAGAATCGTAATTAGTAATCACTCTACCAGGTTGGTGTCTATAGCTTTCAATAAATGCGACTTCGGGGGATTGGAAAAATGTGGAAAAATATTGACCATCAGGAGCGAGACTATACTTTACGTTTTTTAAGCACCTGATTATTAAGTTCATTGGTAAGTGTGTAAACACTGATACAGATATCATAAAATCAAAATTAATATTGAATTTATAAATTTCAAATGAATCACTACATATCAGCAATGGCGTTTTTGTTGTTAAGCCCGACTTTTCAACTTCATGTTTACCAGCTTCAAGTAAAGAGCTGTTAATATCCAATCCACAATAGTTATTTTTATGTAAGTATTTAATAAAATACAACCCACCTCTTAAACAACCGCAACCAATATCTAATAGTTTGCTAGATGGTTTCAAGCCTTGATCTAGCAAAAACTCATATTGAAGGGAGCCCAGCTCATCCCACATACCACCCACTCTTTCTCTGTGAACATTGTTGGCAATGTCATCTTTACTGACCTGCAAATGATATTTGTTTATTCCCTTCATTTTATTCATATAGACTTAGCTCTAGTTTATCAAATATACAACTCATATTTCACTCTATACTATTAGATAAGTTCATTATAATCCTGTTCCTCTTTTACAAACAATAATAACCAACACAACTGAAAATCATTATTTATACTATTAATATTTTTGTAATATGTGTTTTCTTCTTTTACTTACATGGTAAGAATTAATTTGTGAAGCACAATACAGACAAGCAAAACCCTTGGTTCTACTTTGCCCCCGTACCAGGCTTTTATCTAATGCCTCAACTTGTCTCCAGACAAATAAAAATACTGTATAAACTGATATTTTTGAATCAATTCATTCTTTAGCAAACTTGGCTCCTCACTGTTGTTTGGGCTTTTAAATACTTCGGTAATAATATCAAATTCTTTTCTCAAATCATCTAAAAACGCATAAAAACCAGTAGTTTTAATTCCTGTTACTTCAAATAAATGACTGATCAAAAAATTCATACCTATAATCTTGTTTTGGCTGTGATCATGTCTAAAGCCCCTATTTGACCATATCAGATAAGGTACCTTGTGCATATCAAGAATTTTAGATTTTTCAGATAAACCTTCATTTAATTGTATTTTTGCTAAAAGTGATGGCTGATGATCTCCAACTATTACAATCACTGTATCTTCATTTGATGTTTCTGCCCAAAGTTTTAATCTGCCAAATAAATCATCAACATGGTTTAAGGCATTTAAATAAGCCGCAATCATTTCATCTTTGTCACCTTTTACTTTGAAATTATTATCAGGATAATCTTTTATATTCCAAGGAGCATGTGAAGAGTTTGGGAAAGCAAAAACAAATGATTTTTGTTGCTCCTCCAATAAAGAAATAATACGTGTTGCAATGGCTTTGCTTGAACCAAATCTTCCAGTTGGATCAAGCTCGATACCTTCGGTTTTTTTACTTAAACTGTATTTGTTTTCAAATCCCAGATAATTATAAATAGTTTCATATCCATACCCATGCATTTCAACTACCTGTATAACATTTGACCTGTACCCATTTGCTTTAAGTTGTCTAGCAACACTTGGAATGTTTTGTTTTACAAAATCTTTATATGGAATAGACCCTGTTGGCACAAACAAACTACTGAACCCTGTTAAAAACTCAAACTCAGCATTCACAGATTTACCTCCAAATACTGGTGAGACTACTTCTCCCGAGATCGAAGATTTATTTTTCATGCTCTGATAGTTTGGTGTAGCCTCTGTATTAATAGTCCAGGGTAGGTTTTCAGTATCTTGAAATGACTCGACCATTAAAATAACAATATTTTCAGGTTGAGTTAATGAAACCACTTCGCCCTTCAGTTGAGTATCATTTTTATATTTATCAATTAGTTGTCTAGTTTTATCTTTTGAATAATTATCTGGCCTCTCTAGAAATGATGAAAAATATATACTTTGGAGAAACACAGCTGAAAAGCCAAATTTTTGTGCTTTAACAACGATATTAGAGTTCCATTTATATTTGACCTTGTATTTGACTAATGACCCCTTGACCATTTCTTCACCAATCAATATCCCACCAACAATTGTAATCAAAAGTGTGACCGCACTAAAACGACTTAATCTTTCAGCTTTATTCCTCTGAGCTAAAAACAACATTAAAGCAACTAAAAAAACTACAACTATTAAAGACAGCTGGATTTGCCAACCTATAACATCAATGTTTTTTAATAAATCATCAATATGATGAACATCATAATAGACAATAGGCGCATTTAAAATTTCAACTTTGAATAGGCTAGAAAAAATAAATATACAATATATTATATTGGCTAACAAAAACGAATATCGTGCAATTCCAGTAATTACCAAAAAGACCAAAAATAACGTGATAGTAGCTATAAGCTCTATCAAAACCCCAACTGTTGTTAATGAAAGATTTGAATCTAAACTTACAAAAAAATAAGGTGAAACTTTATATATAAGTAAAATAATCAAAACTTCCGAAATTAAAAATCCCAGATATTGGCTCAATAATTTATGCATTAAACTCTTATGGTATTGTAGAAAATTGCTGATGACAGCGCTTTAGATTGTGGTCGGATGTTAAATAACTCTGCCTGAAATTGCTTCAACTTTTTCACCAAACTTATTACTCTACATAAACCATGCATTTGACCTGAGTTAAAGTAAATTAATATTCTGCGAATAGAATTTCTGATTTTATCAGTAAGTGAAACATGTGGAGAGCTGAAAAACAACTTGCTATAAAATCTATTAATAATTGGCATATTTTTGTGTCTTAAATCTATTTTTTCAAATTAATACATGCTGATAATTGTTGTAACCACTATCCTACCAAGATGAGTCAACTCAGTGTGTTATTAATATTGATTAAATATACGTTGATAATATCTAATTCCATTTCATAATGCTTACTTCTGAGCTTTATATAATTCTAAAAAATTTACTCTTACTTTATTGGGTATATTTCTCAAGTTTACGACAGCATTCACTGTTGAGTTGTTATTAACAATTCCACACGGTAAGGATGTCATCATAGTAACATCTAAAACTTAAAATTTATTCAAAACTGTTTTTATAAATTAAATCGAATTGCGATACTTTAAACACATGGCTTAAATTAAAAGCCACATTGATAAATTGAAATAATGGTTGCTTATTTGGGTTTAATATTGCAGTTTGCAATGAATAAACCGAGAAACTCTCATAACCCCAAATATAATGATTTACCAATAAATAACGGCGGTATTTATCCTTGTACAAATATAGTTTTTTAGGGTTATCCAGCCCTCCAACTATATGTTCAGTTAAAAACATTGAATTTAAATGTGACACCAATTTCAATACATTGCCATCTCTTGCAACACTTACAATTAGGTCACCTAACCCATCGTAATTCAAGTCTGAAATCACTACTGAGTCTACTTTGTTAAGCCCCTTTACTATTTCTGTTGGTTGAAAGTTGCTATTACCCTGATTGTAATATATGTAAATATTGTTTGAGAAAGTGTACGGGACCACAAGGTCTAAGGTTCCATCCCCATTCATATCCTTGATTTTAACTTCATTTGGACCATCATTTAATACGTCAACTAAATAATCATTAAAAAATTCACCATTGCGGTTAAACCACCTAACACTGTCGTCTGATCCGGATGTTCCAACAACATCGAGTTGCCCATCAGCATTTAAATCACCGACAGCCAATCCATTTGCAAAAAGTGCATTATCAAATATAGTAATGGTTTCAAATAAATCATTCCCTTTGTTTCGGTGCCAATAAAAACTATCAGCAAATGAAGCTGCTGATATAACATCTACTTTTCCATCATCGTCAAGGTCAACAATAATGACTTCTGCTGCACCGTCAATATTTTCTGCAATCAAATGGTGTTTATTAGTAACTCCGTCATACCATTGAACTTTATCATCTCTAAAACTACTCACCACAATATCATTTACACCATCACCATTCATATCTCCTGTATCGAATGAACTGGCTCCGTCTGGAAAATCCTCCCAAATAACAGCTTCTTGGTTGCTTTGTTGCGGGGTGTAGGCCAAGTTGCGGTTTTCAAAATAAGCTTGGGTTAATACCAATGGCTGGGCATTGGCTGCAAAGGCTGCGGCAGCGGTTGTGATGTAGCCATCCCTGCTGTTGGCAATCAACTGTTTATTGGGTGAGCCTGTGGTTTGATAGGTATAGATGTTGCCGTGGGTCCTTGAAATACTGATTATTTCTGGTGATGGGTCTTGGTTTAAGTTGGCACAATGAACCGCATCTGCTCCCGGTAGTTCATCGTCAATTACTTTGGCACTGAAGGTGCTGTCAGCGTTATTGACAAACAACAAGACCTGGTCAGCACCAGTTACCCCCGCAACAAAGCCAGGATAGGCTGTATCAGCTGTACCACACTTGGCTATTGACCTGATGCCAATGAGCTGATCACTGACCAGTGTTTCACTGAACAAAGCCCCACCATCGTTACTGAATAGCCGAACACTGTGGTCAGCTGAGGAGGCCACCAATATATCTGCGTGTTGGTCGTTATTGAAATCGGCAACCACAAGCTTTCTCGGCTGTTTTATCACAGCTGATAGTATGCTGGAATCGAATCCGCCTTGGCTGTTCTGCAAATGCAAAATCAATAAATTTTCTTCAAACGAGGTGCTGACAACATCCATTAATCCATCGGCATTAAAATCTCCAGCCTGAGCATCAGTAGGTAACAGGATATTTTCGGCAATGATTTGTTTGCGGTAGCCATGAGGCTGAATACTCGAATCAGCTATCAGCGCAATGATTTCCTGACTTTCAATTGAGGGGATAAGAAAATCAGTCTGGTTGTCACTATTTAAATCTGTCGCTGTGACTCGATAGGCGCCGAGAATATCGGTACTGATGTACTGTTGTTCAAAATTCAACTGACCTTGGTTGATGTAAGCACGTAAGTGGCCATCATCGATCGAAGCAGAAACCACATCCATTAAACCATCCTGATTAATATCAACCGCAATGGTATCAACTATGCCAAGTTGTGAAGGGCCGTGGATGTTTTCAATAACCCAACCATTGGCGGGTGTTTGTGCATGCGCCAGACTACAAATTAATAGCAAAGCAGTGAATAGATAGTGATTGGACTTGTTGCTGTTCATCATGAATATTAAAATACCATGAATTGAATCATTTTACTTATTAATTTGTGTTATTCATGACAATGTTGGCTTCAACAGCAGAGGTATATTTGCCGTCTGATACTTACCGCAGGTAAACCACAAGTCTGGATATGGTCTTAACAACATCAGTTACTGGATTTTACTGGAGCAGCAATTTATTCCCAAAGTACTGCTGCAAAAATCACTCTCTATTAAACGCCAAAGCGTATTGCTCACCATACATGATGTCATATTGAATTAATTGGTAATCATTTATCAGTGACTGATGTTCGCTGCTTATTTGACTGAGCTTACTTAATGCCCCCACCTCTTGTTGTAACCTTGAGATCAAAAGATAAAACTGTGACAATTTTATGCCAGCCAGTCTGGCCAGCTGTATAGACAGCAGATTCATGCTGGTGTCTTGTTTGGTGTCAATATTGCTTTCAGAAGACCAAATAAAATACGGCACTTGATGGGTTTGCAAAATAAGTGCATCATCATTTTTTATTGCTTTTCTGACTTGTCTTCTTCTTTTGCGCTCATTGTTGGGCAGGCTTATATGTTCTGTATTTTGATTTTTGATGAATTTTTCAGCCAACTTTTCTTTGAATTCAGGCAGTCCTGGTTGGTGATCACCCAACACCAAAATTACAGAAGGTTGTGCAGATTCTTGGTAGTGCTTAATCAGTTTTCCAATGGCTTTATCGGCTTGATGAATGGCGTTAATATATGTTTTTAATTGAGCTTTCCCTTTATCAAGGTAGTCACCCAACACCTCTAAGTCTGAGTCTAAATAGGCTTTATAATCCCAAAACCCATGCGTGGAATTAGGAAACGCAAAGATAAACTGTGGTTCAGAACTTGACTCAGTCAAATCAATGATCCTGTCTACGAGTGCATTTTCAGAAGGGTAGCGCCCAGCAGGGTCGAGTTCTGTATTTGGAACACCGTGCAATGTTTCAATGTGATCAAACCCAAGCAGCGGGTAGACTTTTGTGTAATTAAAAAATGCCAGCGTAGCCACATGTAAGGCATTGGTGGTGTAGCCGTTGTTTTTGAATTCATCAGCAATGCTTGGGTATTTTGAGCTGATATAATCGATATAGGGTATGGCTTTTTCCGGTACATACCGCATACTCAAACCAGTTAAAAGCTCAAATTCTGGATTGGCAGACCTGCCACCGATTTCAGGAGATATAACCAGCCCAGAAATGCTTTGGTTGGCTGTTTTTCGAAAATGAGGAATCGGGTCTCTGTTGGTTTGAATATACATTTGCTGTGGGTCAGCAAAGGCTTCTATAAAAAAAATTATCACATCTGGCTTAGTTGATAAGCTTGCTTTTTGATCCGGTTGGTATTTTGACAGTATGTTTTTAATAGTTTGTTTTGAATAGTTTTCTGGCTGCTGTATTTCCTTTAATTTAATATATTGGTAATAAAAACTAAAAAGAAACCCATGTTTTTCAGCGAACCGATGTGGAACAGCTTCGTGCCGAAGTTTGAAATTCTTCTCCAGCTTATCGGTGATTTCACTTTTACAAACAACAGTTACTGTGACCAAAACAATCAAAACGGCCATTAAACCCTTGTAGTGCTTGATTATAAGTTGATTTTGCTTAGACCTGAAAGTCAACATGACTGTAGCCAGCAACACCAACAAAAACAGCATGAAATATTGCCAATAGCTTAACAAGATTTCTTTGGCAAATAGCACCTGAAGACTGTGTTTAATGTCACTGGGGCTGAATATCAGTCGAAATACATTCATCATTTCAATGTTAATCAACATAAAAACTAAATACATCGATGTAACGACCAACACGGCGACTGAAATTCGACGGGTAATTATTGCTATAATAATGAAGTGTGCACTCAGCACCAAAGGTTCAAACAAGTAAGCGTAACCAGGTCGACCAATTGCTTTTAGTTCGGAAGCATCTGCCACCCAAACACCAGTAAACCAATACAATGAAAAGCACCACACCCAAATAGCCAAGGCATAAGTTAAAAACTTAACCACTCCTTGAGCCTTTGGGTGTTTCATGATTCAACCTCCAGATAAAATCACGTTAATCCGGACAGAAACTCTACAGCAGCCTGTTTGTCATGGGTAATCTTCATATCAGGCAACGATTTTAAAAACATTGAACCATAGCCCTTACTGGTGATGCGGCGGTCACAGATAACCAAAACACCGCGGTCTTTTTCACCACGAATTAAACGACCAGCACCCTGTTTTAAAGCGATGATGGCTTTAGGAATTTGTAAATCGAAGAAGGCCTTGCCGCCGTTTTTATTGATGTGTTCTATTTTGGCTTTCAATACCGGATCGCTGGGATGAGCAAAAGGCAGCTTATCGATGATTACACAACTCAAACTGGTTCCTGACACATCCACTCCTTCCCAAAAACTGGCGGCGCCTAACAACAAACCATTGCCGGCTTGGCGAAAATCTTCTAACATTTGATTGCGGTCACCTTGGCCCTGCTGAAAAATGGGTTTATCAATTTTACCTTTGAAATAATAGGCCGCCATTTGCAAGGATCGGTGTGAAGTAAACAGAAAAAACACCCCGCCTTTGGCTTGTTCAATCAATGGCAAAACATATTCAAACATGGCAGGGTTGAATTCAAAGTCATTCGGCTCTGGCAAGGTTTTAGGCAACAACATCAAAGCCTGTTGTTGGTAATCAAATGGGCTGTCCAACAGTAAGGTTTGGGCGTCATCAAAGCCGGTTTGTTGCTGGAAATGTGCAAAGCTGTGGTTAACGGTTAAGGTGGCTGAGGTCAATACCCAACTGGTTTCAAAAGCCGCCCTGAACTCTCGTAAGGGGTCAGCTATTTCTAACGGTGATTTGTGCAAGGCGAAATACTTGTCTCTGGCTTCAAACCAATAAATAAAATTACTTTCACCTTGTTGCATCATGTCTTGTAACAAATCGCCCATGGTTGTGAGGCGCAGGTAACAGTTTTGTAAACCGGTGCTGCCAACCACCAATGGCTCTAAGGCCTCCACCAGCAACCCCAGCTGATGCAATAACAAATCAAATACCTCAATGATGATGGGGGTTTGAAATAAACGCTTGGTACTTTCTCTTTCGGGCATCTGGCTCATTGACAACAAAGTATCTCGCAATGCCCGTTTGAACTGTTCATGGGTGTCACTGATTGCAGCAAATGCGGCATCAACCTCACCCGCCTCAGTCATTAAATCGTTGAGTATTTCAGTACACTGCCTGGAACTGAATAGTTGGCTGAAAAAGCGCCCAGCAATTTCAGGTATTTGGTGCGACTCATCCAACACAATCACATCAGATTTTGGCAACAGTTCACCAAAACCACCTTGCTTGATTGCCATGTCAGCAAACAATAAATGGTGGTTAATCACCAACAGGTCAGCATCCAATGCCCGGCGCCTGGCTTTGTAAACAAAACAATCGTTGTAATGATCACAATCTGAACCCAAACAATTTTCTGCGGTTGAGGTGATGTTGAACAGCAACATGCGATTGTCAATATGGTCTGTCAGTTCCGCCGTCTCACCGTTTTTGGTTTGGTGTATCCAATTCTTCAGGTGTTTAAACAGTTTTTTGTTTTCTGGATAACGGCTGACTGGCATCAATGCTGACTTGTGGTAGCGATCTAAGCACAAGTAGTTACTGCGACCTTTGAGCAGTCTAACCTTTGGTTTGATGGCCAAGATATCCAACAACAAAGGGATGTCTTTGGTGAACAATTGGTCTTGCAGCGTTTTGGTGCCCGTGGAAACAATGATTTTCTTGCCTGAAATCAACGCAGGCAGAAGATATGCAAAGGTTTTCCCTGTACCCGTTCCAGCTTCGGCAATTAAAACTGCCTGGTCTTCAATCACCGCTGCAATTTGTTCAGCCATCTCTATTTGTTGAGCTCTGGGTTTAAAGGTGGTTATTTTTTGCTCAAATAAACCGCCTGCACCCAATATCTCATTGATAGACGGCATCAGTACCTGACTGGCGGCTGGGTGCTACAGTTGGCGATGGACTCCAGTGCGCGGGCCTGGATTTCTACTTGATTCAGCAGCTCTGCAGCCAATGCTTGGGTTCTTCTAGAGCGTTCACACAAAGGCCCCTGATCTGGCCCTTGGTTGACCACTAAAGTTGACCAGTACATGGCCTGTTTGTAGTCAGCATCTGCCAAGTATGCTTCCGCTAAATGTTGATGTAGTAAAGAAGATGATGGGCTGATTGATAAAGCCCGGTTTAAAGTCAGTAAAGCATCTGCAACCGCACCATCACTGAGTTGTGAATTGGCTGTTTCAATCAAGCTCATGACCGCAGCAGGAACCAGGGGTGCCACCTGTATCAGCGAATCTTGTTCAGGTGCGTCAATTGAATCATCCATTTTTCTGTTACTACAATGACTGAGCAACACCACCATTAGAGTGATGAACATCACTCTAACTGCGATTGAGGGTATGGTTTTCACCATCATTTCAGGGTTGTGTTTTGACATAGCGTTTAATCATAACTTTTAACGTCAATTTATCAAGCCAAAAGGTGATAAAAATTTGCTCTGGATGACTTTATAAATCAAATTCAATTGATGTTTTTACATTTTTTCAAAGCAGTATTAGACTAGTCAAATTTATTCGGCTTTTTTCAGGTCATGAAGATTTAGGTCGGTTAAAACCGACAACCCTAGGTGCTTCGTTAGGGTTGTCGAATTTATTCGACCTTTTTCAAGCAGTGAATGACAGGAATTGTTTAAGTCAAAATACC
>CANNAM010000032.1 GCA_947502595.1 uncultured Marinicella sp. | reverse complement strand
TCCTGATGCCAAGGCAATCCCTAACCCCGCCTGAGATCTTTCGACTGCGCTCCGCTGCGCTCAAGATGACAGGGAATTCTGTCATTCAGAGTAAAACCAAAAAGAAACATGTCATTGCGAAGGAGCGAAGCGACTGTGGCAATCTCCTGATGCCAACGCGATCTTATTCAAAACTACCTGCCAACGCGTATACTTGTACAGGTTTTTTTCATATATAAATTAAATAGACCCACCCATCCCATTAATAAACGTATCCACATAATGCGTGACTTTTTGGATCAGGCGTTCGGCGGTACTGGCGCGTTCTTTGAGTTTGGGGCGGACTTGGAGCATATCGATGACTTCGTCACGCATCGGTTCTCGGTTGGTGTAGAGGAAGCCTTCTATGACGGATTCCAGTTTATTTTGATCGAGTTGTTCGGTTTCAGAGAAGACTTTGATGGCGCGTTGTTTTTCGGCTTCCCAGAAGGCTTGGAAGGCGTCTGGCACTGATTCGGCATCGCCGACTAATGGCAGGTGCTTGTTGATAAATTTTTCGATCAGTTCGCGTTTGCTGCGCAGTTCGACTTCGCTCATCATGGCATCGAGGATTTTCTCTTTTTCTGATTCTTGGTCTTTCTCTGGGACGTCTTTGAGACCTTTGAGTAAGTTGACGATGTAGGTAACGTTGATTTCATCGCGGTGTATCAGCTCCAGTTCAAAGTCGATGTCATCGAGTATCGATACTTTTTCCTTTTCCGTATGGCGGCGGGTTTTGTCGTACAGGTCGAGGTATTTGCTTTTGTAATCCTCGAAACTCTGTTCATCCATACCCAAGTCATCGAAGTTGAAGTCAGTAAAACTGCCGAGGATGTTTTTGATGCGCATCAGGTTTCTGAAGGCTTGGACGAAAGCAAATTCATCTTCTTCGGTTTGTAATTCATTGACGCTATCGACTGTGGGCGTTAACGCCAATAAAGCTCGATAAGCTGCTTTGAATTCCTCGGTATAATCCTCATACGGCGCCATGATGATTTCATCTTTGTTGTCCAAGTTGGAGAACAAGCGGATGGCGTCGTCGGTGGCGGATTTGAGGTTGCGGAAACAGACGATGTTACCTTGTGACTTCAGTTCATTGATGATGCGGTTGGTTCTGGAATAGGCTTGAATCAGTCCATGGTATTTGAGGTTCTTATCGACATACAGCGTATTGAGGTGCTTGCTGTCGAAACCAGTCAAAAACATATTCACCACCAGTAAAACATCAACCTGCTTGGCTTTGACTCGTTTGGCGATGTCGTTGTAGTATTGATAGAAAGATTTTGAGTCTTTGGTGGTGTAGTTGGTACTGAATTGTTGGTTGTATTCACCAATGAATCGTTCCAAATGATCGCGGCTGTGGGTGTTGTATGTGCCTGGTGTTTCTGCGGCTTTTAATAGCACCTCATCAGGAAAATCGACATCAGTCGCACCTATTCCCAAAGCACCCTTGTCTTCTTCATTGGCTTGGTAGGAAAAGATGGTCGCCAAGCGTAAGTTGTGTTCACCTCTGGCTTTCTTGTCGAGGAACAGCTGATAATATTGAATCAGGGTCTCCACTCCAGAAACACATAAAATCGCAGTGAAGGCTTTGTTATGGGTTTTTTTGTTGTGGTTCTGGATGATGTAATCGGTCACCAGATTGAAGCGTTCGGGTGCGTTGAACACCTCTTCCTCGTTGATGTCATCGACTTTAACGTCTTCGATGTGATCTTTCTGTTTAAAGGTGTTGATGTATTCAATAGAGAATGGCAACACGTTCTCATCACGGATGGCATCGGTGATGACATATTTGTGTAGGCACTTGCCGAACAGCATGGTGGTGGTGCGTTTACCCAAGTCATTCTGCATGGCATTTTCCTCAAAGATCGGTGTGCCAGTGAAGCCGAACATTTGTGATGCGTGGAAAAATTCTTTGATCTTGCCGTGGGTGGCACCGAATTGACTGCGGTGGCACTCATCGAAGATAAACACGGTTTTCTTATCCTGTAAGTGTTGCAGCTTATTCAAGAACTTGGTTTTAGAGATGGCGTTGTTCAGTTTCTGAATGGTGGTGACAATCAGTCGGGTGTCATCGGCCAGTTGAGTGACCAAAGTGCCTGTGTCTTCAGTGGCATCGATGCTGCCTTTGGCGAAGTTATTAAATTCTGTACTGGTCTGAGTGTCTAAATCCTTTCTATCAACCACAAACACCACCTTGTGCACCGCCGGTAACGCGGTAAGGATCTGTGCGGTCTTGAATGATGTCAGCGTTTTACCCGAACCGGTGGTGTGCCAGATGTAGCCATAATCATTCGACTCTTTGACCTGATTGACAATCGCTTCGGTGGCGTAATATTGATACGGCCTGAGTACCATCAGCATCTTCTCAGTTTCATTCAACACGATGTACTGACTGATCATTTTCGCCAAATGCTTGGGTAACAAGAACTCAGCAGAGAAATCGGTTAAATCGGTAACCAGTTTGTTTTCTTCACTGGTCCAGTAAAAAGTCTGTTTGAATGACCGTGATGGAATGGCGTTGTTAGCAAAGTATTTGGTGTTTACGCCATTAGAAATCACAAACAGTTGCACAAACTGAAACAGGCCATGACCAGCCCAATAGGAATGCTTTTCATAGCGGTTAATTTGGTTGAACGCTTCTTTCAGCTCTAACCCCCGGCGTTTCAATTCAATTTGCACCAGTGGTAAACCATTGATCAAAATCGTCACATCAAAACGTGTGCTGTAGCGCCCTTCCATACGCACCTGCTGTGTGACTTGGAAGTGGTTATTCTCAGACTTGATGCCGTCCAATAATTGCACCGTTCGCGTATCACCTGCCCCGTCCATATAAGTGACCCGATCCCGCAGAATCTTGGCGCGGTTAAAGACATTGCCTTTGTTGATGTTGTTGAGGATTTGTTTGAACTCGTGGTCGCTTAAAGTGACTTGATTCAAACGTTCAAGCTGAACTTTAAAATTAGCAACGAGTTCAGCATTATCGGTGACTTTAACCTGCTCATAACCCAAAGTGACCAATTGTTTGATCAGGTTGTTTTCCAAGACTTGTTCGGCTTGTGTAGTCATACGTCATCCTCACGATGTTCCGAGGAAGTGGTTTTAGGTTGCTTTAAACTTTTGACTTTTTCGAAAAGTAACTCTGTTAACGCCATCAGCTCTTTTAGAAGGGCAGTATTAATTTCTAAATGACCCTCATATTCTGCTAGATTCCTCTTTTTATGACAACTGTCCAACACGCGCCACTGGGCATTGGAAAAACCCACTGTGTGTTGTAAACATTGAAACACCAGATAGCGGCTGTCCGTTCGATAACCATGAAAACGCAGTGCTGCTAAAGAAAGTGCATGGGCTGCACCGTAAGCGAGCATGAACTGACTGTCTTGGGATAAGCCATCCAGTTTAGCATCCGTTATCTTATTTTGGGCCGCATTGAGCATGCCATCAAACTCGGACTGGTTAAAAGGCTCCCGATGAATCTGTTTTACTTTAACTAAATTTTCTAGCGCTTTCATGAGTGCAAGCTGTCAAACTCCTGGTTAAATTGTTCAAAGCCTTTTATCCACAAAACATCTTGTGACATAACACGCGTGATGAAACTTTGATTGCTTGTTATTCTTGCCTTAAATTCATCCTGATTGTAAATAGTCGGATTAATGGTTCGGCCCAATTGATTTTCGGCAGTTAACAAATATTCCATCACAAGCGCATAACTCAAGTTATCAGCAACCAGCATCAGATCAACATCGCTTGCTGCACCTTCGGAACCCTTTGCGATAGACCCATAGACCAAAGCAAAACTCACTTCAGGCAAGATACCTTTCAAAGCCGATTGAATGGTACCCACCACACCAAAGGTTTTTTTGACCATCGATTTCAGTTCCTGAAAAATCGGATGTTGATCATTGGCCTGATAATGAATCTGATTGCCTTGTTTCTTCTCGGTAATTAATCCCACATCAGACAACTTGTCCAATTCTCGCTTGATGGTTCCCCGGCCCATACCTGCCAGGTGAATGAGTTCATTGAGATAGAAGCTCCTTTCCGTATGTCCATACAACAAGCCCAACACTTTTTGTTGTGTTTTGGTAAACAAAGCTTCACCGATATTTGACTGCATACATTTCACATAAGACCCAATTTGGGTACTATAAGCCCCTTTTTGGGTCTTTTCAACATTTTTATCCATAAAAACTATTTAAGATTTCACCTGTTTTCTAAAATATAAGCCACCGCTGTTTTAATTTATTGCTGTTTTCTTAATGAGTTAACCTGCTCATTTCAAAAAACAGCTGTATTGTGAATTAGCGATTTTTTTTAACTCAAATTTCAGACATTTTACCTCCCCTCTTGAGAGGGGATTGAGGGGTGTGTGAGATTCATCAATCTATCCAGAACAATTCAGTGATTACAAATTTCTAAATCAATTAGCACCCATCAGTTCATGAACTGAAATCCTGTCCTCATTATTGCGATCCAATGCCTACACAGGCTTTTCTCGGCTTTTCATATTAGTAAAAATATCAGTCACTTATTCATTAAAGGGTACTGACCCCTTAAGATTTTTTAAATTTCAGCGATTTTCTTAAATAAGAGCCACCTCTATTTCAATTTATTGACCTTTTCTTAAATAAGAGCCCAATTAATTTAATACAAACAAACATATTTCAAAAGGGTACTTAATCTTGAGCGTTATATTCACCTCAAATACTATTTGAATGTCTGTCCTAACTTTGCCTTAAAACTACTAACGACTCAACAAACCCATAAACTCCTTACCCGGCCAAATCGCATCCTTACGTCCTTGTAGTGGTCAAGTAATTTTGGCCACGGTTTTAGATTCAAGCCAGTACTTTCGTTCCGACTCGTTAGGTGTCAGACCATCATTGTTGGTGTGAGGCCTGACGTTGCAATAGTATCCAACAATATAGTTGATTACTGATTGTTTTGCTGCCATCAAAGTAGCATAACCTATTGATGACATCCATTCTGATTTAAAACTCCTGAAGAAACGCTCCATCGGACTATTGTCCCAACAGTTTCCTCGTCTGCTCATACTTTGTGTGATTTGATATCGCCACAATAATTGTCGGTATTTGATGCTGGTGTAATGACAGCCTTGATCCGAATGGAACATCACTCCCATCGGCTCTCCTCGTTGTTCGTAGGCCATCGATAAAGCATTGGCAGTCAACTCAGTATTGGGTGAATAGCTCATGGCCCAACCAATTATCTTGCGTGAGAATAAATCCATCACCACGGCCAAATAAGCCCAGCGACTTCCGGCCCAAACATAGGTCACGTCGCCACACCAAACCTGGTTTGGTTCTGATACATTGAATTGACGGTTTAAAAGGTTTGGAATACATATATGCTCTCGGTTGGCTTTTTTGTAATTATGCTTTGGTAACTGACTGCTGTGTAAATTCAATGCTTTCATCAAGCCTGAAGCCCTGTAACGGCTTAGTGGAACCCCTCTGGTGGTTGCAACCGTTGAAATGGTCCTGGCACCAGCTGAGCCATTACTTTCTTTGTGAATCTCTTTCACTGTAGCCAGTTCTTTGATTCTTTCTGGCTTAACAAACTTTGGTCGTTTGAACCAATATTTATAAGTGCTGCGATGTATAGAAAATACATCGCATAACAACTGAATTGAATAGCTCCCTTTGAATTTCTTGATCAGTCTGAGTCGTTCAGAGCGTCTGACATCAAGAGAGCGGTAGCCTTTTTTAAAATTTCTTTCTCCATCTCAATTCGCCTGATTCTCTTTTCTAATTCACGAATCTTTTGCTGGTCAGCAGTGATGGGTTTGGCAGTGGGTGTGATTCCCTTTTGTTCATTTCTTACCTGCCTGACCCATTTATCCATCGTCGATTTGCCGACATTCATGGCTTCACTGGCTTGCCTGATTGAGTAACCTTGTTCAATTACCAAACTGGCCGCTTCTAACTTAAATTCAGCACTGAATGTGCGTCTTGTTCGCTTGTTCATTTGTCACCTTCTTATCCGAAGTGATATCATATATCACCTCTAAGTTGGTGGCCAATTTCACTGTACCACTACACCTTTCACCCTACATGGCCTCTCAGAAAACCAGACATTCTGACGATAGCCCAACAAATCACGGACTTCTACACCATATAGATGCCACTTCAACTCCTGAATCATTTGATTCATCGAACCCTGTACAGAACGATTGACTTCAGTATCGAAACTCAGCCGATGAATCAGCGCATAGGCATTATCCATCAGTCTTTCATCCGCTCCCAACTTCATGATGGTGTTCATCAGGGCATCTTGAAAAAAATAATCCAAATTACACAGGTCAGCTTTCTTGATGTTCGGAATAAACAGAGAAAAACGTGTGGCATCATGCACCAAGAACAAACAAGGACTGCGCTGAATACTGAAATAATGCCCATGCCAATGGTTCAAAGGCGTGATGCCAGATTGTGGCAGTTTCTCAGCCATTTGTGGCCTGATCTTGGGCTTGACTGTACCCGCTTCGTCCAAAGTTAAGGCATCGTTGAGTTTTTTGGTGCAGTGTATTTTTATCATGGTTTTTTATAAAAATATAGGATGGACTATGCCCATCAAAACCTACTGGTAGTTTTTCAATTGAGTAAAATCACACCAATTAACATCATAAAACCCACCCTCAACAAACTTCATAAAGGATGAATTCTGCCAATCGCATGGCTTTTCGACCAAATCATGCTTAACAGGATTATAGTGAATATAGTCGGTTAAATGATTTAATTCAGATTCATTGCGAATGGTTTGTTCATAATACCGCCTTTGCCACACACCACTCTCCCTTTTTTTAATCTTGCTCAAAGACACCTCTTTCGACAGCTCAAGTCTCAAATCACTTGGCAAGCTCTTTGTAAAAAATATCTTGATGAGTGAAACAATACGGGGATATTCTGTAATATTCTGTGCCTTTAAAATCATGTGAAAATGCTCAGGCAGAACCACAATGGCATAAATATTAAATTTAAATTTTTGATGAACAGCCCTCAAAGCCAATCTGAACTCAGAAATATAATCTGTTAAAAGCTGACGCTTCCTGTTATTGATTGCGACAGTGATAAAGACATAACTGTTATCTACAAAAACTCTTCTAAAAGTTGGCATCTGATAATTTTAACACCGCAAGGTGAGCGAATCCCATCAAAATACCAAAACCTTATAAAACACAAATAACCGTAGGATGGGCTCTGCCCATCAAAACCCAACCAATCAATAATTACCAAATATTTATTATCCAAACACCACAAAAAACCTATGCCCGAATCATTTCACCTGCCGATAGATTGTGATGGACGGAGCCCATCCTACGTGGCTTTTGTAAACAAGTTGGTAAAGAGTTTGCAATTGGCTTACAGCTTACTCCCTATTTAGAATAGCAAAATACCATTCAAGTTCTCATCAGCAGTTATTAACTGCAACAACACAACTCGGCCTAAATCTGGCTAAATCACCGATTTCCATACCCAATAAGCACAACTAACAACTTCAGTGCAGAATCAGCAACTATTCCCCCTGATTTAAACAAAAATCTAGCTTAAAAACTCAAGCCAGCTTCTTTTAAAAGTGCGTGTCCTTTATATTTTCTATATTTCTTCAATATTGGCTGTGGCTTAGAATTTAAAGGTACTGAGCGGTTAACTTTCATTTTAAGCTTTCTTAAATATGTTTTGATTATCATACCTTAACTATTATTTTTGTTATTTACATCACATTATTATATTATTTTCACTATTATGCACATGTGTGATAATATACATTTTGTGTGTGTAGATTAAGGAGAAATTATGCGCATTTTAAATTTATTATTATTTATCCCACTGGCTGGATGTTTTTTATCAGACCACCAATTACGGAAAGATAACGGATTTACAAGAGACAAAGCATTTAAATGTAATGAGTTAACCAAATCAAATAACAAAGATTTGAGTAACCTATACCTGATTGAAGATTGCCTTCAGAAAAACGGTGTGAAAGCCAAGTTTCTATTTGGTGTTATTGAGTTTGATGACTTCGGACAACTAAGAAGCCAGAAACAGTTTACAGACGTGATGAAAGCTGTTGAGAATAAAGTAAAAGACAATAAAGTTGTGTTCAGCTTATTTATTCACGGATGGAAGCATAACGCATCTGAAGGCAGCTCTAATTTACACGACTTCAGAAAATTCATTATCAACTCTGGTATAAATGGACCATGCAGTTCATTGTACCAAGCAACCAAAACAGATGAATGTGATGCTGTTGGAATTTACATTGCTTGGCGAGGTGACCCAACAGGGTTAACTGAATATACAAGACATGGAACAAAAATAGATACCATGAAAGGTTTTTTTAAATCTTTCAGTATAAACAACCGCAAGGCTGCTGCCAAAAGGGTTTCTTCAATTAGGTCATCTCAGGTAATACTCGATCTTATCAGAACAGTTAACAAAGCAGATGAGTTTAGAATCAATAGCACCCTCAATAAAGCACTTAGTCAAGGTTTAGAAATACCAATAAGAACATATGACTTTTCAAACTTGCCTTGTTATGCATACGATTCTATTTTAAGTGAAGACTATAGCAAACCAAGACATTTATCACTTAATTCTGGAGCCAGTAATATCGAAAAAATCCTGTCTAAATTGAACGAAGGATGTTCTTACAAACATTTAATTGGCCACTCTTTTGGAGCAAGATTTCTAGAAAATGCATTGGCTCAATCTTTAGTGGGTCAAATAAATACATCACTACAGCTGGATTTAGACAAAGACCTTCGAAGAGTGGTTTATGATCACACCAGTTACCATTCGCAACTTGCTAATTTAAAACACAACCTAATGTTACTGTCGAATGACAAGAAAAATCTTCAAGATGAAAAAATTGCATTAGATAAAATTATAGCTAATTTACAATCAATGATTGATTCGAAGGAACAGAGCATCAATGCATTAGAGGCAGACAGTAAATTCGCAGACTTTAAAAGAAAAGCTACTACTAATTACATCAAATTAAACGAATTAGAAATAGTCGAGGCTATAAACAAAATTATCAATGAATTAAATAAGGATATTTATAAAACATGTCTATACGAGGAGATTAATGATCAAAAAACACTTTTTTCAATCGAACATCCAGAACCAGTTTCAAGCTACTCTATCAGCCAATTAAATCGTTACTATCATTTGTCTAAAAAAAATTTAGAAAAGTTTGACAAATTCAATAACAAAAATGAACCATTTTTTGGGACTTCTATTTGTTTAGAGAATTCTGGCGTAACTGCTTTATTGAAAACAAAAATAAACAGCATAACTCTTTTAAATTATATTGAAAATCAAATTAAACATATCAATGACTGGTTTAAGTACTCACAATCTCTAGATGATTTAAACATACAAGCACAAAAGGAATTGACAGAAATTCAATCACGTAAAAATGAAAAAGAATTATTGGTCAACCAAATAGAAAATAATATTCTAATGAAAACAATTATTCTTGGTGCTAAAGAAAATGAATTAGATGTATACAAGAGTGATATGCTGCAAGATTTCTTAAAAGTGGTCAAAATATATGAGAGGACGCTATCTCCACCTGCAAATTTAATCATGTTAATAAACCCTGCAACAGAAGCAATTTCAGCAAACATGTTGAATCATTCATTCTGTCAACTCAGGTCGAAGGATCAATTCAATCTACCAAAAATTAAACCTTGGCTAATTTCAATTTCATCAAAAGCAGACAGAGCAACAAAATGGGCATTTCCAATATTTGTATCTACAAAACTTGCTCTTGGGGTTACAGGAAGCAAACCAAGATCCATCATTAACTCAAGTAATTACAGAGATGATAATTGTAATAATTTTGTCAACCAGTATGACTTATTAACTAAAACGGCTCCTTTTATTGAAGAATTGCAAACACATCAATATGATTTTGTTGAAGACATTAATGTACTTGGATGTTTTCGGAATTCTGACACCTCACCCTTAGACCTTAAACAATTTTGGTACGAAGTTTATAACAGCCCTGAATTCTTAAAAATGCTGGAAAATCAAGGAATTGAAGACAAACAAAATCAACTGGTTTTGGATGATGTCTATATTGGATCAATCGCACAACGTTACTTTTCAGATAAATACACTTGTAGCTGTAGCATACAATCTTCAGTTTTAATTCTTGAAGATAAATTATTTATGTTTAAAGACAAAAACCTGACAAATAAAGAAAATGGTTATTGGAAAATGAGCGTAGAAAAAGATTTTATGAAAGATCATAATGATATTTTTAACAAACAAATAGGCGGGATGATTTATACATTTATGAAGATGGGTGCTAAGTATAATATTTGTGATAACTTAGGGGAAGCAGATGACACATCAATTTCTGCAAAAAACAAAAGTGACTTTATTAACTACTGTGAAAATAATTTTTCTGAGGCGTTGTTTGAGAAAATATACAACTCAATTATAGAGGAAGGTCCACCCATCCAATTTAATAATCAAAATTAGATTATTAGTCTGAAAAGACCGAAAAGACTGCGAATAGACTGAAAAGACTGGATGAAAAGACTGATGAAAAGACTGCGAAAAGACTGCGAAAAGACTGGACAGGCACCTTGTAGGAATATTCTTACACGCTTATCATACTTTTGCTACAGATAAAATTTGTTCAATTTGACAAAATCATGGTTTTCAATGGAGAAAATCATGGGACTTGCAAGGAAATATCAAATTTGTGTTGAGGAGACTCCTTACTATCATGTGATATCAAGGTGTGTTCGTCGTGCCTTTTTATGTGGTGAAGACTCGGTAACTGGGTTCAGCTTTGAACACCGAAGAAAATGGATTGTTCAGCGCATGAAATACTTAGCAAAATTATTTAATATAGATGTCTGTGCCTATGCAGTCATGAGCAACCATTTTCACCTGGTATTGAAAGTCAATAAAACGACAGATTGGACTGAACAAAGAGTTTTAATAACATGGGCTGGATTATTTGATTTACCACTGCTTTGTGAACGTTTTGTTCGTGGTGAACACATGAGCAAACCTGAGTTAGATTATGTCTATCGTCAGGCCGATGTTTATCGCAAAAGATTGATATCTATTTCATGGTTTATGAAATGTCTCAATGAATACATTGCTAAACGTGCCAATATTGAGGACAAGTGTACTGGCCATTTCTGGGAAAGTAGGTTCAAGAGCCAAGCCCTACTTGATGAACGTGCTTTATTGACATGTATGGCCTATGTAGACTTAAATCCTATTAGAGCAGCTATGGCAAATACTCCAGAGTCAGCTGATTACACTTCGATTCAGGAAAGAATTAAGTCCAAGAATTCAGAACTGCTGGCCTTTGGTCTTGGTGACGATGACCTGCCCTATTCACTATCAGCTTATCTTGATTTGGTTGACTACACTGGCCGCGCTATTCATGCTCATAAGCGTGGTTATATACCACCAGAATTACCGTCCATACTAGAACGACTGAAACTAAATCCTGATACATGGCTTGATGAACTTAACAGCTTTAAATCCATCGGTATCACAGCTGTTGGAACAGTCGATCAACTCAAGGACTTTTGTAAACAAGTTGGTAAAGAGTTTGCAATTGGCTTAAAGCTTACTCCCTATTTAGAATAGCAAAATAGCGTTCAAGTTCTCATCAGCAGTTAATAACTGCAACAACACAACTCGGCCTAAATCTGGCTAAATCACCGATTTCCATACCCAATAAGCACAACTAACAACTTCAGTGCAGAATCA
>CANNAM010000031.1 GCA_947502595.1 uncultured Marinicella sp. | reverse complement strand
GTTTAAAGTTTACAATGAACCGAAACTATCTCTTAGTGATTTGGCCTATTTGGTCCACATGGTGCTGACGGGATACACCACTTTGTATGAATGTTCGACAATAGTTTTATCACATCATATCTATTGGGGTGCTTAGTGTAGGATAGGTGGTAGGAGAGTATACAACCAGTGGCTTTATCTCTAGCAAGATACAATGTGATTCGCGAAACACTGGTTTGAATTTCACGGCCTCTGAATGTAAAACTCAAAGATGCTTTAACATCAAGCATTTGAGCATCAAGCTGAACTTCCTGATAAGCTTTAACAGGAACCAATGGTGAATTAATTATTCTATTCAATTTAGGTTTTGGCATTTTTAGCTCCTTAATTCTGTTGTGAAAATACTTTCTGCAAGATTCATATGCCTTTGAGTCAGTATTAAATGGGTATTTGAATTCAGACCAATTTCTAAGCTTCAGAAATTTGAGAAAACACTTTTGGAATGACTTTGGTGTTAGTATTTCTGAGTGTGCGACTCTTTTAATATGGTTTATCAAAAGCTCATCTAAGTAATCAAATAATCCATCTACAGTAAAAAGTATGTATTCAAACGAACCTCTAGCTCCAATTTCATCATCGTGTTTACTTAACTTTTTTGTTCTTAAGTTTTTGTTTATAAAAACATTGGGTAATAACCCTTTGGCTAATGCTGGTGCATCGTTTACCGATTTAGAACCCAAAGTTCGATCCATTAAATAATGAACTTTTGAAATACTCACATTGTATTTTTTAGCAGTTGCAGTTAATGTTGAACCTTCAAGTACATTATTTACTATGTTTTTTCGTTGAATAAACTCTTTGTTTGAAACCTCAATTCTCGTAAGCATTTCCAACGATTCCCAATTTTCCATATCATAAAGAGATGGGTTAATTTCAAGTTGTTTACTGTATGATATATTCGACTCTTCATTTAATGACATGTTTCAATCCTCGTATCAAGATGAATCAACTGTTTGTCCAAGTTAGCTTTCAGTTTTCCTTCATATATCAATCTGTACAAAGCTATTTCTTCTAACTTCGTTCCAAACCGGTCACCCACATCAACAACATCCCCAAACTTATTGACCGATCCGTTTATTACATCTGCCATCAATTTCAACTCTTGGTTACTGGTGGTATCCAGAGTCGATGAAAGTATTACTCTTAGAACTTGCAGCCAGTTAATTGCTTTGATTTCATGTTTAAATGTATATTCATTTGAAAATACTTCAAATTGCATATCATGAAGCGAGAAAATCTCTTCACAAATTAATTTTTTTTCTTTATTAAACTCACCTTTTGGTTTGAGCTCTGCTATGAATGATTTATTATTTTTAATGTAGTGAAAGTCTGGAATATACCTTTTCCCTTTTATTCTCACTTGCATTGGTTGTGGAGTAAAGTCTGATACTTCAGGATCTGCCTCTAATAAGGCAGCAAATAGTAATTCAGCATATGAATGAAAAATTCCTACTTTAGGAAATTTCACGAATTTTTGAAAATAACAATCAGCTGCTACTTTAATTTTCATTGCAGATTTAAATTGTTGTTGAGGGGTTAAATAATCACTTCTATTAGTCATGTTTTGTAATTTTTGATTTTAATTTGCATAAATTACTACAAAAAAACATAATCTAATGAAAGCATACATTTATTAATTATTTAAAGCATTTTTGTTAAATAAATTTAATAAATGTGGAAAGTTAATAATTATTGATTTATAAGTACCTAATGTGTATATCTCTCACAAAGAATAAGGGTTGGAAACCACATGTCATTTATGATTCACTTGGAATTACTCGAACAGTATATGAAAGGTGGGCACTAAAGATTTATCCATTGAAAAAGTTACCAAACTATTCATCATATGACATTGTGATTTTTATGTTAATAAGGGAATATCATCAGAGATATGGGATGAGGATTGATCGCTTAGGAAAAATCAATTGGCATGATGCAGCAAATTCATTTAAAAGGCATAAATTCGCAACATTAATAAACTTAACTTTCAACGTTGATTTAGGTACGAATAAATTTGGTCTTTATTCTGAGAATACAAAACTAAAGCACCCAGAAAATGTTAATTTCCCACTTGAGCTCAAATCATACATTAAAGAGGTCAAGCAGTTTTTATACACAGATTATCTTTAATTTATTTATCTGTTCAATTAAATTCAATTGCTGGTAATCAATTTAAATTTAATTTATAGTAATCAAGTGACGATTCATTTATCTTCACTTTAGTAAATAGTAATACATATAGCACAGTAAAAGTAAATAACACACATATAAACGTATTAGTCTCAATGAACAAAACTTTAAATGAACCAGCGGGGTGGAAGCCACACGTTGTCTACGAATTCGTGGACGTAAAACGTCAAACGCTTGTGTATTGGCGTGATCACATTTTTCCCCAAAATGAAAAAACACACTATTCTACATATGATATCTTGATTTATAAGATTATAAAGGAATATGCAATTCGTCGTGGTATTCAAATTTCTAGGCTAAAACAAGTTGATTGGAAATCCATTTCAAATGACCTTTTCAAACTTACTTTTAAAGGTTTTTCAGGCAAGATACTGAATATAGACTTAAATACTCATGATTATGCCATATTTGACTCTATTAAGGATCTCGATACAAATGATGGTAGCAACCAGTATATCCAAATTGATATGTTTTCAAATCAAGTTGTAAATGGATTGTTTACTATTGGAGTAGAACAGTATAAATAACATCAAGCCAAAACTTTTACTTGCCTAAAAACATTGCACAATCAATTTATTGCATCAAAGAAACTTGAGAATCACCAAGTCTTTATTATAATTAAAGGCCTTATGCCGGACCTACCAAAGTTGTTACTACCGCTGTTACTATCAAAACTATTATAGCAACCAAACCTTCAACTCCTATTGAACGCTTGAGTTTTAAGCCATTTTGTTTTTCCAGCAGCTTGGGAACTATAATCAATTTATGCCAAGCTGCCAATAACAGTATTCCAGCAACTAAACTCAATTTCAGCAACATAAGTTGGCCATAGCCAGTAGTAAATAAGTGTTCAAAGGAATCAATAAATTGGAACAGCAGGATGACACCACAAACCAATAAAACCAGCACAATTCCAACTGCTAAACGTCCAAACTCAATCATTAGATCTTTAACATCCGATGATTTCAGGAAGTGACTTGATCTGTAGAGCGGCCATAAAGATCCAATCCAAAGTGCCATCGCTATGACATGCACACCAAGTATGAACTGTATCAGCCAACCTGAGTTGACAGAATGACCGGTGAGTACAAAACTGGCTGTAATCATCAATACTGCAATGACACTGATTAAACCCCAGCTGAAACTGAACTTTGGAAATGATCGGCGATTTAACAAAATAACTATAAGAGCCAGAATATACCCTGTGGCCCTGAGCCAGGTTTGAGTGCCTATAGCTGATTGCCAAACAATGTTAATCATTAAACCATCAACTAACCCCTGCCAACCAGTATCAGAGAGTGCTGCAGCTTCTACCGGCAAATGTAGCAGAGTAAAAACCAATCCAACACCAGCCCAAATTATTTGCCAACTTCTGATGGCTTTGAGGTAATTAACTTGCTCAATTGTGTAATTGCTTGATTTAAGAGCCAGTAGGGTCTGAATGGTTAAACCACCAGCTAAAGCAGCCACAGACAAGTAACTGACGAATTTAAAAACGACCAAAACAATTGACCAATATGAATATTCCATACTTTTAAATCCCCACCTTAGAAATTAATAATTAATCGTGGTTTTAATTGTTGTCATGCTCTGGATGTGATTCTTTATCTTCGTGAGCGCTTTTGCCTGATTCACACTCACTGAGAGTAAAGTTAAATGTGTCTGACATTTTGTGACCATCAAGACCAAGAACAGTCCAACTAACCGTATATTCGCCGGGTTTTAACTTTGGCAAAGTGTGATTAAATTGAGCAGAAGCATTGGCTGACGCTTTGAATTTGAGGTCAACATCTTCACCAGCAGCGTTTTGAAGCTGTAGTTTAACTAACCTCACTTCATTGCTGAATGTAAAGTTGAGCTGCTCGGGGGAGTTGTAAAGGACTTCACTTGCACTCGGGCTCGAAGACTTTAGGCCAACGTGAGCTGAGGCCGTGATTGCCATAAACAAACTGGCAATGAACATTAGAATTCGTGTTTTTTTCATGTTAGAAACCTCAAAAATATTAATGTGTTTAAAAGATAATGTTATTAAAACCAAAACCTGATGCCGGCGACAACTTTGGTGTCACGGCTCTCGTTGCCTTGTAGCTTGGCAAGATCAGCTGTTTTCCCATATTGATTGACCCATTCGACACCCAAATAAGGCGCAAATTGTCTACTGAATTCATACCTCATTCTGAAACCCAATGCTGAACTAGAAAGTCCGCTACCTAGATTATTTTGCAAATCATCTTTACCAAATAAGCTGAGTTCAGCACGCGGTTGAAAAATTAATTTTTGAGTCAGCAACAGCTCGTATTCAGCTTCAACTGCCAATGCTGTGTTGCCGCCTTCACCCACATAGCCGGTCATATCAAGTTCAAACCAATAAGGCGCTAAACCTTGTAGGCCAAAGGCCAGCCATTGGCGGTTCTTACCTTCGTCATAAGTATCTAGGCGGACACCCAGTTGCGTGTCCCAAAAGGCTGTAATCGCATGTCCCCACAAAATATCAGTTTGGTTTTCCTCAAACTCACCTTCAGTGATTTCGCCTTCTGTTTTCACCACCAATCGGTCATAAGTGGTGCCATACCATCCTTGAAAATCATAGGTAATGGTATTGGTGCTGTCATCAAACTCAAGACGGTCACCTAAAAAAGCTGAAAAAGGGTGTTCATCGGCCAGTTTGAGCCGATGTTCTTTGGGTAATGCATAAGGACCTTCGGTTAATGTGTAGCCATTTGAATATGCATGGGGATCACGTGCATTGGCCGGTGCTTCACCACCTTGCATTTGCATCTGATCATGTTGCATGCCTGACATGTTTGAGTCATTACCAGCCATTTTGTCATGATTCATGCCTTCATGATTCATGTCTTCTTGTGGCATGCTTTCATTATTCTTATCCTCATGTTTCATGTTTTCATGATCCATATTTGCATGATCCATGCCATCGTGCTTCACCTCACCATGATTCATAGCTTGGTTTTTAGCTGGACCTGCAATGACTGGTTTTGTGGTGTCAGCAGTTTGATGATTGCTGTGCTGATCTTTTTCCTTAGACCATGCAGCTTGTGTACCCAATATAAGCAACATAGATGCCAGCAAAGACCTGGTTGATGATGAGTTTATTGACTTATTCATGACACGATTACCTCACGAAACATACCTGCATCCATATGAAACAACAAATGGCAATGCCATGCCCATCGGCCCACATCATGTGGCGTGGTTAAAAAGCTGATTCTTTGTGCGGGTTGTACCGGTATGGTGTGTCTTCGCACTTGCACTTGGCCCTGTTCATTTTCAAGGTCACTCCACATACCATGTAAATGCATGGGATGGGTCATCATGGTGTCATTTTGTAAAATAACCCGAACCCTTTGATGGTGCTTCATATGTACCGGTGTGCTTTTACCAAATTCAAGTCCATCAATTGACCAGCTGTAGCGTTCCATGTTGCCAGTTAAGTGTAATTCGATTTCAGCTTCAGGTGATTGCGGATTGACTACACCATCTACAGAGTGTAAATCTGCCAAGGTCAATACTTTTCTGCCGTTGTTACGTAAACCAACTCCAGGGTCATCTAAATTGGTTCTGGGCATATCAACACGCATGTCAACAGATGGTCCATATTCTGTACTGGCATGTCGCACTTCACTGCTGGCTCGACTGAGTGGGTTTTGCCCCATGTTGTGTTGTTGGTGGTCCATAGACATACCACCATGCATTGAACCGCCATGGTTCATGCCGCTGTGATCCATTTTTTGACCGTTCATGTCCTTACCACCCATGGCCATCGCTGCACCAGCACCATGGGTCATATTACCCATCATATCTTTCATCGCCAACCATTCCACTGGGTCGGTTTCAGGTACGGGCGCTACAACTTCATGATTTATGGCTAAAGTGCCTCTTGCATAACCGCTGCGATCCATGCTTTGTGCAAACAAGGTATAAGCATCGCCTTTGGGCTCGATCAAAACATCATAAGTTTCACCAGGGCCAAAACGAAACTCATCAACCCACACTGGTTTTACATTTTGGCCATCGGCTTGAACCACCGACATTTGCAGCTCTGGAATGCGAACATCAAAGAACGAGTTGCTGGATCCATTGATAAATCGCAGGCGAACCCGTTCACCTGCTTTATATATACCACGCCAATTGGTTGCAGGGTTACTGCCATTGAGTAAAAAGGTCAAAGTGGCATCAGATAAATCAGCCAGATCGGTTGGACTCATGCGCATTTGATTCCACATTTCTCGACGGCTCAGCGCCTTGTCTAAACCCTTTTTCTCAACGTCATTGACAAAACTTTGCATGGTCGGTTGATTGTAATTGTAATAATCTCCTTGAACTTTCAGTTTAGCGAATACATCCATGGGCTTTTCATCGGTCCAATCAGACAACTGAACCACATATTCACGATCAGCCACTATCGTTTCAGTGGCTCGAGGTTCAATGATTAAGGCGCCATACATACCTGTCATTTCTTGAAAACCACTGTGAGAATGGTACCAATAAGTACCACTTTGATGAAGCGTGAATTTATAAGTGAATGTTTCACCCGGCATGATGCCTTTGAAACTGAGTCCTGGAACACCATCCATTTGATAAGGAAGAATAATGCCATGCCAGTGAATTGAACTTGGAACAGACAAACGATTGGTTACTTTGATGGTGACCTCATCTCCTTCACGCAGACGCAGCGTTGGAGCTGGTATAGATCTATTAATGGTTGTTGCCATTCGAGTGACACCTGTAAAATTAACTGGTGACTCTGCAATTTCAAGTTCAATCACTTCACCGCTAAGCTCAGGAGCAGCTCCAGTCAACGTCCCTAATTCAGCTGCCATAGCTGCATTCAAGAATTTTGGTGTGGCAGCTAAAACGCCACCAGCTACCAATCCTTGAACGAACCTCCGACGCTTAAGCATGGCAGGGAAATAGTGGTTGTAATTACTCATCACACATCCAAATAAACAAAAACACCATTCTACAACTTGCATGGTGTCCTGTAGATGACTCAAAGATGACAACTTTGTAATCTGTTTATCATCTTGTTGTTGGCGCTTATGCGATAGAATTGTTCATTCTGGTGTTTTAATTGGGTTAGAAGTGCGTTTATTGATTGTCGAAGATGAAGTGAAAACAGGTGACTATTTGAAGCAAGGTTTGTCTGAAGCTGGTTTCATGGTCTCACTGGTTAGAAATGGCTTGGATGGACATCATCTGGCCATGACTGAAACATTTGATCTTATATTACTGGATGTTATGTTGCCTGATATTTCCGGATGGCGCATTGTCAAAGCATTGCGTGATGCCAATAATTCAACACCTATCTTGTTCTTGTCAGCGCGTGACAGTGTTGAGGATCGGGTTAAGGGCCTTGAATTAGGAGCTGATGATTATTTAATCAAACCTTTTGCATTTTCTGAAGTACTGGCCCGAGTCAGAACACTGTTGCGACGTGGGGATGCCAGTGTTGATATGGGTCAACTTGAAGTGGCAGATTTACAACTGGATAATCGCAAAAGAAAAGTCATCAGGGCAGGGCGTCGCATTGCGTTGAGTAATCAAGAATTTAATTTGCTTGAGCTACTGATGCGCAGAGTGGGTGAGGTTTTACCCCGCTCACTGATTGCATCAGAAGTGTGGGACATGAATTTTGACAGTGACACCAATGTTATTGATGTGGCCATCAGACGCTTGCGAATGAAAATTGATGATGACTTTCCAAATAAGTTGATACATACCGTCAGAGGAATGGGTTACAAATTAGAGGCCGATGATGTTAAATAAAAGGCTGCAAATCCGCCCTGTTTCCATTACTTGGAGGGTATTGTTGTTTGTGGCATTGACTGTCACGATTTGCTTGAGCTTGATGGCAAGTTTGGTAAATAATTCGATCAACCACCACTTCCTGCAACAGGACGCTGGCGAACTTGAAGTGATGACACATGCCATTGAACACCAACTTCAAAGTAACTTTATCAGTAATGACGAGCTGGCTGTCGATTTAGAAAAAGCAGTTTCAGGTCATCATGGTGTTTATTATCAAGTACATACATTAGATGGTACCAATATTTACAGCAATTCTCAGTATGACTTCTCAACTTCAGCAGCATCGGCTCAAATGGCTGAAATATTTGAGATTGATAACATCCAGTTGTGGGAAGTAGGTGGTAAAACATTTCGTGGGTTGGTGACGGGCGTCGAAGTATCCGGTGTGGCTTATAAAGTCACTACAGCCATAGACATGGGGTTTCATTTGAATTTTCTAGATGAGTTTAAATACAGCTTATGGACTATCATGATTGGCTCTTGTTTGTTGACATTACTTGCTGCATGGTTAGCCATACACCAAGGATTAAACCCTATCCGTGGTTTGAGTCAAGAAATTGAGGACATTCAAACCAATAAAATGAATGTCAGACTTGATACAGCCAAAGTGCCAAAAGAGCTGATTAACTTGGTTCAATCCTTCAATCAAATGTTGGATCGAATGGAAGAGGGTTTCTCACGGTTAGCTCATTTTTCAACCGATATAGCGCACGAGCTCAGAACGCCTCTGACCAACATCATCACCCAAACTCAAGTCAGTTTATCCAGACCCAGAGAAAGTGATAAATACCAAGAGATGTTGTTTTCTAATTTAGAAGAACTTGAGCAATTAAGTAAAATGGTCAATGACATGCTTGGTATAGCCAAAGCCAGTAATGGTTTAATTAAACCGAAAAAACAGCTTTTAAATACCACTAATGAAATACAAGCTTTGTTTGATTTTTTTGATGCGTTTGCAGATGAAGCAGATATTACTTTACAAGCCACTGGATCGACTCTGGAGATATATTGTGATCAACTACACTTGCGTCAATCATTATCAAACTTACTTTCAAATGCCATCAGACATGCGCCTAAGGGTTCAACAGTCACAATTGACTGCCATGAGTCGGTTGCAAAAACAGCCAACATTTCAGTTATAAACCCTGGACAGCCCATTCCAGAGGCATCTCTGCCTTATGTGTTTGACCGATTTTACCGAGCGGATAAATCCAGAAAAAAACACAGCAAGGGTACTGGGCTTGGATTGGGGCTGGCCATAGCCAAAGCAATGGTTGAAGCCAATGGTGGTCGATTAAGTGTCACATCTGATCAACACAAGACCCAATTTACCATCAATATTCCACTGGCAGTCAAAGACTGACCTGTGGGTTGTTTTTATTTTTTAATTTATCTAGGAGATAATCAATGCAAAAAGCCATCGATATAAAGTTGATTTCAAAAAAGAGTATTTTTCTACTCATGGCATTATCAATTGTATTTTTCATAACAGCATGCAGTGCCTCAGACTCTGACAAAACCAAAGATGCCAATCACATGGCTGAATTAAAAGTATTCAAAAGCCCAACTTGTGGTTGTTGCAGTAAATGGATGGATCACATGAATGCCAGTGGTTTTTCAACGACGTCAAATGACTCACAGACACTTTCTTTGATTAAAGATAAATATGGTGTACCTAAAAACCACAGGTCTTGTCATACCGGTGTTACTGAAGATGGGTTTGTTTTTGAGGGTCATATTCCCGCCAAATACATTGAACAATTTCTCAATCAAAAACCAGAAGGTCAATTAGGCTTAGTGGTGCCAGGAATGCCTGTAGGAAGTCCAGGTATGGAATATCAAGATAAGTTTAACCCTTATACCATCATGGCATTCGATAAGGATGGTGCGCTGACTCCTTTCGCTGAGGTCTTATCCTATGAACAACAGTTCGGTTCAACTTCAAATGAATGATACTTGCTGATTCGTTTTTAATAATAGGCGGCAATGACTGTATTTAGGTTATTGCCCTGATACATAACCGAGAAAATTTAATTTAAACCAAGGAAAATATATGAAAACCACAATTTTTAAATCGCTTTTTATCACCTTGTTAATCATGCAATCAGTATCAGCATTCAGTCACAGTAACAAACATGAAGAACCTAAAGATCCAATGTTTTCAGGCCTTGATTCTGACGCTGCAAAAGTAGTCATTCAATTTCGCGATGCTTTAAAGGCTGGAAACGCTGAAATTGTCAATTCAGTATTGAGTAAAGATGTGCTGATATATGAATCTGGAAATGCAGAGAGGTCATCTCTTCAATACGTTTCTGGGCACATGCTGTCAGACATGAAATACCTGGCATCTATTGATTCTGAGATTATTGAGCATCAAGTTAAAATCAGTGGCGATGTGGCCATTTCAACTTCCCAGTCAAAAAATATCAGCACCAAAGATGGCAAAACCACAGAGCGTATTTCTATGGAGACAATTGTCGTTTCAAAAGTTAAAGGTCAATGGTTGATAACTCATATTCACTGGTCATAAAACAAAGAGGAAAAAATCATGTTAAACAAAATAATTTTAGTACAACTTTTATTCATCAGTTCGCTGGCCTTAGCCAGTGATGATGACCTGGCAATTAAAACCATCATCAATGACATCAAAACAGGTTGGGAAACCGGCAGTGGAGAACCATTCAGAAAAAACTTCTTGGATTTTGATGGGGCCAGATACTTTGAATCTGGTGGACAAAATGAAGGGCTTGATGACCTCATCAATCATCATGTAGAGCCTGAAAAAGATGCCTTAACTTTTTTATCATTGGAATTCTCAGGTATTGAAATTAACTATGAGAAAGATTTCGCTTGGGTTGTAGCAAACACACGAGTTAAAGGTGAGGTCAGAAAAAGTGAGAAAAAATTTGATAAAGCGGGTTATCAAACATTTCTATTCAGAAAAATAGATGACCAATGGAAAGTGGTACATACGCATTCATCATCCAGAGATTACAACCCTGAAAAGCATTCTCACTGATTTTCTCAACCAAAGGTCTTGACCTATGTGTTACACACAGGAGTATGCTTGATAAATTTGTGATGAGAGAGCTATGAAAGTAAGTGAATTGGCAAAATATGTAAACACAACTGCTGAGACTGTCCGTCATTACACACGGATAGGTTTTTTAAAACCAGCAGTAAATAAGTTCAATGGTTACAAAAATTATGGTGATAAAGAACAGCATAGGTTATCTTTTATATTGAGCGCCAGACAGCTTGGTTTCACGGTCAAAGACATTGGGTTGATTCTCAATAAATCAGACAATGGCAAAACACCATGTCCCATTGTCAGAGAAATCATTGAACATCGAATAAAAGAATCAAACATCCTGTTTGAAAAAACATTGGCTTTGAAAACAAAAATGGAGGCTGCCATGAATAAGTGGAAGAAAGAACCAGACAAAGCGCCAACAGGGTCAATGATTTGTCATTTAATTGAGAACTTTGATGAATGAAGATAAAACAATTATATCGGAGGGTAAATCACTATGAAAGACCCAGTATGTGGCATGCAAGTAACTGAACATTCAGACTTTCATTTTAACCATGAAAGTGAAGACCATTTTTTCTGCAGTGAACATTGTCTCGATAAGTTTAAAGACACACCTGAAAAATACCTTAAAAAAGATTGCTGTGGTCACTGTGATACGCCAACGGACAGTCAATCTGAAAATGAATCAAACCCAGGGGCAATATACATGTGTCCTATGCATCCTGAAGTTGAGCAGATTGGGCCTGGAAGTTGTCCCAAATGTGGCATGGCTTTAGAGCCCAAAGAAGTGTCCTTGCCAGACACTGAAACTAAATATACCTGATGTGATGAACGCCCCCAGGACGGTATCAAAGTACCTGGCTTGTATAATAACAAGGACTAACAACCGGAGACA
>CANNAM010000030.1 GCA_947502595.1 uncultured Marinicella sp. | reverse complement strand
TCGTTTCATTCCGGTGCTCCAAAGTTAAAGTTATTATACTCTCTTTAGCTTTGGTAGCGTTTACAGGGGGCTAGCCATTTTCAATATTAGTAAGAGGGTTAGGTAATAGTTTATTGTTATCGAAACTGAATAATGATTATGATATTTTGGATAAAAAATTTCCAATGGTTATTGACGGTATTGAATATCAATATTCTATTAAAGATAAAATAGCAACTATCAGTCATAAAAATAAAGTAGTTGGGGAATTAGACCTTCCAAGAATTATTAGTATATCTAAAAATGCCGATGAAGGAACTCAATCGAAATGCCCTGCGTGTATAATTGGAGGTGGTATAATACTCTCACAAGGCCTTTGCACCCTATCAGCAGGCGGAGAACATGCCTACTGTGGAGGTACTTGTCTATGTGGTGTAGCTGATGTCACAACCACATGTTTGTTTGGGTTTCGAAAAACTAGTTGTACTTGTCAAATGCCATGTCCCATTTATCCAGATCCATCTTCATTGTATCCAGGAACGAATGGATGGTTGACAGGGGTTCCTTTTCTTGATTATGGTGATGGCACTTCAGATCCTTGGGTTTTTGATGTTCAGTAATTAATTAACGTTCAGAAGCATTAATTCACTTCGTAATGCTTCTAAACCTACCATAGGAAATTAAATGAAATTAGACTGTAAGAAGAAAAAGTATTTAATAATTGCTTCAATAATAACTTTAATTGGAATGGGTTCTGTTCTTCCAAATAAAGTTAACCAATTTGATGAAGCAATTAGTGTGATTTCTCAAAAACAAAATATTAGTATAAATCAGTTAGAAATAGTTTCAGCCAGCCATCAAGTGTTTTTTTTATTTCACTCGGTAACATTTGAGTTAAGGGTTAAAGGTAGCCAGTTCAAGAGTATAAAAACATCCTTGAGTAAGGTGCCTTTCGGTAATTACCGCATTTATAAATATAAAAATATATAAGTTTTATCTTTAGTTGAAACAGAAAATCAACTCTCTTCCTTAACGAATTTCTTGGTTATTGGTTTTGTAGAGGGCTAAATTCTGAAGATTTATGCCCCTTTAGAATTCTGAGGTTAAAAGGAGTGCTAGTAGCGATTAATTGAACAAAAAAAATACTGTTCGAAAAAAAGTTGTATGAGATAATTTAAAAAGGGTTTGCAGTTTGGGGTCAGATAGGTATAATTTCCAATCTTTTTAAACCAGCGGTAAATTATGAAAGTTTTATCATCTTTGAAATCAGCCAAGACTCGTTCTAGGGACTGCAAAGTGGTTCGTCGCCGTGGTAAAGTATTTGTGATTTGTAAATCAAATCCAAAATTGAAAGCACGTCAAAGATAAACCGCGAATCCACTTGTATTCAGACTGAATATTAAAAATACCCTCGATTGAGGGTATTTTTTTTGTCTCAAATATAATTAAGTCAATCGAATCAGTTGTGAGCATCAGGCTGTAAAATCATCAAGCACAAAGCTTGGCGGTTATCTCCCAATAAAACATTGAATGTGCGTGCAGCGGCTTGGTTGCTCATGACTTCTAAGCCTATGTTTTGCTTAACCAGGGGTTCCAATATATCGGCTTCAGGGTACACTGTTTTTGCACCGGTGGCCAAGATAATAACTTCAGGCTGGTATTGGCACAATTGGTTAATCAAAGCTTCGTCCAATTCACTGACGGATTTGACTGCACAAGCAACCACCTCATTGTCAGTAGGGATGATGACTGTATGTGTATACGTTTGGTTGTTAATTAAACACTGGTCCACTTGGGCATGAGTAATTAAGTTCGGGTGGTTACTGCGGTTTTCAGATAAATCCATAGTTATAAATCTTTTGGGTCTTATTTGGGTAATTCGTAAAGTGGTTTTTTGGGGTTGGCGCGGTAAATGGTTAGTGTTTGGCCAATAGACTGGACTTTTTGCGCATTTGTTTCAGTCAAAATTTGGTCAATGTGCTGTTGTCTGGTGTCTCTGTCGGCACGTATTTTGACTTTTACCAACTCGTGTTGGTCCAAGCAAACTTCCAGTTCAAGCAGGATATTTTTGGTGATGCCCTTATCGGCTATAGTCACCACAGGCTTGGTGTCGTGAGCAATACCGCGCAAATATTTTTGCGCATTTTTACTCAATGGGCGGTTGGCTTTGTTGTTTGATTTATTTACAGCTTTGTCTGACATTCAATGATACACTTTTAATTTAAAGCAGTATTTTATCAGTAAACGAAACAATAACATAATAATAGCGAAATAAGTATGGCCAGAAGTAAAAGTTCCAACCAATGGTTGAAAGAGCATTTTGATGATCAGTTTGTGAAAAAGTCACAAGAATCAGGTTACCGTGCACGATCAGCATACAAGTTGGAAGAAATTGCAGAAAAATTTGAATTATTTGGTAACACCAAAGCTGTGGTTGATTTGGGCGCCGCACCAGGTGGTTGGTGCCAGGTGGTACAAGCCAAGTCACCGGCTACAGAGTTAATCATAGGATTGGATTTGTTACCCATTGAGCCGATCGATGGGGTGCATTTAATCGAAGGTGATTTCACCGCTGATGCTGTCTATGAAGAACTTTTGAATTTGCTCGGAGAACGAAAAATAGACCTTGTTTTATCTGACATGGCCCCCAATTTAAGTGGCATGAGTGCCATGGATCAGCCGCGTTGTATGTTGCTGGCCGAAATGGCGCTGGAGTTTTGTCAACAAGCCTTGCAACCTGGTGGTGCGCATGTTGTCAAATTGTTTCAAGGTGAAGGTTTTGATCAACACATACAAAACATTCGTCAATTGTTCAACAAAGTAGTGATTTATAAACCCAAGTCATCGCGTCCACGATCCAGAGAAGTGTTTGCAGTGGCCCTTGGATTCAAATAACATTATTTACAGTTAACGCAGTTAGCAAAAAAATTAAATACACAGGTAGAGGCTGAATTTTGAATAACATAGCAAAAAATATTTTATTATGGGTGGTGGTGCTGATGGTGCTGATGAGCGTCTTCGGCAGCATGGTTCAACCCCCACAAAAACAAGGTGAAATCGTTTACTCTGATTTCATTAATATGGTTCAAAGTGGCCAAATCAATGAAGTGATGATAGACCCAGAAACTTCTGTACACCGCAAGATAACTGCCACCACTAAAAATGGTGAAACAGTAACTGTACAGGGTGGTGATGACCCACACCTTGAAGATGATTTGTTGTTGAATAATGTGAAGTATGCCATCAAGGCGCCGACTCAAGAAAGTTGGGGCTGGCGTATATTTGAAACCATATTCCCGATATTATTATTCATTGGTTTATTTTTCTTGATCATGCGCCAAATGCAAGGCGGTGGTGGCAAAGGTGGGGCCATGAGCTTTGGGCGCTCTAAAGCCAAATTAATGACCGAAGACCAAAACAAAGTAACCTTTGCAGATATGGCCGGTGCTGAAGAAGCCAAGGAAGAAGTGGCCGAAGTGGTTGAGTTTTTGCGTGATCCTACTAAATTTCAAAAGCTAGGCGGTCAAATTCCCAAAGGTATTTTAATGGTGGGTTCACCTGGTACTGGTAAAACCTTATTGGCTCGGGCCATTGCTGGTGAAGCCAAGGTGCCTTTTTATACCATCTCAGGGTCTGATTTTGTAGAGATGTTTGTCGGTGTCGGTGCCTCAAGGGTGCGTGACATGTTCGAGCAAGCGAAAAAGAATTCTCCGTGTATCATATTTATTGATGAGATTGATGCAGTTGGCCGACAACGTGGTGCAGGCATGGGTGGTGGTCATGATGAGCGTGAACAAACATTGAACCAATTGTTGGTTGAGATGGATGGTTTTGATGGTAACGAAGGGGTTATCGTGATTGCTGCCACCAACAGGCCAGATGTACTTGATTCAGCGTTATTAAGACCTGGTCGTTTTGATCGTCAGGTGGTGGTGCCTTTACCAGACATCTTGGGTCGTGAAGCCATTTTGAAGGTACACATGAAAAAAGTCCCAGTTGCTGATGATGTGAAACCAAGAGACATAGCCAGAGGAACTCCCGGCTTTTCTGGTGCTGACTTGGCGAATTTGGTCAATGAAGCGGCTTTATTTGCAGCCCGCACTGATGCCACAGAAGTGAACATGGAATGTTTTGAAAAAGCCCGGGATAAAATTTGGATGGGTGCTGAAAGAAAATCTATGGTGATGGATGAGCACGACAGAAAAGTGACTGCTTACCATGAGGCAGGTCATGCCATAGTTGGCTATAAATCACCTGAACACAACCAGATTTATAAAGTAACCATCATTCCGCGTGGCAGGGCATTGGGCGTTACCATGTCATTGCCAGACAAAGATGAAATCTCTGTCAGTAAACGCAAACTGGAATCACAAATTGCCATGGCATATGGTGGTCGTATAGCTGAAGAATTACTGGGTGGTGTGGATGCCATTTCTACCGGTGCTTCAAGTGACATTCAACAAGCCACCAATATTGCCAGAAACATGGTAACCAAGTGGGGTTTTGGCGAAGGTTTGGGTCCATTGTTGTATTCTGAAGATGAAGGTGAAGTATTTTTAGGCAGACAGGTAACACAACATAAAAATGTGTCTGATGCGACGGCTAAACTGATTGATGATGCGATCAAAAAAATCATTGATACCAATTATGAAAAAGCCCGCCAAATATTGACTGACAACATCGATAAATTGCATATCATGTCAGCTGCTTTATTGAAATACGAAACACTCAATGCCGCCCAAATCACTGAGATTATGGAAGGCAAAGAGATCACACCACCAGAAAACTGGGGTGAAGAAGAGGGTGGTGGTACGCCCAAAAGTGGCACCAAGAAAAAAACCAAAAGCTCCAAAGATTCAGTCATTGGCGGAGAAGCCACTGAGTCATAACACTTATGGATAAAGACTATCAAGTGATGGGGGTCCTTAATGTGACCCCCGATTCATTTTCAGATGGTGGACAATTCAATCAAATTGAAGCCGCCATTCAACAAGTTGATACAATGATTACAGACCATGTCGACTGGATTGATGTGGGTGGTGAGTCTACTCGTCCCGGGGCTGCTGCAGTTGGTGTCGATGAAGAAATAGCTCGGGTGGTTCCTGTCATCCAAGCAATCAAAGCCAAATACCCAGCACAAAAAATCTCTATTGATACCAGTAAACCAGAAGTCATGGAAGCCGCTGTAATGGCTGGTGCAAGCATGATCAATGACATCAATGCTTTACAAGCTGATGGTGCGATTGAAGTGGCAGTCAAGCATGATGTTATGGTTTGTCTGATGCACAAGCAAGGCACCCCACAAGACATGCAAAACCAACCTGAATATGATGATGTGGTGCAAGAAGTCTTGGACTTTTTTGCTGTGCGTGTCGAAGACTGTCTGTCCTACGGCATGGATGCTGCACGTATTATCTTGGACCCAGGTATTGGTTTTGGCAAAACCTTGGCGCATAATTTACAACTGATTCAAAACACCGCGACTTTCAAACAAATGGGTTTTCCGGTGTTGTTAGGGGTATCCAGAAAATCCATGTTCGGTGAATTATTGAACCGTCCGGTAGATCAACGCATGGCCGGTTCATTGGCAGTGGCACAGTTTGCTTACCTGCAAGGAGCGGATTACTTCAGGGTGCATGATGTGGCAGCCACTGTGGATATGTTAGCAACATGCCAAGCACTCATAGGAACAGACAATGATTAAAAAATATTTTGGCACTGATGGCATCAGAGGCAAAGTCGGAGGCTCATTAATTACAGCAGAGTTTGCCCTGCGACTGGGTTATGCAGTAGGCAAAGTTTTGGGTCATACCATGCCCAACAAAACCATTGTTATTGGTAAAGACACACGGGTTTCGGGGTATATGCTGGAATCAGCATTAGAAGCTGGTTTATCTTCAGCTGGGGTGAACATCATCCTGTTTGGTCCAATGCCAACACCTGCTGTGGCTTGGTTGACCAAAACTTTGCATGCCAGTGCGGGCATTGTGATCAGTGCATCACACAACCCTTATTATGACAATGGCATCAAGTTTTTTAATCAAGAAGGTCAAAAGCTCAATGACGAACAAGAACTGGCCATTGAGGCTTTATTAGATCAGCCGATGCAAATGGTTGAGTCTGCTCAACTGGGCAAAGCCAGGCGCTTGAATGATGTCGATGGTCGCTACATTGAGTTCTGTAAAAGGGCCGCCAATCGTCAATTACTGGCAGGTAAGAAAATTGTCTTGGATTGTGCCAATGGTGCCTGTTACCACATTGCGCCACAAGTGTTTGCAGAATTAGGCGCGGACATCACCGTGATAGGTAATAAACCAGATGGATTTAACATCAACCAGGATTGCGGCTCAACTGAAGTTTCGGTGTTGAGTGAAAAAGTAATTGAAACCAAAGCCGACCTGGGTGTGGCCTTGGATGGTGATGGGGACCGGGTGGTAATGGTTGACCACTCTGGCAATGAAGTCAATGGTGACCAGCTGATCTTTATGGTGGCTAAGCATTTACATGCACATAATCAGTTACAGGGTGGCGTGGTAGGCACTTTGATGTCTAATAAAGGCATGGAAGCGGGTTTAAAACAATTGGGTATTCCCTTTGCTCGAGCCAATGTAGGTGACCGTTATGTACACCAGGAATTGACCCAAAGAAATTGGATTCTGGGTGGTGAGTCATCGGGTCATATTTTGAATTTAAATTTGGCTGGTACAGGAGATGGCATCATCAGCGCCTTGATGGTATTAGGGGTTATTATGGAGAGCGGTAAATCATTGAAAGAACTGGCCGCTGAAATGTTGTTGTATCCGCAGGTGATGATCAACGTTGAACATGATCAGCCTAAACAGCTGGCACAAAATCAAACCCTGATTGATGCCGCCAATAAAGTCGATGAAGCGCTCGGTGATGATGGTCGGGTGTTGATTCGTCCTTCTGGCACAGAACCTAAATTAAGAGTGATGGTTGAAGCCAAAGAAGCTTCAGTCGCAGATTTTCACGCCACAGCGTTGGCCGCATTGACCAAAACATTATGAAATATATAGTCTTTTTAAGCTTAAGTTTAATCCAGTCTGTTGTGCATGCCTTTGAATTTCCAGAGACCAGTGATTTGTGGTTAAGAGAAGCGCCGCCAAATGCCAAGATGTTGGCCGCTTATGTGAAGGTTGAGAATACCACTGGGCAAGACTTAAAGCTGGTTGGTGCTTATGCGCCAGATTTTGGTATGGCTGAAATTCACCAAACCATTGAGGTAGATGGCTTGCTTAAAATGCGTGAACAAGAAGCATTGGCTTTGCCTCGTGCTGGTGAAATAGTGATGCAACCAGGTGGTTTACATATCATGCTGATGATGCCCAAGCAACGCTTTAAGGTGGGTGATCAAGCGCGTATTTGTTTGATCTACCAAGATCAGAACGGCGCTGAGCATGTCCAACATTTAGACTTTCCTGTTAAACAACAATAAGCCGTTGCACTGCTGTGGGCTTAAGGTGTATTCAAGCACATGAAAAAGAAGGATTTTAATTTCGAACTACCTCCGCACTTGATTGCTCAGGTGCCATTGGCCAATCGCAGCCAAAGCCGCATGTTGAAGCTTGACACTGCCAACAAGCAATTTTCTGACCTGTTATTCAAAGACATATTGTCGGAACTACAAGCCGGCGACTTATTGGTGTTCAACAACACCAAAGTCATACCTGCCAGGTTATTGGCCCAAAAATCAACTGGCGGCAAAGTTGAAGTATTTGTTGAACGCATACTCAATGACCAGCAAGCCAAAGCGCTGTTAAAATCCAATAAGTCAGTTAAATTAGGCAGTCACATTCAGTTCGATGGTGTGGCTAAACTGGTGGTGACTGCCAAACGTGGTATGTTTTACTTGGTTGAGGCTGTGGGAGGTATTGGGCTGAGTGAGTTGTTGCAGGCGCATGGTCACATGCCATTACCACCCTATATCACACGCGATGCAGATCAGCATGATGATGAACGCTACCAAACAGTGTACGCCGATGATCAACAGGCTGGCGCTGTGGCAGCACCAACCGCTGGTTTACATTTTGATGAAGACTTGTTGGCAGCGCTTAAAGACCTGGGTGTGCAGACTGCATTTGTGACTTTGCATGTGGGAGCCGGTACTTTTCAACCAGTTAAAACAGATGACATCGAAGCACATCAAATGCACAAAGAGTGGTTGTCAGTAGATCAGCATGTTTGTGATTTGGTTAAGCAAACCAAAGCCAAAGGTCATCGGGTGATTGCCGTAGGCACCACTGCGGTGAGGTGTTTAGAAACGGCAGCAGCACAAGATGAAATTAAACCTTATGTTGGCGACACCCAAATATTTATCTTCCCTGGTTATGAGTTCAAAGTAATAGATGGTTTAATCACCAACTTTCACTTACCAGAATCCACTTTGGTGATGCTGGTTTCAGCGCTGGCTGGGCGAGCGCAAATCCTGTCAGCCTATCAGCATGCCATTGAATCTGAGTACCGATTTTTTAGCTACGGTGACGCGATGTTGATTTTATAAATAAAACAGCAGGATGTAAGTTACTTAACCGTAAACTTCATAACATCGAAAATTTATAAGACAAAAAATAAGCCCAAACCGCGTTGCGATTTGGGCTTTTTTGCTGACTTGCTGAATTACTGGTTTAAGCTGTCAAATAACTTGTTGGTGCTTTCAACTGTACCAGGAGCGGCGCAGTCAAAACCATCTTTAAAGATAAATTGATAGATCAAGTCGCTGTCAAAAGCAACATTATCCAGTGGATTTACATCGGTTTCATCAATCGGCATGGTAACCGAACCTTCAACATCGATGAATTGTCCTAGCTGGCCAGTAACTTGGCTGTCGAACAAATACAAGATTTGCTCGCCTACGCCCAGATTGACTGTCTCATTCAGGTCGCCTGAGCCGCTTAAGTTGCCACAACCATTGCCTTGGCATACCCAAGCAGGTGTGGTCATCAAATCACTCATCACAGTATTAACCTCAGCACCAGCGATGGGTTTGTTGCCTGTATTACTGATGGTTAACTGGTACAACATGCTGTCAGTGGGTAATACACCTGCCACACAGTTGGTAATGAAGGCGGTTAAATCTGGGCTTTCATCATCATCAATATTAACCGCATCCAAATCAGCTGGGTTAAACCCAGCATAATTTAAATCACTTGAGCTCAATGGGGCGATAATGATTTGGTAGTCCTGATCCAGGTCATACTCCTGATCATCTACACCCGTGACAGTGATGGTGACTGGTACATCCCAATTACTTGGCGTAAATACCACAGATGCTGGCGCCACTGTGCCTTCGGTGGTGTCACTGCTGGTAAAGCTGACAGTCACATCGGCGGTCGGAGTTAAGGGCAGAACCACTGTGAATGTGTCGGTGCCACCCATTTCCGTAGTCACCAATTCAGTGGGTGCTGATACCACCAGTTCATAGCCTTGACCATCATTTACATTGAAGGTTATGCTGTCGTTGCCAGACAGGTTACCCAATTCATCAGCAGCCACTGCGGTGATGGTGTTGCTGCCATCTTGCAGTGCTGGACTCAAGGTACAAGACCAAGTGCCATTGCCTAATACCACGGTGGTACAGGTTTCACCATTGGGTCCAGTTACAGTCACTTCAGAACCAGCTTCACCAGTACCTTCAATCAAAGGTGTGTTGGTGTTGATGGTTACACCATCAGCAGGTGAAGTGATGCTTGGATCGGTTGGTGGGGTGTTGTCTAACACAAATGTAGCTGGTGATGAGTTGCTGTTTCCAGCTGCATCAACAACAGTTGCTGCCTCATCACCATCGACGCCATCTTCTCCCACTGTCGCCGTACAAACTACTGTGCCGCCAGCTTCGGCAGCACATACATACCCAGGAATACTTACAACTGCACCTGTTTCAACCCCTGTACAAGTGGCTGTTACCACTGTGCCGTTATTGGCAGGGTTGGGTGTCACTGTACACACAGCCGCCGGTGGTGCAACGGTATCAATCGATACATTGAATGGAATGGACAAAGGTCCTGTATTACCAGCTGCATCGGTGGCGGTGGTGGTGAATAGATAATCACCATCAGCCAACGCGGTACCACTGTAATCAAAAGTCCATTCGCCGGATGCATTGGTGGTGGTTGTGCCAATCAGGTTGCCATCCAAATAAACGTTGACTGTGCTGTTGGCTTCGGCAGTACCGCTGACCATCAAGGTGTTGTCACTGGTGATGCCATCAGTGGCTGAAGCACCGGTGTCATCTGATACAGCTGTCACTGCTGGGGCAGTTGGGGCAGCGGTATCAATTTGGACGTCAAATACAGTCGATGCGGGGCTTGTATTGCCGGCTGCATCGGTGGCAGTTGCGCTGAATGTATAATCACCATCAGCCAATACCGTAGCACTGTAATCAAAGTTCCAATTACCAGCAGCATCAGCCACCGTGGTGCCCACAGCAACACCATTAACAAACACTTCAACCACTGCATCAGCTTCAGCTGTGCCTGCAACCATTAAGGTGTTGTCACTGGTGATGCCATCTGTTGCTGAGCTACCAGTGTCAGCAGCAATACTGCTTACAATGGGGGCGTTTGGTGCCGACTGGTCGACCGTAACCACTGTTGGCAATGAAGCATTGTTGTTGTCATCTTCAACAATAACACTGATCTCATCGCCATCACCAGGGACAGGGTTCAAAGGCGTACAAATAAAGTCGCCGTTGTTATCTGCTGTGGTTTGACACAAGACATTGCCTTGGTCATCCAATATGGTGACGTTACCATTAGGAATGGTGTTACCAGTCACTGTGCTGCCGTTGGTCGGATCAACCTCTGGAGCAGGTGGTGCAGTTACCTGTGGATCGAACACTGTGGTGGTTACCGCCGGGCTGGGGTCCAAAGGATTTTGTGTGGCGGTAACCGCAATGACATCGCCAGAGGCTGGGACCGGTGAAGGTGTCTCGCAAGACCAGTGACCTGATGTATTGGCAACCACTGGTGAGTTGCTACATGTGGTGCTGCCCAAATCAATCACAGAACCAGCAACTGCAGTGCCTGTGATGCTGATAGTGCCCGCTGCAACTGGGTTTATCGTTGGCGCAACAGATTGGCTGGTAGAGTCGCCGACAGTAGTGCTGGTTGGACTGGATTGGTTGCCAGCTTCATCAGTGGCAGTTGCACCTATCACTGTACCAGCCAGTAAAGGTGCTGATGATGAAACATCGCAGGACCAATAACCGTTGACATCAGTGGTAATCGGTTCATTGTCACACACTACGCCAGTGACGTTGATGGTGGTGCCTGGCTCTGCCAGTCCAGTAACTGGGTTGGTGTTTTCGTCAACAGGGTTGATGACAGGTGCGGTCGGTGCTGTGGTGTCTAACACCAGTTCACCTGAGGTGCTGTCTGGGGCAGAGGTGTTACCTGCTGCATCGGTTGCTGTTGCAGTGACATCATTGGCACCATTTTGGTTGAGCATCAAAGAACCGCTGTCAGGTACAGCTGTACCTAAGTCCAGCATCCAGTCGCCATTACCATCTGCCATTACAGTGTATGTGGCGCCGCCGACTACAACAGTCACAGTGGCATCAATTTCAGCAGTACCAGTAATTACTGGGGTAACGTCATTGGTTAGCAATGGGTCTACCGTTGGTGCATCAGGTGCATCATTGTCCAGCGACAAGGCTGCCAAAGAAGTGGCTGTATTACCTGCTGCATCGTAAGTGGTTGCAGTGGCATCACCTGGTACTTGACCCGGTCCTGAACCTGCCGTGCCTGTACAAATAACTGTACCACCAGCTTCAGCGGCACAAGTGTAACCAGGAATGCTCACTGAGCCGCCGGTTTCAACACCAGTACAGGTGGCGGTTATATCGGCACCATTCATTGCTGGATTAGGTTCAACTGAACATGTAGCTGCAGTTGGTGCGGTGTTGTCTAAAGTAAAGTTGGCTGTGGTCGGGGTGGTATTGCCCACTGCATCTGCGGTGGTTCCAGTTACATCACCAGTGATGCCACCAGGGCCTGCAGTGCCAGAACAAATAACTACACCATTTGACTCAGTACCACAACTGTAGCCAGGTAAGTCTACCGAACCGCCGGATTCAACACCAGTACAAGTGGCGCTCAAAGCTGTGCCATCATTGGCAGGGTTGGGCGATACGGTACATACAGCCGCAGTGGGTGCGGTGTTGTCTAAAGTGAATGGCACATTCGATGTGGCATCATTACCTGCTGCATCATAAGTGGTTGC
>CANNAM010000029.1 GCA_947502595.1 uncultured Marinicella sp. | reverse complement strand
AACATGTCATTGCGAAGGAGCGAAGCGACTGTGGCAATCTCCCAATGCCAACGCAATCCCCAACCCAACCAAGATCTTTCGACTGCGCTCCGCTGCGCTCAAGATGACAGGGAATACTGTCATTCAGATTAAAACTAAAAAAAACATGTCATTGAGAAGGAGCGAAGCGACTGTGGCAATCTCCCAACGCCAACGCAATCCCCAACCCAACCAAGATCATTCGACTGCGCTCCGCAGCGCTCAAGATGACAGAGTTTCTGTCATTCAGACTAAAACTAAAAAAAACATGTCATCCTATGCTTATATCAGTTCTAAATAAAAAAAACATGTCATTGCGAAGGAGGTACGACTGTGGCAATCTCCCAATGCCAACGCAATCCCCAACCCAACCAAGATCTTTACAACAATAGGCGCCTTAAGCGCGACAACGCTCCGCTGCGCTCAAGATGACAGGGAATACTGTCATTCAGATTAAAACTAAAAAAAACATGTCATTGAGAAGGAGCGAAGCGACTGTGGCAATCTCCCAACGCCAACGCAATCCCCAACCCAACCAAGATCTTTCGACTGCGCTCCGCTCCGCTCAAGATGACAGTCCTGTGTGATGCCTGACCTCAAAAAAAAACATGTCATTGAGAAGGAGCGAAGCGACTGTGGCAATCTCCCAACGCCAACGCAATCCCCAACCCAACCGAGATCTTTCGACTGCGCTCCGCTGCGCTCAAGATGACAGGGAGTGCTGTCATTCAAGGTGGAACCTAAATGACATGAAGACTACAAGGCAGGACAGTCTTTTTATCATGCCTTTTACCATGCGTAGCTATCCGAAGAATGGTAAACATGGATGTCATAAAGTACAGCCAGTTTGCACTGCAAACACTGGTTGTCTAAACAGGGCTTTTAGTTGTAGTAAATATCTAATTGATGTATCAATCATTGATATATCAATTAAATACTGTTAAAGTCAAAAAATGAATCACTTAGACCCACAGCACACTGTTTTTTATGTCATTGAAAACTGCATCAAAACTTACAGAAAATATGCTCAAGAACAACTCTCAGCAGCAGTCAACGACATCACAGTTGATCAAATGTTGTTACTTTCTGTGCTCGAATCCAACCCCAATTTAGCACAAAATGAAATAGCCGACATGTTGTTTAAGGACCATTCCTCAATCACCCGTATGATTGAGTTGTTAGTAAAAAAAGACTACCTTTCGAGATCTATTAATAAGTCGGACCGACGCAAATTTAAGTTAAATATTTCAGCCAAAGGTGTACACACCTTGAAACAACTTAAACCAATTGTTTTTCAAAACCGCAAAGACGCCTTACGGGGAGTCAGCGAAAACGAAGTGAACCAACTGTTCACCACCTTAAATAAAATCATTCAAAATTGTTAAGAGCACACACATGAAAAAACACAGCATACTATCGGCATTAATTTACCTCACAACTTTCTTGTTCAGTTTTGCGGCGTTCGCCCAAGACTTGGATGAAACCATCACTGAAAAAGAACAAAAAGAAGTCATCGAAGCGGTCGGAAAGCAATTAACCGACAAATACGTGTTCCCAGAAATGGGTAAAAAGATGGCTGATCAACTAAAGAAAAACATGAAAAAAGGTCAGTATGAAGCCATCAACAATGCGCTTGAGTTTCAAGCGGCATTGACTAAAGACCTGCAATCTGTCAGTAAAGACAAACACATCAGGGTGCTGTTCGATCCTGAAGAAATAGCCAAACAACAACAAGCCGTTACACCAGAGGATGAACAAAAATTAAAAGACCAGATGGTAGCGAGAAATCGGATGGACAATTTTGGCTTTCACGAAGTCAAAATCCTGGAAGGTAACATCGGCTATCTGGACCTGCGGTCTTTCCAGGGCACCGCTTACGCCAGTGATACCGCGGTGGCGGCCATGAACTTCTTGAGTAACAGCGATGCCCTCATCATCGACCTCAGACAAAATGGCGGTGGCAGCCCACATATGATCCAGTTAATCACCAGTTATTTGTATGATGAAGAACCGGTCCATTTGAATAATTTCTATTACCGCCCAACCGACAGCCATTCACAAACATGGACCTTGCCCCATGTGCCCGGTAAGCGCAATCCCGATGTGCCGGTTTATGTCCTCACCAGTGAACGCACTTTTTCTGCCGCTGAAGAATTCAGCTATAACCTGAAAAACCTAAAAAGGGCCACTTTGGTTGGTGAAACCACCGGTGGTGGTGCCCACCCAGGTGGCCACCAAATTGCCACTGACCGCTTCGTAGTTTGGGTACCCACCGGCAGGGCCATCAACCCCATCACCAACACCAACTGGGAAGGCACCGGCGTAACACCCCACATCGAAGTCGAACAAGCACAGGCACTCAACACTGCTTATACCAAAGCGCTGGAAAGCCTGACCGAAAACAACCCGGACGAAAACGCCCAAGCCCGCTACCAATGGATCATCGAAGGACTCAAAGCAGCCGAGCAGAGCATTGAACTCAGCGCAGCCGACCTCAAAGCCTACACCGGCAGCTATGGCCCCCGAGTCATCACCACCGCTGACAACAACCTCTACTACCAACGTGAAGACGGCCCACAATACCAACTGATACCCATGGGCAACCACAAATTCATGATCGAAGAAATTCCCTACTTCAGAATCCAATTTGAACACCAGAACGACCAAATCACCGCCCTGATCGGCCAGTACGACAACGGCCGCACCGATAAAAACAGCAAAGACTAGAACCGAGCAAAACCGCATAGACCACAAGGACGTGGTCATGCAGTTTTCCACCAAAAAACATACCAAAAACTGTCATACTCAGGTTAGACTCAAACCTCAATCCATATAAACAAAACCACTTAAACCGTTGCATCTATAAAAATTAACGACTCTGACCCCATTGATATAGGGTGAAGCTAAAAAGAAGCATGTCATTGCGAAAGACCCCTACATGGATGTGGGTAGTTAGGGCAACGCAGGAGCAGTTGCCGAGGCACGACTGTGGCAATCTCCCAAAGCAAGCGCAATACCAAATAAAAAAACATGTCATTGCGAAGGAGGTACGACTGTGGCAATCTCCCAATGCCAACGCAATCCCCAACCCAACCAAGATCTTTCGACTGCGCTCCGCTGCGCTCAAAATGACAGGGAGTATTGTCATTCAAGGTGGAACCTAAATGACATGAAGACTTAAAGGCAGGACAGTCTTTTAATCATGCGTAGCTACCCGAAGAATGGTAAACATGGATGTCATAAAGTACAGCCAGTTTGCGCTGCAAATACGCGCAGCGTCCCAATAAATACAACCGCATTCTCAGCAAATGCGAAACCACCAAGCAATAATTAACCCTCAGCCAATGAATCAAAATTGTAAAGAAAACAGCACCTTGAAAATAGCTGACATAAAGTGACACAGTAGACCACCTGAGCAAGAATTATTTACTCAACCAACCCCAGCAGCAGGGCTGGGTCTGTCTAAACAGTGGTTATAATTTTTGTGCATTGAAATGCATCTTTGAATTGGGTATATTAATTGGCTTGGGAATAAATAAAATTTTAATAAAGGGTGTGATTTAAATACTGATGGACAAGAAAAAACTTTCAGAACGTGATATCTGTACTAAATACATCATTCCAGCTGTAAAAATAGCCGGTTGGGATATGATGACACAAATCCGTGAGGAAGTGCCTTTAAGGGACGGAAAAGTGGTAGTCCGAGGTAATGTCGCTGCCAGGAAGACAGTTAAAGCAGCGGATATTGTTCTTTACACCAAATACTCCCAACCCATTGCCGTTATTGAAGCCAAGTCCAATAAACATGAAATTGGTAAAGGCATGCAACAAGCCATGGATTATGCCAGCTTGTTAAACGTACCCTTTATCTTTGCATCAAATGGTGATGGCTTTATCTTTAGGAATAACATCGCCAGAGACGGTGAGAAGATTGAAAGTGAAATTTCAATGGATGAGTTTCCTTCGCCGCAAGACCTTTGGAATCGGTTGGTAGAATGGAAAGGTTATACTGAAGAACAGGTTAAAATTGTTACTCAGGATTACTACACAGATAATTCTGATAAATCACCCCGTTATTACCAAATTCAAGCCATCAGTAAAACCATTGAAGCCATTGTTAAAGGCCAAAATAGAATTCTGCTGGTTATGGCAACAGGCACCGGTAAAACCTATACCGCATTCCAAATTATCTGGCGACTCTGGAAAGCCAAACACAAAAAGCGTATTTTGTTTCTTGCCGATCGTAACGCACTGATTGACCAAACATTCTTGGATGATTTTCAACCATTCGGTACTGCGATGACCAAAGTTAAGAACCGTAAGTTTGACCCATCTTATGAAATTCATTTGGCACTATACCAAGCCATTACTGGCCCAGAAGAACACCAAAAAGCCTTTAAACAAATCAGTCCAGATTTCTTCGACTTGATTGTTATAGATGAATGTCACCGAGGCAGTGCCGCAGATGACAGTGCGTGGCGGGAAATACTTGAGTATTTTTCTCCAGCGACTCAGATTGGTTTAACCGCCACACCCAAAGAAACAGAAGAAGTTTCAAATACAGATTACTTTAACGAGCCCATATACACTTACTCATTAAAAGAAGGCATTGAGGATGGTTTTTTAGCGCCTTATAAAGTGGTACGGGTTGACATTGATGTAGATTTACAAGGTTGGAGGCCTACCAAAGGGCAAGTGGATAACAAAGGCGAAATCATCGAAGACAGAATTTATAATCAAAAGGACTTCGATCGCACCATGGTTATTGATGAACGCACAGAACTGGTGGCCAGAACCATTACAGCTTTCTTAAAACGCACCAATCCCATGGATAAAACCATTGTGTTCTGCAATGACATAAACCACGCCGACAGAATGAGAAGGGCATTAATCAACCTAAATCCAGAACAAGTCAAAAAGAGTGATAAGTACGTGATGAAAATCACTGGTGATGACCAATTGGGTAAAGCCCAGTTAGACAGTTTTACCAATCCGAAAAAACCATACCCAGTAATTGTAACCACATCAGAATTGTTGACTACAGGTGTTAATGCCAAAACCTGTAAGCTCATTGTGCTTGATCAAAATATCCAATCCATGACCAAATTCAAACAGATCATCGGCCGCGGCACCCGCATCGATGAAAAGTTCGGTAAGCTCTGGTTCACCATTCTGGACTTCAAAAAAGCCACAGAGTTATTCGCAGACCCTAGGTTCGATGGTATTCCTGAAAAAGTCATGGTTAAAGACCCTGAATCGATCATTGACCCTGATGATGATTCTTTCGATGAAGAGTTCAATAACCCGTCGAACGCTGATGATGCTGAAGGCGTTTATATTGAAGAGCCTGAACCTGACTATTCAGGTATTTTGGGTGGTGATGAGTCTGATGATGAAGACAAAGTCAGAAAGTTCTTTGTTTCAGGCGTGCAAGTGACTAAAGTTGCTGAACGGGTTCAATACTACGACACCGATGGCAAACTGGTCACAGAATCATTCAAAGATTACACCAAAAAAACTGTACAAAAACAATTCGCCTCATTGGATGAATTCACCAAGTCATGGTCCAGCGCCAAGAGAAAAGAAACCATTATCAGCGAACTCGAAAAAGAAGGTGTGCTCTGGCAGGCCTTGTGGGATGATGTCGGTAAAGAATTTGACCCATTTGATTTAATCTGTCATGTGGTGTTCGATCAGCCACCATTAACCCGACAAGAACGCATGAATAACGTGAAGAAAAGAAACTACTTCACCAAGTACTCAGAACAAGCGCAGAACGTCTTGAACATCTTATTGGAAAAATACGCCGATGTGGGTTTGCGAGAAATGGAAAACATTAAAATCTTTAAAACCTCACCGCTCAATGAACTGGGTAACACCAAAGAAATCATCACAGGAATATTCGGCAGTAAAAAAGCCTACTACGAGGCCTTGGCCGACTTAGAACAAGCACTGTATTCTAATAACTCATAAATAATTACAAGAACAGAACAAGGAAAAACAATCAATGACCATTTCAACCGTCATCAAAGCCATCCAAGACATCATGAGAAAAGACGCCGGTGTCGATGGCGATGCCCAAAGACTGGGACAAATGTCCTGGTTATTGTTCTTAAAGATATTCGATGCCCAGGAAGAAGAACTCGAGTTTGAACAAGACGATTACATGGCACCATTCCCTGAAGAATTGATGTGGCGTGAATGGGCCGCAGACCCAGAAGGCATCACCGGCGATGAATTACTTGATTTCATTAACAACAAGTTATTTCCACAGCTTAAAGAACTACACGCTCCGGTCAAAGGCAATCCGCGTGGTTTTGTCGCCAAAGAAGCCTTCAGTGATGCATTTAACTACATGAAGAACGGCACCTTGCTGCGCCAAGTGATAAACAAGCTCAATGAAGTCGATTTCACCAAGTCCGAAGAACGCCATCTGTTTGGTGACATCTACGAACAAATCCTCAAAGACCTACAAAGCGCAGGCAATGCCGGTGAATTCTATACCCCACGAGCCGTTACTCAATTCATTGTTGACCGGGTTAACCCCAAGCTGGGCGAACAAATCTTTGATCCAGCTTGTGGCACGGGTGGCTTCTTGGCCTGTTCAGTCGATCACCTCAAAGCCAATAACAACATCAAAGACTCTAAAGTCTATGACATCCTCCAAAAACAAATCCACGGCGTTGAAAAGAAACAACTGCCGCACCTGTTATGCACCACCAACATGATGCTCCACGGCATCGAAGTCCCGGTCAGGATTAAACACGGTAACACCCTGAATAAAGCACTTTCCAGCTGGGACGATGAATACGACGTCATCATCACCAACCCACCATTCGGTGGCACCGAAGAAGACGGCATCGAAAAGAATTTCCCATCAGAATTCAGAACCCGCGAGACCGCTGACTTATTTCTTCAGCTCATTGTCGAAGTGCTCAAAGACGGTGGCAGAGCGGCCGTGGTTCTACCTGATGGCACCTTATTCGGCGAAGGCGTGAAAACCAAGATCAAGAAAATGCTGGTCGAAGAATGTAACCTGCACACCATCGTCAGATTACCCAATGGCGTCTTTAATCCTTATACCGGCATAAAGACCAACATCCTGTTTTTCACCAAAGGTCAACCAACCAAAGAAATCTGGTACTACGAACACCCTTACCCCAAAGGCGTTAAAAACTACAACAAAACCAAACCCATGACCTTTAAGGAAATCAAAGCCGAACAACAATGGTGGGGTAAAGAATCCGATGGTTTTAAGAGCAGAAAAGAAAACCAACACGCCTGGAAAGTCGATATCAAAGACATCATCGCTAAAGATTACAACCTCGACATTAAAAACCCCTATGAAGCCGAGCAGGTTGTCCATGACCCGAAACAACTGTTGGCAGAGTATGGCCAACAACAAAAGGAGATTCAGAAACTAAGAGACCAGCTGAAAGATATTCTTAACGATGCATTAAAACATTGATACAAGGAATGTGCTTATGAAAAACAATATATTAATATATACCACTGATGACCACCAAACTCAGATTGATGTACAGTTCGATAAAGACCAAGAAACCATCTGGTTGAATTTACAACAGTTAACAACGCTTTTCGGTCGGGATAAATCTGTTATTTCTCGGCACATGAAAAACATATTCAACTCTGGAGAATTGAATGAAGATTCAGTTGTTGCAAATTTTGCAACAACTGCCACAGATGGGAAAACATACCAAGTAGATTATTATAATCTCGATGCAATAATTTCAATTGGTTACCGAGTTAACTCAAAAAAAGGCACCCAATTCAGAATTTGGGCAACCCAAAGACTGAAAGAGTACATGACACAAGGCTACAGCCTGGATAAGCGCCGATTTGACCTGAACTCAACCGAATTAAAACAAGCTTTGGAGCTCATTAAGAAAGCCGCACAATCACCTGAACTGAATACAGATACGGGTAGAGGCTTGGTCGAAATAGTCAGTCGTTACACCCAAACCTTTTTATGGCTCCAGGCTTATGACGAAGGACTACTCAACGAACCCAAAGGCCAAGAAGGCGGTAAGCTCCCCAGCGAACAGCAGGCCGAAGCAGGCTTGGCCGAACTCAAACAGAACTTAATGAAAAAAGGCGAAGCCACCGAACTATTCGCCAAACCCAGAGGCGACGGCCTGAGTTCTATCTTAGGTAACCTACAACAAACCGCCTTTGGTGAACCTGCTTACCCAACCATAGAAAGTAAAGCAGCCCACTTACTGTATTTCATGGTCAAAAACCACCCCTTTACCGACGGTAATAAACGCAGTGGTGCGTTCTTATTTGTCGATTTCCTGCACAGAAACAACCGACTTTTTAATACCAAAGGCGAAGTAGTGATCAACGACACTGGTCTGGCCGCCTTAACCTTACTGGTGGCCGAATCCGACCCCAAGCAAAAAGAAACCATGATCCGATTGATCATGAATATGCTAGCTCAAGAGAAAGGCCAATGAGTCAAATAGCAATAAACGCCATGGATTTTACGGCCAAAAATGCCACCCTAAACGCCACCCTAAACGCCACCCTAAATACCGCTTTAAGTCCTGATATCAACCTCGAAGGCATGAAAACACCCGAAGCCATCATTGCTTTAATACAACAAAACCCAAACATCACCAGAAAACAAATGGCCCAACACATCGGTAAAAACCTCAGCACCATCGCCCGAGCCATCAGCAAGCTACAACAACAAAACAAACTCAAACGCATCAGCTCAGACAAAACCGGACACTGGCAACTGCTATGACACAAACAAAAACAAACACAAAACGTTATTCTGATAAAAATGCACGTCATTCCCGCGCAGGCGGGAATCTCAAACCCGAAAATATAAACACCCTCATCACAGAAAACCTCGATATCTGGACATCAGCCATAAAATCCAAAAGCCGAACCGGCCGAGGCGCGAATAAAACCTACGAACTCTACGGCATCAAGAAACTGCGAGAATTGATTCTGGATTTGGCCGTCAGAGGATTACTTGTTCCACAAGACCCCAATGAAGAACCGGCCAGTGAATTGTTAAAGAAAATAGCGATTGAAAAAGAACAATTGATTAAAGAAGGGAAAAGAAAAAAGCAGAAGCCGTTAACACCAATCGGTGAAGAAGAAAAGCCTTTTGAGCTTCCTGAAAATTGGGTATGGACACGTTTTGGTGGAATTAGTGAAGCTAATACAGGGTTTGCATTTAAAAGCAGTCAATATAAAGATGAAGGTATATTTGTTTTAAGGGTTATAAATATTGACCCAAATGGCGTAATTAACCATGAAAATTCAAAATATATTTCACGAGATGAATATACTGCTGAATTTCAAAAATATAGTTTGGACAAGAATGACTTACTATTGGTTATGGTTGGTGGAAGTTTAGGAAAAGTTGGATTAGTCTCAGAATCTGATTTGCCAGCAGTGTTAAATCAAAACATGTGGAAACTTGATCGTTACCTTGGTATGCCAGTAATGTATATGAAGCTAGGAGTAAAGTTTATCAATCGAAGTCAGATCGAGATTACTAAATCAACTCATGGTCATTTGTCTCAAACTAATTACTTAAATAAACTATTTCCATTACCTCCTTTAAACGAACAAAAACGCATCGTCGCCAAAGTCGATGAATTAATGGCGCTTTGCGACCAATTAGAACAACAAACCGACGCCAGTATAAAAGCCCATAAACTATTGGTCAAAAACTTACTAAACGCCTTAACCCAAGCCAAAGACCACAAAACCTTTCAACAAGCCTGGCACCGCATCTCTAAAAACTTTGACACCTTATTCACCACTGAACACAGCATCGATCAACTCAAACAAACCATCCTGCAACTCGCCATCATGGGCAAACTCGTCCCCCAAGACCCCAACGACGAACCCGCCAGTGAGTTATTAAAGAAAATAGCCGCCGAAAAAGAAAAACTCATCAAAGAAGGCAAAATAAAAAAACAAAAACCATTGCCAGAAATAACTGAAGACGAAAAGCCCTTTGAATTGCCGGAAGGTTGGGAGTGGGAAAAAGTTGCCAATTTTACTGTTGTTGGAACAGGTTCAACTCCATCGAGAACTAACCCTGAATTTTATAATCCACCAGAATTCAACTGGGTAACAAGTGGAGAGACTAATGAAGACTTTATTTTTGAAACAAAAGAAAAAGTATCAAAAAAAGCAATTAATGAAACAAATGTCTCTATATACCCTAAGGGATCTCTTATCGTAGCAATGTATGGACAAGGTAAAACAAGAGGGCAAATTTCAGAATTGATGATAGCTGCTGGTACAAATCAAGCTTGTGCAGCTTTGTGTATGATTGAGCAATTGAATGAACACAGGCAATATATAAAACTTTATTTTAAAAAAGCTTATAAAGAAATAAGGTTGCATTCTGCTGGAGGTGCACAACCAAATCTAAATGTTGGAAAAATATCTAGCACTTTCATACCAATGCCCCCTTTAAATGAACAAAAGCGAATAGTTGCCAAAGTTGATGAACTTGTGGCTTTATGCGATCAAATGAAATCTCAAATAACAAGTTCTAAAACGATCCAAAAAAAAATTGCAGATACGCTGACTCAACTATAAAGCCATGAGAAAAAAATTAAAAACTGATAATCTCGACAAACTTTACGAGTTAGCGCTTGCTTATCATCAAAACACAATAAGTCGGCAGCAAATCTTCGAACCAAGATATCTTGAAGGCATTGTAACTGAAGGCTATGCGAAAAATATATTTCATGCATTTAATAAATTAATAAAGGGTGAAGTCTATAAAAGAGAGTTATCTATTCCTACCACTATTTTTTTCTTAAAGAAAATACGTGATGAATTTGGCGAAGACAATTTTTTACTTGCTATAAATGCGGTTTATAAACACATCAAATATAGATTGCATCAAGCGAACAAACCTATGGCTGGTTTAAAAAAAGCCATTCATAAACTCGAAAATGAAGTCATTTCAAGTGAAGAAGATGAATTTATTTTTAATGATGAAAATCAATCAACCAAACATCTTTTAGAAGGCGCTAAAAAGCTCATATCTGTTAATGCTTACGAAAGAAACAAACAGGCAAGAAGTGAATGTTTAAATCATTACGGATTCAATTGTTCTGTTTGTGATTTCGATTTTGAAGAAACCTATGGCGAAATAGGCAAAGAGTTTATTCATGTACATCACATTGTAGACTTGGCAACCATCAATAAAGAATACAAAGTTGATCCAATCAGTGATTTAGTGCCGGTTTGTCCTAATTGTCATGCAATGTTACATAAAAGAAAACCGATAGCTTTTACTGTTGAAGAATTAAAAAGCATTTTGAGAAGCAATAATTAACTAATTTGAGGATATTATGAAAAAAATTGAAGTACAAGGTGGTTATGAAAAAGGAGGGTATGAGTTTAATGTCATTGAGACTCCTGAAAAATTAACATATAAAATAGAATCTATCAAAGAATTCAAAATCAGAAAAGATACTTACTGGCATGGTTATATTAAAGGAAAAGAAATTAAAAAGAAAAAATTTCCATTAGATGCTAATCCAAGAAAACCTGGCCCGACAAAAGTAGTAAAAATTATGCAGGCTACTATTCAAAAAGAACCCGAAAATTTTCATCATCTGAATAACGGTATGACAATTATCTCAAAGTCATTAGATTTTGATCAACAATCTAGTAGTGTAACCGTTGAATTCGGCACATCATCAGGCATTCATGGTGATGGAGTTTGTAATGGTGGTCACACCTATTTTGCAATTGAGCAATTCAGTGGAGTTGTTGAAGATGAGATGCTAGTGAAAGTTGAAATACTCGTGCTTGATCCTAGCCTTTCTCCAGAAGAAAGGGCCGAAAAAATAAAAGTAATTGCTGAAGCAAGGAACTCACATAATGAGTTGGAATCAATTACAACTGCTCATTACTCAGGTTATTATGATGGATTTATAAGTACACTTGGTTCTAAAAAAGTATATTTTAAATGGTATGAGGGCGACCCTGACGCATTAAAAAATTCTGAAAAAGTTGATTCTCTAATTGCAAAATTAACAGCTATTTGCCCCCACTGGTACTCCCATTATCTTAACTCTTCTGGAAACAATGGTAATCACATGTCTTCAGCAAGGAATACTGGCAGTACACATAAAAAATGGGAAAATTATAAAATCAATGATGCGGATGAGCGTAATTTAGATTACATGTTACCTCTTCTTGATGATATTTTATTATTAAGAGATGAAATAAGTTGGTCACTATTGCACGATGATTTTTACAAGGTTTCAAAAAGGTGGCGTTCGAATAGACTTTGGCAATATTTATCTTCAAAAAAAGATATTGAGTTAAAGTTTAAAAGAGTTGATGGAAAAAAAGTTAAGGGTTATGACCTCTCTCATACATTTATTACTATGATTCTAGGGGCTTTTAGAGAAAATGTCTGGTTTTCTGTAGGCGATGATGGAATAAATTTAGTCGGTTGGTTAGAAGACCCTATTAAGTTGTGGCAGTCTCATAAAGAAATATTGTTGGGCAAATTGAATAATATTGCATTGACAATTAATGCACCTAGTTTTGGGAATGCTTTTTTACAAAACCCTGCACTTTATAATGAACAGCTAACTTTTTATTCACATGGCGTAAACGTTCAAAATCAAGTGACCAAGCCCGAAATTATTTATGATGTTCAATCTGGTGAAAAATATATCATTGATGAGAGTAATAACTCAGATTTAGTTTTAACATGTCAAATTATTGATGAAGATGTACCACCTTTTGCAGAGATCGTAGTTGACTCAAGTGCTCAGGGTCAAAAATATCTGAAATTTGAATATGAAGAATAATTGCGCAGTTTGTAATATTTCTTATACGACGAGGGCACATGTTAAAGATAAAAGTTTTTTAGTCAAGGAAGGTGTTTCTAACCATGACTATTTAAACATAATTGATCTTTGTTATAACTGCCACTATAACTATTTTGATAGGGGGAAGCTTGGTTTAAAAAAAATCGACAATTGGTATTATTTTTTTAGATTAGAAGATGATGGAAGTGTATCTGAAACTAAAAGCTTCAATAACTTAAATGTTATGGATGAATACATTAGTTGGAAGAATAAAAAACTGAATTATAAGCTTTTGAGACTGGTTTTGGGATGAGCAAATATTAATAAAAATGCTTATATCGAACGTCATAATCGAACAATCAGGTTCAGTTGGGTAAGTAAACACTTGTTTGATTCATTGGAACAAGTACAAAACTATGCAACCAAGTGGCTTTGGTTTTATAATCATGAAAG
>CANNAM010000028.1 GCA_947502595.1 uncultured Marinicella sp. | reverse complement strand
TATCCAAAGAGAACGCGAATTATAGCCGCAGTTTTTATTCTGTAAACCCCTTTGTGACAATTTAATGAAATTAATTTCAGGCGCAATTGCCCAATTACTTCTGGCAGCTAATGATGGCGCGCTTTGGCGGGGAATAGCCTTCAATTGTCTGCTGCTGGTCTGCAGACAAAAACTCAGACAAGGAGTGGAACTGCATCCACTGGGTACTGCGTTGCTCTTCCACAGTGGTGAGTGATTCATCAATGACTTGAATGTTTTTATACCCCAGCTTCTTTAACCAACCAGACAGCATTGGCACACTGGGCAAGAACCACACATTACGCATTTGTGCATAGCGGCCACTTGGAACCAAACAAGTCTTGTCATCCCCATCGACCACCAAAGTCTCTAAAACCAATGTGCCCCCTTTGGACAACAGGCTTTTAAGTTGCTCTAAGTGTCCCATTGGCGATTTTCGGTGGTACAAAATACCCATTGAGAACACCACATCAAAACAAGCCATGTCAGCAGGCATATCCTGTACCTTTAAAGGCAACACAGCTGACTGCGTTCTGGCGTATTTCTCAACTGCCCAAAACTGGACGTTTTGCAACAAACCTGGTTCCACACCTACTAAAAGCCTGGGGCTGTATTCAGCCATCCTAAACATATAGTAACCATTGCCACAACCCACATCTAAAACTGTGCGATTTTTTAAGTCTGGTAAAGCCTCAGATAAGCGCTGCCACTTAAAGTCAGACCGCCATTCAGCATCTATATATGTGTCAGCAACTTTGAAAGGGCCTTTGCGCCAGGGATGCAAACCGCGCATGGAAGATTCAACAGCGGCTGCATCTGCAGCTTGAGCTGACCATTCAACGGTCACAGCAGCTTGGTCTTTGATGACTTTGGTGCTTGCCACTTCAGGTAATTGATTGTAAGCAGCCAACCACCTGTCTAAATCACCTTGGTTGATTTGCTTAATCACTGAATCAGTGATTTGTTTGAGTTGTTCTCGATGTGACTCAATGGCTGTGCCTGACAACGCAGGCCAGAATTGTGCTAAGCGCTGAGTGAACATCTCACTTAACAGCCACAATAGAAATGAAGTTAAAGGCCTTGAACCACACTTCCACTTGTTTAAAGCCTGCGGCTGCTAATCGCTGTTGCCATATTTGTAAGCTGTCGGGCTTCAATGAATCTTCCAGTGCCTGTCTTTTTTGGGCAATTTCCATGTCTGAATAGCCATTGATCTTCTTATAGCCATGGTAATAATCAATCATCAAGTCAGATGACTGAACCTTTTCAGACAGCACAAAAACACCCCCTTGATTCAACCCTGCATAAATTTTATCACACAGCACAGCCCTGTCTTTAACTGGTATAAATTGTAGCGTGAAGTTACTCACCACCATACTGGCATTGCTGATTGGCACTTGCGAGATATCGGCTAACTGGGCATGGATGGCATTATGGATTTCAATTGCAGACATATTGTCTTGCAAGGTCGAAATCATAGGGGCTGAATTATCCACCGCATATATTTCAACTTTTTGCGCACCAATTGCTTGATCAACCGTTAACGACACTGCACCCAACGAAGCGCCCAGATCATAGACGGCCGTGGCCGGTTTGACATATTTCATAGCCAACATCGCTATGCCTTTTAATATGGTGTCATAACCGGGCACTGAACGCTTGATCATGTCAGGAAACACCGCCACCACTTTTTCATCAAATTCAAACGCTTTGATTTGACTGAATGACTCAGCAAATATTTGGTCTTTAGCTGCCATTATTAAGTTCAGCCTGGCGGCCACTCCATTTTACGGCCTGCCAAAAAATGCATGTGTATATGAAACACAGTTTGCTGACCATTTTCATTGCAGTTCATCACAATGCGGTAACCATTTGCCGCTTCACCAATTTGTGCTGCATATTCATTGATAGCCAAATGTATTTTGCTCATATAATCTATATTGCTGGCATCCAAATCATTGTGGGTGGCAATTCTGACCTTAGGGATAAACAACACATGAATTGGCGCTTGTGGATTAACGTCCTTGAAACCCAAAACGTCATCGTTTTCAAAAACGATGTCAGCTGGAATTTCTTTGTTTAAAATCAAATCAAAAATAGTGGGTTCCATCTGTACTCCTGTGTGTAATAGATATTATAAGTGTGTGCGACTGGCAAAGGCATGTGCCAAAGTGCTGTTATCAATGTACTCCAAGTCACCACCTAAAGGAACACCATGGGCCAGTCGAGTGGCCTTAATCCCACCCTGTTCAGCCATATGGGCTAAATACTGTGCCGTGGTTTCACCCTCAAGGGTTGAACCAGTAGCGATGATCAGCTCTTCACACTCGGCTTTAGACAACATATTTACTAACATATCCAATTTCAAATCACTTGGCCCCATGCCATCAATGGGCGACAACTTACCGTGCAGCACAAAATATTTACCGCTGTAATCTGTGGCGCTTTCTAAATGAATGATGTCAGCTGGGGTCTCAACCACACAAACTTGCTTGTACAAGCGACCGGGGTTGGCACAAATTTTACACTCAGCATTTTCAGTCAAGGTTCTGCAAGTCTTACATTCCCCTACCCGTTCAATGGCAGTCAAAATTGTCTCTGCCAAATGCTTGCCACCTGACTGGTCTTTTTGCAATAAATAAAAGGTCAAGCGCTGCGCTGTTTTGGGGCCCACGCCAGGCAACACCTGAATGGCTGACATGAGGTCGCTGATTAATGACATCAGAATGGCATTTTAAAACCAGGAGGCAAGTTCAAACCATCGGTCAAACCACCCATATTCTCCTTCTGTAAGTCAGCAATTTTATTCAGCGCGTCATTGAAAGCAGCCACCAATAAATCTTCCATCATTTCATGGTCACCATCAATCATGTCATGATCTATAGCAATGCCTTTGACCTGTTGCTGACCATTCATGGTGATTTTAACGATGTCACCGCCGGCTGAGCCAACCACTTCTTTGTTCGCCATTTCAGCTTGTGCTTGTTGCATTTGCTCTTGCATCTTCTGCACTTGCTGCATCATATTTCCAATTGTGCCTTTCATAATTTCACCTTATTTCGGACGAAGTATTTAATCGCCTAATTTGTTTTGTATGATGGTTGCATCGAACTGTTGTTGCAGCTCTGCTACCACAGGATCTACGTTTTGAATTTTCTCTTGTTGCTGCTGCGCTTGTTGTTCAGCCGATTTTCTGGCCAACGTTTCCGCACCATCTTTTAAAGTGAACTTCAGCTTGTAGTCAGGCGAAGCTGCCAGTAACTCCTGCTCAATGGCATTTTGTGCCTTGGCAGTCATAAAGTTTTTAGCCGCTTCATCTACTGCAAATGTAATGACATTTTGATGATTTTCAAGTAACTCAAGGTTTCTGGCCAACTCTCTGGCCATGCCTTTGATTTTCATTTGTTTGAATACTGTTGGCCAAGACTCAGGAGTCAATGTGGCTGCGTCAATAACAACCGCCTCACTGGCTGGACTCTCTTGAGTCACTACTTGCTGATGACTGCTTTCAACTGGGTTAACTGAACCCCTTGTTGCTGTCTGATTCACCGGCTCAGTTTTTACTGCAGAAGTAATCGGCGCTGCTGTCTGGACCTCTGCACCACTTAATTGGCTGTCTCCTGAAGGTGTGGCCTGTGACTGTTGGCTCACTGGTTGCGGACTTTCAGTCTGACCAGCAGCGGTATTCCCACTGGATTCATGACCACCAGGCAACTGGACAAATGCCAGCATACGAATAACCGCCATTTCAAAACTCACCTTCTTACTTGGAGTGAATTTAATTTGTTCCAGCGCCACCACCACCAATTGATAGTACCATTGAATACTTTCAGCAGCCACTTGTAGTGCAAACTGCTTAAGCGCTGCGGCATCAAAATGCGATCCGCCCGTCACCCGACCCAAAGTCTGAGTCAATGACACCTCGTGCAACAGCAAACAAAAATCTTCCAACAATTGCGTGTAGTCTACCGACATATCATGCAACCATTCCAGTTTATCTACAGCAGCCGCATGATCGCCACTGACAATCAATTTGAGCAGCTCTGTCACATGCGACTGTTCAATGGTGCCTAGCATGGTTCTGATTTCATCAAATTGAATCCGTCCAGCACCAAAAGCCAAAGACTGGTCCATTAAACTCAATGCATCACGCATACTGCCATCAGCCACACGCGCTATCAACTGAATGGCTTGCGCGTCATATTCTACCGACTCTTTTTCTAACAAGGATTGTAAATGATCACCAATTTGTTTTTGTGTGAGGCGCTTTAAATTGAATTGCAAACAACGCGACAGCACAGTAACCGGTAACTTATCAGGCTCTGTGGTTGCCAACAGGAACTTCACATGCTCAGGCGGCTCCTCCAATGTTTTCAACAATGCGTTGAAACTGCTTTTGGAAAACATATGAACTTCATCAATTAAGTATATTTTGTACTGCCCTTTGTTGGGCGCATACTGTACATTTTCAAGCAAGCTACGGGTGTCATCCACCCCAGTTCTAGATGCCGCATCAACTTCAATCAAATCAATGAATTCGCCGTTTTTAATTTCTTGGCAATGCTGACAAACACCACAGGGGTTACCTGAAACACCCTCTAAACAATTCAAAGCTTTGGCCAATACCCGTGCCAATGTGGTTTTACCCACTCCACGAGTACCGGTAAATAAAAATGCGTGATGTAAACGGTTACTTTCTAGGCCATTAACCAATGCTTGAACAACATGTTCTTGGCCAACAATTTCTTGAAAGTTTTGTGGGCGGTATTTTCTGGCGAGTACTTGATAGGTCATGTTGAATTTATCCAGATTAGTGGGACTCCCGCCAGCCGGTCCTTGCACATAAAATCACAGCTGCGGTTGCTCCCTTCCGGGCCTGGCCGAGTTCACTGCTATTCATTGCAAGGTGACAAACGGAAGTCACCGGAGCGGTATTATCTATGAACTGATTTGGTTTGTCCACCTTCAATAACCAGAAAAGTGGCAGTTAAGCGTCATTGTTAAGTGTCGGCCCAGTGCCTGCGGTTGTTAAAGCATGTTTAATTAATGGAACTGTTACCTTCCTTTTCAATTGCAATGACTCACCTGCAACCAACAAGAATAGCTTGTACAGCTCGGAATAAGCACTGCTACAGTGGGTTTTAATGTAATGCATGACTGGCTCATCCAGTGGTAAACCATAATACTCAAATTGTTTTTCCAAGCAGTCAAACGCCGCTTGCCCTTTTAAAGGCTCCAGCATCAGAGTCAAACCAGAAGTGAGTCTTGAAACCAAATCAGGCAACTGCCATGCGTTGTCTTTGGGGTGCATGTTTGCGGTTACCAGTAATTTAATGTGTCGGCTTTTACAGTGGTTAAATAAATTAAACAAGGCCAACTCCCCTTCAGTAGAAGCAGCCAAAGTATGTACATCATCCAACATTAAGCAGTCCATCTCAGCAGGCAAAACAGCGACTAAATCAGTGCTCAGCAACTGCACAGCTGGCAAACTGAATACTGTTTTTTTAGCCGCCAAAAAAAGATTCTCTACCGCCTGCAACAAATGAGTTTTACCAGTGTATTGCACACCCCACAAATAAACAAACTGTGGTAACTCAACAGGCGTTTTTAACACGCTGAGCACTGCATCATTGCCAATGAATTGGTTCAGCTCATCAGGCGCACGGTGATTGAAGGGCAAAATGGCTTGACGTTGACTCATCAGCTGTTTGGCGTGGTTGGGCCGTCAGCAGATTCGCTTGAACCTGTGGTGTCAACTGGTGGTGCCGGTGTTTTCACAATCGGTTTGACAGCACCCTTTTCATCACCATTGGTTAAACTGATGTCACTCTCTTTACCGTAAAGCTTACTGTCTAAATAACGTTCATGCGCATGCTTCAACAGCACCATAATCACTGCAGCCAATGGCAAACCCAACAACACACCAACAAAGCCAAATAATTGCCCACCGGCTAAAACAGCAAAAATTACTGCCACCGGATGTAGACCAATGCGATCGCCCACCAACCAAGGTGTGAGCACAAAACCTTCAAGCAACTGACCCACACCAAACACAATCAATACATATACAATGTGGTTGATGTCACCAAACTGCACCATCACTGCGATAAGACCACCCACCAGACCAGCAATGGTTCCCAAGTAAGGTACAAACGATATCAAACCAGCTCCCATGCCGATCAGCAAAGAAAGCTCAACCCCAATAACCCACAACCCAACCGTATAAATAGTACCCAACGCCAACATCACACTCATCTGCCCACGTAAAAAAGCGCTCAATACACTGTTGGCGTCATGGGTAATTTGTGAAACTTTTTTATAATACGGCCTGGGAATTAAGTGAGAAATTCGCTCAGTAATGATGTCCCAGTCTCTTAACAAGTAAAAAGTTACTACCGGAATCAATAAAAAATTCATCACCCAACTAACAATCACCAGGCTGCTTTTGGTTACGGAGCTGAGTAAAGTTTGTGCAATTCCACCGGCACTTTCCCAATGCGTTTTAACCAATTGTGTCAGTTCATTGAAATCAAATAAATTGGTCTCTATCCCAAAGGTTGATTGTATCCAAGGAGAAATATTGTCACGCAACCATTGAAAATAGACTGGTAAGTTCTTGATTAAACTGGAAATTTGTTTTTCTAATGCAGGTATTAACACCAAAGCGACAGCAAAAACCAGCACGCTGATAACCAGAAACACCAAGGTAACCGAAACCGTACGACTTAATTTCCACTCTTCTAATTTATCTGCCAAGGGATCAAACAGATAAGCCAATAAAGCACCCACTGCAAACGGGGTTAAAATTGGGGACAACAAATACACCAAGTAGCCGGTCAGTATAATCACTGCCAATATATACCATTGTTGATTTATTTTATTGGTCACTTTCAGACTCCTGATGTTGCTGGCTCTTGATGTTATTCGCCATTTTCAAACCCAACCATACATAATGTATACCACTTAACAACGTACACCCAGCCACGGCCACCATCAATGGCCAGTGCACCGCTGACAAATCCCACAACTGAGCATATGATAGCAACAAAACCACTATCAACAAAATTTGCAAAACTGTATTCAACTTACTGATGAATGTTGGTGCTGCTGCAGTGATCTTTCCAATTCTGAAGTGATAATAGCTGGCACCTGTTACGATAACAACATCCCTTGCAATCACCAAAACATACAACCAAACAGGAATGATACCTTGCAGCATAAAAACACTGTAACAACACAGCATCATCAACTTATCAGCCAAAGGGTCCAACACCCCGCCTAACCACCCTTGCCAATGGTATTTTTTGGCCAAGAATCCATCCAAACCATCAGATGCCCCGGCAATAACAGCAATCAGCAGGGCCCCTTTGTAGTCTTTATGCCACATCAGCCAAACCAGTGGCAATAAGGCCAGCATACGGCCAATGGTGATGACGTTAGGAATGTGCCTAAAGTAAGTGGTCATTTAACCATTTCAAACAACAAGGTGTTTCCTATCTCCAACGGCAGATGCTGCACCACACCCTCACCTTCAACAAACTTAATAAATGTATCCGGTAAAACTTTGATCTTCATCATAAGCTCTACTTTTCTGTTCTTCAGCTGATTGATTTGATACGCTTCAACCAAAGCATGGTTGTCCAGGTAATTCAGCAATTTAAGCATTTGATCAGCATCATTGATTGCATTGACAGACACCCCTACTGTACTTGAGTTAAACTCTTCAGCATACAAACGCTGGCCTTCTGCCATAACCTGCTGTATGTTAGTCACCAAACTTTTCATGCCTGCTGCCAAATCTACAAACTGCAAGTTTCTTATCATGGTTGGCTGCTCTGAGCGTGACAAACCAAACCGATAAGAATACCCACTACCAGTGTGTTTTACGAATACCAACAATGACTGGCTGACCTCATAGTTGGCGTGCACATAGTCAACTAAATCAGGATTCAAATAACGCACATCTTTAGGCTGAAAGCGCAATAAATCCGCCTCGCTGGCATCATAAAACACAGTCGGAATACCATAAACCTTAAACCATTTTTTTAACCAGTAAATCGCTTCAGAGTCATTGCTTGCATGAACCAAGGGTTGGCTGTCTGTTTCCTCAACCACCCACACATACAATTCGCTGCGTCGCTCTGGCCATACAGGAATGCGGTTAGACAACATCAACTCATGGATTTTTTCAGCATCAACAGCAACGTTAAACCACTGTGTACTTGCTCCGAGTTCAAATGGCACATTTTCACGGTATGACCTTAGCACTGCGGATTTAAAAGCTTCATCAATCGAGTAACGACTACTGATTTCAGCGGCATCAAGGCCACTTTTCATACTCAAAACAGACAGAATGCCTTGTCTGGTTAAGTTCCAATCAGAAACGGCAGCGGGGTCTTTCACCAAAGCAGCTGACTGATTGGTGTCGACGGTGGCAGCACTTAAATAAAAGCTAAGGCTGAGCAAGATAAAAAACAGACTTTTCATGCTCACCAATTATAAAGGATTAAAGTCACACCTAAGTAAATAAATTTTTGCTATTTTCTCCCAATTCACCGCACCAATGACATAAAATCAGCCCCATTTTCAAAAACCGCAACTTTTCACATCATGGCTGAGCAAAAATCATACACATACAAAGCTGCCGGTGTCGACATCGACGCAGGCAACCAACTCGTAGACAACATCAAACCATTGGTTAAAGCCACACACCGACCTGGCGTGATGGGCTCGCTGGGAGGCTTTGGCGGTTTGTTCGATTTGTCACAGGTTAACTGCGAAAACCCAGTACTGGTTTCAGGTACTGATGGTGTAGGTACCAAATTAAAATTAGCTCATGCCATGAATGACCACAGCACCATTGGAATAGATTTGGTGGCCATGTGTGTCAACGACATCATTGTGTTAGGCGCAGAACCATTATTTTTCTTGGATTACTATGCCTGTGGACAGTTGGACAACCAACAAGCCACTCAAGTTATTGCGGGTATTGCCGAGGGCTGTAAATTATCTGGCTGTGCACTGATTGGCGGTGAAACTGCTGAAATGCCAGGCATGTACAGTGGCGGGGATTATGATTTAGCTGGATTCGTAGTTGGTGTAGTTGATAAAACCAAAATCATCGATGGTACAAACGTCAAAGCCGGCCAAACCATAGTGGGTGTAGCATCCAACGGGCCCCACTCAAATGGTTACTCATTAATCAGAAGCATCATTGAAGGCACGCAAGCGGACTTGAACCAAGCTTTTGATGGGTCTACTTTAGGTAAAAAATTATTGGCGCCGACCCAACTGTATGTAAAGCCCATACTTGACATCTTAGCCACTGAAACAGACATTCATGGTATTGCGCACATCACCGGTGGTGGCATCATGGAAAACATCAACCGAATCGTGCCTGTGGGATTGGCCATAGAAATTAACCAACACAGTTGGCAAAGACCAGCTGTATTTGATTGGATACAACAACAAGGCCAAGTTGACGACATTGAAATGCTGCGCACCTTTAACTGCGGTGTTGGTTTGTGCGTGATAGTAGACAACCAACAAGTAGAATCGGTAATCGCCCAGTTCAAATCTCATGACTTACAAGCTTGGGCTATTGGCCAAACCATCGAACACAACGGGCAAGATGTGGTCATTAAATAATGAATGTGGTGGTGTTGATTTCTGGTCGTGGTAGCAATTTAAAAGCTTTACTTGACCACCAGCAAGGTTACCGCATTACCCATGTGATCAGTAATAACTTTGAATCTCAAGGCATAGCAACCGCCCAACAACATGGCGTGAGCAACACTTGTATCAATTGGCAGAACCGCCAACAAGCAGAACATATTTTGACTCAGCTGCTTCAAGAGTTGCCAGCGGACTTGATTGTATTGGCAGGCTTCATGCGCATTTTGTCTGCCCAATTTGTTGCCTCCTTTGAGTCCAAAATCATCAACATACACCCCTCGCTACTACCTAAATACCCCGGACTCAACACCCACCAAAAAGTCATTGACAACCAAGACAAACACCACGGTGCTACCGTTCACCTGGTTAATGATAAACTTGATCATGGTCCAATGCTGGCTCAAACCAGCATGGCTGTTGACCCAAGCAAAGACGCCAATCAGTTGGCCGAGCAATTGATTAACAAAGAACATAAACTTTTAACCACTGTTGTGGGTCTAATTGCCAACCAGCAATTACAATGGGATAAGCAGCAAATTATTTGGCAGCGAAAACCGCTTAGCCAACCCTTGATGATTGATTAACAACAACTGAAACAAGTGATGCGAATGTGCTTTAAATTGACCCTTACTATCAGTCTGACGTTGCTCCTAACTGCCGCATCTGCCATGCAATTGCCCAGCAGTTTTGAAGCCACATACTTGGTCACCCGTGGCGGCAAACCCACTGGCGAACAACAGACCCAGTTCAAACACGAACCAAACCATCAATTCAGTTTATCAGATGTAACCAGAGGCACGCATGGACTGGCTTCATTTTCTGGTTTCAAGCGCACCGAAAAGACCCGGTTCAGCTTCAGCAACAACCAAATAACTGCTATCAGCCACGACATGCAACAAAAAGTGGCCTTTAGCCGCAAGTCTTATCAGTTCAGCGCACGACAAGACGAACCAATGATTCAAGGCCAAGCCAAAAAACCTTTTTTAATACAATCAAACATCAAACCCATCAGCTCACACTTGCTGCCAGTTTGGCTCAGCGCCCAGGCTTGCAATGGGGTTTCACACATATCAATCCCGGTACTGAAATCCGACTCAATTAAAACATATGAATTCAAAGTTCAACCAGATGATGCCGGCTTATATCGAGCTGACAGGGTCTATCCACCTAACAGCAAAAAATCCAGTCAAATTTGGTTTGACAAACACTTAAGCTGTTTTCCAATAAAAGCCAAACACCAAAACGAAGATGACCCAGCAATTGAAACCAACTTGATAGAGCACCGCTTTCTAACCCCAAACCAGTGAATCAACCTGAAATATTTATGCACTCACTACTCCTCTGGAAATCAATTTTAACAAGCGATCTGGTTATTCTTGTAATAGCAAATAAAAATAAGTTATGATATACGAGGAACTTCGTTAAACAAATAAAGTGCATAACCCATATGAACAATATACCTAAGCCAACCAAAACTGAACTGGTCATTTTAAATATCATGTGGAGCATCTCGCCAGCAACCGTGAGACAAATTCATGAAGAAATCATTAAAAACGGAAAAACCAGTTACACCACCACGCTAAAAATGCTGCAAGTCATGCATCAAAAAGGCTTGGTTACTCGCGACAGCGAACACAAAGCACATATTTACCAGCCGTCATTAACCAAAAAAGACACCCAGCGTCAAATGTTAGAAGATTTAAAAAACCGTTTGTTTGGGGGCTCTATCAGCTCACTGGTGTTACAAGCTTTGGGCACCAATTCAGCCACCAATCAAAATGAAATCGATGAAATCAAAGCCTTGTTAGATAAAGTTGAAGACAACCAATAAACACAGTCATGTATGACTCAGAATTACAAATCCTGGTATTTTCTATTGGCTGGGCATTAATCCACTTTTTGTGGCAAGGCACTTTAATTACGCTGGCCTATTGGGTTATCAGCAGAAACATTCAATCCATCTATGCCAAGTACTGGACTGGCATGGCTTTGGTTTTGGTCAGCTTAATCACACCAGTTATTAACGTCAAAACCACTCAACCGATAGCATATTCTGAAAGTGAAGTTACTTTGCTTGCTGCCAATATAATGGCCCCGCAACAACTTAATATCGAAAATTTATTCCTTTACTTGATCAATGCCAGTTTGCCTTACTTGGTATTGCTGTGGGCATTCACTGTCGCATTTTTGGTGTTCCGTGTTATGCGGTCATGGCTTAAACTGGCAGCCATTGAACATGAATGCGAACCCCACGTCTCCAGGCAAATCAAACAATGCATTAAAAACATAACCATTATGCTGGATTTGCCCAAGACACCATTACTTAAAGTTTCAAGACAAGTCATGGTGCCAGCCGTCTACGGGATTTTTAAGCCAACTGTAATGATTCCCTTGAGCTTAATCAGCCAAATTCCACAAGATCAATTGGAAGCCGTCATTAAACATGAGTTGTGCCACTTAAAACGCAATGATTTTGTCCACAACATCATTCAACTGATTGCCGACATTTTGTTGTTCTTCCACCCAGGTATTCGATGGATGAACAATGACATCAGACATGTTCGTGAACAATGCTGCGACCAGATGGTGTTATCACACAACACCGAAACCATTACCTATGCAAAAGCATTAACCAACATTGCAGCATTTTCCAATGGCATCCATTTAAAACCCAGCATTCAACTTGGAATCAATGACGGTGCACTGCTCAATAGAGTTAAAATCTTATTACAAAATAAGTCCAGTCAGTCTTCGGCATTCATTTTCATCCCAATACTATTAATCATTCTATTTACCACCATAATGTTGCAACCGGTCAATGCAGATAAAGATGCCCATGCAACCAATAATTTACTGCTAACAACTGAACAGAAAACTGGGGGCAGCAACACAGTCATGGAACAACAAAATTACAATGAAACATTACAAAATTTAGCATTTTACCCAAGGCTCGCTCAAAACAACGAATCCAGCCGCCAATTAAACGACACACAACTGTTACCAGAAAACACCAGTCAAGTAATTCCTACTGAACAACCAAATTTCGAGTTTATTGGTATAAACAAGGCCGAACTACATACGCAACTATCCAGCGACATACGACCACCTGAATACAACACCAATCAATTGGATGTTAAGCTTTCCGAGCTAAAAATAAACTTACCTAAGGCCACAGTTCAAGCAAGGGTTGAGCCTGAGACAAACACAGTCAATGGACTGCCTCTCACAAATTTACAGACCAATGCAGAGCGCCTTAACAACAACCAAATAAACAATACACTTTCTTCGTTTAACAATGTTGAAAGTATACGACCACAGTTTAAGCGATACAAAGCACCAGAATACCCGAATTTATTATGGCACAGCCATGTGGAACAGGATGTAATAGCTACTTATAAAATTCGAGCCAATGGTCAAGTTTATGACATCACTTTGAATTCAAGCAAAAACAATTTTGCAGCTTTTGAACAAGCTGTATACAAAGCCATGAGAAACTGGCGGTTTGATACCAACTCATTGAACAACAGTACATTACAAAGAACTTTTCAACAAAGCTTCAGCTTTACGTTGTCTGATAAAGTCATGCAAACCTGTGAGTCAAAAACCACTGGATCAAGACTGAACAAATCTTTGCCTTGCAACAAGTAAAAACAAGCCATAAAACATGTCAGAAATTAACATAACTTACCCTTTAGATTGTCACAAAGACCATTCTAAAGACACCGTACAAAACCTACTGGATGCATTGGCTGAAAAATACGCCATTAAACACATCTTCGTCACGGATCACCAGTGTAATTTAACTGGTTCAGGTATAAATGGTACCCTTGCTATAGAAGACCATGGCATTGAAATTTACGCCAAACTTGGCTTTTTTATGGCCCCGTTCAAAAGCGTCATTGAAAAAGAAATCATCAACAAACTGAATGAAACTTTTTTGAGCTGATATACAAACAAAAAAAGCCGACCCAGTGGCCGGCTTTCTTAATCACATACGCGAAAATTTTAAGCTTTTCTTTTAATCATTTCTGTCAACTCTTCCACAGAACGACTGTAGATCGAGACTGATTCAATGTGCTTGTATTTAATTTCTAAATCTTTATTGATTAAGTATACGGATCTTTTGATGCCAAACCAGCCAAATGAATCGTATTTATTGGCCACTTCACCATCGGTGTCACTCAATAATGTAAAAGGCAGGTCATTGCTTTTTTTGAAAGCTTTGATTGCATCGGTGCTGTCTCCAGTGACACCAATAATCTCTACATTCAAATCATTGAACTGTGCATAACTGTCACGATAATCACTTAATTGTTGTTTACATACAGGCAAATCATCGCCTGGATAAAAAACCAAAAGCACATTGCCTTTTACCTTAGAAGATAATTTGAAAGGTTTTCCGTTATCTGCGATCAAGGAAAAATCAGGTGCTTTATCACCAGTTTCTAATGCCATATAAATTCTCAGTTATAACTCAAAGCGCGTATTCTAGCTGTTTTGGACAAAAATAAAAAGCCATCCAGACTGCCTCTGCCAAAAAAAAAGAATTTAGAGCAAAAAAATTCTGGATTTGGCACATACTTTAGGATAAAGTACGCATCCTCATTTGATGATGAGCAACCACTGCGGAGAGATGGCAGAGCGGTTGAATGCACTGGTCTTGAAAACCAGCGTACCTTAATAGGGTACCCAGGGTTCGAATCCCTGTCTCTCCGCCATTTATTTTTTCCT
>CANNAM010000027.1 GCA_947502595.1 uncultured Marinicella sp. | reverse complement strand
AGGCAAATGGTGGGCGACCTCCCTTAATGGCCGCATGAATTCTGTTTTTGGCAACAGTTAAAAATGGGGGTATTACCCCGTAATTCATCGATTGCGATTACTGACGATCAAATTCTCACTAATATCCGTACAGTACAAGCGAAAAATGATATAAGAGAAAGTCAGCAAATAGAATCCCCAAAAAAGTCAAACCTCAAATATAACCTAACGGTTGAGATGGAAACCGGAACAGGTAAAACTTACAGTTATATCCGCACCATGTATGAGTTACATAAGCATTATGGTTGGAGTAAATTTATCATCATAGTGCCAAGCATAGCGATTCGTGAAGGTGTGTTTAAGTCATTTGCTGATATGGAAGATCACTTCCAGGAAATTTACGGCCATAAAATCAGCCCGTTTATTTACAACTCCAAGAACCCGCAAGACATCGAAAACTTTGCTTCGGATAACCGCATCAGTGTGATGGTGATTAACACCCAGGCATTTAACGCCAGAGGCAAAGATGCCAGAAGAATCTATCAAGAGCTGGACCAGTTCGGAACACGAAAACCCATTGAGATTATTGCCAAAACCCAACCCATTCTTATCATAGATGAACCCCAATCTGTAGATGGTCCAAAAACACTGAAAAGTATGGAAGATTTCAATCCACTGTTTTCTTTGCGCTATTCAGCCACACATATAATAGATTACAACAAAATATATCGCTTAGATGCTTTAGATGCCTACCGACAAAAACTGGTTAAAAAAATACAAGTCAAAGGCATTAATGTAAAACAGCACACTGGCACCAGCGGATATTTGTATTTAGAACAAATCAGTTTAAGCACCACTAAACCACCCTTTGCCCTGGTTGAGTTTGAGCAGCGCACCAAGACTGGTGTGAAGAAAGTTCGCCGTAAACTCGAAGAAGGGGCAAACTTGTATGAGCTTTCCGGTGAATTGCCCGCTTATAAAAACCAGGTTATTACCGAAATTAATGGCTACCTCAATAAAGTTGTAGTGGCTGGTGCTGATATTTATCCTGGCGATGTCATCAATGATCAAAACGAAAAAGACATCAGAAGCATTCAAATAAGAGAATGCATTATTTCTCACTTTCAGAAAGAACAACAACTCTTCACCCAAGGCATTAAGGTGCTGTCCTTATTCTTTATCGATGCGGTAAATAAATACAAAATTTATGACGAAGCAGGAGAAGAGCAAGCAGGTGAATACGCTGAAATATTTGAGGCCACCTACGAGCAGGTTAAAAATGAATGGTTAGACAAACCTGAAATCGATGCCGATTATAAAAAATACTTACAACGTGACACGGTTTCAAGTACCCACCAAGGTTACTTCTCGATTGATAAGAAAAACAAGTTAATTGACCCAACTGTAAAACGCGGTAATAAAGACTCGGAAGACATATCGGCCTATGAGTTGATTATGAAAAACAAACAGCGTTTGATGAGTTTTGAAGAACCGACCCGCTTTATCTTTTCGCACTCTGCCCTTAAAGAAGGTTGGGATAACCCGAATGTATTCCAGATATGTGCGCTGAAACAAGTCGCCCAAGGCAGTGAAATCAGACGCCGACAAGAAGTCGGTCGTGGTATGCGTTTAAGTGTTAATCAAGAGGGCATTAGACAGGATTTCGAAACCATTGGTGAACAAGTTCATGAGTTGAATCGTTTGACAGTGATTGCTTCAGAAAGTTATGAAGATTTTGCCAAAGGACTACAGGCTGAAATTGCAGCCACATTAACAGACCGTCCAAGCAGGGCAGATGATGAATTCTTATACAATAAGCTCATTACCAATGAACAAGGCCAAGAACACCGAATTACCCAGGATGAGGCTAAATTACTCAATAAGATGTTATATAAAGATGATTTAATCGATGATAATGATAAAGTCACCGATGAAGGTAAAGAAAAAATCGAACAAGGGGATGTGCCTGTTCCAGAATCTTTAGAACCCTATAAACCCGCTATCGCCCAATTACTTAAAACGGTTTATTCTGGTGAAGTGCCAAAACCCGAAGATGAACGCCAAACCATTACCCTCAACACCAATAAAAACTTCGCTAAAAAAGAATTCCAAGCCTTGTGGGATAAAATCAGCTTAAAAACCATCTACGAAGTTAAATTCGACAGTGAAAAACTGATTAAAGACAGTGTCGCTAAAATTGATGAAAAATTACACATCAGTAACCGCGTTTACCAAATTAAAACCGGTGAATTAGAATCAGGTAGCATCGAACAAATGCGTAACAAAGAACTGATCAAAGAACAAAGTAGCGAATATGCCACACTCATTAATAATCCCTACAGCGAAACCCGTTACGATCTCATCGGTGAAATCGAAGCGCATACCGATTTAAAACGAGACACCATCGGTCAAATATTAAAGACCATAAAGCCAGAAAAATTCGAGCTGCTTAAGGCTAACCCTGAACAGTTTATCTTACAATGTAGCAGCTACATCAACGACGTCAAAGCCAGCTTAATCATCAACAACATTGTTTACCACAAAACTGAAAAACGCCACGACGCCAAAACCACCTTCACCAATGATAAGTCCGTACCCAGAAATGGCGAAGTATTAAGTAAGCACATTTACGACCTCATCACCACGGACTCCAACATTGAAAAACAGTTTGCTCACGACCTGGAAAAAAGTTCTGAAGTGGTGGTTTACGCCAAGCTACCGAAAAGCTTTTACATCAATACACCGATTGCCAAATACAGCCCGGACTGGGCCATCGTGTTAGACAACGACAACAGCAAACACATATACTTTGTCGCAGAAACCAAAGGCAGTGACAAAGAAGCTGATTTGCGTGAAATAGAAAAGCTGAAAATACACTGTGCTAAACAGCATTTTAATGAAATAGGCGACACACAAGTGAGTTTCGCTCAAGTCAAAAACTATGATTCTTTGATGAACATCGTTAATTCATAAACTGAATAACTAAAAAATATAAAAATGGAAAAAGAAAACAAAACCTCAAACGATAATAACCAAATTGATAAACTGGACTTAAGCACACCAGATTTGGTTCAACAAAACATCGACAAAGTCGCTAAATTATTTCCCAATTGCTTGACCGAAGGTCCAAAAGGAAAAGCCATAGACTTCGATTTATTGAAACAAGAACTGAACCATCAAGTGGTTGAGGGCAACAAAGAGCGCTACCGATTGGAATGGCCGGGCAAGCGTGAAGCCATCGTCACGGCTAATTTACCCACCAACAAGACTTTGCGTCCTGTTCGCGAAGACTCGGTGGACTTTGACACCACCGAAAACCTTTATATTGAAGGTGATAATTTAGAAGTACTGAAACTGCTGCAAGAAAGTTATCTCGGTAAAATCAAAATGATATACATCGACCCACCGTATAACACAGGAAATGACTTTGTTTATGTTGATGATTTTAAAAAAACATCTAAAGAATCTAATTTGGAAAGTGGGTTAATTGATAAAGAAGGAAGAAAACTTTCAAACTTGAAAGATAATCCAGCAAATGCTGCTAGGTATCATTCGGATTGGCTTACAATGATTTATCCTCGAATTAAGTTGGCTCGAAACCTACTTTCAAATAAAGGATACATTTTCATTTCAATAGGAGATGATGAAGTACACAATCTAAGAAAGATGATGGATGAAATCTTCGGAGAAGGTAATTTTATTGCGAACATTGGACATAAAGCTAGAGCTTCAATATCTAATGATAAAATTATATCAAGTAACCATAATCATATTCTTTTATATTGTAAGGATTTCTCAATTGCCTTCAAAAATAGAGCACGTTTTGGAATTGAACCTGATTTGAGTGGGTTTACAAAGAAAGATGATAAAGGTGAATATAAGTTAACTCCAGTTGACGGACCAGGTGGAGCTAAGAAGGGTAACCCTTGTTATGAATTTAAAGGTGTGAAAGGTTATTGGCGATATTCAAAAGAAACAATGCAAAAACTTTTTGAGCAAGGAGAAATAGTTGTTACAGCAAAAAACCTTCAAAGAAAATCTTATAAATGTAATGCGCTAAATAAGAGAAAAAAAATTAGCACGTGGTGGGATAATGGGTATCTTACGGCTACAGCGACAAGAGAGCTGGATAAACTCATGGATGGTAAATTTTTTGATAACCCTAAGAATGTAGAGTTACTCAAACTTATGCTTACACTTTGCTGTGATGAAAGTGATTTAGTGTTGGATTTTTTCTCAGGATCGGGGACATTAGCACAAGCTGTTATGGAATATGGTGTTAACGAATTAAACTATATTTTAGTTCAATTACCTGAAGCAATCGATGAAAAAAGTGAAGCCTACAAAGTCGGATACAAAAACATTTGTGAAATAGGCAAAGAACGTATCCGCCGAGCAGCAGTTAAAATTGTCAATGATCAATGGTCAATTGTTAATGAGCGCAAAGCAGAGCTTGAGAAAGAAAAAGCCAAGACCAAGCCTGACCAGCAAAAAATTGACGATTTACAATTAACCATTGACAATTTGTCGAGCCAAATCGAAAAGTTAGACACAGGGTTTAGAGTCTACAGGCTCGACACAAGCAATATGCAAGATGTCTATCACCGACCACAGGATTATGATCAGGGTAATGTGGATTTATTCGCTGACCATATCAAACCAGACCGCACCGCCGATGATTTATTGGCGCAAGTAATGTTAGATTGGGGGTTGCCACTTTCTCTGCCAATTGAATCCACCACCATTGAAGGCAAACAACTGTTCAAAGTCGCCGGCAATGCCTTGTATGCTTGTTTTGATTCAGGTGTCGATGAAAACCTCGCCAAAGCCATCGCCAAAGAAGCCCCGCTGCGCGTGGTGTTCAAAGACAACGGTTTTAAAGGCGATACCTCTAAAACCAACGTCAAACAACTACTCAAACAACTCAGCCCAGAAACTGAGATGAAGGTGATTTGATTAATGGTTAATGGTTAATGGTTAATTATGGGTAAGGTGAATGCGATAAAGGATAAGAGTTTTGCTTTTGCGGTTCGGGTGGTGAATGCTTATAAGTTTCTTACCATTAAAAAGAAGGAGTTTGTGATGAGTAAGCAGTTGTTGCGCTCAGGGACTGCTGTTGGGGCTTTGTACCGTGAAGCAGAACAAGCGGAAAGCAAGGCGGATTTCATTCACAAAATGGCCATTGCGCAAAAAGAGTGCAATGAGACCTTGTATTGGTTAGAGATTTTATCAGCTACAGACTATTTAGAAAAAGGTGCTTATGAAAGTTTACATTCAGATGCCGAAGAATTAATCAAATTAATTACCTCAATCATCAAGTCTGCAAAAGAGAATAAAAACTAAGGATGAGAAATACAGAAGAATATACCGCCACTGAACTGTTTGATTTACTGAATCAACAAGATGAGTGTGACTGGTTAGAAGCCAAGGGTGGGCACGAGAGTTCCCATTCAGTCATGGAGACTGTCTGTGCCTACGCCAACGAACCGATTATGGGAGGTGGCTATATTTTATTGGGCGTGGCTGAAGACTCTACTTCAGACATACCTCAATACAAAACAGTTAACATTGAGAACCCTGACAAATTCCAAAGTGACTTTGTGACTCAATGCAGCAACATGTTTAATTTGCCAATTCGGCCCAAAGTGTCTGTTGAGCAGGTGAATGGCGATACGGTGATTAAAATATGGGTTGACGAATTGACAGCCAGCCAGAAACCACTTTATTTTAAAACGGAAGGGCTGCCTCAAGGGGCTTACAGAAGAATTGGCCCTACCGACCAAAGATGTACAGAAGACGATTTGCGGATTTTTTATACCGATCACAAGAGCTATGACCAATCACCAATCAATGGGGTGACTTTAAATGATGTGGATGAAACGGCCTTAAAGCGTTATCGTACTTTGCGCGAGAAAGTCAATCCAGCCGCTGAGGAACTGAGTTATGCAGATGATGAGTTACTGGAGGCGCTGGGCTGTGTTAATAAAGATAACAAGTCAGAATTGAACTTAGCAGGGTTGGTACTTTTCGGAACAGCAAAAGCGCTGCGGGCGAATATGCCGATGATTCGTGTCGACTATGTTCGGGTTCCGGGTAATGAATGGGTTGAAGATCCTGATGAACGGTTTACCACCATTGATATGCGAGGACCTTTATTAACCCTGGTTTTTAGACTCATTGAAGCCATCAATGCGGATTTACCCAAAGGTTTTTTATTACCTGAAGGTGAATTACAAGCCACTTCAGCCGGACTGCCCACCAAGGCATTGCGTGAGGCCATTGTTAATGCGGTTATGCATCGCTCATATCGTGAACACCGGCCGATTCAAGTGATACGCTATGACAACCGGATTGAAATCAGCAACCCAGGTTTTTCTTTAAAGTCGGAAGAACGCCTAGGCGAACCGGGCAGCGAAACCAGAAATCCGTTCATAGCTGCGGTGTTTCATGAAACCAATTTGGCTGAGACCAAAGGGTCAGGTATTCGAGCCATGAGGAAACTAATGGCGGCTTCTCACTTGGCACCGCCCACTTTTGATTCTGACCGAGTGGATAATAAGTTTGTATCACGGCTGCTGCTTCACCACTTCCTCGACGAGCAAGACATTAGTTGGCTGGAACAGTACCAATTATTCATCTTAAATGATGGTCAAAAGAATGCATTGATATTCCTGCGAGAAGTCGGTGCCATCGACAATCAAACTTACCGTCAAATGAATGATTGTGAGACCTTAAAAGCCAGTGCTGACCTCAGAACAATGAAGTCATATGAATTACTTCAGTCAAGGGGTAAAGGCAGAGCAACCTATTATATTCCAGGTAGTGCGTTTAATTCTTTAAGTGCACCAGCTCCAGATTTAAGTGCACCAGCTCCAGATTTAAGTGCACCAGCTCCAGATTTAAGTGCACCAGTTCCAGATTTAAATGCACCAGCTCCAGATTTAAGTGCACCAGTTCCAGATTTAAGTGAAACACCTTTTGAATTGAGTGAAACACTGAAAGAGCAAATTAGCCAATTGAAACAAAGAGAGCATGATACAGACAAGCTAAAAAAAATCATCAGAGAAATTTGTGCAGAACAATTTGTTAAAGCCACAGAAATTGCTGCGGCATTAAGCAAAGGGGAAACCTATGTGAAGCGCCAATATTTAAGTCCAATGGTTAAAGCAAAACAACTAATTTACCAGTATCCAGATATGGTCAATCACCCCAGACAAGCATATAAATCATCAGAATAAAAGAGAACATTAAGCATGAAAGTGATTGATAACGTTAATCAACGGTTGGTAGATGACCTCAAAGAGAGCATCAAACCAGGTACAAGTATCAGTGTGGTGGCAGAAAGTTTTTCAATCTATGCTTTTGAAGCTTTGAAAGAACAATTGGAACAAATTGATGAACTGCGGTTTATCTATACCAAACCCACTTTTGTTGAAGAAGATTTAAAACCAGAAGTACCTCAATTTTATATCCCGCATGTCATTAAAGAAGCTGATTTGTGTGGTGGTGAGTTTGAGTTGCGGTTAAAAAATAAACTCAACCAACGCGCCTTGACCAAAGCCTGTTCAAATTGGGTTAAAGAAAAAGTCACATTTAAAAGCAATACTCTGGCGCAAGCGCATATTCCCGCAATGATCCATGTGGATAATGGTGTGCAAGATTCGAATGAACCAACAACAGAAGAACAGGTCACCTACACGGGGATGGCCAGTTTTGACAGCACCAGTTTAGGACTGACGGCAGCAAAAGGTTTTCCAACCCTGATTCACAGAACAGCAGGAGCAGGTTGCCAAAGCTATTTGGATTATTTTAACCAAGTATGGAATAAACCAGAACACCTCAATGATGTGACTGAAAATGTACAAAAATACTTCAATATGGCTTTTAAGGACAACAGTCCTGAGTTTATTTATTTTGTGACTTTATATCACCTGTTTCATGAATTCCTCGATGAACAATCAGGCGATAACCTGCCCAACGATGCTTTGGGTTTTAAAGATTCTAAAATCTGGAATATGTTGTACGACTTTCAGCGAGATGCGGTGGTCGGTGGTATCAATAAATTAGAAAAATACAACGGCTGTATTATTGCTGACAGTGTCGGTTTAGGTAAGACATTCACGGCTTTGGGTATTATTAAATACTATTTGAGCCGAAATAAGGATGTTTTGGTGCTTTGTCCGAAAAAGCTTGAGGAGAATTGGAATACTTACCGTTATAACGACAAAGCCAATATTCTGGCCTCAGACCGTTTAAATTACGATGTGCTTTTTCACACCGATTTATCGCGCGAATCGGGCAAGTCCAACGGTCGGGATTTGGAGCAAGTCAATTGGGGTAATTATGGCTTGGTGGTGATTGATGAATCGCATAATTTTCGCAACAACAACAAGAATGCTGAAAAAGAGAATCGTTATCAGAAGTTAGTTCGAAAAATTTGCCAAGAGGGCATTGAAACCAAAGTATTGATGCTTTCTGCCACACCTGTGAATAATAAGTTCAATGATTTGAAAAATCAACTTGCACTGATTTATGAAGATGATGAAAGCATCATTAATGGCAAGTTAGAGACAACTTCCGGTATCAAAACAATTTTTATGCGAGCACAAAAGGCGTTCACTGCATGGAGTAAGTACGAAACCGAGGACCGAACCAGTGAGGCCTTGCTGGATATGTTGGATTTTGATTTTTTTGAAGTGTTAGATGCTTTGACCATTGCACGGTCAAGAAAACACATCACCCGCTATTATGACACCGCCGCAATCGGCAAATTTCCTGAAAGAACGGCGCCAGTTTCAATCGAGTGTCCTTTAACCGAAAATGGCTCAATCACTTTCACTAACATTGCTGAAAAACTCAGTCAATTAAATTTATCTATCTACTCTCCATTAAGCTACGTACTGCCGAGTAAACAAGCAGCCTACGCCAAACTTTATGACCAGAAAGTTTCTACCGGTGTTTTGTCCCAACAAGATCGTGAAAAAAACTTAAAAACTTTAATGCGTATTAATCTATTGAAGCGGGTAGAAAGCTCAGTCGATTCCTTTAGGATTACCTTGGGTGGCATCATTGATCAAATTGAATCAGCTGTAACCGCTATTGAGCAGATGCAAGATGTCAATGATGTAGAAGGTATAGAGGCATTAATTAACAGTGATAATTTTGAATGGGATTCTGGTTGGGGTGATGAGGAACAGTTGTTTGGCAAAAAAGTTAAAGTGCATTTGGCAGATGTGGATACCACCATGTGGCTTGAAGATTTAACTGAAGACTTACAGCTTTTGAATGATTTATGGAGCCAAGTAGTCGATGTCAGTGGCGAGCAGGATGCTAAGTTACAAAGGTTAAAATCTTTAATGGCTAAAAAGATTAATCAGCCATTTAACCCTGAAAACAAAAAAATAATTGTTTTCACCGCATTTGCTGATACGGCTCAGTATTTGTTTAAAGAATTAAAAGATTATTTGTTGTCTGAATTTGGCATTCATTCAGCATTAATCACGGGCAGCGATAAGCAAACCACGAACAGAAGCATTAAAGCAGATATGAATATGATTCTGGGTTGTTTTTCACCCCGTTCAAAAGAAAAAGACAAACGCTACCCAGATTTGGATGCTAAAGTTGATGTGCTGTTCGCTACAGATTGTATTTCTGAAGGCCAAAATCTTCAGGATTGTGATTATTTAATCAACTATGACATTCATTGGAATCCAGTAAGGATGATTCAACGTTTTGGCCGAATTGATCGAATTGGTTCAATCAATACCAGCATCACAATGGTGAATTTTTGGCCCGATGTGACTTTAGATGCTTATATTAATTTGAAGCAAAAAGTCGAAAGTAAAATGTTAATAACCAATATGACTGCAACAGCAGATGACAATATTTTGAATGATGAAGAGAGAGATCTCGAATACCGTAAAACTCAACTCAAAAAACTTAAAGAAGAAGTTATTGATTTAGAAGATTTAAAGGATGGAGTCAGTATCACTGATTTGGGCTTAAGCGACTTTCGTACCGACTTAATTCAACTGATAAAAAAATACGACTCTCCAAATCGAATGCCCAAAGGTTTACACACAGTGGTTCATGCCACTGAAAATTTTAAACCTGGTGTGGTCTTTGTCCTCAAGAACATCAAGCATTTGAATCGATTACACCCTTATTACTTGGTGTATATGAGTCATTCGGGTGAGGTCTTAATCAAGCACATAGATGCCAAGAAAATACTGGATGCCATCAGATTTATGTCATATGGCATTGAACAGCCGATTCAAGCGCTGTGCCAGTCGTTGAGCAAGGAAACCAAAGACTATCAAAACATGAAGTCCTATTCATCCTTATTAAAACAAGCCATTGCCACTGTTCTGGAAACCAATGAAGAAAAAGAAATATTAAGTCTTTTCAAAGCAGGGGGAACCACTGCTTTACATGATGGACTTAAAGGCATGGAAGATTTTTCACTGATTTCTTTCTTTGTGGTGAAGTAATGATGTTTTTTGATTTACCTGAAGCCACACTGGTGGATAAGGTCATTCCCAAAAATACATTTCATGCCATGATGAAGGGCAAAGTTAAAAAACAGCTTACTGATATTGTACGTAAGATCACTTGGAAACATAAACTGTCACCTGAAACCATAAATTTGCCAGGTGGTTCTCTAGAAGAAATTCAGATTTTTGAATTAAAGCTTAAGTCGAAAAAATACATCAGAGAAGTGACAGATGTGATTGATAAAAATATACCTTATGCCATTATTTTTGTAATAACTTTTGATGATGAATGCTATTTTTCAACTTCATTTAAACACAACAATCCCCAAAATTCAGATACAGCCGTTATTGATTGTGTATTGCATTCGGAGTGGGTTCCAAATAATCGAAACCATTACAAACTGACATTATCAAACAGTTTAGATGATGTTCTGAAATCATTTTGTTTAGAACTAATGTCCGTTAAATCTTCCAATCATGACTTATCAACAGAACAATTGATAGATTTTGCCAATGAAAAGTCAGTTTTAGAAAAAGAAATATCAGCTTTGGAAAATAAAATAAAAAGTTGTAAACAATTCAACCAAAAAGTGGAATTAAACGGAATTAAAAACAAAAAAGTGGAACGGCTTAAGTGCCTAATTAACGAAGTAGGAACGTACAATCTGAGGGAGACAATTTAATGACAACTTGGCAAGAATCAAAACAAGCGTTCTTGGATCGATGGCCGCTAGAAAAAGTAAAGACAATGACCCTGGAGGAGTATACCAATACAGAAAAAAATGATTCATTTACATATTGGCTATCAACAAAAACCAGTGATGTAATTGGAACCCAAGGGTCTTTTCCTCACAGTGGAGGGATTTATAAAACATCTAGAAACAATAATAATTCTGCTCAATTAAACAAAGGACAAAACACAGATCAAGATAATGAATATATTTGGTATTCAAGATATGGGAGCAATAAAACTGATGCTTTTCTAAAAGTTAAAGAGCTGTTGGTTGTTGTTATTGAAAACGCCTTAAATAAACAGTTTTCTGATATTGATGATATCAATTTAGCTCCCACTTTTAAGTGGAAAATTGCTTACATGTATGCTCCTGAAGATTCACTTATTAGAATCGCTAGCGATAAAGCTATGAAGTACTTATGTGAAACTGAAACAAATGTGAAACTCAATACAGTTTCAGAGTTTCATCAACAATTAATTAAAGCAAAACCTGAAAATGAATCATTTGATGATTACTCAATGAGACTGTGGGAGATGTTTGACAAACACAGCAAATCCAAAGGCAAACAAGTAGAAATAAAAAAAGACATAAGGGAAGATGGTGGAATGAAATCAATAATTGAACTTCTACAGACAAAAAAACAAGTAATCCTTCAAGGCCCACCGGGAACAGGTAAAACTTACAATGCCAAAAACCTGGCTGAACAACTAATTTTTAATTCAATTTCAGATAATAAAACAGAACAAGCAAGGAATCTCGAAAAATCGGAACAATTTTCCTTGGTTCAATTTCATCCTTCATACACTTATGAAGACTTCGTGAGAGGTATATCTGCTCAAAGTCACGATGGTAATATAGTATACGAAACACAAAACAAGATATTCGCTGAATTTGCGGAAAAAGCATTGAATAATCTTAATGCTGTAAAAAAGGGTGTAGAAGAGCTGTCTAAACGACAGCGAATTGAAAATTTATTAATACAGTTTTCTGATAACATTCAAGATGTCATCGATGAACATGAGTCCTACGAAATTACACCAGCTGTTTCAGTACTGGCTGTTGAAAATGATGCATTTAGATACAGCGGCAAATGGAAAGTAAGCCAGAGAATGAAGATTTCTGATTTAGTTCAAGCTCAACTCAAAGGGGTCAAAACAAGGAAAGAACTGAAAGAATTAGATGGTATATCAGGCCTGGCAAAACAGCACGCTTCATATTTCATTAAAGTGTTAAATAAGTTCCAGCAGGAGTTTAAGTCAGAACTCAATGCTTCAATCAAAACACAAGTTGAAAAACCTGATTTAAAAAAATATATCCTTTTAATTGATGAAATAAACAGAGCCAATTTACCTTCAGTTTTAGGTGAGTTGATTTATGCACTTGAGTATCGCAATGAGCCAGTTGAAAGTTTATATGCATTAGATGGTGATAATTCGATAACAGTGCCTGATAACTTATATATTATTGGAACCATGAATACGGCTGACAGAAGTGTTGGTCACATTGATTATGCTATAAAAAGACGTTTTGCATTTGTTGATGTTTTGCCTGACATAAATGTTATTGAAAATGAAACCGCTAAACAACTGTATGAAAGAGTATCAGAGTTATTTGTTCAAAAAAATGAAGGCAAAGCAGTGAACTCTGAATACCTTGCTTCTGATTTTGAGTTTAAAGATGTTCAGTTGGGTCACAGTTATTTTTTGTTAAAACAGGGATCTGCGGAGGAACAGCGAGCAGAATTAGCCATGCGCTTGAAGTATGAAATTGTTCCGATTCTTAATGAGTACGTAAAAGATGGTTTGTTACTGGAGTCTGCTAAACAAAAAATAGAGGAAATTAAGGGTTTTGAATTTTAATCTTCTGACATGCAGAGAACATGATGAACTCACCATTTCGAGTGGCCTCTTAGCCTTATCTCAAGATAACTATGAAAATTATTTTGCTAAAACTCATAGTGGTAAGGATGTCAGTATGCCATGCTACACCTTTAATAAAGACGTAACCGAAACTGGAAATTACGTCCTAAAAACTGGTTACTTTATTGGAGTTGATTGGATTGAGTCAAAAAAATTGGGATTGTACGTTGCACCTAAGCTCAATGCTGAAAATAAAGAGGTCGATTTTATTCGCATGTTATTTGCATCACTGAGGCATGCTGATGTTGCCAAAGAGGTTGAAGAACTTTTTGAAATTAAATGGTCTGAACCAGATATTGAGATTACACAACAACAAGACCTACTTACTCCTGTTTTAGTTGTTGAATTTCTTAGCTTGCTAAAAGTTATTGTGCAAAAAGGACTCAAAATGTCATATTACAAAATCCAAAAGAATTTAAATAGCAGGGTAAAAGGTAAGATTTTAGTTGGAAAATCAATTAAACATAACTTGCTGCAAAACAAAATGTTAAAAACATATTGTCAATATGATATTTTTGGTTTGGACAATAAAGAAAATAGGCTGTTGAAAAAAGCGCTGAAATTTGTAAAAAGTTATTTGCCAAAATATTCACAATTAAACCTTAATAAAGACTTACAAAATACATTTAACTTTATAAACCCTGCATTTGCTAAAGTTTCTGGTGATATAGATTTAAATGAAATCAAAGACTCTAAAACCAATCCATTTTATAAAGAATATAAGACAGCCATTCGACTGGCAAAATTAATTCTGAAGAGATTTGGTTATAACTTATCAAATACTATTAAGGACAAAATCAAAACGCCACCCTTTTGGATAGATATGAGTAAGTTGTTTGAGCTATATTCACTTGGATTACTAAAAGACAGATTCAAACAACAAGTAAAATTTCAATTTAAGGTCGGTAGAGGAAACGAATTGGACTTTTTGTTAAATGCAGAAGATTATAAAATGGTTGTTGATGCAAAATATAAAACCAAGTATGAAGATGGCATTGATCATAAGGACTTACGTCAAGTCAGTGGGTATGCGCGGTTAAAAAAAGTTTATGAGCATCTTGGAAAAGAGCAAGGCCAAGTCATTGACTGTCTGATTATCTATCCAGACCAACATCATGGGCATGAAGACTTAATGAAAGTTGAATTAAAGGATAATGAAGTAAATAATTATTATGACATTTATAAGCTGGCTGTAAAACTACCATGTTTAAGCTGAGAATAATCATCCTCTAAAAGATTTATTGTTCGTAGGGTTAACGCCTCATAAAAGTGAGGCGATTTTTGTTTCTCTCAAAATCTGAGATCCAGCTTTTACAAGAAGTTATTGACCAAAATTCAGGATGGATTCAAATCATCTTTTTTGAGTATGAGACTGTAAACCAATCTGTGTATCTGCCTATTTTTAACCAATTAAGTTAAAGTAGGTAGATTATGTATAAAGACGA
>CANNAM010000026.1 GCA_947502595.1 uncultured Marinicella sp. | reverse complement strand
CGTCTTTATACATAATCTACCTACTTTAACTTAATTGGTTAAAAATAGGCAGATACACAGATTGGTTTACAGTCTCGGACAGCCTTTTAGCCCAGTAATGCCCTCCGAGTCTATCTAATTAGTTCTTTAAATTATTGTTCATATTATTCGAATCTAAGGTTAATAGAAAAGTGTTATTAGTTTTATACTAAAAAGTGTTTGTAAACTGTCTCTAACTGGTCAAATTTTTGGATGTTTTCTAGACTGGATAATGTACATAATTTCATTGAGTTTCTTATTGGTCGATGAGGGATAGAATAGATAGAATTATGTAAAGATAAAGGCCTGCCAAGTTCAAATAAATAATACAGGTCTTGTTTAAAAGATATTTTGCCAGTCTGTTCTTTAGTTAGGTCTTTTCTTGATTTTAGAGCAACACTCTTTACAGGCCAAACCTTATTAATTTCCTTAGTTTTGGGGGTTATTTTAGATGTCATAGCTAATGCCAAATAACGAATTTCATTGGCAACATGTTGTTGATACTCCTCTTTAAATGTACTTTCAGGAATGTGATACCACTTAGCGTGACCAGCTTCAAATGCTGAGAAGTATTCAGAATCTCGCCCTTTTGTTGCACCTAATGCAACAGTCATCGTTAAATCAGGATACAAAACTTGCTTCATGCCGTAATAAGGAATGCGCGCTGACTCTTGAACATACAAATTGTCAGTACTTTCATTCACATCATAGGTAACTATTCCTATTTGACTGATAAGAAAGTCACTTAACCATTTTGAGCCACTTCCCGATTTGGATGGCAGCAATGGGAAAGCACCAATACCAATTTCCTCAATGGCTTCCCGATAGGGATTTTCTTCTTGCTCAGTAGTAAAAAAACCTGGGTATAGTGCAAAAGCACCACAGATTGGACGACTTTTCTGATTCGAATTATCTTTATTTATATGTATGAGCGCATCCCGATAACGATGCATTTGGTTAATAGCATCCTCTGGAACTAACTGTAATGAATTATCATTTAATTCATCGTAGCCCTCTGAATCAACATTATTTTTATATTCAGATTTAATTCGGTATTTGGCATCAAATATCCAAATAAACTCACGGGTATCAGGGAAATCTATTTTGAGAACTATGTCTGGCTTTTGAGATAGTTGCCAAGTCCTAATGGGTTTTGTGCTTTCTTTAAAATTAGGCTCATGCGCAAGACTTACCCGAACTCCATCAGAGCGTTCAAATTTAAAAGCTGCGCCCATGCCATCTTTTAAGCTATATTCAAATTGCTTTAGCTTTAATTGGGCTTTTTGCTTATTAGTTTCTTTAAATCCCAAGTCTTCAACTATTATTCGTCTGAGTTCTAAAAAACACCAAACTTCATATATCTCAGCAACTGACTTCATTGATACCGAAGATTGGCCAGCAAGAGCATCAAGGTAAAACTTCAGCTCTTGCCACACACGATATACAGTGCTGTAACCTGTTTTTTGCTGTAACACCAGTGACTCTTTACTTAACCCTGTAAACTCACCAACCTCTTTTAAAAATGGTATTTTTTGAAACTTAGTAAACGGTGATTGCCAGCTTTTAAGTTCTTCTAAATAATCATTAGAAATAATTTGTTTATCCGGAGCTTGGTTGTTTTTTAGAAGACTCGAATGAAACCTCTTCAATCTATCGTTACTAATTTTAACGATTTTTTTGATAAACCGGTTTTCGGGTGTATCGACAGAAAGTTTTTTTCTGTTTTGTTGATAACGTTTTTGATATTGGCCTTGCGCATGGTCTTGCTTGATTTTCTCAACCAAATTATAACGGACCCTGCCTTTGAGTCTGTCAGCCTTTAGTTTATGCGGCACTGTTTGTAAACGGCTGTGAGGCGAATTAGCAATCACTTTTAAACCCGCCGACATTTTTTCACGCAAACTTTCAAAGTATGCCAGCCAAAGAAGTTCGAATTGACCTCTGTTTTGACCTCTTCCAACTGTTTGGTGGGTTTTATTAAGTAATTTAAATCGCCAAAGCGGATACTCGTTATCAATGGCTTTATACATACTAGGCAAGTCGGAATGTAAATCCATTTTAACCGGAAGAACCTCAAAAGAAATGGTCTGCTTCTGCATTCCTTGCTCAGTTTTATATTGAAAAGGCAAAGCAAACCAGCCTAATTCATTACCGGTATTGATCGTTCCTTTAAGCACTGTAATATTGTTTCGCTTCTTAAACTGAAACGAATCATTAATTATTTTTAGCTTATGACATAATTCTGCTTGGCTGACCTCTTTAAAAAACAACCATTCAAATTGATATTGGCAGTTCTCAAAGAAAAGAGCCTGACCAAGTGATTTAATATTTTTCTCTTCACTATTCTCTATTTCAAGAATTCTCAGCCCACACACATCTAATGTTTCAATTTTAGTGGGATTTGCAAAGCGCAGTACACTGCTATGAATATCCGAATTCACATCACGACGTGTTAAGGTATCTTTTAGGGTGTCTTGGCGTTTACTAATATCACTACACCAGACATTCAATTCCCAATCTGATGTTTTAAGGTTTATGAGTTCTGGCATATTATTGTTACTTAATAATTATGGCCAAAAACTGGTAAATGTATCTCTTTCTAGTCTTCCTTGCATCCAAATCAATTTTTCTTTACTGCGACAAGGTATCCAGATAATTGCACTGTGTGAGCTTTCTGAAGGCACATCTTTTGGGTGCTCTTTTTCTTCGATATATTTACGATATAAGTCAGGACGCCTTTCTCCTTCCCAAATAAATTCAAATTCTTTCTCTAATACCTCAAGCAAATCCATTAATAAAGAATCATTCTCTTTACGTGAGGATAACTTATCTAAATCTCCTTCAATCCGTGGTAATAATTTACACATGATAAAATCATCCCAAACAGCACAAAGCTCATTCATCGTTTGAGGCTTATTGGTGATAACACTCAACAGAATTTCATTAAGAGCCCGATAGGCCAATTTAAAAGGAGTATCATCTAAAACTTGGTTAATTGTTTCTAAAAAGTCGATAGATTTTTTACCATCTCCGTCAAATGTTTGACTTAACGCATTCAAATTACGGCCATCAGTCCATACTGGGAATGTAAGTTTATGATTCTCTATATCAGTTACAAAGAACTTTTGAAAGTTATTGGGATAAAACTCACCAAAATCAAAACTCAAAGCCCGATCAATGACTTTTCTAGAAAAACCATGGGTCGTTTCATCCATATTAACTGTGCCGGCAACGATTAAATTAAAAGGAATTGAAATTCCATGCTCAGTAAAGTGTTGCCAAAGCTGTTCGCTATCATCACCGCTTAGTTTTAAATCATCCCTCAGCTTATCCTTGTCAACCGACTTTATTAAACCACTGCTTAACAATGCATCACATGAGTAGGTTAATATACCATCCTCGTGCTCCCACTCTTGAGTTTCTGAAATTGACAAATAATCAGCAAAGTATTGCTCCACTGGCGCTAAATTCATTTCATCAAGGCATAACCAAAAAGGACGTATTTTTTGAACATCAGTAATGTCACCTGAAACTTTTGAACCCTCAAATGTTAACCCTGCTTCTAAAATTGCTCTCCAAGCTTTAACCATAAATATCAAAACATCAGTTACAACATATTTCTCATTTTCTGTAAGTCGCGTTACATATCCGAGCAAATCACTTGGTTCATGCCAATCAGGGCGGACAGGAACTATTTCATAATTATCTTCATCTGCTTGCTCTCTTACAAAGCGAGTTTTGCCAGTTCCAGAGATGCCTGCTAATAGGAGGAAGGGTTTTGGTAGTTTATGATAATTTTCAGATGAGTTTTTTAATATTTTTAAAGTATATTGTCCTCTTTCCACTTGTATTATATATTCTTCATAAAGAGCATTAAAAACCGCTACAAAAGCCTGTATATCTAATCGCGAAGCTTTACCATCGGTCCATTCTTTGGATAAGTAATAATATTTAGAATTTATTATGAATGGTTCTAAAAAAAACCTAAGCTTTTCACCGCTAGTTAGTTCTTCTTCTGTGAGCACATTCTCTGAAACTTTAAAAATTGATGTAAGGCGGTATTCTTGGTATTCAAGATTGTAACTTCCGTGTTCAGTATTTTTTTCAACTAAGTAATGAAACAATTTGTTGTAGTTATTTTCAACTATAAGATAACTTACTAAATTATATACAAATTGTCCTCTTGAGCTTTCTGTTAAAATACAGTTTGAGTTATCAACGCTTACACAGCTTGAAACAAATGTTGGGTGAAATGAATTTTTAAGAGCTGGCTCTTCTGAAAATTGTTTTGCAATTTCAGCTACAGCACTCTGGGTTTCTGCTAGAAGGTTTCCAGCTTGTAATAAAGGAGACACATAATAATCGTTTCTATCAATAGTTTTTCCACCGCCCCAACTCTTGTAATCTGAGACAAACTTTACAAAATAATCATATTCTTGGCTTGAGTATCCGTTTGTATTAAAAAAATGTTCTATCTTATTTTTATTTTCAGTATTTATTCCACCTCTTAATGAGGTAGCCACTTCCTGAAGATTGTCATTTTTAAATATTTCTACAAACAGTTTCTTTTGCAGTGTTAATCCTTCAAGATAGTTTGCTAATTCAGAAGCAATATAAAACCAATAATTAGGTAGAAAAATTGACTTGCCACTAGATGTTATTATTTTAGTTGAAAATTCGGCCCATTCAACTTTCGAATATCCATTTGCAGAAGTATTATTTATATATTCTGTATATTCTGACTTGAACTTTTCTGACAATCTAATATCAGCAAATTTGACTTGCTCAGCGGAAGTTTTTATTTGATTGAATTTTTCTTGTAAATCAATTAATTTCATTTAAATTTCCTTGTATTTTCTTTGCTAAAGCAGATACTACTGGTACCGTTACACTGTTCCCAAATTGCTTATATGCTTGTACATTTGAATCGCTTAATTTAAAGTTTTCTGGAAACCCTTGAAGTCTTGCTGCTTCTCTTGGACTTATTTTTCTTGGATTTTTTCCACTCTGTTCTACCAGCACTTCGCTACCATCTTTGTAATATCTAGCTGATATAGTATTAGTATATGGAGAATCAGCATTAACTATGCCATAGCCAAAACCTTTCCCATTTTTTTTATTTTCTTGTTTACGCCTTTTATGACCAGCCCATAACCTATCTGAAATTGTTAATTTCGGATCTGGATTAGTCTCTAAGATATTACCTACTTTAGTTCCATCGCTGTTTATAAGTGGATATTCAAATTTATTAATTAATCCATCTCTCCAAAGTACAATATATATTCGTTGCCTATTTTGTGGAACACCAAAGTCCACGGATTTTAAAACCATCTTTTTGGCAAGATTTTGTATTTCTTTGGTCGTCCCCTCATTTATTATTTCTTTAGGGATATTACAGCTGTAGCCAATATCGGTTAACGTTTTCAAGATAACCCGCAAGGTATAACCCTTATCATTGCTAATTAAACCTTTTACATTTTCTAACAATGCAAATTTTGGCTTTTTAAGTTCCAAAATCTTTGCAATATTGTGAAACAATGTACCTCTTGTGTCTTCGACACCAAGCTTCAGTCCTGCATGAGAAAAGGGTTGACATGGAAATCCACCAATTAGAATATCATGGCTTGGGATATGTTCTGGATTTATTAATGTAATATCACCAAAAGGTAATTCGCCATAGTTATTTTTATATGTATTTTGCGCATGTTTATCAAACTCTGAAGAAAATACACAAACCCCTCCATTTTGCTGGAAACCTAACCTTGTTCCGCCAATTCCTGCAAACAAATCAATAAAAGTAAACTTTGGATATAAATCTGGTTTCAATTCAATGTTATCAAATACCAAATTATAAAACTGTGCCTCATTTTGGTAAAATTCCGGCTTTTTAAGAGTTGAACGAATTTGCTTTTTTAGATTTTCAGATGAATCGAGAGAGTTATCACAATAGAACTCATTATTAGTAGCGAGCGCATGAAACCATTGGTCAACAACAGCTCCAACTTGGGTATCTTCTGGCGTATGTGATATTGCTAATGGCTCAATTAGTTTCTTTGCTGAACTTAATAAATCTGATTTTTTCTTCATTTAAAATTACTAGTTGAATTACTATAATACTTTGAGTGATTGACTTTTTTAATATTGGTAGTCGTTTTAATTTACTTGTCTCATATGTTAATTCTTTTTGTTTAAAATCAACATAACTAAAAATGGGACTTTATTCATTAACGATATCTTATCAGTTGCTAATGATTGGGCAAGCCTTATTTATTAAGTTAATTTAATTTTACAAAAAACATTCTCAAAACATGAGAACAAAGGTGATTATTGATTTTAAAAATATGATTTTTAGTTCAATGTCGTTTTATAAGTTTAGATTAAGTCATGAATAGAGAGGCATCAATAAATAGTTAATATCTATCTTGATCTGTTAAAATTAAAATTATTAATAAATCGAATTTCTAATGAAAAATAAATTACCTAAACCTAGTTGGTTTAATATTGAAAAATATGATGACATATCTAGGTCATTTACTAAAAGTGACTGGCTTGAACAATTATCACTTAGATATATTTTTTATATATTACCCCAAGTGGAAATTGCCAAGAAACCATATCTAGACTTATTTGAAAGCATTAAAAATGAAGTATATCCTAAGTCAAACATAGGAGTAGATTTTTTTAAAAGGTTAGTCTGTACTTTTCATGAAAGCGAGCTATCTGAAGAAATTACTCAGAAACAATTGAATAAAAGAGCTCAGGAGATTAGTGAAATAATAGTGGGGAAAGTTGAAAATAAAAATTTTGATTGTTTAGGAGAATCTGATTTCAAATTTGATAGATTAATTGATGGTTTTCAGCCCGTAGAAAAAATTCAGGTGCTTAATCAAAATCAACAAAAAAGGTGGACTATGCATAGAGTATTGGCTTATGTTGATTTAGTTATTTGGTGTAAAGTAAATAATTATAATATTAAAAATCACGGCGATATTACTTTTACAGAATTAACACAATGGGTGTTTGATGATAGAGACCCTTATGGTATATCAAGGTCTCAATTAAAAAATGTTAAAAAATATGAGTCAGAAATGATGAATATGAGCTTTATTATTGAGCTTTATAAATATGCAAAATAAAGTTGGTATATCAAGAAAAAGCATCAGAAATCAACGCAAAAGAGCAAATTAATATATAGTTCTAGATAATGACAGTTTTATGAGAACTTAATATGAAAACAGATAATAAAATAGCTTTGTTGATTGATTGTGATAATGTCAGTTCGAAATCAATTGATGGGGTGATTAATGAGTTGGCTAAATACGGTGTGGTTAACATTCGCCGGGCTTATGGTAATTGGAAGAGCCCGCAGTTGATCGGTTGGGAAGAAAAGTTGCACCCTTATGCCATCATTCCGATTCAGCAGTTTGCTTACACCACGGGTAAGAATGCCACCGATGCGGCGATGATTATTGATGCCATGGATATCCTTTATAGCCAGCAGGTTGATGCGTTTGCACTGATGACCAGTGACAGTGATTTCACGCCTTTGGTTACGCGGATTTTATCCAATGGCTTGAAGGTCTATGGTTTTGGTGAGAAAAAAACACCCAGTCCGTTTGTTGATGCCTGTTCACAGTTTATTTATACCGAGAACTTGGTTGAGGTAGATGTTTCAGCAGCTGCGACTAAAACTGATAAAGCGCAATCTAAGGACTTGAAAAAGTCCAGAATAGAGCTGAGAAAAGACACCAAGCTGGTTAAGTTGTTAAGGACTGCGGTTGAACAATCGGTTGAGGACGATGGTTGGGCGCACCTGGGCCAAGTCGGCCAATACATTTCAAACAACAGCTCGTTCTCACCGGTCAACTATGGCTATAAGAAATTAAGTGACATTGTGCATACCAGTGATTTGTTTAAAATAGAAATGCGCAAAAACAATTCTGAGATGTATATTTCAGCCAAGTAAAGTCCTTCGGCTTCACAGGCAAGGGCATCACATGACCGCTTTTTGTGCTGCGCCCAACAAATTAGGGTCCTTATGCGGATCGCCATGTTTGCACTGCCTTGCCACAGGATCACAGTTCAGTTTGGAAGGTTGAACCGGTTAATCAATTATTGGTTCAGGGATGACCTTTGGCATTTTATGGTTGTTGGTGGGTTGTTTATAATAATTAATCATTCTTACACTTGAGACCAGCATGCACCATTTTTTAGCAGTTATCGTTTTTCTTCTGTCATTCGCCGCCAATGCAGATTCCATGGACTTGGATGCAAAGCAACAGGCAGTTGATGAAAAATTTTCTTCGTGGGACAGTGATCAGGTGCCTGGTGCAGGGCTTGGGGTATTTAAAGACGGTCAAGTCGTTTATGCGCGTGGCTATGGCATGGCTAATTTGGAACACAACATTGCCAATGATGAAAACAGTGTTTTTCGCATTGGTTCTACATCCAAGCAGTTCACCGCTGCCTGTATTGTGTTATTGGAAATGCAAGGCAAACTGAAGTTCAGCGACAGCCTGGATAAATACTTTCCTGATTTTCCTGCCTATGCCAAAGAGGTCACCATTCAGCACTTATTGAATCACACCAGTGGTGTCAGGGACTATTTAACCTTGGCTGGTTTAAAAGGTTTGGGGGATGATGATTATTATCAAGACCAGCATGTTGAATCATGGTTGGCGGCCCAACAGGCATTGAATTTTGAGCCGGGTGAGGAAGACTTATACAGTAACTCAGGTTATTGGTTGTTAGGACAAATTGTAAACAAAGCCGCTGGCATGAACATGGCAGATTATGCTGAACAAGAAATATTCAGGCCGTTGGGCATGAACAGCACCCATTTTCATAATGATCACAACCAAATAGTCAAAAATCGAGCCGCTGGTTACGCACCAACTGAAGCGCCGGGCCAGTACCGCATCAGCATGACCACCTTGGATATGATTGGCGATGGTGGCATCTTCACCAGCATAGCAGACATCAAAAAATGGGACGATGCTTACTATCAATCTGACGTTTTGAGTCCGCAGTTTTGGCAAACCATGACCACAGTAGGTCAGTTGAACGATGGCAAGCAATTAAACTATGCTGCAGGCTTAATCATGGGTGAATACAAAGGGCTGAAGACCATCAGTCATGGTGGTGCTTTTGTGGGTTTCAGGGCTGAGTTGTTGCGTTTTCCTGAGCAAAAGTTCACGGTGGCTGTATTCGCTAATCGCGCAGATGCCAACCCCACAGCCAGGGCTTTTCAAGTGGCTGATATTTATTTGGCTGATGCATTCAAAGTAACGCCGCAGCCGGTTGCAAAAGACAGTGATGGTGCCGCTCAGCAAGCCAGTGAAGCAGCAGAAGCTGACAGTGCATTCACGGTACAGCAACTGACCGGTAGTTATGAAGTAAGGGCGGGTGTGCGAATCGAGGTAACTGAGGTTGGGGGTCAAGTGCATGCACACCAACAATGGAATGATAAAGCCTACATGCTTACGCCGATAGCAGCAGACAGCAACACCTATCAAATTGGCGACGATGAATCCATACGCTTTACTTTTGTGGATTTAAACGGCGGTAAAGCACAGGCCATCAGCATCATGCAAGGCGGTGAAACCACTTGGAACAGGGTCGAAGCTACAGCTGTCACTGCTGTTGATATCAATGACTTTGTGGGTGATTTTTACAGTGCAGAGTTAGACGTGGTTTATCAATTTTCCATCACAGATGAGCAGTTGTATCTTGCGGTAAAAGACAGTGAGCCATTCAAAGTCCATGTCGCTGGTGTGGATGAACTGACTGCCTTCGGTAACGTGGCTAAAATGTTCAGGTCGCAAGGTCAGGTCAAAGGCTTTAGCTTGGATGCAGGTCGGGTGCAAAACTTAAAGTTTGTTAAACAATAACGGTAACAAAACAAATCAGGTAGATAAATCACATTTTAGCCCTTCAGTGGGCTTCTAAACTAGCAAAGGGCTGGGGCCCTAGATACCTTGATTTTCGGCTGGATTGAGGCAGGTCTTCATGTGGGTATAGCTCAGGCAATTGAGTAATTAAATCAACTTTTTGTGCAGGGTTGCTGCTGAATGGATTTATACTGTTTCAGTGCTGAAAAGTATTTTTCAGTCGCCTGCTGATTTATTCATGCCAACAAAAAATGCTTATGAAACAATTTAAAACTCAATGGATTTTGCTTGCTGTTCTGACCACGGTCAGCACCGCCTCTTTTGCAACTGCGCCTGGTGTAATTGAACATCAATTAATTTCCGACTTGCTTGGCAGTTGGAACGGTGGTGATGATTTAGCCAATACGTCTGCTGTCGATGGCAACCGCGCGGTGATCGCTGTCAACAGTGAATCTGAGCTGGGTGCGCGGCTTGAGCTGTTTGAATTCAACGGCACCGCGTGGCAACATGCCTATGCAATTAATTTTGATGATCCCAATAAATACCACCGCATTTCGGGTCAAGTTTTACTCCAAGGTAATCGTTTGTTTGTGGTGGCTGAAATAAATGACAACAACCAAATTTCAGCCGAATTGGTGGTGTTTGAGCAAGTGGCTGAAGTGTGGCAAGAGACAGCGGTAATCACGGCACCTGCTGGCATCAATGATGGACAATTTGGCTTATTTGGGTTCGCCTATGCTGATGATCAGGTTTTTGTCACAGTTGCCAGTGCTTTTGGTGGCATTGAAAATGCAGTTGTGGGGTATCAATGGCTCAATAACGCTTGGCAGCACACGGTCACATTACAAGCCAACAACGGCCAAACGGATGGTTTTTATGCTGCCAGTGTTGCTTATGATGGCACTTATTTGGTGGTTGGTGCGGCTTATATGGATGGCAATGATGGGGCTGTTTTTATCTATACTGAACAAAATGACGTGATGACAGAATTGCAGGAAATAAACCCACCAGTGAGCGGTTTGTTGGCACAGTTTGGCAGTGCTGTGGCGGTTGCTGATGGGGTGCTGGCAATCAGTGCGCCCTTTGAAAGCATGAACAGCACCACTACGGGCACTATTTACACTTACCAACTGCAGCAACAAACTTGGGTTTCTGCTGATACGATTTTGGCATCTGCACAAAACCCGTCATTGCGGATGGGGCAGCGAATCTGGCTGGAGGACAACCGAATATTCAGCACTGGTGTTGTTGGTAAATTGTTGTATGTATTCACCGCCGGCCAGGGTGGATGGACTGAACAGGTCATAGCTCGACCTGCAGGTGAGTTGCAAAATATAGACCAGGCGTTGACTTTCAGTGTCGCTGGTCAACGGGTTTTGGTCACACAGTTTAATTCAGTTGAGACCACATACGATGCTGCGGTTGTTGTTGCCAACACTTGGTCCTTGGGCAGTGGCAGTTGGTCTGTGGAAGGTGATTTATTATTAACTACTGGGGCGGCATTTGAGCAAATGGGCCACAACACAGCCATTCACCAAAATACAGCATTGGTCTCATCTGATCCGATCACTGGCCACCAGCAAGTCTTTGTGTACCAATTACAGGGTGATTACTGGACTGAAACGCAGCGTTTAAAACCTGGAGGGAGGGCTTATAAAGACACAATAATCACCGGCAATTTGGCGCTTAATGACAAATTTGCGGCTTTTTCAGCTTACGACCTCAGCGGCTCGCAAGTGGCCTCTGTGGTTTATGTTCATGAGCAATCCAATGGCTTGTGGATCCCAACAGAGTTGTCACTACCAACTCATCCAGATGTTTCAATAGAGTACTTTGGCTCACACATTGCGCTGGATGGTCATCGCATGGCAATTGCTGGCAGTTATTTTGATGTTAAATTGGGTTATGAGGTGGGGCAGGTATTGTTTTATCAATACACAGGTGGCCAATGGCAGTTGCATTCGGTGATTAACCAAACTTTTGCGCTTGATCATAAACTGTTTGGCTACCAAGTTGAATTGGCCGGCGATTTATTGGTGGTCAGTAGCTACGATGAGTACTTTGATACCAGTGGGCGAGTCGATGTTTTTAATTTTCAGGCCAACCAATGGAGCTGGCTCACTGAGTTGACTTCTCCAGCAGTTACCGATACAGAACAGTTTGCGAAGAACACAGAAGTTGCAGCTGATTGGGTGGCGGTCAGCGCCCCAAGGAATGACGACATGGGTTACCGCACCGGAGCAGTGTATCTCTATCAACTTGCAGGGGGAGTGGTAGATAGGTTTGAAACTGTCTATGCCAACACCCCTGTTAGTGGTGCTGAATTTGGTGCTTCAATCAGTTTGGATAAGCAGCGACTTTTGGTTGGTGCACCTTACGAAGATGCAAGTCAGCCACCATTTAATCCATGGGTTGGTTCCGCCTACCTGTACCAAATAGATGACCCTGCTGTTAATTTCATCAGTCGCTACCAAGCATCCAATACCAGTGTGCTCAGTCGCACCGGTTTCTCGGTGGATTTAAGTGGTGGCTATGCGATAACCGGAGTGATTGGCGATGATCAAAATGGTTTTGAGTCCGGTAGTGCCTTGGTGTTCATTGAAGACCTTATATTCAGTGACAGTCTGGAAAACGACTGAGTACACATTCACTGCTGTCATGCCCACATCCATGCAGGCCGAATACGGTAGTTAAGATTTGTTTTAGAGACCAAAAATAGGCTGTCATCTTGAGCGCAGTCGAAAGATCTTGTTTTGGTTGGGGATTGCGTTGGCTTTAGGAGATTGCCACAGTCGCTTCGCTCCTTCGCAATGACATGCTTATTTTTAGTTTTAGTCTGAATGACAGAAACTCTGTCATCTTGAGCGCAGTCGAAAGATCTTGGTTTGATTGGGGATTGCGTTGGCTTTAGGAGATTGCCACAGTCGTGCCTCCTTCGCAATGACATGTTTATTTATTTGGGATTGCGTTGGCGTTGGGAGATTGCCACAGTCGTACCTCGGCAACTGCTCCTGCGTTGGCCTAACTACTTGCACCCATGTAGGGGGCCTTTGTAATGACGTATTTTTTTGAGGTCATGGGTTTGTTAATCGCGACGAGCTCAGCTGGCGTTCATTTAAAAAATACTTTGCCGCCAATTATTTTAAAGGCTGGGGTGCCGCGCACCAGTGTGTCTCTGGCGAATGTCTGGGCGCACCCAGGGCAGGTGCATGGTGTTGTGGTGAAGTCTTTGGTGATGCGTTCTTTGAAGCATTTAACCAAAGCACCTTTGCCGCCTTTTCGATATTTGAACAGTTGGGTTTTGCATTGGCTGCAAAACACATCTACGGTGGCTGTGGGGCCTTTTTTATTGGGTTTTGCCATGGTCTTTGGGTTTTGCTGTGAGGCACAGGTTAGCAGGGTGTCAGGATTTTGGCAATTCAGCATGGCTCAATGATAGGAGTTGGGCTGAAACACGTTGCTGATTTGGTCTGTAGCAGTTGTAGCAATAGGTGTGTTTGGCGCTGAGGAACCCATAATTGGTGGTAATCAGTGGTTAAATTCCTTGAAACTTTATCGTTTTGACCCAAACTATATAACTTGTTTTCAATGGATTAATGCATGTTTTTGTTGTTGCTGTATGTGCTTTTGGCTTTGTTGTTTTCATTTTTATGTTCGATTGCCGAAGCGGTGCTGCTGAGTATCACGCCGTCATATGTTGAGCAATTGAAGTCTACCGATCCAGAGCAGGCTCAGCGAGTGAAGCGTTTACGTTTCAATGATGTGGATCGTTCGTTGGCGGCTATTTTGACCTTGAATACCATTGCCCATACGGTGGGCGCGATTGTGGCTGGGGCCAAGGCCACTCATGTGTTCGGCGATGCTTGGATTGGGGTGTTTTCAGCCGTAATTACGGTGTTGATTTTGGTGTTTTCTGAAATCATTCCTAAAACCATTGGAGCGGTGTACTGGAAATCCTTGACAGCAGCGACCATCAGTTTTGTCGCCGTGTTGATTCGCTTGTTGTACCCTCTGATTGTGTTGTCGGAGAAAATCACCAAATTGATTTCCAAAGGTAAAAAGCACCACATGTTCAACCGCGATGAATTCTTGGCGATGGCTGGTTTGGGTGAGCGCAGTGGTTTGATTGATGAGCATGAGTCTCGCATCATCAATAATTTATTCACCCTCAGCTCCCTAAAAACCAGGGACATCATGACACCTAGGAGTGTAATCACCAGTTTTCAGCAAGACAGCTATGTGGAAGATGTTTTTGATGTCATGGTTAAGAGCCGTGCCTCCAGGCTGCCAATTTATAAAGACAGCATAGATGACAGCAATGCTTTTGTGTTGAAATCTGATGTTTTGATGGCCAAGGCCTTGGGTGAAAATGTTCAATTAAAAGATTTAAAGCGTGATTTGAACTTGGTGATTGAGGACATGTCATTAACGCTGTTGCTTGAGGCACTGATGCAGGAGAGCCAACACATGTCTTTGGTGGTTTCTGAATACGGTGATATTTGTGGCTTGGTGACCATGGAAGATGTGATGGAAACGCTGTTGGGCTTGGAGATTATGGATGAGTCAGACCAAGTTGAAGACATGCAAGAGTATGCCCGTAAATTGTGGCTTAAACGCGCTGCCAGCCGTGGCATGGTGCTGGACGAGGAATTTCAGCAAGATTAATCTGTCGTCTTTTTTCTGTGTTACAAAATCTGCTGTCATCTTGAGCGGAGCGGAGCGCAGTCGAAAGATTTTGGCTGGTTTGGTGCTTGCGTTGGCATTGGGAGATTGC
>CANNAM010000025.1 GCA_947502595.1 uncultured Marinicella sp. | reverse complement strand
TGATAACTTAAACAAAATGAACCGAACCATCTCTTAAATTAAACGACCACTGGTCCAAAAGGTTTTGACGACATACACTTCGGCATCGACTTTGATTGTGCCTGTGGTGAGTTTCTTACCACTGAGCATAGCGAGGACTGCTTTAGCACTTTGAGGGCGGTTCTTTTGTGCAAGGTTCAGACATTGGTCGATGGTGGCCAGTAATTCTTTGGAGTATTTGCCTACATGAGTGTTGCTCAATGCTTTAAGTGGGTCTGGTTCTTCTTCAAAGATGGCGTTAGATCTGTCTGGGCTTTCAACAGGCGGTTTGCCAGTGATGAGTTGATAAGCTGTGGCGCCCCAGGCGTATAGATCACTAGCAGGGCTTTGTTTGGCTTTGGATGAATATTGTTCAGGTGGGGCGTAGCCCATAGAGATGATGGAGCTCATGGATTTAGAATGTTCACCCAGGGCATATCGAGCGGCTCCAAAATCAATCAACATGGGTTCGGCATTTTTGCGTAAATAGATATTACCTGGTTTTACGTCTCTGTGTAGCAGACCTTTTTCGTGAACGGCCTGCAGGCCATTTAAGATTGGGACTAGATAACCTTTGAGTTCGGTTTCTGTCATGTTGCCTTTGAAACCTGTTCGTTTTAAATAGTCGTTGAGGTCTTCGCCTTCCTCAAAGTCCATGATGAGGTATGCGGTATTGTTTTCGGTAATATACCGGCCGACTTTAACTATATTTGGGTGATTGAACTGTGCCAGTACACGACCTTCTTCTAAAAATTTATCTAAGCCGAATTGATAGTTGTCTTCAGTTTGTGATTTAGCGGTGACCGATACGCTGTCAGAGCTTCTGATTGTCATCTCTGCAGGAAAGTATTCTTTGATAACCACTTTTTTGATTAATGATTGATCTTCTGCAAGGTAAGTAATTCCAAAGCCACCCTCACCTAAGTAATCGATAATTTTATATTCTGCAATCTGGGTGCCAATTGTTAATTTATGTGAGGTGTTTTCCATTAGGTTATATCGTAAAGCAGCATAGTGATACTTATCATATCACTATGCTAATTGGATTTAAATCGAAGTATTTATCCAGCTGAGCAACTTCTGATGGCACGAAGTCTTTCATTACATGTTGGATAGCCCATTGGGCCAGAAAGGTAATTACCACATGATCCCACGAATTGCTCAAAAGCTCTGAGTGCCCAATTATCTTGTCTTTGTTTTAGAGCTCTGGCCGCATGACAATCAGCTTGAAGCTCCATATTTTTAACTTGAAACTGATTGGTGTATCCACGACCATGGTTATTCACTACATGTCCACACTCATGAGCCAACATGGCATTAACATTCGCTTGGTTGTTGGTTAAGTTTCTCGATACAGTGATGTAGTAATTACCATTGTTATCAAAATTAATTCCCGCATTTCTTGGTTCATGAGCAACGATATATGTGGGCGCACTACAAAAAGGATTGGGTATTTGTTGTGGCTGGCTTTGACCCCATTGATTCCATTGTGCTGAAGCTGTTGAAGTAACAGATCCAAAGATAAATGTTAAAACGGCAACTGTTAGAGTATGTGTTTTCATGTCAATTTCCTAATAATGTTTGATTAATTATTAGTGACGGACAAATCTTGTTTTTATAAAAATACTTTTATAAATCTTTTACAATACGAAATCCATATCCATCTGCTCGGTCTGTCTTTGCTGCTCTATATCGCCTGCTAGTTTTTAAGAATGCAGGAGTATCCACCCATGAACCACCTCTCAAAACTTTACGATTTTCATCAGAACATGTAGTTACCCAAGCTTTTCCATTTAAAGGTGCATTGTTGTAATCTTCATGCCAACAATCCTCTGTCCATTCCCAAACGTTTCCATGCATATCATATAAACCGAACTTATTAGCTTGGAATGATTTGACAGGAGTTGTATTTTTTGAGTTTCCACATGGTTTGTAAAGCCACTGACCATAGTTTGCTTTTGTACAATCTATATCATTTCCCCATCCATAAGAGGTATTAGAGTTTGCTCGAGCAGCATATTCCCACTCTGCCTCACTTGGAAGGCGATAGTTACTTTCTGTAATATTACTAATCCACTGAATATAAGCTTTTGCATCATTCCAACTTATACAAATAACAGGATGTTCATCAGACTGTATTTTAGAGTTGGATCGCCAGTTATTGTTGGATATGTATCCTATATTATCTTCATCTATAAATAGATAACACCCTAACTCGGATCCTTTATTAGCCTCTGCGTCAGTTATATAATTTGATGCTTTAACGAAATCATTAAACTGATTAATATTTATTTCAGCAACACTCATGGCGAATGTTTGAACAATTACTTCTCTTTCAGGTGATTCAGTACTTTTATTGTTATCCCCCATTGTAAACTTGCCTTCAGGTATTACTATCATTTCTGGGCAAAATTTACAGTCCCTAAAAGTATCTCCAGCATGCCTTGTTGTTTTAGATTGTTCTTTAATAAGTTTAATTTTGTTTTCGGCAATATCTCTATGCTTTCCATCTGGGTATATATTTAAGTATTCTTGATATGCGCTTACAGTATCTGTTTGCTCTGCAATACTCCAGTTTTGTTTTTCTTCGCGTTCTGCTTTTAGTTTTGCTTGTTGTAGCTTTTTTTGCTTTAGTTGTTCTTGTTGTTTTTGTTGTTCTTGTGCTGCTGCTATGTGTTGGGCTTCGGCTATTTTTTGTTTTTCGGTGTAGTAGTCATAGCCGAAGTAGCTGGCTGTACCGATACCTGCGAGCAGGAGGATGATTAGGGTGTATATTAGCGTATTGGTTTTTTCTTTAGGTTGGTTGCTAGCGTGATGAGAATCCCGTAGTCGCTTTGCTCCTTCGGAATGATGAGTGTTTTGTTTTAGCTGCTCAGGATGGCCATGGTCATTTTTAAAGCGGTCTTTGGGGTTGACTTTAACGGTGCGAGTGCTGGTTTTTTCGCCTGTTAGCATGGCGAGGACTTCTGTGGCGCTTTTTGGGCGTTTCTTTTGGGGGATGTTCAGGCACTGGTCTATGACTGTGAGTAATGTTTTGCTGTATTTATCTTTGTGGTTTTGACTTAGAGGTTTTAAGGGGTCGGACTCTTCTTCGAAGATGGCATTTGATCTGTCTGGACTTTCTACTGGGGGTTTACCAGTGATCAGTTCATAGGCTGTTGCACCCCAAGCGTAAAGGTCTGAAGCTGGGGACTGTTTAGCCTTAGATGAATACTGTTCTGGAGGCGCATAGCCCATTGAGATGATGGCGCTCATGGATTTGGAGTGTTCACCGAGTGCATATCTGGCAGCACCGAAGTCGATGAGCATGGGTTCGGTATCTTTTCTGAGGTATATATTGCCGGGTTTTACATCTCTGTGAAGCAAGCCTTTGTCGTGGACAGCTTGTAGCCCATTGAGGATGGGGACCAGATATCCTTTGAGTTCGGTTTCGGGCATTCCTCCTGAAAAACCTGTGCGCTTTAAATAATCGCTTAAATCTTCACCTACCTCATAGTCCATGATGAGGTAGGCGGTGTTGTTGGCTTCAATAAAACGATTTACACCCACAATATTTGGGTGCTTGAATTGGGCCAATACACGACCTTCTTCTAGAAACTTTTCAAGCCCAAATTGATAATTCCCATCAGCCCCTGATTTAGCCATGACAGATGCATTAGTATTTTCTCTTAAGGTCATCTCAGCAGGAAAGTACTCTTTTATGACAACAAGCTTGAGTAATGATTGATCTTCAGCTAAGTAAGTAATACCAAAACCACCTTCTCCTAAGTGCTTGGTGATTTTATACTCAGCTATTACTGTTCCTATTTGTAGTTTGTGAGATGTGTTTTCCATATGATTAAATTACTAAAACTTGGTGCTTATCATTCTAGCACCAAGTTTTATGAGTTAGAAAGTTTTAACCTGCTGAACAGTGCCTGATGGCTTGTAGTTTTTCATTTCAAATTTTGTGTTTTTAACTTTTTATTTAGAATTTATGATATGTTTATTTAAATTAACCAATTTTGATAGTTTAAAATAATGATAAAAACGATAGTTCTATTTTTTATATTTTTAATTTCAACAAACTGTTATTCATCGACTGATGAAAAAAGAATAGCTCTGCTTATAGGCAATTCAGACTATCCAAACTTAGGCACATTACAAAATCCAATCAATGATGTAGTTGATATGGATGCGGCACTCAAATCACTGGGGTTTGAAACTATGGTGGGATTAAATTTAACAAGAGATCAGATTTCGAAAAAAGTAAGACTATTTATTGAATCAATCAGAAAAAATAAGAATGCAACAGCACTCTTTTATTATGCAGGTCATGGATTAGAAGTTGATGGAATCAATTACTTAGTTCCAGTAAAGTCAAATTTAAAGTATCAAGAAGACCTGAAGTCTGAAGGTGTCTCATTAGATAGATTAGTTAGTATGCTCAAGTCTGCGAACAGCAAAATGAATATCATTATTTTAGATGCTTGTCGAGATAACCCACTTGGAAAAAGGCCTGTGACTTCATCACAAAAACCAAGGTCCATTGGTAAAAGCGAGGTGCGAGAAAAAGCTGAGGGTTTATTTATTGCGTTTGGGACTGCACCAGGCAGAAAAGCTGCTGATGGCATAGGCAGGAACGGATTATTTACCAAGCACGTTTTAAAAACAATCACACTACCTAATCTATCAATCGATGAAGTCTTCAATCAAGTCAGAGCAGGGGTTTTAGAGGAGTCTCAGAACAAACAAATGACATGGCAAAACAGTGCTTTGATTGGAACGGGTAAGTTTTATTTTAATGATCAAAATACCCCTGTCAGGCAAACCAGCACTACAAATCAAGTATGCAAAAACTGCCCAGAGATGGTTTTAATTCCAAAGGGTGGTTTCACTATGGGTAGTAATAGCCATGCACCAGATGAACAACCCCAACATCTAGTTAGTATCAAAAGTTTTTATATGAGTGAAACTGAAGTTACTTTCAAGCAATGGAATCAATGTGTCTCTGAAAATTTCTGTGAGCATACGCCTGATGATAAAGGGTGGAATAACAATAATCTTCCAGTAGTCAATGTGAGTTGGAATGATGCGAAACAATATACAAATTGGTTAAGTTCAAAAACAGGGCAAAATTATAGGTTACCCTCAGAATCAGAATGGGAATATGCGGCTGATCAAATTGAAGTGAAATGTACCAATATATACTTCGGCCAATACAATGGTGATTGTGGTTATAAAAAAAGGCCAACATCAGTAAAGAGTTATGAAAAAAATGCGTTTGGCTTATATGAGATGCAAGGAAATGTATGGGAATGGGTGGAAGACTGTAAAGTAGAGAATCACGTTGGGGCTCCTGATGATGGTTCTGCCCGATTAGATGGAGATTGTAGTTTTAGAATATTGAAAGGTGCTTCTTATTTTGAAGGTTTAAATTGGCAAAGACCCAGTGTGAGAGGCTGGAATACAATTGATAGTAGAAAAAGTAATTTTGGGTTTAGAGTGGTTTACTAACAATTACCATTAACTTGAAATAAAACAACACAATTGATAACATCAATAAAGAAATATAAGTTTTATTTACTCAGGAGAATTCAATGATGAAATCAATTGTAGCAGTTATTACATTGCTCATAAGTTTAACCGCTTACTCCAAGGACCCCAAAAGACTCAGAACAGCACTTGATGATGACGCTTCAGCAGACAAAATGAGATCTGCTATGTTAAGACAACTGGCAATGTCACCTGATGACTTATCAGATAACAGCGCACCACAAGAAGTCAGTATCGCGTTACCCATTCAATTTGAATTTGGCAGTGCTGAGTTAACTACACAAGGAGCAGAAATTCTATCTAAAGCTGCTGAGGCCATGAACTCAACCGAACTCGTAAGCTTAAATTTTGTTATTGAAGGACATACTGACAGTGTCGGTTCTAATGAGTTCAACTTAATTCTTTCGGAGAAAAGAGCCCAATCTGCAAAGAATCACCTCATAAAAAATGGAATAAACTCTAAAAGATTAACTGCTTTTGGGTTTGGTGAACTTAAGCCAATAGAAGCAAGCAGTTCTATTGACCCTAGCCAACGACGAGTTGAAATCGTTACAACTAGGAATGGGAATGATTAAATTAACTATTTGTATGATGCTATTGGCATTCTCTTTTGTTGCCTTTTCTGAATCTCAAATTTTAAATGGAAGTGGGATGTCCAAATTTGGTACATGTGATGATCTAGTCAATAAAGTCAGAGATATATGTTCAGCACAAAACTCGGCAACTAATATTACATCCAATAATGTTGAGCTTTGTATGTCAAGTTGTAAACAAAATGATGTAAATATAGACTGTTCTCTCAATTACAGTTGTGATTCTGCTAGAAAGCCAGAAATATTATCAATCAAAATTAAAGAAACTGGCGTGCACACATTTACTTCTGATAAAGACTCTGTTTGCAGGAGTGCGAAAAGAAAGGCCAGTAAAAAAGTTAAAACAAAATGTTTAGAATTTGCTAATGAAACCTCACTTGATGACTTAATAACAGATAAAAACTACAGTAGTTGCAGATGCAAACCTATGACATCAAGGCTTTTTCCAAATGAAGAAGCATATCAATGTGAAATAGACAAATCTGTAACATGCAATAAAAAGGAACGATGATGAAATATATATACTCCTTATTTTTAATGTTAATTAGCACAACTTTATTTGCCATTGAATTTAAAACTTTTATCATTGAAGATAATCCAAATTCAACCAGTAGTTTAGACAGTTTTAAAGTTTTCTCTAACGGACTGCCCTATGCTTTAACCAGTGAACGTTGGGATGATTATGAGAAACAAAGGCATTTATTATTATATTCATGTTCAGATACGGAATGTAGCCAGATAAAAAAAAGCAGGTTAGTGGCTTTAGGAAAAAGCAGAGATAAAAATCAAGTTAGCTATGAATTAATAAGAAGAGAAGCTTTATTTGAAAACGTTTCGGGCTATCCTGTGGTTTTTCTACAACAAGATTTAGGCGACTCAAAGAAATACTTTACTTTGATTTGTAAAAACGCTGACTGCAGTAAATATAAAGTTGAAAAATTAACCAGCGAGAATGATGAAGATGATGGATTTTTCTTATTTCATTCTGACAAAAATTCTTTTCCATCAGCCGTTAGAGTAGGTGAAAAAGTACAGTGTAAAACCCAAGAATGTAAAAAAACAAAAAAAACAAAGTGGCTACCCAAATTAGATAAAGAGGATGAAATTCTCACGGAATACATTTCAAATAGTGAGTTGATCATTGAAAATTTTGATACTGATGTGTCAAGATATATTAATTGTAAAAACGATACTTGTAGCCAGTATAATGTATTAAAAGCTGATAATAATTTTTTCAGATACAGTTGCTACGACAACCATTATGCACTTTCAAAACTCTCAAGAAAAAGAACGGTTAACTCATACCAAAAAGTTAATTATGTTATAAATGAAAGTTTATCAAAAATAAACGTTGAAAAAATACATGCTTGTTCACAACTCAATAGTAATTACTATGTAGCCGCAAATTTTGGAAATGAAGACTTCACAGAAAACAAATTATTAGTTTGCTCAGATCCGAACTGCAACACTGTTATTGTTAACTTAGATACAAAGCCATTTGGTGGCATTAAATTCATTGATACTGACAAAGCAAATCATGTTTGGATGGCCAACTCAGGATATTCAGGCATAGTGTTTTTAAAACATTGAATCAATGAAGCGTTTAGTATTACTTTTAAGTATAAGTTTATCAAATCAAGTTTTATCTATTGAAAACGGACGCAATGCCGATGAAAAGAAATGGAATTATGCAGTCAACATTTTTAATGAAGATACCAGCGAACTCTGTTCTGGCACATTGATAAATCCAATTGTGGTTTTGACTGCCGCTCATTGTGTTAATGAGAATAACAGTTACCTAATTAGCAATGTTGATTCTGCTGCCAAAGCACAGCCTTTGTATGTAAACATACAATTCTCAAAAGGATACCAGTCTATCTTTGGTTCAAGAAGCACTTATGATTGGTTATATGATGTTGCATTACTTAAACTTGATCGAGAAATTCATTCAGTATCTGAACCGAAGCTCATGAGTTCAAAGCAGTATCTAGATATTTTGTTAGGAAAATTACCTTCTGAAAAAACTCAATTATTGGGCTATGGAAAATCAGCAAAAGATGAATTAGGCAAAAGGAAGCTTTATTACGGAGATAATTTATCAATTTCAACAATTTTGTCACCTGGTGTTTTCATACAAAGTGACAACTTCAGTTCAGGCGCTGCACGGCAAGGAGACAGTGGCTCTGGTTTCCAAGTTATGAAGGATGAGCAAGTTGTTATAGCTGGTGTTACCAGTTTTGGAACAGCATTGAAACCTGATGGCAGACTTCAACTAGAAGTAATGCATTTTAATGAGTTTAATTTAGAAAAAGACGACATAGCCGTTTCAGCCTTTGCGCCGATTGTTCCTACTCTATGTATTCTGAATACTGATATTCAAAATTTAATTCAATTTGATAACAATGAATGCGCAAAGGTAAAAAAAATACTGGATTTAATGAGACATGATGACACCGATGTCTCTTTCACAACCCAACTGTATGAAATGCACCTTTCTGAATCACCAGAAAAAAAACCTAATTACTCTAATTTCGCCATTAACTACCTCAGATTAAAATCTTATTTAGCAGGTATGCCCACAACCGAGGATTTAATCAGCTTTTTCGATAAAAGAGATTCTATTCTTGATTATTCTATTGAACAACAAAACATGTTAAACCAGTTGATTCCCCAGGTTGGAAAAAAATTAATAAGCAATGGTATTTTAACTAAAGATCATTTTGCTAGTATTATTTGGAAATATAGATTGAATGAACTTACTTACAATTTTATTTCAAATGCTTTGGGAAAAGCGGGTGCCTATTCTGGATCAGGGTCTTATGACCCAAAAGTGAATAAAGATTTTTTAAATAGAGATAAGCTTAACATCATCGTAAATGTTAACTCTTCATCTAACCCCGAAGGTTCATTTGCTGCCCAGTATTCCAAGTATTGCCATGATGAGATTTGTATAAATATTCGAGATTATATAAGCCATGAAAAATCAAATTGGTTAGATAATTCAAACTTAAAGAATAACCTTAAACAACAAACTAAACAGCTAGAATTCACTGATGTTAATAATATCATATGCCAGTTTGCTAAAAATTCAATTGATTGGGATTATTTAGAATCAAGAATGATTCTATCAGGAAGCATAAAAGAATTTATATCTTCTGGAGACAGTTCATTAGAAAAATTTTTAGTCAATCAGAGTAGCGAAAACAAACCAGGAAACTTTTCATTCACCAGAACACCCAATGGCAGTTTTCAAATTTCATTAAATTTACATAAAACCTTTGATGAATTTAAAACTTTATACTCATCACAATTTGAGAGTAATGGAATTTATATAAACTCTGAAGATAGACTTGATGACATTATTAAACGCTGGGAATCTGGGATGGGAGCCAGGTTAAAATACAATCGATCGATACACTCCAGTGTTAAAGAAAATAAAAATAATAATTATTTAACCCTTAGTTACAGTTCCAATCAACTGGAAGATAAGCAACAAATAGAAGACAGTTTATCTGGTAAAATTTTTGAATGTTTTGATTAAAGTTTCTTTTCCAAAAGTTTTACAAGAGCGTTCCTTCTACTGCGTTGCAAATTTTTAATTTGAGATATCATCCAACTCACTAAATCTTAACAATATTGAACAGCTAGTGGTGTTTTGACTTGATTATTCATTTATCAAAATTTAATATTTGCCTGGAGCAAATTGAACAGCTTGGCTGGCTCCGAAGGAGTGAAGGACAAGGATAGTCCGGAATAAACCCAATCAAGGGGGCGTTTTCCCCCTTGATAATCCCCCCGATTCGGGCTGAAGCCCTCATGCAAAGGACAAAGTACAAAGGACATAGGAAACCTCATTACGCGTCCGCTTCATTCGGTGTTCTGGGCCAAACGGAATCCGTAAAATTTGACGCGCGTCGTCGTGGAATTCCCGCCGCGGAAGGCCGAACGCAGGTCGTTCAGAGCGTTGACCCAGGAACCGCCGCGCAACACGCGGTACGTGGAACCTCCACTGGTCCAAGCACTGCCATCTGTGGGTGCACCATTGTAATTATCATGCCATTTATCTTCGATCCATTCCCAAACATTGCCATGCATGTCGTAAAGTCCAAAGGCGTTCTTATCATAGAATTTTACTGGCTTTGTACTGTTGCTATCACAATCAAAGTATACATACCTAGCTTGGCTACAGCTGATACTATCACCCCAACTGTATTTAGTTCTACTGCCTGCTCTGGCTGCGTATTCCCATTCGCTTTCTGAAGGAAGCCTATAGCTCTTGCCTGTCTTCTGACTCAACCATTTCGTGTATTCTTGGGCATCGTTCCAACTGACGTTAATCACTGGTCGGTTGCCTCTGCCCCAGCCTTCGTCATCTGCTTTTTCACTACAGCCACCTGCGTTGTAACAAGCATCCCACTGGGCAAATGTGACTTCACTTTGACCCATGGCAAATTGTTGGATGTTAACGGTGTGAATGGGCTTTTCATTATCAGCTTCATTACTGCCCATTTGGAAGGAACCTGAGGGTAAATAAACCATGGTAGGACAATCACTACAATCAGCAAATGTTTTACCTACTCTGGCTTTTTCTGCTGCTATTTGAGCTTGTCTTTTGCGCTCATCTTCGGCTTTTTTATCTGCTGCGAGCTTGGCTAAGCGCTGTTTTTCTGCCTCGGCATCAGCGATGGCTTGTTGAACTTGATTAATCTTGCTATCAACTTGGTTGATGTACTGGCCATCTGGGTAGTTGTTGGCATAGCTTTGTAGTTTTGTTATGTCGCCTTGGGCGGCGTTCCATGCGGCTTGGTCTTTTTCGTTGTAGGCGGCTTGTAGGCTGTTGATGAGGACTTGGTCAGCTTTGCCGGTGATGATGAGGTTTTGGGCTTTTTCGAAGGCTTTGATGCTTTCTTCTGTTCGGGTGTCCATCTGGCCGTTAGTTGGGACTTGGTAGCCGAGTTTGATCAGTAACTTTTGGGCTTGGCTGGTGAGGTTGCCTAATTCGGCTTTGAGTTCAGTTATTTTGTTTGTGGCAGTTGTATTGTTTTTGCCGTTGGGGTATTTGTCTAGGTAGGTTTGGTAGCTGGCTATGGTGTTACCTTGTTGGGCTTGAGTCCAAGCCTGATTTTCTTCGCGTTGGGCTTTTTCTTGGGCTAACTTTTGCTGTTCCTTGGCTTGTTCAGCTATTTGTTGATGCTCTTGATAATAGTCGTAGCCGTAGTAGCTGGCTGTGGCTAGGGCTGCCAGGATTAGGAATGTTAGGGCGTATTTAAGTTTGGGTTGGCTGCCAGCTTTTGGAGATTGTCTCTGCGCTCCTGCTCCGAGCCCTTCGGTTCGCTTCGCGTGGCCAAACGGCTGTCCTGCCGTTTGGTCTTCGGCTCGCTTATGCTCGCTCAGAATGACAGATTCTGTTTTATCGGTTTTGAATCGATCTTCGTCATGAACGTACTGGGTGCCGGTGTTTGAGTGACTGTCTTTGAAGCGTTCTTTGGGGTCGACTTTAATCGTGCCTTTAATGAGTTTCTTACCACTGAGCATGGCAAGAACTTGTTCAGCACTTTGTGGGCGGTTCTTTTGGGCAATGTTTAGGCATTGGTCAATGGTGGCCAGCAGTTCTTTGGAGTATTTACCTGCATGGCTTTGGCTGATGGGTTTAAGTGGGTCGGGTTCTTCTTCGAAGATGGCGTTAGATCTGTCCGGGCTTTCTACTGGGGCTTTGCCTGTAATGAGTTGATAGGCTGTGGCGCCCCAGGCGTATAAATCTGATGCGGGGCTTTGTTTGGCTTTACTAGAATATTGCTCCGGTGGGGCATAGCCCATAGAAATAATGGCACTCATGGATTTTGAGTGTTCACCTAAAGCATAACGTGCTGCTCCAAAATCTATCAGCATGGGTTCAGCGCCTTTGCGCAGGTAGATGTTTCCCGGTTTAACGTCTCTGTGAAGTAAGCCTTTTTCGTGCACAGCTTGTAGACCGTTCAGGATTGGAACCAGATAACCTTTGAGTTCGGTTTCAGGCATACCGCCACTGAAGCCTGTGCGTTTGAGGTAGTCATTGAGATCTTCGCCCTCTTCGTATTCCATGATGAGGTAGGCGGTGTTGTTGGCTTCTATGAACCGATTTACGCCAACAATATTTGGGTGTTTGAACTGGGCTAGGGTTTTAGCTTCTTCTAAGAATTTTTCTAGGCCAAACTGATAATTGTCTTGGGTACTTGATTTTGGTTTTATGGTTATGCTGTCTCTGGCTCTTATAGAAAGATCGCTTGGAAAATATTCTTTTATGGCTACTTTTCTATCGAGTTGAGTGTCTTGGGCTAAATATGTAATGCCAAAACCGCCTTCACCAAGTAACCCAGTAATCTTAAACTCTTTTATTTGAGTCCCTTTAACTAGAATATGTTCTTCGGTATTACTCATCAATATTCCGAAATGTAGGCACACTTATTCACAAATTCACCTGGAAATGCACCATCCAGTGCACATGGTGGTAAAAATTCTTTAATCTCTGTTTTAATATTTCCAATGACCATTCCTTCGTTAACACCTTTACTCAAACATCGACGACGATCATCAGATTTTTCCTCACATAATCCAGCATGATGTAATGCGACAATTTTATTACCATTTAGATTAAATACTGGTGACCCTGAAGAACCGCCCTCTGTATCAGCAAAATAGTGCAGAACCACTGGTGATTTCTGGAATATACTGCTTTGTACTCTTGAAATTTCTTTGTCGCGACCTTGTGGATGCTGAATAATCATTACATCCCCTTTAGAAGGTGTATCGTTTGCTAGTTCTAGCCACCCATAATGATTACCGATTGATTTATTTAATCTTAATAAAGCATAGTCAAGTTCTCTGCTTTTCTTTACCACAGATACAACTTCAGCCTGATAATTTCCCAAATCTTTCTCTTCTAAATATTCCATATTTATATACATTTTTTCTCCATCCATCAGACAATGTTCATTAGTTAATATGAGATCAGGACCGACAAGAGACCCCGAACAATATGAAATAAGTTCACCGTTGTTTTTTAAAATAATAGAAGCAATACGCCTTGCGGTATTAAAAATTTTAGTTTCGTTTTTTAATGTCCTGATCTTTTCAAAATTAGGTTCTCCAAGAATAATTTTAGATGTTTGATTTTTAAGGTTAACTGGTTCAATAAATGCCACTTCTGGGTATTCAAACTCTTTAGCGCATCCTAAACTACAAAATAAAAGTGGCAATAGACCATAAAATTTATTCATTGTTTTTCTCCATTTAAGATATTTATATTGCCAGTATTAGTGGTTTTTAGCATTATTTTAGAATAATTTAATTTACGCCAAAACAACTTTTCATCATGACATTTAATTAGCATATGATTGTTTTTCCACTTCCAGACTGCAGGCTTATTTGATTTTAAGTTAATACAAAATAGTTTCAAATCATTGTCACTTAGCAGCTTATTTAATGTTTGTATGTCTTTTTCAAAAACGTATTCTCTGACATTATTACTAAATAGTTTAACGTCTTTCTTCGGTGGATAACTTTCAAAGATTCTTGGGTCAATATTCTCAATTGGAAACCATTCATTTTGTTGGTTTTTTACAAAATGATACTCTGACCCACTTACTACCCTGTTATTTGAACAAGCTGTAGTCAATAGTGCTAATAGCACAATGATGATTGTTTTATTAAATCCCATAATTACAAATAATTTATATTATTAACTTTGACGGACAAAAATATATTTTTAAAAAGCCAATAATGAAATATTATTAAATTTCTGTTACTCTCTTATCATATCAAATCTTCTATTAAAAACATGGATTGGCAACTGTTTATTTTTAATCCTGAGCATGATTGGTTAAATAAATTTGACCAAATGGCTCGCAAAAGATACAACCATGATGACTTGGCTCAAGCAGCTGTGAACGACATCATCAAGGTTATGTCTAAAGACAACTGGTCAATATTAGGAGATATTGAATCAAAACGAGAACCTGGCGCCTACATAACCACTGTTTTCAGGAACAAATTAGAAGACAAAGCTCGAAAGCGTTATAGTCGTCCTCGACCTCCTTCATGGTTGAAAAAATTAGGTGGGTTTTGGCTGACTTTGTTTCAGTGGTTGTGTTTAGAGAGAAAAACTAAAATAGCCATCTATGATGCCATGGAACATCATCAAATTATTGAAGATGTGGACCAGATGATTCTAACCATAAAAACAAAACACCCGAAATGTGGCTCACCTGATTGCCAAGAAAATAGCCTAGAGGAACATCAAGAAATAAACCAATCATTTGAGCCAACATACGAAGATGATGAAGATTGTGATGAAGAGCTGCTGCTGGCCCTGGGTCATTACACAGGAATTAATGATACAAAATCAATTAAACTGGTCAATCAGAAATCAGATTTAGAAAACCTAAAACTGAATGATGAAGACCAAGTTTTACTGAAATTAATTTACCAACAAGGATTAAAAATATCACAAATTGCTCGCATGCTGCATTTACCCGATCATCAAGTCAGAAAAATGCACCAAAATGTCTTAAATAATATTAAAGAGTGCGTAAATGTCCGTCAGTAATCATATGAATACAAATAAACACGATAAGAATGACTTGTTACTGGTTAATTTCGCCCTAAGCTTACAAGCCAAAATCACAACAGATGTAACAGCAGAACAACTCAGTGATTTTATTTCAGGTCATGCAGATGAAAACACCCGCTCTAATGTCATCCAAGCCATCAATGCTTCGCCTTCATTGTTACAACAATGGGTAGACATTAATCAAATTCTTGGTAATCTGGTAGTTAAACAACGTGTTCAAGCTACCAACGAAAATAAGTCCCTCTTTGGAAAATTAAAACAATGGTTATTTAAACCGTGGTTATTTAAACCGTGGTTAATACCAGCCACTGCCATGGCGCTTACTGCTGTATTTTTTATTCCCCAGTTGATTAAACCTAAAACTGATGATTTATTGAATGGTATTTATAATGATTGGAGTGCTCCAGTTTATGAGACTAGATCGATAAAACCACAGCTGGAATCACAACCCATCATGGATGCTGTCGATTTGTATCAACAAGGTTTTGCAATAGGAAAATATCTTTGGATTCATTTTAAAAACTCTGGAGAAAGAGCTGAGCCTTGGGATCTATGCTTAGATAATATGGTTGAGAACTGCCAAGCAATACAAAAACTAGCGATTCATGCAGGTCAGTTAAAAGGTATGTTGGAAAGTCATTGTGGAAGTAATCCCAGTGATCAATTTATTAAAGATGCCCAAACCAGTTATCAGAATATTCAAGAAGGGCTGGATAAGTATGAGATTGAGTTTTTGTTAGATTTTGAGGATGAAATACTCTATTGTGTTAAATAAACTTTGTTGTTTTAACTAACTCATCAATTTTTTAGATTGTTTATGCATACCTGTAAAAATACTGTTAGAAATGCTTTTGGGAGACTGTAAACCAATCTGTGTATCTGCCTATTTTTAACCAATTAAGTTAAAGTAGGTAGATTATGTATAAAGACG
>CANNAM010000024.1 GCA_947502595.1 uncultured Marinicella sp. | reverse complement strand
ATGTATAATTGAGCATCGGCCAAAAGGCTAAAGTAAACTAAAAACCATTGAATTAATTGAGGCGTTCATATATGTCCCATGCACCCGGAGATAATTCAGGATGAACCAGGGGATTGTCCTATCTGTGGTATGTCACTTGAACCAACTGTCATATCACTAGAGGAAGATGACCATGAATTGGTGGACATGAGTCGTCGATTAAAAATCAGTACAGTGCTGGCTATTCCAGTCTTTCTGTTGGCGATGGTTGGTGATTTTTTGCCGCAGTTAATGCCTGATTGGTTAACCCCTAGAGTTTCACAATGGATACAGTTTGTCTTAGCGACTCCTGTGGTTTGGTGGGGAGGTTGGCCATTTTTCACCAAGGCCATTGCTTCAGTAAAAAACAAAAGTCTCAATATGTTTTCTTTGATTGGACTGGGTGTTTCAGTTGCATGGATTTACAGCGTGGTGGCACTATTGATTCCTGGTCAATTTCCATTAAGCATGCAGCACGGTGGTTTGGTGATGGTTTATTTCGAAGCTGCAGCCGTTATTACGGCTCTGGTACTACTGGGTCAAGTTCTTGAGCTCAGGGCACGTTCACAAACCAATACTGCGATTAAACTCTTACTTGGTCTGGCGCCCAATACCGCTAGGGTCATCAATGAAAAAGGTGAGGAAGTAGACATTCCCCTTGAACAGGTCAAAGTGGGTGATCATTTGCGCATCAGACCTGGTGAGAAAATACCTGTAGATGGACAAGTTATTTCTGGTACCAGTTCAGTAGATGAATCAATGGTAACAGGTGAACCTATGCCAGTCAGTAAAAATGCCGGCGATCACTTGATTGGCGCCACAGTGAATAGTTTAAGTTCGATGGTGATGAGGGCTGAAAAAATTGGGGCTGACACATTACTCGCACAAATCGTCAAAATGGTATCAGAAGCCCAGAGGTCACGTGCCCCCATTCAAAAGATGGCAGATACAGTTGCCGGATACTTTGTACCCATTGTCATCTTCATCGCTGCGGCCGCTTTTGCTACCTGGTATGCCATTGGTCCAGAGCCTAAACTGGCTCATGCCACCATTAATTTTGTGGCTGTGTTGATCATTGCATGTCCATGTGCCTTGGGTCTTGCGACACCCATATCAATCATGGTTGGAACGGGCAGGGGTGCACTGGAGGGCGTACTGATAAAAAATGCCGAGTCTTTAGAGATATTGGAAAAAGTGGATACTTTGGTGGTTGATAAAACCGGTACTTTAACCATGGGTAAACCCAAACTCATAAAAATATTGGCCAATGAAGGTTTCACAGAAGATGAAGTACTGACGTTGGTTGGATCTGTTGAAGTTCAAAGTGAACACCCATTGGCAGAGGCTATAGTAGAAGGTGCCAAAGATAAAAATATTAAATTTGTTGATGTTGGAAATTTCACATCAGTCACTGGTAAAGGCGTAACAGCAGAAGTTAATGGCAAGAAGCTGGCACTTGGAAACAGTAAAATGATGCAACAAGCCAACACCGAAATCACCGCTTTCTTCAACCAAGCAGATGGACTTCGAGCAGAAGGACAAACGGTGATGTTGTTTTCTGTAGATCAACAGCCGGCTGGCCTGATTGTTGTCGCTGATCCCATCAAAGAATCAACACCCGCAGCCATAGCAATGTTGCACCAGCATGGCATCGAAGTTGTGATGTTAACTGGAGACAACGCAACCACAGCACAAGCGGTAGCTGATAAACTTTCAATAGATCGCGTAGAGGCTGATGTTTTGCCTGATCAAAAAGCCAAAATAGTCAAAGAATTGCAAGCACAAGGCAAAACAGTGGCCATGGCTGGTGATGGCATCAATGATGCCCCAGCGCTGGCTCAAGCTCAAGTTGGTATAGCCATGGGTACAGGAACAGATGTGGCCATAGAAAGTGCTGGTGTGACTCTGGTTAAAGGTGACCTAACAGGTATCGTTAAAGCCATTAAACTCAGTCGTGGCACAATGAAGAACATCAGACAAAACTTGTTTTTTGCCTTTTTCTACAATGCGCTCGGAGTTCCGGTTGCTGCTGGTGTTTTATACCCGTTTTTTGGTATTTTGTTGTCACCGATGATTGCAGCCGCAGCCATGAGTTTCAGTTCAGTATCAGTCATCTTTAATGCACTGAGATTAAAGAAAATAAACCTCAATACAAAATCTTAATTTAATTGGAGAAAATATGAAATACAGTAAATTTTTATTAATGATTTTAACCTCAACTTTTATCATGTATCTGGCCATGTATTTGAATAACTATGCGATAGATCATGTGTACTGGAGTGAAACCAGGTTTTACATGTCGATTCTCATGGGAGCCATTATGGCCGTTGTCATGCTGGCGTTTATGCTTGGAAAGTACCCAAGTAAGAAAGTAAACGCATCTATATTTATGGTGAGTGTCGTCCTTTTTTCAGGGGCTCTTTATCTGGTAAGGTCACAAACCACCATTGAAGATGTGTCTTGGATGAAAGCCATGATTCCACATCATTCAATTGCTATATTGACCAGTTCAAGAGCCAATTTTTCAGATCCCAGGGTACAAAAGCTAGCCAATGAAATCATTGCAGCCCAAGAAAGAGAAATTAAAGAGATGAGAGCTTTGATTAAGGATTTGGAGAAGTAAAAACGCATGAGCTTAAAATTCATGCCTGAATAAATTATGAGGTACCTACAATTGGAACCTGATTTTAGGGATTTTTATGGCGCATTTTTTAATTACTGCTTGCAACCGTGCCTGGGTACATAGTTTAAGATGAATAGTTTCATTAAAGCTTTTCAAAACTTTAGTCATTGGAAAAAAAACAAAAATGAATAGTAATGATCAACTAACAATCGGAAAACTGGCCAAGCAAGCGGGTGTTAATGTTGAAACCATTCGATATTATCAACGAATTGAAATGATTAGAGAACCAACGAAACCTATGTCAGGTTTCAGACATTATGACGCATCACTGGTAAACACCATAAAATTCATCAAGCGAGCACAACAATTAGGGTTTGTTCTTGCTGAGATCAAAGAACTATTAAACCTGGGTGAAGGCAACTGCCATGATGTCAAAACATTAGCCATTGAAAAAAGGCAAAAGATTATCGATCAGTTGAGTGATCTAAATTCCATGAAGGCAGAACTTGATGGATTAATTGACGCTTGTAATGAAACAGAAGATTCGCCTCATTGTGCATTGATAGATTCTTTGGCAAAATCATCTTGACTCTGGTGTTACGTACGGAGTTTAAAATCCAACTTTTTCAACATATAAGTATCCATGATCTCGAATAAGAAAACCATCCTAACCGCGACATTAGCAGCAATTGTAGCGAGTGCTTGTTGTGTTGGTCCATTGCTGTTGCTAAGTTTAGGGATAAGTGGGACCTGGATCAGTTCATTAACAGCAATGCAACCATACAGCCCTATATTTGCAGCCATAACGATCACCCTGTTATGTTGGGCCTTTTATAGACTCTATATCACTCCAGAGCAGTGTGAAGAAGGTAAGTTATGTGCACACAAAAAGGTTCTCAGGAATCAAAGAATCATCTTCTGGGTAATTTGTTGCATTCTAATTAGCATGATTTCCTTTCAATATTATGCTGAATACATCTTTGATTGAATTAGTAGGAAATTAAAAATGAAAAAAATAAATGTATTGCGTGGCTTGATTTTAATCAGCTTAATAATTTTGACGTCTCAAGTTTTGGCATCCAGTAAAGTAGCCACTTTCTCTATTGAGAACATGACTTGTAAGATGTGCGATATTACAGTCAGAAAAGCCATTGAAAAGGTTGATGGTGTAACCAGTGCAAAAGTTGATTATGAGAGTAAAACCGCCCAAGTGACTTTTGATTCAGTTATAACATCAATTAATCAAATAGAAGAAGCATCAACCATGGCCGGCTATCCCGCAAAAGTGAAGCCTGAGTAACTGTATGCAAAAAGAAGCCAACCTTGAGTCCACAATTACTTGTCCTCATTGTAAAAAACCAAAACATGAAACCATGCCATCTGATGCTTGCCAATGGTTTTATGAATGCTCTTTTTGCCAGACTGTGCTTGAGCCTATCAAGGGTGATTGCTGTGTATACTGCTCCTATGGCACTGTTAAATGCCCACCAATCCAATCAGGAGATTCTTGTTGTATTAGTTAACTGGTAGTTTGAAGTTTTTTTATAATTCCACAATTTTCAATTCGCTTTTCAGCGGCACATGCTTTTGAGAGTGATTCTAATTGATTTCTAAGTTTTGATAATTCATTCATCTTTAAATCAACTTGTTTGATGTGATCCTGGATCAATGCGCTGACTTCCTCACAATCAGCACTTGGGTTTTCCCGCAGTTCAATCAAATGTTTTATTTCATTCAGAGATAAATCCAAATTTCGACTGTGCTTAATAAACTGTAATTGTTCAATCACATTAGAATCATAGAGCCTGAAATTTCCTTCTGTCCTTCCAATTGACCTGATCAGTTTTTCATTTTCATAGAAGCGTATGGTTTGAACAGGTAGGCCTGTTCTTTTTGCAATTTCTCCAATTTTCATATTTATTATTACTTGACTCTATAGCAACTGTAGATATTAAACTTCAAACTTAATAAAAACAACAATTTTTGTATGCCAGACAATTGTAGTAAAGTTTGTGAAAACACCAACACCACCGAATCCACGACTTGTGATATTTCTGATAGTGGGTTTGTCAGTTTGTTTAAGGTTACAAAAATGGATTGTCCCTCAGAAGAGCGGATGATCAGAATGGCTATTGAAAACATTCCATCGGTTAAAGCATTAGATTTTGATATCCCAAATCGAGACCTTAAGGTTTATCATGAAGGTGAAATTGAAAACATCAAAGAAAAACTCATGTCTTTGAATTTCGGAACCACATTAGTTTCAACTCAAGACATTGACAATCATTCACTTTCAGCAGCAATGGATTCAGCTGATGTTGAAAACAGTAAACAGTCCAAGGTGTTAATTTGGTTGCTGGGTATCAATGCAACCATGTTTGTAATTGAATTCATTGTTGGCATAATTGCTCAGTCAACAGGGCTGATCGCCGACTCTCTAGATATGTTTGCAGATGCTGCTGTTTACGGACTTGCGTTTTATGCAGTTGGCAGAAGTGATCAATTAAAGTTGAAAGCTGCTCACCTATCCGGGTGGTTTCAAATATTATTAGCCCTCGGGGCATTAAGCGAAGTGGTTCGACGATTCATATTTGGTAGCGAGCCTGTCTCATCATTAATGATGGCTATGGGGTTAGTTGCATTGGTCGCTAATGTGGCATGTCTGGCCTTGATTTCAGGTAAGAAGGAATCTGGTGCTCATATGAAAGCCAGTTGGATTTTTTCAGCCAATGATGTGATTGCTAATACTGGTATTATTATCGCTGGGGCATTAGTTGCATACACAGGGTCACCTTATCCAGATTTATTGATTGGGCTAATTATTGCGGTATTGGTGTTAAATGGTGCACGAAGAATTTTAAATATTAAATCATGAGGCTATCTTTCATTAATCTACACCTTAAACAATTAAATTATCATTATTGTTTCTATATGTCTTTAGGCATTAATAGTGAACAAAGTGATAGAATGTCTGTCTTACAACAAATACAAAACGCAGTATTATATTAAATGGTTAAAAATTTACTCATATTTTTATTGGTTTCAGCTGTATCGTTTCAATCGATTGCGGCTGTATCTGATATGCATGAGTCGCATCAAACCGGTGCGGAACATTTAGAGTTTGAGCATGAACATGATGAGCCAGCTAAAGATGAAGAGCTCGACAACCAAACTACACAGAAATCATTTGATTGTCATCACTGCTGCCATTGCCATGGTGGCCATTTAACATCATTATTACCCTCTGGATTGAGCTTAGCTTTTTTATATGGCAATCAATCCTTATCTAATTTAAATCAAATCATAAAGAACACGCACCTCTCAACGCTCCTACGCCCCCCTCAAGCATAAAACTTAATACATCAATTTAAATTGATTGGCCTCAAATCATACTTTTGAGCTGATCAGTGGTTTATTAATTTTTTATATTTGGGAATAATCACATGAATTATTTATTTTTACGCATGCCTATTGGCATGTTCAACTGGTGTGGCGTCAAAAGGCTGTCCTTGATGATGGTATTGATGACTGCTATTCCGGTATCTGCTGAGGATTTGAATTTATCATCTGCAGTTAATTTAATGAGCGAACGCAATCCTTCGCTGAAAATGTTTACTTTTAAACATTCAGCTTTGGAAGGTTCATCATTCACAGCAAGCTTAAAACCTGCATTAGAGCTTGGTGTTGAGGCAGAGAATTTTACTGGTACCAGTCCATATAACGGATTCAGTCAAAGTGAATTCACCGTTTCCATGTCATCAGTTATTGAACTTGGCGGTAAAAGAAACGCACGAATGAACTTGGTGGCAACACAAAGCCAGCTACTTGAAGCTCAACAACAAATCAAATCACTCGATTTGATTTCTCAATTAACCAGATCGTTTATTCAAACGTTAGCAACTCAAGAACGCATCAAACTTGCTAGCGAGTCGGTGCAATTGGCCAATGACATATATGATTCTGTTAAAGCAAGAGCAGCAGCTGGTGCCATCAGTGATGCAGAGGTAAAACGATCTTTTGCAGCACTCAAGCAAGCTCAGTTAACCCTCCAATCAGAACAACAAAAACTAGAATCACACAAGGTTATTTTGAGTTTGTACTGGGCTGAGAAACAACCTCAATTTAACAATGTAACAGGTGAGCTATTTAACTTTGGTGAAATACAGAATATTGAAAAGCTGTTCAGTGATGTTGAAAATTCAAGTTTATTGAACGCTTTGATTTCACAACAGCAATTGGCTGAATCTAAACTGAGGTTGGCTCAAACCCACTCTAAATCAGATCTCAACTGGTCAATAGGTGTTCGTCGTATAGAGGAAACCAATGATTCGGCACTCACTGCGGGTTTCAGTGTGCCGCTGTTTAAATCAAAACGAAATGCAGGTGCTTTGATTGAAGCACAAGCTGCGATAGATCAATCAGTCTCAGAACAACAAATAGCCTTACTGGATTTGTATGGACAGATTTTTGAAATCTACTCCTTAAGAAAACTTGGAATAACCAGGTTTGATACCTTGCGAACTGATGTCATACCGGCATTATCCGCAGCACTGGATTTAACCAGAACTGCCTATCAGGAAGGCAGGTACGGTTATTTTGAATATGTGGCAGCCAGACAAGAGTTGATTCAAGCCAAAAAGACACTTATCGATACGGCTGAAAATATTTTAATTTATGGTGTAGAAATAGAGCAAATCACTGCTGAACCTATCTACATAGAAAACCCACAAACACGAGGTAATAACTCATGAAATTACTTACTACAATTTATAAACTCAGTTTGATGCTGATACTAATCTCAGTTCAACAGCAATCATTGGCATCTGATGACAATGATTCACATGAAGAAAAGGCTGTCAATATTGATGAATCCATTGCATTGAAATCAGGCATTGGTACAGCGGTGGTGTCATCTGGTACCATCAGCGAACAATTAAAAATTTATGGTAAAACGGTTAATGACCCCAGTCAAATAAGCCACATTCGTGCTCGGTTTCCTGGCACAGTTTCATCGGTGAATGTACAAATTGGTGACCAAGTAAAAGTGGGTGACATTTTGGCCTATGTTGAATCCAATGAAAGTCTTAAAAGATACCCGATCAAAGCATTAATGTCAGGTGTGGTTGTTGCAAGGCATGCCAACCCAGGTGAAATGGCCTTGGAACAAGTGTTGTTCACTTTAGCCAACTTCGAGAAAATATGGGTTGAACTGCAAGTATTTCCGGGTCAATTGGTTCAAGTGAAAGCAGGTCAAAATGTTCGGATATCAGGTTCAGATGACACTGCTGAGTCAAACATTGAGCACATCATTCCTTCCCAAGATGAAAAACCTTATTCTATAGCGAGGGTGCTTATCAATAACGATTCACATGATTGGACCACAGGGTTACTGGTTTCTGGCCAAGTGGTTGTCAATGAATTTGAGGCAGCTGTTGTTGTAGAGCAAAAAGCCATTCAAATGATTGAAAATAAACCTGTGGTGTTTATTAAAAAAGGCAGCTCCTATGAGGCACATAATATCGAATTGGGACGCTCAGATGGAAAGTTTACTGAAGTTTTATCCGGTTTGACTCTGGGAGATGACTATGTGGTTGAGAACAGCTATCTAATCAAGGCAGATATTGAAAAATCTGGCGCTTCACACGACCACTAAAGGGGAAAACTATGATTGAATCAATTATAAAGACCTCAATTAAGAGGCGATGGCTGGTTATGGTCGGTGTGTTGTTAATCATCGCAACTGGTGTGTGGAACTTTCAAAAATTACCCATCGATGCGGTACCTGATATCACCAATGTCCAAGTGCAGATTAATACAGAAGCACCAGGGTATTCGCCACTTGAAGCTGAACAACGAATCACTTTCACAGTTGAGACAGCACTGGCTGGCATTCCGAATTTATCCTATACCCGATCGTTATCACGTTATGGGCTTTCGCAAGTGACTGTAGTCTTTGATGAAGGCACAGACCTTTACTTTGCCAGAACCTTAATCAATGAACGCTTAGGGACCATCAAAGGCTTATTACCTGTAGGTTTGGAGCCAGAAATGGGTCCAATTGCCACAGGTTTGGGTGAGATTTTCATGTACACCGTTGAAGCGGAAGATGGGTATTTGCAAGCAGATGGAACACCTATTGACTCAACCGAGCTTCGAGAGATACAGGATTGGATCATTAAACCCCAGTTATCCTTGGTAAAAGGTGTTACTGAAGTTAACAGCATTGGTGGTTATAACAAACAGTACCATGTTAATCCAAGCCCTGAAAAAATGTTGAGTTATGAAATCACGTTTGATGACATCAGTGAGGCATTGGAAATGAATAATGCCAATGTGGGTGCCGGTTATGTTGAAACCAATGGCCAACAAATATTAATCAGAGCCCCTGGCCAATTGAAAACGATAAAAGACATTGAAGATGTGGTGATCAAGAACATTGGAAATGCACCTATCAAGATCAAAGACATTGCTGATGTTGGCATAGGTAAAGAACTTCGAACAGGTGCTGCAACTCAAGGTGGTAAAGAAACTGTATTGGGTACCGCTATGATGCTGGTTGGTGAAAATTCCAGAGCCGTTGCACAATCTGTTGCTATGAGGCTTGAGGAAATCAAGCAAACTTTGCCAGAAGGTGTAACCATCGATGCAGTTTATGACAGAACCACTTTAGTTGATAAAGCCATTTACACGGTGCAAAAGAACTTGATTGAAGGTGCTTTACTGGTCATAGTGATTTTGTTTTTGTTGCTTGGAAACTTCAGGGCTGCACTGATTACAGCTGCTGTGATTCCACTTGCAATGTTATCTACTATTTCAGGCATGGTACAAACAGGTGTTTCTGCCAACTTAATGAGTTTGGGTGCTTTAGATTTTGGGTTGATTGTCGATGGGGCCGTGATCATCATTGAAAACTCCATCAGACGACTTTCTGAAGCCCAAAATGGCAAACGCACACTGCCTCTAAAAGAACGGCTTGAATTGGTATTCACGGCAACCAATGAAGTGATTCGCCCGAGTTTATTCGGCGTTATCATCATAACCGTAGTGTATATACCATTGTTCTCACTGACAGGTGTCGAAGGTAAAATGTTTCATCCAATGGCAGCCACAGTCGTTATGGCATTACTGGCAGCCTTGGTGCTGTCATTCACTTTTATTCCTGCAGCCATTGCCATTTTCATGACAGGTAAAGTCAGTGAAAAAGAAAGTTTTATCATTCGTGGCACCAAAGTCATATACAAACCGATGTTAGAAGCGGCAATAAAACTTCGTTGGTTGGTGTTGGCTATGGCGGTTGGATTGTTGATGTTTTCAGCTTGGCTCTCATCCACTTTAGGCTCAGAATTTATACCCGAGCTTAATGAAGGTGACATTGCCATGCATGCGATGAGAATACCCGGTACCGGCCTTGAGCAAGCGGTTCAAATGCAAAAGATTCTCGAGGAAAGAATCATGGAATTTCCGCAAGTATCCAAGGTCTTTGCCAAGATTGGTACGCCAGAGGTTGCTACCGACCCCATGCCGCCGAATGTGGCAGATAATTTCATAATGCTCAAACCAAGAGACCAATGGCCTGATCCTGCTTTAACTCAAAACCAATTGGTTGAACAGATTGAACAAGCGGTGCTTAAACTCCCAGGCAATAACTATGAGTTCACTCAACCCATTCAAATGAGGTTTAATGAACTCATCTCAGGGGTCAGGTCAGATTTAGGCATTAAAGTCTTTGGTGATGATTTGGATCAGTTGCTGCAATCAAGCAATGAGATATTAGAAGTCATTGAACAAATTGATGGGGTTGCTGATGCCAGGGTTGAACAAGTCACTGGTTTACCCATGCTATCGGTCACTCCAGATCGAGTGGCTTTGTCTCGTTATGGCATCAATGTTGCAGTGGTTCAAAATGTGATTAAAACGGCCATTGGAGGAAAAGCAGCTGGTATCATTTATGAAGGTGACAGGCGTTTTGAAATAACTGTCCGATTACAGGAAGACATCAGAGGCGATTTAAACAGGCTATATGAGCTACCAGTACCACTTGATGATGGCAGTTATGTGCCTTTGAGTGAAGTGGCTGAACTGATTCTGGCACCAGCTCCCAATCAAGTCAGTCGTGAAAACGGCAAAAGACGGGTGGTGGTCACCGCTAATGTACGGGGCAGAGATCTGGGTTCATTTGTAGATGAAGCGAAATTGAAGATAGCAAACGAGGTCAAATTACCTGCAGGTTATTGGTTGAATTACGGTGGTACCTTTGAACAGTTAGAGTCAGCCAGTAAACGACTTTCAATTGTTGTACCAATCACTTTGACTGTCATATTTGGTTTGTTAATCATGGCATTTGGTTCATTCAAAGATGCGTTGATTATTTTCACAGGCGTTCCATTGGCATTAACTGGTGGAGTAATAGCCTTGTGGTTAAGAGGCATGCCGTTATCAATTTCAGCAGGGGTTGGTTTTATTGCCCTTTCAGGTGTGGCTGTCCTCAATGGACTGGTGATGTTGTCATTCATCCGTGAATTGTGGAAAACAACCGGTGATTTATATGAGTCAGTGATCAAAGGTGCCATGACCCGGTTACGCCCTGTGATGATGACCGCATTGGTTGCAAGCTTGGGCTTTGTACCGATGGCTTTGAATACTGGCACAGGTGCCGAAGTTCAACGACCTTTGGCAACGGTTGTCATAGGTGGCATCATTTCATCAACCATTTTAACTTTATTTGTATTGCCGGTGCTATTTGCCTGGTTCTCAAAGAAAAATACTATCAAAGGAGAGGAATTATGAGTACAGAAAAAATTTCAGAGCATACAGAAAACGATGGTCACAACCATGACCATGAAGAAGGCAATAACAGCTACACAGCTGCCATCATTTCCTTGGTGCTGTTACTGACAGGATTGGCATTGGAGTTCATCATTAAACCCAGCTTTTTTCATGGCTGGGTATTGATCACTTGGTATGTTTGTGCTTACATCCCAGTGGCACTACCTGTGATCAAAGAAACCATTGAATCACTGAGGAAAGGTGAAGTGTTTACCGAGTTCTTCCTTATGAGCATAGCCACAATTGGTGCTATGGCCATTGGACAGTATCCAGAAGGTGTTGCAGTAATGCTGTTTTATGCCATTGGTGAACTGTTCCAGAACGCAGCTGTTAACCGAGCCAAGAAGAACATCACCGCATTACTGGATGTTCGGCCCAAAACAGCCAATGTTTACAAAAACGGTAGTTATGAAACTGTTGATCCAGAATCAGTGAATATAGGCGATAAAATTCAAGTCAAAGTAGGAGAGAAAGTTCCACTTGATGGTGAGTTGATTTCTGATTCAGCAAGCTTGAATTCAGCTGCGATTACCGGTGAGAGTAAACCACAAAGCCTCATGGCTGGTGAGAAGGTAATGGCCGGGTCCATTAACCTTGAATCTGTTATCGAAGTCAAAGTTGAAAAGCTCTTCAATGATTCATCTGTAGCAAAAATTCTTAACTTGGTTCAAAACGCCACAGCTAAGAAAGCCAAGACAGAGTTGTTAATCAGAAGACTGGCTAAAATATACACTCCAATAGTCGTATATCTAGCCATTGCCATATGTTTTGTTCCTTACTTCTTTGTCGATAACTATCAATTCTATGACTGGCTTTATAGGGCTTTGATCTTCTTGGTTATATCTTGTCCTTGTGCTTTGGTTATATCCATACCTCTTGGTTACTTTGGCGGCTTGGGAGCTGCATCCAAGAATGGCATCCTTTTTAAGGGAGCCACTTTTATGGACACACTGACACAAGTCAACACGCTGGTTATGGACAAAACAGGTACAGTGACTAAGGGTACCTTTAAGATCAAAGACATCAGTATTGCCAATGAAATGCAGGAAGCTGAATTTATGGGTTATTTGCTGTCGTTAGAAAAAACATCAACTCATCCAATAGCCAAGGCAATCATGCAATATGAAGCACCGGCACCTGAAGCCAGCGATGTGTCAGAAATTGCTGGGAAAGGACTCAAAGGTGTAGTTGATGGCAAATCGGTATTGGCAGGTAATAAAAAACTGTTAGATCAATTTAAAATCAATACACCACCTGAAATTGAAAGCATTGTAGACAGTATTGTTATAGTTGCTATTGATGATGAATATGCAGGTTATGTGACTATTTCTGATGAATTGAAAGAAGATGCTCATTCAACTATTTCTGATATTAAGAAGTTGGGTATCAAAGAAATTGTCATGCTCTCAGGTGATAAGGATTCAATTACTCAAAAGATTGCACAAGAATTATCTATCGATGATGCCAAAGGTGGCTTGCTACCTGAGGACAAGCTCAATTATGTTGAAGAATTAAAACAAGACCCATCCAAAATCATTGCGTTTATGGGTGATGGCATTAATGATGCGCCAGTTCTGGCTGCCAGCCATTTGGGTGTGGCAATGGGTGCCAATGGCAGTGATGTCGCCATTGAAACTGCTGATATGATTATCCAAACTGACCAACCATCAAAGTTTATTATTGGTTATAAAATCAGCCAATCAACTCAACGAGTAATTTGGCAAAACATATCTCTTGCCTTTGGCGTCAAAATTTTGGTACTTATCCTTGGCGCTTTAGGAATGGCTACTTTGTGGCAAGCTGTGTTTGCAGATGTGGGAGTTGCCTTGTTGGCCATTACTAATGCTGTCAGGTTACAGAAAATGAAATGGTAATTTAGCAATATAATCAATAAAAGCAATAATTCACCAAGTATTTAAGTTAAAGCTTGATTCTATAGCTACTACAATGTTTATAATTGCTAATGCCAATCATTCTCATTAAACTTATATGAAAACTGCTAATACAACTTCATTACTTAATCAGCCAATAATGAATAGACTTAACTTTATTCACTATTGGTTGATTGCAGTGATATTTATCTCTCAAATTGCCCACGCCATCACTCCAAGTGATGCAAAAGAACTTAGACAGATGACTCAATTAGCTGAATACATTGCAGCTGACTATTTTGAGGCGGTTGAAAATGGCCTGATAATTAATCAGGATGAGTATTTAGAGATGCTCGATTTTTCCAATATCTTGCTGGAAAACAGCATTAAGAGAGAGCAACTTGGAACAAACTTTAGCAAAATTAAAAGTCATTCAGAAATACTAAAAAATGCCATTCAAAATAAGCATGACCTTGGCTTTATAAAAGACCAAGTATCAATCATTCGTAATTTGTTGATAGCATCAATGCCGGAAATCAAACTGCCAACTGCAGTAATAGATTCAGATATAATTAAATCAATTTACTTAAATCAATGCACTGGTTGTCATGGGATTAGTGGAGCAGGGGATGGAAGCTTATCACCTAACTTAAATCCAAAGCCTACTAATTTCTTAGATAAACAGAGAGCTGATAATAGATCTATTCTTGGACTGTTTGATGCCATTTCAAATGGAATTGATGATACCGCTATGCAGGCATTTGATAACTTAAGCGAAAATGAACGTTGGTCATTGGCTTTTTATGTAGGTAGTTTGGCTTATGAAACTGACGAAGAAATTGAAAATGATCATAAAAGTGATCTGACCTTAAATGATTTTGTTAATTACAGCCCTGAGAAGCTCTCATCTTTGAACATAAATAAAATTGAGTGGTATCGTAACAACCCCGATTACTTCTTTAACAATACAGAGGATTCGTTTTCAATAGCAAGAACACAATTATTGGGTTCTTTAAATGCATATGAAAACCAGAATTTTAATCAAGCCAGTACATTAGCAGTTAGTGCATATCTTGATGGTTTTGAACTTATAGAAAACTCACTTGATACCATGGATCAAGATTTGAGAAAACAGATTGAAGCTAAAATGATGGGTATTCGTCAAATCATAAAAACACCGAATAACAATGAAAAATTAAGTTCTGAGGTATATGAAACAATAGAGCTGTTAGACGAAGTAAAGTATTTACTTTCAGAGACTAAATTATCAAATGGGACGCTTTTCTCTGTAAGTTTGGTAATCATTTTACGAGAAGGCCTCGAGGCTCTACTTGTTATTATCGCTTTAACAACGGTGCTGATTCGAACAAACCGCAGGGATGCGCTTAAATATGTTCATTTTGGATGGATTACAGCCTTATTGGCAGGTTTTGCAACATGGGTCGTTGCTCAATCATTGATTGCTATCAGTGGAGCGAGTAGAGAAGTCATGGAAGGAGTGGCTGCATTATTAGCTACCATTATTTTATTGTATGTAGGCGTATGGATGCACAGTAAAAGTAGTGCATTACAGTGGCAATCATATATTAAAAAACATATCAATTCCCACTTGAGCACTGGTACATTGTGGGGCATTGCAATACTTGCATTTGTTGCAGTGTACAGAGAAGTTTTTGAAACCGTTTTATTTTACCAATCTTTACTGACTCAAGCTTTGGATGATCAGTACACAATTATAGGCACAGGATTTATTGCCGGGATTCTGGTATTGGTTGGACTGGCTTGGGGATTAGTTAAATATTCAATTAAGTTACCAATTTCTAAGTTCTTCAGTTTTACTACATATTTGTTATTGGCCTTGTCATTTGTATTAATGGGTAAAGCCATAGCTGCACTGCAAGAAGCCGCGGTTGTTTCTGCTACACCTATGCCCATCAATTTTCAAATTGACCTTCTTGGCTTATATTCAACATGGGAAGGTATTTTTTCTCAGATGTTCATATTGTTGATATTTATAATTATCCAGTTTTTACCCCAATTATTTAAAAATACATCCGCCAGCAAACCGGTGAAACAAGTTGACTTAAAAAGTGAAAACTGATTTTAGCCAATGATGTTGATTCTTCATTGGATATAGGACAATGAAGCGATACATATAGATCAATGATTATTTGAGAGCCAGATAAGTGTCTAGTAAACTCAGTCCTTACCATTGTACAATCATTTAAACAATAATTCATTTATACAATATTGAATTTTATATATGAATTATAGTAGTATACTTAAAATAATTTTCACAATAGACATAATTAAACTTGGACAAAATAGCTGAAATAAATACTCCCAAGATAGATAATGAAGCCGAATCAATTGTTGTTAATTTTTTCTATAAGAACAAAGCCATAATTCTAACAATTCTTGGTGTCATACTAACTTCAATAGTATATCTAGCTGGCTTCTCTTTTCATTCTGGAAAAATTTCTGAATTTGGAGTTTATAATGAATTTTTCCCTCGTTCTTCTGAGTACTATCTGCTTCAAGGGTTTTATGTTATTAGTTGGGGGCTTTTATCTTTTCTTAAATATTTAGTTCAGTTTGGGTGGATGATTATTATCCCATTGGGAATTTCATTCTTTTTTTTCAATCTTCCAAAAGTTCCTCGAATAAATAACTGGCTAGTAAAGAAAAAAGTAAAACAGAGTAGTTCTTATTCTTTGACTTCATTAATATTGGAATGGTAATCCCCCCGAAAAATAGCTGACGTCAAAAGTAGAATTTTCTTATAATTAGTTTTAAGGAGAATTTTATGAAAA
>CANNAM010000023.1 GCA_947502595.1 uncultured Marinicella sp. | reverse complement strand
GGACTGACACCTAACGAGTCAGAACGAAAGTACTGGCTAAAATCTAAAACCGTGGCCAAAATTACTTGACCACTACATACAAAACTTGTTAAAAAAATACTAAAATAATGTGAAGTGTGTCCGTCATTAGTAAAGAGTTAAACGAAGGGAAAAGAGAATGAAGAAAATTCTTAGTATCAGTATTTTATTATTTTTAACAACATGGGTCTCAGCTGACATCGGTGAGAAGCGAGTAGCCCTTGTCATAGGTAATAGCCAATATGCAGATATGACCGACTTGATAAACCCTAGAAATGATGCTGAAGATATGAGTAGTAAATTATCTGAAATGGGCTTTGAAGTGATTAAAGGTGTTGATTTAACCAAAACTCAAATGATGAATAAAATTTCTGAATTTGACAAGGTGATTCGCAAACACAACCCAGAAGATACAGTGGCATTATTCTTTTATGCCGGACATGGGCTTGAGGTTAATGGACAAAATTTCTTGGTGCCAGTTGATGCCTATATGGAATATCAAGAAGACGTTAAACGTGAAGGAGTGGTTCTCTCAAAAATCACGCGTCGAATGGAACGCAGTAATGCACGTTTAAACCTGATTGTGTTGGATGCTTGCCGAGACAACCCACTACCTGTAAGTAGTGATTTCAGAAGCTTAGAATCAAGATCAGTTGGGTGGGGAGCAGTTAAAAGCGTAGCCAAAGGCACATTTATAGCTTATGGTACAGCACCAGGAAGGAAAGCCGCTGATTCAGATGGCCTTGGAAATAATGGATTATTCACCAAGCACATCCTACAAAACATTGATCAAGAAGGACTGTCACTTGAACAAGTCTTTAAAAAAGTAAGAAGCGGAGTTTCAAGAGATTCAAACGGTAAACAACTAACCTGGCAAAACAACTCGACCGAAGGCGATTTTTTCTTTAAGCCTGGAGATGCAAGATCATTAGCCATCGTTGTTGAAAAAAGACCCAAGTGGTTACTGCCAGTTCTGTTCGGTGGATCATTAATGATACTTGGTTTTGTTGGCCTTCAGTACAAACAACGTAGACAAATCGCATGGGCGAAATCAGTTGTGTTGTCCCAAGAACTTAAAAAAGATGATGAGATTCTTGGTGAAGAACTGCACAAATCTCAACTGGTTCGTGATGAAATCGTTGGATATTTAAAAGACCTAAAAGAGAACAAAATCATTTCATTGATCAGGGCAGAAGATATTTTCACCATTGGTAGAGACGCTCACAGTAATCACCCAATTGATGATACTGTCATCAGTGGCAGGCACTGTCGCATAGGCTATAACGCCAGCAATAAGTCATTCTGGATTGAAGATTTAGATTCATCCAATGGTGTATGGCTAAATAAAAACAAACAGCTAGACACAAACAAACAACAGCCACTGAAAGACGGCCAAGTCTTTTATTTAGCCAACGAAGATCACCCTATGGTCTTAGTTAAAAGCAACACATAAGAATTACTAAAGAGGAAATCATGGAACAAACACTCAAACAAGGCGTACAAATTTCACAATGGCACATCAAAAAAGTACTAGGGATCGGTGGCTTTGGTGTCACTTACCTTGCACATGACGAAAGATTAGATCGCTTGGTAGCGATAAAAGAATACCTACCAGCAGAATTGGGTATCCGTGATTCAAACACACGATTAGTTCACCCCAGAACAGGAAGCGAGGAAAACTATCAATTCGGTCTCGATAAATTCCTCGAAGAAGCCAAAGTTCTGGCGCAGTTCAGCCACCCGAACATAGTCAGAGTCCAAGCTTTCGAAGAAGCCAACAACACCGCCTACCTCATCATGGACTACGAGGAAGGTGAAGATTTAAGTGACTATCTAAAACGCACAGGTTTTAAAGGCGGTATGCCCGAAACTGAACTCAAAGGCTACTTAGTTCCCATCCTCAAAGGCCTACAAGCTGTGCATGACAAAGGCTTGTTACACAGAGATGTAAAACCCGGTAACATCTACCTACGTAAAGATGCTGAACCTATGCTCATCGACTTCGGCGCAGCTCGTTACGCCTTAGGTGAACACAGTAAATCCATGAGCGCCATCATCTCAATGGGTTATGCGCCACCAGAACAATATTCAAGTAAAGCCAAACAAAGCCCCGCATCAGACCTTTATGCCTGGGGCGCAACTGCCTATGAACTGATCACAGGTAAACCACCGGTAGAAAGCCCAGATCGAAGCAACGCCATTTTCGAAGATGAACCCGACCCATTAAAACCTTTAAGCCAAACCCACAAAGGTAAATACTCTGACACACTACTCTCAGTCATCGACCAGTGCCTTAACATCCCGCAAAAGAAACGCCCACAAAGCGCACTTGATATAATTAAAAAACTAACAGGAGAGCAATTATTTAAGTCACGAACAATCAAAGTAAATCCGTCAGATCGTTTTAAAAAAACCAAAGAAAACCAACAAAAAAAAGTACATAAACAGCAAATAAAATTAAATAAAGAGGGTGATGGAAATAATATAAATAATACAACTCTAATTTCTAAAAAACTGGGCATCACTTTGGTTGTGCTATTAGGATCAATAGCATCTGTCTTTTTAGGTTACAAACACTTTGAATCAGAGCCAAATAGCATTCAACCCTCAACCCAGTCATCAAATCCTGATACAACAATGGATGATAGACCCAATACTGATCCACAGCCATCAGTAATAACTACACAAATTAATGAAGAGCCTATAGTTGATACCCATCAAGATTTAAAAATTGATATTGATGATCGGTCACAACATGAAGAAAGTGATAAATTGGCATGGGAAGCAGCTAAAAAAGAAAACACTGAGCAAAGTTATCAAAAATATATAACTGAATATGTTAACGGAATATATTTAAGCCAGGCAAAAAAAGCGTTAAAAGATATTAAGCAGTTGAGTCAGTTTTCTGCAGATCAGAGTAATATAGTAAAAGCAGAAGAATATTTTAAAAACGGTGATTTAGCCTACAATAAAGGCGAATATATTGAAGCCAAAGAATGGTTTCTTAAAGCCAGCAAACTAAAATATGCTAAGGCAATAACAAGGCTTGGTAATCTTTATTATTTTGCATATGGTGTAAAAAAAGATTTAAATAAAGCCGCAGACTATTATCAACGAGCAGCAGATTTAAATGATGATGATGCTCAGGTATACTTGGGATATATGTATGAGAGAGGAGAAGGTGTAAATAAAAACTTATCCAGAGCAAAAGCATGGTATGAAAAAGCACTAACTCAAAATAATCAATGGGCTCAATATAATTTAGCTCAAATGTATAAACATGGTAATGGAGTTGAAAAAAATGATAAAAAAGCATTTGAATTTTATTTAAAAGCTGCAGATCAAGGCCATATTCAAGCACAATCTTGGGTGGGTAGTATGTATCAAAGTGCACAAGGAGTGGAGCAAGATTTTAAGAAAGCATTTGAATATTACTTGATGTCAGCAGAGCAAAATAACTCTTATTCACAACGCAAAATTGGATGGTTGTACCAGACTGGAAATGGTACCAATATAGATTTAACACAGGCTTTTAAGTGGTACCAAAAAGCTGCAAATCAAGGTGATATGTATGCCCAGTATAATTTAGGGGAAATGTATAGAACTGTAGATGGAGTTGAAAAAAATGATAAAAAAGCATTTGAACTTCATTCAAAAGCTGCAAATCAAAATTATTCAAATGCACAAAATTTATTAGCATGGATGTATGAAAATGGAATTGGGACTAATAAAAATCTAAATAAAGCAAAAGAATGGTATGAAAGAGCAGTTTCTCAAAATAATTCTAATGCTCAGAGAAATTTAGGGTACATGTATGAAAAAGGGATAGGAGTTGAAATTGATTACACCAAAGCGAAAGAATTATATCAATTATCAGCAAAACAAAATAATAGTTCGGCTCAAGTTAATTTAGGTTATTTATATACTGAAGGTTTGGGTGTAGAGGTTAATTATAAAAAAGCTGCCGAACTATTTTCAAAAGCAGCTGATCAAAATAACCTTATTGCTATTACAAGTTTGGGAATTTTATATAAACAAGGTAATGGTGTTAAAAGAGATGATAATAAGGCATTTAATTTATTTGAAAAAGCTGCAAATCAAAATCATTTAAATGGTTTAACCAATTTAGGATGGATGTATGAAATGGGAAGAGGTGTATCGAGAGATTATAACAAAGCAGTAGAATATTATACGAAAGCAGCAGATCAAAATTATAGTCAAGCACAAGCCAATTTAGGAGTGATGTATAGGGAAGGTTGGGGCGTAAAAAAAGACAACAAGAAAGCTGTAGAATTGTTTAATAAAGCGGCAGAGCAAAATCATGTCGACTCTTATCAATTATTGGGTGACATGTATAAATATGGTTCTGGAGTTCTTCCCAATAGAAAAAAAGCAATAAGCCTGTATAAAAAAGCCGCTAAAAAAGGACATAGTCTAGCTATTAAACGGCTTGCTAATTTAGGTATAACAGAATATGACTAAATTTAAACTCTTCAAAAACAAAAAAATGTCCGTCACTCTCAATGAATCATTTAAAAACAGGAGAAATCTTATGAAAAACACACTAAAAACATTAATGAGCATTGGCTTGATGGCCGCATCATTAAACACATTCGCACAACAAGCTGAACATGAACAATTGGTCGTTAGACAAGTCACTCAGAATTTATCTGTTGATATGGCACCAACCAAAGCCAGCTTCTTACCTAATGAAGCGATTAAATTCAACATCAAAGGCAACAATGACTTTTTCCTTTATGTTTTCGCAGTGGATGAAAAAAATGGCAATGTCACAATGATGTTACCCAACAAGTTTCAAACAGGTAATAAATACAATGCCAATCAAGCACACCGCGTACCTAATGCAACAGAAATGGAATTATTTTCAGACCGTCCAGGTACTGAAAAAATTGTCATGCTAGCATCAACAAAATACTTGGCTTGGGACACAAAAGGTTATGCCGAAGCAGGACGTTATATGAGCACCGAACAAGAACGCTTCGATACACAATTGGAAGCCTTGAACGTTAGACCTGTACAGAGTAATAAAGTCTCAAACAACAGCGAGATGATCCTTCGTGAAATGATGATTAAAATCGATGGTGAAGTACCTGCTCCAGCAAACAACTCACTGGTCATTCAACTTTCTAACCAACAAGCTCAATTAGCTAAACCCAATAAAGACAATGCACAAGTCATTGTATTAAGCGCACAACAGCCTGATGATAAAAAAGAAGAGCCAAAAAGTGAAACACCAGTGGTCTTTTTATCATTGGATAAATCACAGTACAAAGCAGGTAATGAAGCATGGGTTGTCTATGGTGCTGATCGCCCTGGCCATGTTCATCTGATTTTGGTTGATCCTAAGAAAAAAGCCACTGAAATGGCGATTCAAGAAGTTGATGGCGAACAGTTTTATCGCTTAAAAGCGATGACCTCAAAACCAAAAGGCAAGCATAAATTAATCGCAGCTTGGACTAAAGACGGTAAGTTAGATCATAAACTAATCCCAGAATTACGTAAAACAGATTTCAAAGAGTTAGAGGCTTTCCGTCTCGTTGACAAAGATGACATGGCTTACACCGTAACTGAATTCAAAATTAAGTAAGGATGCCTAAAATGAAATTTATTCTAAAAACCATTGGGCTGCTGGCATTAAGCTGGCAGCTCCAAGCCGCAGATCGGGCATTGATCATCGGTATCACTGAATATCAACAAGCCAAGTATAATCTACCAGGCATTGATTTAGACGTAGCAATGGGCCAAAAAATAGCAAAAATGCTCGCTTTCGAACAAGCCAATACCAAAACCATTACTGGTAAAGAAGCCACAGAAAAAAACATCAAAAAAGCCATTAAAGACTGGCTCATTAAAGGCACCAATGCAGATGATCGAGTTTTCATATATTATTCAGGACATGGCGGTCGCTTAAAAGATAAAAACAGTGATGAAAAAGACGGCCAAGACGAATACATCACTGCCTATGATTTAGGGAATCGAGCCAAAGATGGTGGTTATATTATAGATGACAAACTCTCAAAGTGGCTCAAAGACATCCCTTCTGAGCATAAAATTGTAATGTTAGACAGCTGTCACTCAGGCACAGCAACACGAAGTATCATGCCCGCCAGCCAAAATTTGGGTGATAACCTCCTTTTCAGTAAAAAGCATAATTTTGGTGAAGCTTCAGAATTTGTAAGAGTTAATAAAGGCCAAAACAGTGGCTTTTTAGAAGGTGCTGAAAATTTACTCACTCTAGCAGCAGCGCATGATTTTGAAGCGGCTCAAGCCAGTAAAAAAGGCAGTTTATTTACCCTAGGCTTTTTTGAAGCCTTATCAAAAGCCTCACAATCCGGAAGTAATTCAAGCGCATTAAGTTTGGTAGATCAAGCTGGTACATACATTGATCAAAAACTTGAGAACGATCCTGATTATAAGCACAAGCCATTAGTCTTCGGTGATTACCAATTAGCACAAAAAGCCTTAATCATTAAGCCGAGCAGAAATGGTAACGGACCCAACTGGCAAGACCTAACACAATTAGCCAGCTCAGGAAAAAGCATGAATGCTCGTTCGAATAAGTCTTCATTCAATGAAGGGGAATTGATTAATTTCTCTCTTGATATTCCTGAATCTGGATACTTAAACATAATTAATGTCGATGCGCATGACGAAGTAACAGTGATCTTCCCAAACCAATACACCCAAGACAATAAAGTTTCAAGCGGTGGTGTTAAGATCCCTGAAAGCCTCATGCCATTCGAAATAGAAGCAACAAAACCAGCAGGTGAATCACAAACTGTTTTTATTCTGACCTCAAAACCACTTAATTTATACAAAGAAAGCAGCCAGGTGAGAAACGGTGCTGGTGAATTTGTACGAGATTTTGCAGGCGTAGATGAAGTGGGATATCGAAGCATGAGAGTCAGAGCCAAAGAAGAGAAAAATCACTTTTACACCACTGCGGTTAAAACCTCAGTGCGATAGGAATCATTATGAATATTTTAAAAACAACCATACTATTCACTGCTTTTTTTAGCTTAATGGCGTGTAACCAAGATAAAAACCAAAGCAACAACACCCAAACTGATGACGTGAAATACATCCACGTAGGTCCAAACTGGGACGCGCTTCAGAAACTAGACACCAGCACATCGAAGTTTGACATAAAAACCAGCATCAAAAAATCCTATAATTTAGGTGACGAAATCACCGCCAGCGTTAAATCACCACGCGATGGTAAATTATGGGTAGTTTTCGTTGATCCAAATGACGAAGTCAGCATGATGTTCCCGAACCCTAAATCGCCTGATAACGAAATCGAAGCTGGAAAAAGCATTACGCTACCAGAACCAGACAGTGGCTGGGCGATACAAGCCGGCGAACCAACTGGACAAACTATTGTGAGTTTTATTGTGACTACCGGTGATGTAGATTTGTTTGATGTATTGAACTCCAGTTCAGATACAACCATGAATGAAGCACTCACCATTATCGATACCAGTGACCAATGGTCGATAAAAACCCACATAGTAAACGTAAAAGGCTAATGACTATAATTTTGAAAAACCACTTGTTGATTATCTTATTGATCATAAGTGGTTTCTCTTCTGCCCAAACATTTAACAGCACAGCATTCTTAAACCAAAAACTAGGAATAAATCACACAGAACTACTCAATAAACAATTGATAACAGATAAAAACAATTATCATGTACTGTGCGGCTATGCAGATTATGAATTTCGCAGTGATTTCGGTGGAACAGGCTGTTGGGCCATAAAACAGTCAGATAAACGCATTCTAGCCACAGAATTAGACTACTACAACAAACACACGAGTGCTGTAGAAGACATCATAGAATCTAAAATCACACAAACATCACTATCAATGACCACTGTCAGCCGATACGAAACATGTACAGTAGAAATTACTTTAAAAGATTTGGATTATAAATCTCAAAATCAAACAATCCCAAATAAAAATATTACTTGCGAACAGCACCAATAAAGCCATGAGCACAAAAGAAACCAGCCTCCCAATAGGCACCAAACTCGATAAATACGAAATCACAGCCATTCTTGGACAAGGTGGTTTTGGAATCACCTACTTAGCAACTGACACATTATTAGAGCATCAAGTCGCCATCAAAGAATATTTTCCTACAGAAATGGGTGTTCGTGATCATGACAGTGTTTCACTACATGCAGTCACAAACCGAGCAAAAGACTTTGAATATGGCCTGCAAAAATTTCTAGATGAAGGCAGAACACTGGTACAGTTCAAGCATGCTAACATCGTCAGAGTCAGTAATTTTTTAAAAGAAAATGGCACCGCATACCTCATCATGGACTACGAAGAAGGCGAGGATTTAAGCGATTACCTAAAACGCACAGGTTTCAAAGGCAATATGCCCGAAACTGAGCTAAAAGGTTACTTAGTTCCTATCCTCAAAGGCCTTCAAGCAGTCCATGAAAAAGGCCTGCATCATCGAGATGTAAAACCCGGTAACATATACCTCAGAAAAAATGCCGAACCCATGCTCATAGACTTCGGCGCGGCACGTTACGCGCTCGGCGAACACAGTAAATCCATGAGCGCCATCATTTCCATGGGCTACGCACCACCAGAACAATATTCAAGTAAGGCCAGACAAAGCCCCGCATCCGATTTATACGCCTGGGGCGCAACTGCATACGAACTGGTTACAGGTAAAGCACCAGTAGAAAGCCCCGATAGATCAAACGCCATATTCGAAGAAGAACCCGACCCACTCAAACCCATCAGCCAGACTCACAAAGGTAAATACTCAAAAGAACTGCTATCAGTCATAGACCAATGCCTGAATATCCCGCAAAAGAAACGTCCCCAAAGCGCCAATGAAGTCCTCGCCATGCTCACCGGCGAAAAGATCAGCACCGGCACAGTAAAAGTTAACCCCAAAGACCGCTTTAAAAACACCGGACCCGTCGTTCCCGAGCTGGAACGTCATCCTCAACACCGATCGGAGACTGTAACCTCCTCAAAAAGTAACCGTCATTCCGACCGAGCACAAAATAACACCCGTCATCCTGAGCGAGCGCAGCGAGTCGAAGGATCTCCCAAAGCTGGAAGCGGCTTGAAATATGCAGCTACATTCCTCCTTCTAGCAGGCATAACCACAGCCAGCTACTTTGGCTACGGATATTATCAAGAACAACAACAAATAGCAGCACAACAACGCATCACCGCCGAAGCCGAACAACAAAGACAACAACAAGCCAAGGCAAAAGCCCAGCGCGAAGAACAACAAGCATGGCAAACAGCCCAACAAACTAACACCATTGCTAGCTACCAAACCTATATTGATAATAATCCCAGTGGAAGAAACAGAAAAGAAGCAAGCAATAAGTTAACCCAACTCAAAGCCGAACAAGGCAACCTCACCACCCAAGCCCAAAAGCTACTAGTAAAACTCGGCTACCAAGTTCCCACCAATGGCACGCTCGATGCCCGAACCGAAGCAGCTATCAAAGACTTTGAAACCAAACAAAACATCTTAGTCACAGGCAAAGCCGACAATGTGCTACTACAAAGTTTACAACAAGCCTACAACCAAAAAGACCAAGCATCATGGAATCAAGCCCAAGGAAATATAGCTAAACTGCAAAGCTATACAAGTAATTTCCCTGATGGTCAATACATCGGACAGGTAGGCAGTAAGATAGCCCAAGTCAAACAAGCCATCGCCGATGCTGAGGCAGAAAAACAGCGCCAAGCCAAACTAGCAGCAGATAAAAAAGCCGAAGCAGAAAAACAAAGATTAGCTAGAATAGCTGCTGAAAAGAAAAAACGCAGCACCCCAGGCGTAACTTTCAAGGATTGCGACGACTGTCCAGAGATGGTGGTATTACCTTCCGGTAGCTTAAGTATCGACAGTAACCTTATGGCAGATTCTAAAGAAATGATTAATACAATTAATATCAAACAGTTTGCGATGAGTACCACAGAAATCACTAGAGAACAATTTAAAAAATTTATTGATTCTACAAATTATATTACTGATGCTGAAAAGCATAAAGGAGGTAAACGTGGTTGCCTCATGGTAATAAGCAAAGTGGATTATACTAGTATAAATGGTAAAAGTTGGATAGAAAATGATTTAGAACAAACAGATGATCATCCAGTAATATGTATTAGTTTGAATGATACAAAAGAATTTATTAATTGGTTAAACAAACAAACTGGTAAGCTATACAGACTTCCATCAAGTGAGGAATGGAAGTTTGCTGCAATAGGCTCAGAACTTTCAATTGGTAATGTAGATAATGAGATGAATTGCAATCAAGCACATTATGGAAACTGGTTTGATTATCAATGTGGTCGTATTTTAAATACTAAACCGGTTAAATCATATTCTCCAAACAAATTTGGCCTATATGATATGTTTGGTAGCGTATGGGAATGGGTTGATGACTGTTGGCCGAAGAAAAATAATGATAATCGAAACAACGAAAATAGCAAAACAGGCAACTGTTCTGAACCTGCTTTCTATGCCTATATGGGTGGATCTTGGCAAAATAATGTAGGACGAATACACGCAAGTAGTGAATCTAAAGAACGTTCTTATTATCGTAATTTAGCAATTGGCTTTAGAGTAGTTCTTAGTGATGATTTATAACATAATTTATATATTAGATTAACCAGATAGTTTAAACGTGAACTGCGCTCAACATTCAATAACAAAACAAAGAAAAAATTGCAATATATCTCAATAATAGTTTTGTGTTTGAAAAATAGCATGGAATGAATTTATGAATAGCAAAACACATTTCAGAATATTTACTTTAATGATAATATTATTGTTTGAAGGTCATGAGGCTTATGCAGAACGTAGAATTGCACTAATAATAGGAAATTCAACCTACTCATCTAGCATGGGTTCTTTATCCAACCCAGTTAATGATGCCAATGACATGAGCGCTACATTAACTTCTCTAGGGTTTGAGGTTATATCTGGAATTAACCTCACCAAAAAACAGATGAGTGCAAAAGTTCGTTTATTTGATGATAAATTATCCGCTGGTGATAAAGAAGAAACCATCGGCCTCTTTTATTATGCGGGACATGGGCTTGAAGTCGAAGGCAGCAATTATTTAGTACCTGTAGATGCCGAAATGGATTATCAGGAAGATGCAAGGGATGAAGGTGTTCCTTTAAATAAAATCACCTCACGAATGAAATATGCCAGAAACCGCATGAATATCGTCATTCTTGATGCTTGTAGGAATAACCCGTTACCCAAAAGAGATAGATCAGCCACAGGTGGTTGGGGTGCGTTCAATGATGTTGCCAGTGGCATGTTTATCGCCTATGGAACTTCACCAGGAAGAAAAGCTGCCGATGGAACGGGGAGAAATGGTTTATTTACAAAACACATTCTCCAAAACATTAAAACCAAAGGAAAAACCCTCGAACAAGTTTTTAAGTTAACTAGATCTGGTGTATTAGACGAATCTAGAGGTAAACAACTCACTTGGTCTAATAATGCCACAACAGGTGATTTTTACTTTTCTTCCCCATCTAACAATGCTACCTATACAAAACCAGCACTACTAAGCGCAGCGACAATAGTTTTAAATAACAAAAAAGCAAATGCTGCTTTATATGAAGAAAAATATGAAATCGCATTTAATCTATTTACAAAATCAGCTAACTTAGGAGATACGCATGCTCAAACTTATTTAGGCTATCTTTATCACAATGGCTTAGGTGTTTCACAGAATCACAATAAAGCTCACCAATGGTATAAAAAAGCTGCAGATCAGAATCACCCCACTGCAATTTATAACGTTGGCACATTGTATGAATCCGGTTCAGGTGTTATTAAAAATATACCTAAAGCATATGAAATGTATCAAAAATCAGCAAGTTTAGGAAATCAAATAGCTATGGACGTACTTAAAACTAAAGGTATTCAAGTTAATGTAAGTACCTTAATTGGTTTTAATTCATCTCAAATAAATTCACTTAACCAAAAAGGCAATGCTGCAATTTCAGAAAAAAAGTATGCAGAAGCAATAAATTGGTATAAACAAGCAGCAAATCTCGGTGATCCTTTCGCCATGAATTATATAGGCTATCTAAACGAAAGCGGTTTAGGCGTTTCAACAAATTATCAAAAAGCTTTTGAATGGTACACCAAAGCATCTGAAAAGGATTATGCGCCTGCCTATTATAATTTAGCTATTTTTTATTATGGTGAAAAAGGAGTGCCCGCAAATGAAGAAGAAAAAATTAAAAATTATAAAAAAGCATCTCAATTAGGATATCAACCTGCCACAGATAGATTAAATGAACTTGGCATACAAACCAATTAAGTCCTTATAAAACTATGTTTAACTTCTTTAAAAAAACCAAATCAACAACCTCAGTCACCAATGTCGGCGATAGAAAAGTTAACCAAGATTATCATGAAAGCCTCAATTCTGATCATCATCATTTGTTATGCTCTGCTGATGGCTTAGGCGGTCATCAAGCTGGGGAAATAGCCTCTAAAATTCTGTGCCAAAAGATGCGAGAAACCTTTTCACCTGTTATAAATGAACAATTGAATAAAGAACAATTCACACAACACATACAGAAAGCATTGAAACTCACCCATGATGGATTAAAGAATCATTCCGAAGCCCAAGATGCTCACACCACCATGGCATTAGCTTGGATAGATAATGCAAAAGTATTAACAGCTCATGTTGGTGATTCGCGTGTCATGGCAGTTTCTCCCAAATCAGGTCGGTTGTGGCGCACCCGAGATCATTCGGTAGTACAAATGCTGGTTGATCATGGTGAAGTGGCAGAAGAGGACATGGGTACGCATTCAGAACAAGGTAAACTCACTAAAAGCATCAGCGCAGAAAAAATCGTTGAAGCCAGCATAAAACAACATCCTAGATTAAACAAAGGCGAAATTCTACTGACATGCACAGACGGTTTCTGGGAACATATAACGAACGACGAACTACAAAAACTGGCACAAAAATCCAGTGAAAAACATCTGAACAAGTTGGTTAAATTATCTAAAAAACGTGCCTCACCCAACAGCGATAACATCACTGTACAAATGTTTGTTAAAATAAAGTAAATGACCGTCATAGTTAATATCAACAACAAGGACAAATTATGAAAAAAACAATCTTTATGATAATGGCCAGTTTTCAACTGAACACAGCTTTTGCATGTGAAGCCATTGGCACAGCATCTCTATCGACAGATCTAGACACACAAAGGTCACAACTGGAAGATGCAAATTTTGAATGTGATAATCTAACTAATTATTTGCAGTTGGCCAAAGTTTATAACCAATTAGGTGAAACAAAGAATGCAGAAGATACACTTGATGTAGCAGTTGATCTAAAACTCGTCAAAAACCCCGATGCCAAAATCCATTGGCTAACCGCAAAATCAGAAATCGCATTAGCCAATCAAGATACCTGTGAAGCCAGTCAAAGAATCGCAGAATTATCGACTTTCGAATCAGCAAAAAACACCCACCAAAATCTGCGCAAAAAGCTCTACGAATCCATTCAAGGGAAAACATTAGACAGTAAAACCATCGCTTGCTCACTCACAGCAACCCGCTCAATCCTTGCGAGAGGCATTAAAATCAAACCGAAACTAGATGTTTCCATTTTATTTGATTTCAACAGCGACATCCTAACAGCCCAAGGCAGAAACCAAGTTCAATCCATCATCACCGCGATGAACTCAGGTTCAATGAAAAATAAGAACCTAAACTTTATCGGTCACACAGATAAAATCGGCGATGAAAGTTATAACATGAACCTAAGCCAAAGAAGAGCCCAAGCGGTCGCAAATTACATCACCCAATCTGATTCATCACTACGCCACCGTATCAGTACAGCCGGAAAAGGCGAATCACAATTGCTCAGTTTTGGCGACGCCGATGCAGACCATAGACTCAACCGTCGAGTAGAGTTGGAAGTGAACTAAAAAAAAGAGGAATAACATGAACCAAGGCATCGTCACACACCTGCCCATAGGCACAGAATTAGAGCACTACACCATCACCGACTTATTAGGTAAAGGTGGCTTTGGCGTCACCTATCTTGCAGAAGACACACGACTGAAACAAAAAGTCGCGATTAAAGAATACTTTCCCTCAGAGATGGGCGTGCGAGCCAATGACAGCATCACTTTAAATCCGCAAAGTGAACGAGTTAATGATTATCAATACGGTTTACAAAGATTCTTAGATGAAGCCAGAACATTAGCCCAATTCAAACACCCCAACATTGTTCGAGTCAGTAACTTCCTAGAAATGAACGGCACCGCTTACATGGTTATGGACTACGAAGAAGGCGAGGATTTAAGCGATTACCTCAAGCGCACCGGCTTTAAAGGCGGCATGCCAGAAACAGAATTAAAAGGTTACTTAGTTCCGATCCTCAAAGGCCTGCAAGCCGTGCATGAAAAAGGTTTACTTCACAGAGATGTAAAACCCGGTAACATCTACCTACGTAAAAATGCCGAACCCATGCTCATCGACTTCGGCGCAGCACGCTACGCGCTCGGCGAACAAAGTAAATCCATGAGCGCCATTATCTCAATGGGCTACGCGCCACCAGAACAGTATTCTTCTAAGGCCAAACAATCACCAGCATCCGATCTATATGCCTGGGGTGCCACCGCCTATGAATTGATAGTCGGGAAACCACCTGTAGAAAGCCCAGACAGGTCTAATGCCATCTTCGAAGAAGAACCTGACCCACTAAAACCACTAAGCCAAACCCACCAAGGTAAATACTCTGACAAATTACTCTCAGTCATCGACCAGTGCCTGAACATCCCCCAAAAGAAACGCCCCCAAAGCGCAACAGAAGTCCTTGCCATGCTAACCGGCGAAAAGACCAGCACCGGCACAGTGAAAGTCAACCCCAAAGACCGCTTTAAAAATAAAGATTCCGTCGTTCCCGAGCAGTCGGGAACCTTATCGAATTCACGTCATTCCGACCGAGTACAAAATAACAACCGTCATTCCGAAGGAGCGCAGCGACTGCGGGAATCTCATCACGCTGGCATCCAACCCAAAGGAAAAAGCAATATCCCCAAATACGCAGCCACATTCATACTACTAGCGGGCACAACCACCGCCAGCTACTACGGCTACAACTACTACACCGAACAACAACAAATAGCCGAAACACAACGCATCGCTGCAGAAGCTGAACAACAAAAACAAAAACAAGCCAAAGAAAAAGCCTTACAAGAAGAACAGCAAGCATGGCAAACAGCCCAACAAATAAACACCATCACCAGCTATCAAGCCTACTTGGATAAATACCCAGAAGGTATAAATAACACAACAGCCACCAGACAACTCACAAAGCTTAAAGAAGAACTCGGCAACCTCACCACTAAAGCGCAAAAGTTATTGGTCAAACTCGGCTACCAAGTTCCAAGCAATGGCACTTTTGATGCCCGAACCGAAGCCGCCATCAAAGACTTTGAAACCAAACAAAACATCCTAGTAACTGGCAAAGCTGACCAAGTCCTCATCAACAGCCTTCAATCAGCCTACAATAAGAAAGACACCGCTTCCTGGAACGCCGCCCAAGGCGATATATCAAAACTACAAAGCTACGCAAATAACTATCCTGGTGGTCAGTTCATCGATCAAGTAGACAATAAAATAGTCAGTATCCTTCAAGCTCAACAAGCAGCAGAGACTGAAAAACAACGATTGGCAAAAATAGCAGCAGATGAAAGAGACACGACTGCCTGGAGTGAGGCTCAAGGGGACATCGACAAGCTTCATAATTACGCAAAAAATTTCCCTAAAGGCCTATATATTAATGAGGTTGAGAATAAGATTTTAAATATTCGTGAATTTAAAAAGAAAGCTGAAGATGAAAAATTAGCCTGGAGCGCTGTAGTTGATAAAAATAATATAACAGCATACGAGGAATTTATAACATCTTACCCCAATAGCCAATTTAAAAATGAAGCAGTTAACAAAGTATCATTATTAAAAAATGAAATTGAAAAAGATGCTTGGGATGAAGCCCTTTATATCAACTCTCCAGATTCTTACAGCAAATTTATTAAACTCTATCCAGATAGTAGATTTACTGTTTTAGCCAAACAAAAAATTAGTGACTACAAAAAAAGTGATATAGGATTTCATGTAGATGTAACATCTTCTATTATATCAAACAATGAAGGTTTTGATTTCACATTGACTGTGACCTACATAGATGAAGAAAATATTAAGGGTGCTGGGTTACAAACTGGTGACATAATACTAAAACAAGGCAAATATGAGTTCCATAGTTTAAATGAGTTTAAATCAAGAATCTTATCAAATAAAAAATCTAACAAACCTTCGGTATTGTTGATTTTAAGAAAACAGGAAAAATTATTTTTAGTGCTCAACTATAAATAAACCAGCAATAAAGTTCATGGGCTTGTTATAAACATATACAGTCAATAAGTTGAAATAATTAAATTGAATGTAAAACCATGAACCAGTTAATACTCGTTCTTAAAGTCCTTCGTAAATACAGAAATTTATCACAAAACAGCTGGCACAAAAACTAGGCCTGAGCCAACAATTCTATTAGATGTTTCAAGCCAACCCACAAATTGCAAGTGTAAAACGTGTGTTAGGTTATTAATGCACTAAATTTTCAGCTGTCTTTGGTAGATAATACAAAACAAAGCACAAACCCCTGAAAAACAGGAACTTTGGTAATGAAATTATCAAAAAATGTCATGACAATATGGCTGAATGGGTAGTTTGTTGGTGTTTGGGGTTGAAAAAGAGGGGAAGAAACTTTCCAATATGATTTCAGCTGGCAAATCAATTAATATTTCAGAGCATTGTCATTACCCGTCTATTTAAACAGTTTCCAAACTATTACCTGAAAAATCCCCAAAAGCGACCCTGTAAATAATTCTGTGTATCTGCCATCTCAAATATAATCGCTTAAGCGATCTTCAAATTCTATCACGAAACG
>CANNAM010000022.1 GCA_947502595.1 uncultured Marinicella sp. | reverse complement strand
AGGCAAATGGTGGGCGACCTCCCTTAATGGCCGCATGAATTCTGTTTTTGGCAACAGTTAAAAATGGGGGTATTACCACGGTTCGAGACAAATTATTATTATCTTTAAAGTCGAAGTATGCATTAAATAAAAAAGATGAAATTATTGAAAAGTATGAAAGTTTTTTAACTAATAATAAGTAATATTTAACAGAGATTCTGCAAATTTAGTAATATTGTAAAGCTAAAAAAAGCCCGAAAAATACGGGCTTAATTTCAACTTATGTATCGCTGAATTTCACTTTATGAGCTTAGAAAATTCAACTTATTTGACGCTTTACGATTTATTTAATCAATCCCAACTCAACGCACCACCGGTTTGGTATTCGGTCACTCGAGTTTCGAAGAAGTTTTTCTCTTTGCGCAGGTTGGATTGTTCGTCCAGCCATGGCAGGGTACATTCGGCGCCGGGGAAGGGTTCTTCGATGCCCAGTTGGCGGGCACGTCTGTTGGCGATGTAACGGAACTGTTCTGAGTGGTCTTCAGCCGAATAGCCGAGGATGGGACGGCGCAGTAAGAATTTGGCGTAGGTTGATTCGGCGGCTTCTGACTCATCCCACATTTGACGGACTTTGACTGGGTCGAGCTTGACGTTGTTCTCTTCGATGATTTGTTTCACCACACGGATACCGAATGAACAATGCATCACTTCATCACGCATGATGTACTGTAATTGTTCGGCAGTGCCTTTCATCAGCCCACGTCTTTGCAGGGCAAAAATTGGACTGAAACCGTTATAGAACCAACAACCTTCGAACACCGCAGCAAAGAACATGTAAGCCAAAGTGAAGTTTTCCAGTTCGTCTTTATCAGTTAAGTCGATGTCTGGACGCATGACTGAATTCAGGCGGCGGTTGGCCACTTGAATTTTTTGATTGATTTCTGGAATCACGCGGTAGCGGTTGTAGATTTCACCTTGGTCTAAACCAATGGTTTCTATACAATGCTGGTAAGTCCACGTATGCAAAGCTTCTTCATACACCTGACGCGCCTGGTAAATTTGTAACTCTGGCGCGGTCATTTTTTCCATCACCGCCAAGCCAATGTTACGCATCGCCAAAATGTCAGATGTAGTCAGGTATGACAACACATTTTGGTAAACATGCTTTTCATCTTCGGTCAGAGACTTGTTGTAATCATGCACGTCTTGAGTCATGTTGATATCAAGCGGCGTCCAATGATTCTTGTTGGCATTGAGGAAAAATTTCCAGGCCCAGGGGTATTTAAATGGCGCCAACTGATTCACATCGGTTAAACCATTGATCACTCTTTTGTCTTCAGCACGAACCGGTTCAACACTGCTCATGGCATTTTCAGCATAACTTTGAGCGGACTCATGCACTGCTTTAGCGTCAGTTGGGTCAGCTGCGGCAGATTCAGCGGGCTTGTCTGTTGGTGATGATTTTACTGGTTCTGGCGGTGCAACTTGAGGCTGTTTATCCTTTTTATTTTCATCCATGCCAAGCGGATCGTCCCAATTCATCATGTTTATTTACTCCTGAGTGTTCTTGAGTTCAGTTCAATTACAGTTAGTTGTTCAGTTGCCCCGTTGGCAAACACTTCACTTTTGGTCTTGCACAATTCGGGGCAGTTAAAAAGTGACTTGAACACATGGTTGCAAGTCACTTTGTCATCAATTTATGTCGCCCTGGCCCTATTGACAGGCTTCGCAATCCGGCTCAAGGATAGAACAGGCTTTCGGTGCTGCCGAACCCGGTTGTGGTGTGTCTGCAACTGGCGCCTTATTTGAGCTGGCATCCACACTCTTTTCAACGTGTGTGGCACCAATTGAGCGCAAGTAGTAGGTGGTTTTCAAACCACGCACCCAAGCCAGTTTATACAATGAATCCAATTTCTTGCCAGAAGGCTCAACCATGTACAGGTTCAATGACTGACCTTGGTCAATCCATTTTTGGCGTCTGGAAGCGGCTTCAACCAGCCAACGAGGATCCACCTCAAAAGCAGTGGCGTATTTGGCTTTCAAATGCGCAGGCACCCGATCAATCGGCTGTACGCTGCCATCGAAATATTTCAGGTCATTGACCATCACATCATCCCATAAATCCAAAGCTTTCAAGTCTTCAACCAAGTACGGATTGATGACGGTGAATTCACCCGATAGATTGGATTTAACAAACAAGTTTTGATACACCGGCTCAACCGATTGTGAAACACCTGAAATGTTAGAAATGGTGGCAGTTGGTGCAATCGCCATGGTGTTGGAATTACGCATGCCTTGGGCTTGCACCTTTTCTCGCAAATCATCCCAATCCATACTGACACTTTGGTCTTGATCAATGAACTGACCACGTTCTTGCTTCAATAATTCCACAGAATCAATCGGTAAAATGCCTTGCGACCACAATGAGCCTTCATAAGACGGGTAAGTACCGCGTTCAGCTGCCAAATCACTGGATGCTTCAATGGTGTAATACGACACCGCTTCCATGGTTTCATCAGCAAACTGCACCGCTTGTTCAGTGGCATAGGCCATGTCTTGGATGTACAGCGAATCTTGGAAACCCATCAAACCCAAGCCCACTGGGCGGTGACGTAAGTTAGATCGTCGGGCCTGTGGTACCGAGTAAAAGTTATAATCAATCACGTTGTCCAACATGCGCATGGCGGTGGTGATGGTCTTCTTCAGTTTTTTGTGATCAATGCCTTTTTCAGTGACATGATGCGGTAGATTAACTGAACCCAAGTTGCACACCGCAATTTCCTCATCCGAAGTATTCAAAGTGATCTCTGTACATAGGTTGGACGAATGCACCACCCCAACATGGCGTTGTGGTGAACGGATGTTGCAAGGGTCTTTGAAGGTCATCCACGGATGTCCTGTTTCAAACAGCATGCTCAACATTTTGCGCCACAGGTCATTGGCTTCAATTTTTTTGAAGTTCCTGATTTTGCCTTCTGCGGCCTGTTGTTCATAGGCTTCGTATTGGGCTTTGAATGCTTTGCCGTATAAATCGTGTAATTCTGGCACTTCTTCTGGTGAGAATAAAGTCCAGCTTTGGTTGTTGGCCACCCGCTCCATAAATAAATCAGGAATCCAGTTGGCTGTGTTCATGTCATGTGTGCGGCGGCGGTCATCACCGGTGTTTTTACGCAGTTCTAAAAACTCTTCCATGTCGATGTGCCAAGTTTCTAAATAGGCACACATGGCACCTTTGCGTTTACCACCTTGGTTGACCGCAACAGCGGTGTCGTTGGCCACTTTCAAAAACGGAACCACACCTTGTGATTCGCCGTTGGTGCCTTTGATGTGTGCACCCATACCACGCACCCGCGTCCAATCATTGCCTAAACCACCGGCGTATTTAGATAACATGGCATCGTCTTTGATGGCACTGAAAATGCCATCCAAATCATCTGGCACAGTGGTTAAATAGCAACTGGAAAGCTGCGGTCTGAGGGTGCCTGAATTGAACAAGGTTGGGGTGGAGCTCATAAAGTCAAATGAACTTAATAAGTCATAAAACTCGATCGCTCTGGCTTCGCGATCAATTTCATTGATGGCCAAACCCATAGACACACGCATAAAGAAAGCCTGTGGTAATTCAATGCGCGTTTTACCCATGTGAATAAAGTATCGATCAAACAAGGTCTGTAAACCAAGGTAAGTGAACTTTTTATCACGTTCAGGTTTAATCGCCTTGGCCAGACGTTCGATGTCGTAGCGTGCCAACTCGGAATCCAACAGGTTCAACTCAACACCACGTTGGATGTATTTACCAAAATATTCTGGGTACACCTCTGTCATGTCTTTTTGGGTGGCGGTTTTCTGCATGCCATAAATAAAACTCAAAGCTTCGGCGCGGATGCCATCCAATAACAAACGGGCTGTAACCTGTGAATAATTCGGGTCTTTTTCAATCAACACCCGGGCAGACATGGTCAAAGAGGCATTGACATCTTCTTCTGCCATGCCATCAAATAAATTACGGCGTACGTCTTTCATGACCATCTCCTTGGTCACCCCTTTGAGCCCTCGGGTCGCTTCAGTGACCAAAGTATCAATGCGGTCAAAATCCAATGGTTTGCGGTTACCTTGCTTATCAACCACATGCAACACATCAGGGGCAGTTACTGGAGAGGGATCATTTTTATCCGCTTTGGCTTTGGCCCTTGCGCGTTTTTCGTTTTGTTTTTCACGGTACAGCACATAGTTCCTGGCCGCTTTGTGTTCAGCCGCACGCATCATGGCCAATTCGACTTGGTCTTGAATGTCTTCAATGTGCACTGTTCCGCTGTCACCCATGTGACGAAACAAAGCATAATGTACTTGTTCGGCCAGCTTTTCCACCGTTTCTCTGATTCGTCTTGAGGCGGCTGCTTGCCCACCTTCAACGGCCAAAAACGCTTTGGTCATGGCGACTTGAATCTTGGATGAGTCGTAGGCAGTGACTTTGCCGTTGCGTCTGATTACTTTGAATCTGGCGTTCGGGTTATTGGTTTCACTGGTGTCGACGGTTGGGTTTTGTGGTTCTGTGGTTTGCGCTGGTGTGGCTTGATTTGGTTGCTGATCTGAAGGCTGCATATGACTCGTTGGTAATTAAATAGATGACTAACAATTTAAGTTTTGAGCGGTTGTTTAACGCTCAAATATCTCCCCGATACTACTCTCTCTTCGATAGAATAATATCGCACTTTTTCAGCTGCTGGCAAGCACAATATTGCTTTAATTTTTTACCTTATACAATATCAATGACTTAGCAAATGAACCTGATTTTTCGCTACAAGTAAGGCCGGCATTTCACCCTTTTTTCAACCCATAAAAAGGTCAATCATGCATAACTTTTAACTTGGTTTTGAATTTAAATCGAAACATGTTCAATACTGCAGCAGCAGATAAACCCACGATGATGCCCATCCACAAACCAGGGGCGCCTAAACCCCGTTCAAAACACAGGTACCAAGACGTGACAAAGCCCAACATCCAGAATGAAAAGATGTTACTCAGCATAATGAAATTCATGTCCTTAATGCCACGCAAAGCACCAGCTGCGGCCACTTGCAGACCATCTGACAATTGAAATACGGCGGCATAAAACAACAGACCGATGGCAATCGAAGCCACAGCCGCATCCTTGGTGTACAGGCCAACAATTTGCGGTGCAAACAACACCGTAACAGAAGCCGCAATGACTTGAGTGATCAGCACCAATGAGATGCCATAAAAACCGGCATTCTTGATATCAACCGGGTGGTTGCGCCCCACAGCATTGCCCACCCGAATGGTGATGCCCATCGACAGGCCCAACGGCACCATAAACAACAGTGAAGCAAAGTTCAAAGCCACTTGGTGTGCAGCCACTGTTTCGGTGGCCAATGAAGAGGCCAATAAAGTGATGATAGAGAAGAATCCCACCTCTGCAAACATCGACATACCCACCGGAAAACCCAACTTAAAAAAACGCCCAATTTCAGGCCAGTTGGGCCGATCGAATTGACCAAATATTTTGTATGAGCCGATGATTTTATGTTTGTGGGTGATGACTATGTAAGCCAACATCTGCGCGGTGATGACCGTCGCCGTGGCATACCCACACCCTTGTGCACCCAAAGCCGGAAAGCCCAATTTGCCGAACATCAAAATGTAGTTCAACGGGATGTTCAACATCAAACCAATAAAACTGACGTACATGGTGGTTTTGGTGATTGACAAGCCATCAGCCAAATACCGGAAGGTCACAAAAATCGACAGCGGCAACACCCCCCAAGACAACGCATGCAAATAGGCTTCGGCTTCAGGAATCACTTCGGCCTGGGTTTTGAACAAGGTAAACAGGGGCCCCATCTTCAAAATAACCACAGTAAAAACCAAACCAAGTATCACCGCCAACCACAGTGCCTGACGGATAAAAGGTGCCACTTTCTCATGCTGGTTGGCACCATCCATGGTCGATACCGTTGGCGGAATGGCCATTAAAATACCAAACACAAATAAGATTGCTGTGGACCACAAAGAACTGCCAACAGCAACCGCTGCCAAAGTAATTGAACCCAAACGCCCAGCCATTACTGTATCAACAAAGGTCATGGCCACAATGGTTACTTGGCTGATAATCAGCGGCAAAGATAATTTGATGGTTTGACTGATGTGTCTTTTGAATGGCATGGCTGGCATGATTTCACCTTGGTTGTTTCTTCTTCTGCTTCGCATGGTTTAAAATCAGTTGTTTTTACGGAACCTGATACCATGACTCAAACTGCTTTCGTGACTGGCTCAACGGGATTTCTAGGCAAACACTTGTGCCAACAACTGCAACAAGCTGGCTGGCAGGTAACCGCGATGTGTCGAAGCATACCAGAAAATGCAATTCATGGGGTTAACTATGTGGTTGCTGATTTGCTCAATATCGATTCCATGGCCGCTGTACTGCCTGCCCAAGTTGACTGTTTATTTCATACCGCAGCAGACACCAACACCTGGAGCAGACACAATGCCCTCCAAACCAAAACCAATGTGCTGGGCACCCTGAACTTGATTCATGTGGCCAGTCAACAGTCAGCCAAAAAGTTCATCTTCATCTCGTCCATCACCACTTTTGGAGTGGACCATCAAGGCATGGCCGAACTCACCGAACAAACCCCACAAACAGGCGAAACCAGTTGGGTCAACTACGTCAAAACCAAAAGCTTGGCTGAACAAATCGTCAAAGAACATGCCAACAAACTGAATGCTTTGGTGGTCAACCCAACACACATCATTGGCCCCGATGACCAGCACAATTGGATTCGCTTGTTTAAAATGCTGATCAATGATGCGCTGCCCACGCTGCCAGTTGGTGCTGGGTCCTTTGTCGATGTCAGGGATGTGGCACGTGGCTGTATTTTGGCCGCTGAACATGGTCAGGTAGGCGAAAATTATATCTTGGGCGGACACAACCTGAACTTTGAACAATTCATAGACCAGGTGGCCCAGGCATTTAATTTGAATGTCACTAAAAAACACAAGCCACAACAACTGATTAAACTGGTGGCCAAGCTCAAATCAGCCATTGGCTATATCAGCCAAAACCCGCCAGATTTAACCCCCGAATCATTGCAACTGATTTCGCACCAATACATGACGCTCAGCGCCAAGGCAAAACAGGACTTGGCTTACCGCATCACACCACTGCACGAAACTTTGCAAGACATCAAACAAAACCTGTTGGATCGTGGGGTTTTAAGTGCTTAAGTTTCAACGTTTGATTTTCGATGCGGACAACACTTTGTTTGATTTTAATCGAGCAGAAGCCGCCGCTTTAATCAACAGCCTACAACACTTTGACCTACCCACGCCCGCAGGCTTGCTTGAATTCTACCGCCGCACCAATGTCAAATTATGGCAACAACTAGATAACCGCAGCATCACCATTGACCAACTCAAACAACAACGCACTGCACAGCTGTTTGAATTCATTGGCCAAGCTGCAGCGCCTGAATCATTCAGCAGTTATTATTTGGATCAATTGGCCGTGCAACAGCAGTTACTGCCACAGGTCGAGACTACCTTGCTTGAACTTGCCAAACATTGTGAGATGGCCATCATCACCAATGGCTTGGCGCGGGTGCAGAAACCACGATTAAGTAGCAGCTCCATAGCACAACATTTCGGTGCCTTGGTGATTTCTGAAGAATTGGGCGTGGCTAAACCCGATGCTGCAATCTTTGCCCATACCTGTGAGTTAATGGGCTGGGAAGAGCCTGGGGAAGTGTTGATGGTGGGTGACAATTACCGCTGTGACATTCAAGGCGCGGCCAATTACGGCATGCGCACCTGTTGGTACAACTTACACCAACAACCACAGCCGCTCAACGACCATGATTTTGAAATTCATCACTTTGCCGAGCTGTTACAACACCTTTGACCATGCAATGATGGCATAAGTCTTCGCCGGATCAGAAAATTTTGTACAAAAACCCAGCAAATAACGACAGCCGTTGGTCGTCATCCACTAAGGGACTGTCGCTGATTTCGCTGCCAGCGTATTCATTTTGTAAGTTACCCACAAATGACCATTGTTCATTCATCTCATACAAGGCCAATACACTGAGGCTCACGGCTCGTGCAGAACCCGTTGAGTAGGCTGGTATTTCAGCCGTGGCATCGATGGCATTCACGCCGAAAAAGTAATTCACCACTTCAGCACTGTAATGCTCATAACTCAGTTGTGGCATGACCAGCCACTTGCCCCTGAATATCGGTGCAGCATAACTGATGCTGGAAGAATTGCCGTTGTGTTTGTTGTTGATTTCATGGTTGTGTTTGACTTTAAATACACCAATGGGCGATTTATACATTGCCGACACAAAAGCATTCAACGGCAAACTTAATTTCGGTAAATCTTGTAACAACCGACTGTCACCACGTTCTGTGTCACCAATCAAGTTGATGCCCAAACCCAAATCCACTTCCCAACTTTTTTCATCAACCAGATTAAACCCCATGTCCCCGGCTTGTACATAAAACCGTTTGTTCTGGTAATCAATCGCTGGGAATACTTTGTTCTGACTTTTGCCGCCTATGTAGCCAGACTCACTGGTGACCGCAGCCAACCCCAACTTAAACTCATGTTCTTTGGGTGGTGAATCAGGTACTGGCTGAGCCAAAACTACTGTAGAGAGGGCCATCAAAACCCACGAAGTGATTGTTTTCATATTATTTCCAATTTAATTGATCGCACAGTTGTTGCCCGGATGGAGCGACCCTGCCTTGTTCACGGCCCCAAAACAGCAAATACTGTGCTTGGATCGAATGATAGATGATTTTAAGTGAAATTACCGTAAATTGATTGGTTTTCGTGCCCTTCAGCAGCTCTGACACCGGCACATTTAAACCAATTGGGTCAACAGACTTGCCCTCATATAATTTTTTTAATCAGTGGTTCGTTGACTGATGCGTTTTTTAAATTCTGCCAAATCTTCTTTGCGTTCCGAATAGCGATCAACCAAATGTTCCTTGATGTCGCGAGTCAGCAAGGTGAACTTAACCAATTCCTCCATCACATCAACAATGCGATCATACCAAGACGAAGGCTTCATCCGGTCATTGTCATCAAATTCCAGCCAGGCTTTGGGTATCGAGGATTGATTTGGAATGGTCAACAACCGCATCCACCGACCCAACACACGCAATTGATTCACCGTGTTGAATGATTGTGAGCCACCATTGACCTGCATTACTGCCAGGGTTTTGCCTTGGGTTGGGCGCACCGCTCCGATAGACAATGGAATCCAATCGATTTGTGACTTCATGATACCAGTCATTGAACCATGTCTTTCTGGCGAACACCAGACCATACCCTCAGACCAATTCACTAACTCATGCAACTCCTGAACCTTGGGATGTGAACCATCATTGGTATCGGGTTGCGGCAAACCATGCGGGTCAAAAGTTTTAGTTTCAGCCCCAAAATACCGCAAAATCCGCGCCGCTTCTTCCGTCGCCAACCGGCTGAAAGACCGTTCGCGCAATGAACCATACAGCAATAAAATTCGCGGTGCATGCGTAGATATCTGGTTATTGAACAAAGTATCTTGATCAATCTTTTGAACGCTTTCCGCATCGATGTTAGGTAATTCTGTATTCATAATCTATATCCGTCATTCCCCCGCAGGCGGGAATCTACTTATTGCAGTCAATCAAACCAATGCTGCGTTCGATTGGCAAAAGCCACCAAGGACAACATCACTGGCACCTCCACCAACACCCCAACCACCGTGGCCAAAGCCGCGCCCGAATTCAAGCCAAACAAAGAAATCGCCACCGCCACCGCCAATTCAAAAAAGTTAGAAGTACCAATCATACAAGCCGGTGCCGCGATGTCATAACTTAAGCGCATGCGCTTGGCGATAAAATAAGCAACAAAGAAAATCCCGTAAGTCTGAAGCAACAAAGGGATCGCAATCAACACAATCGCCGTTGGCTGGTTGATGATTTTTTCTGCCTGAAAACCAAACAACAACACCACCGTTGCCAACAAGCCTATCATCGACCAAGGCTTCAAAGATGCCAATATGCCATCAATCCGATTGCGCATCACTTTACGCGTGATGGCACCAGCCACCAGCGGCAGCACCACATACAACAACACCGACAACACCAAAGTCTGCCACGGAATCTCGATGTCATTAATCCCCAGTAAAAACGCCGCAATAGGTGCAAAAGCAAAAATCATGATCACATCATTGACCGACACTTGCACCAACGTGTAATTGGGATTGCCCTTGGTTAATTGGGACCACACAAACACCATCGCAGTACATGGCGCCACACCCAACAGAATCATCCCGGCGATGTATTCATTGGCCGTTTGTGGATCGACCCAAGGCACAAACAGAACCTTAAAGAATAAGTAGCCCAAAGCCGCCATTGAAAAAGGTTTAATCAACCAATTAATCACCAGCGTTAAAATCAAACCTTGCGGATTCTTCCCTGAATCCTTAACCGCGGTGAAATCCACCTGTACCATCATCGGGTAAATCATCACCCAAATCAGCACCGCCACCACCAGGTTCACATGCGCATATTCCAAAGTCGCAATCTGCTGGAACAAGCCCGGAAAAAAATACCCTAAAGCCACCCCAGCCAAAATACACAGACCCACCCAAACCGATAAATACCTTTCAAATAATCCCATTGTTTCCTCTTAAAAAAATCATTGTCATTCCGACCGAGCGAAGGTCAGGCGATGTCAACCAGGCAGTTTAAGCGAAGCACAAGAAGCCTGTTTGTAATACCGTAGACCGTGAGTGGAGGAATCTCATAAATCTGACGTAATCTAATTAAAAAACGCCGACTGAGCCTGTCGAAGCCTCTACCAGTACGGGTTGCACTTACCGTAAACCGAAGACACTTCAATTAGGGCGCCTGCTTTTGTCGACTGACTCAACACATCACAGTGACCTTAAACTTCAGTGCAGTGAATACAGCCCGAAAATCATTTATTGGGTGTCGAATTCAGCAGACCTTTTAGTCTCAAGCCGCCTCTGCAATTCGCAGATGGCTTAAATAACTCAACTCCTAACCAACCTAACCACCATCATTCCCACATAACCCAAAGCCAAAAACAGCAACCACAAAGACAACAGCCAAAGAAACAAAGTCTGCAAAACAATCAAACCATTGATTTCAACATCCAGTCTAAATAAGCCAATGACAGCGTCCCATAATCGCAAATACACTGCAAAAGATGCCCCCAACATCGACAACAAAAAACTGCCGCCAAACAACCACCAAAACTGTTTGGGCTTCAACTTAACCACCACCCAAAACCGTCTCTATGCCCAGCACAAAATCCCTAATCTCATCCCGCACCTGACGGTAACAATCCAGTTTGCTCTCCTCATCGGTAAACCCCTGAGCCAGCTTCGGTGGATCAGCAAATCCCACATGAATTACTTTTGTGTCACCCGGAAAGTACGGACAACTTTCATTGGCATGACCACACACCGTGATGACATAATCCAATGCCACACCATCCAGCTCAGACAACAACTTAGATCGATGCCCCGAAATATCCACCCCAGCTTCCGCCATCACCTTAACCGCATGCGGATTCAAACCATGGGTTTCAATCCCCGCCGAAAACACATTGAACTGATTACCTTGCAAATGCCGCAACCAACCGGCCGCCATCTGTGACCGACAAGAGTTACCCGTACATAAAAACAAGACATTTTTTTTATCCATTAAGTTGTCTCACTGTTAACGTTTATAAAAAATTTGCCGTCCTCAGACTGCCTTCAAAACCTACTTTTGGTGATCCGGGGATCCACAGGCCAAGCAATGAAGATCTTGCGATTCCCATAAGGGGCCTGCTGTTGGCGAGCGAAGCACAACAATCGATTTTGGAATGCCGTTAGCCTTGCAGCGGCTTCAAATGCAGCTCGAAAATCATTTATCGGGTTGTCGACTTCAGTCGACCTTTTACATCCAATAAGTTTGGGCTTCATAGCAATACCAAACATCAACAACACCCATCCCGCTGATAAACCTTCAGCCTTTCCAAATCATGCACAAACGGCTGTTGCCCCCGAATGTGATTCATGTTCTGTTTCAACATATCCCGCCACTGGGGCGCCAACTCAGGGTTAAGCCGGTAATGCACCCACTGGTCTTTGCGCTCATCTAACACCAAACCCGCATCCCGCAAAGCCTTAAAATGCCGCGAAATCCGCGACTGTGGTGCCTCAAGAATGGCCATAAAGTCACAAACGCACAGGCTCTTACACTGCGACAACAAAAACAAACAACGCAGACGCGTCGCATCACTCAGGGTTTTAAAAAAGTCAGTGGCATTCATCATACTTGCAATTGTATATGCGGATATGTGAATAAGCAATAAAATTATGGTAATATGATTCGCAAAGCACTGTTATAAGTAACTGCAGGATCAAAAAAAACTAGGCGTTGTTTTTGATTCACCTTGTCATTAATACTACCCTACCACCGTCTACGAGCCACATGGATGTGGTGAATGCAATAATTACAGGCGCGTTTTCTTGCCCAGCCGAGCCGGTAGGCCAGGTGATTGGACATTGCGACTTGGACAAAGTACAACAAGCGATACTGGAATGCCGTAGGCCGTGAGAGCAGTGAACCATAAACCAGGCAATAGAGTCATTGCAATTTAGCAAGGTAGATTGGGCTAAGCGCCGCGCAGCCCAATAATACAGTCTCAACCAAACCAAAAAATTCGAAATAGAAATTAACTGAAATTAACTGGGACACACACTTTTCAAATTGCAATTTAGTCCAAACACAAGCAGCGGCATTGAAACGAAATAACCAAAACAGACGTCATCCATGGGCTGCCTTAAAGGCCCCACTTATTATGACCCGGGAATCCATAAGCCAGCCATTGGAAAACCGTTGGAATGGCTTAGGCCCTAAAGTTGCTTCGAATGAAGTTCGAAAAATTTCACCCTCTTTCCCATGCACCTGCCTGGTAATGAGTACAACCGTAAAGCAGTGTGGCATCACCGTGTTTAAAATCAACCAATGTGTTTTTTATAAGTAACGACTCTTCACTTAAATCACATGCACATAAAAAGACACTGAAAAAATACTCAAATATGATAATATTATTGTTTGTGAACACCATTTGAGTCTTTTTAGATTTCGTAAAGGGGAAAGGGAAAATAAATTTATGCATGAAATCATTTGTCCACACTGCAACAAAGCCTTCAAGATTGATGAATCGGGGTATGCGGATATCATTAAACAAGTTCGAGATCATGAGTTCGATGAACAGTTACACGCACGTTTAGAGTTGGCCGAAAAGGAAAAGCAAAGTGCCATCGAACTGGCGACCACCAAACTCACCAGCGAACTGGAAAAAGCAGCCGCAGCCAAAGATGCCGAAATCAAAGCATTGATGAATAGGCTAGATACGGTTGAGGTTAAACAGCAGTTGGCAGTCAAAGAGGCTTTAAGTGCCGTTGAAAAAGAACGAGATCATCTGCTGAATGAACTGAAACAAGCCACCCATGAAAAGCAGACCTCAACTGAACTGGCTGAGGCCAAACTGATGAATGAATTGCAGAAAGCTGCAGCAGCCAAGGAATCTGAAGTTCAGAATTTAAAAAGAAACCTTGAGCGTTCGCAGTATGAAAAACAATTGGCGGAAAAATCACTTAAAGAAAAATACGAAACCCAAATCAAGGACCGCGAAAACACCATAGAGCGACTCCAAGACATGAAAGCCCGCCTGTCAACCAAGATGGTCGGTGAAACCTTAGAACAGCACTGCGAAACCGAGTTCAACCGCATCCGCGCCACCGCCTTTCCCCGTGCCTACTTCGAGAAAGACAACGATGCATCAGCTGGCACCAAAGGCGATTACATCTTTCGAGACTCGGTTAAAGACAGTGATGAGGCCGACATTGAAATCGTCTCCATCATGTTCGAAATGAAAAACGAAAACGACGAAACCGCGACCAAAAAGAAAAACGAAGACTTCTTTAAAAAACTCGACAAAGACCGCAACGCCAAAGGCTGCGAATACGCCGTACTGGTCTCCCTACTGGAACCCGAAAACGAACTGTATAACTCAGGCATCGTCGATGTCTCCCACCGCTACCCAAAAATGTACGTGGTCAGACCACAATTTTTCATTCCGATCATCACCTTAATCAGAAACGCCGCCGAAAACGCCATCAAATACAAAACCGAACTGGCCCTGATGAAATCCCAAAACGTCGACATCACCAACTTCGAAGAAGACCTGAACAACTTCAAAACCGGCTTCGCCAGAAACTACGAACTGGCCTCAAAAAAATTCAAAACAGCCATCTCCGAAATCGACAAAACCATCGACCATTTACAGAAAACCAAAGATGCGCTGTTGGGTTCAGAGAACAATTTGAGGCTTGCTAATAACAAAGCCGATGATTTGACTGTTAAGAAATTGACGAAGAACAATCCGACGATGAAGGGTAAGTTTGATGAGCAGAGGGACAAGTGATGGCAAAAAAAACTAATCAGCATTCCAGCCGAGTAACAGCGAGGACAGAAATTTTATTCAGCAAGCCATTTGTAATTCCAGTAGTATTATTCAACACCAATCTTCCATCTTGCAAATCCATATAATCTCAATTACCTAGACACTAGCAAAGCGACAATTGAAAAAATCAATTGGTTTTATAACTTAACGTCAATAGGTGTTTTAACCTCAGCAGCTATTTTCACAGGAGTATAAATATCTACATTTTGTTCAGAGGTTGTGATTGAAACAATCAAGGAATAACGTCCTATTTTATTATATTTTCCCAGATGCTTTCTTTCTCTCCACCATCCAACCACAGGAGATATAGCAATTAAATTAGAATCAGCCAAATCAGCTGCTGGGCCTTTCCATATATCAGAATGTATTGAACCTTTATCTCTGTTTTGTGAACCAATTACCCAATACTTTGATGGGCTATTAGTACCGGGGCGCCCCTCATTTTCCTTTCGGGATTTTTTATTAATTCTTTTAACAAAATCATCTTTAATTTCTCCAGGAGAGTTTAAATCAAATCGCAATGCATGAGACGCATAACGGTAACGATCTTTCCAGCCAATTTCGCCCGGCCCGGGTTCTACAAAATAAGAAAGCGTTATTCGCATCTCAACATCAGACTCTCCAAGGCTCTCTAAAACTTCTTTAGGCCAAGGTAGCTCATATAAATGCATGTCTTTTGTTTTATATGAGCTACCGTTTTTTTCAAAAGGTTGAATCTCTGCTTCGACAATAAGGGTTAAGTTGTTAGAGGCGCAATATATAGCCCTTTCTAAGTTTGGAACCCCATATCCACATGCTCTAAGCACTTTTTTAAGCTCTGTTTTACTATCATTTTGAGAAAACTGTTTTTTTAATGCATCTGGCCATTCTGCTGAATGAATCATTAAAGCCCTAATTGTTTCTGGCCAATAATCAGGATATTGAGCTTGTATTTGTGCTGCAAAATTTGCTGCTTGTGCTGTAGCAGCGCTCGTCATGTTAAATGGATATAAAGATTGTTTGTGAGGTTTATAGTATGTGGAAACTAAAGACAAATCGTTACATCCAGTCGCAAAATTATTTGCATCTGTAGCCACATTTCCACCTTCAAATACAACTTCTGGCTTTATCGGCCATTTATTGTCTTCCCATTCTAAAGATGTCGTTGAAAATGGTGAAATTTCACCTGAGTTAGCCAACGCAGAATAACCACCTAGTGTCGAGTCTGTGATAGTGGTAAGTTCAGTAAATGCTCCAACGGTTACTGCATTCCAAGACTGGGCAGGATCATGTATGGAATCCTTCATAAGTGAATCGGGATAATTGGTAACTTGATTATGATCTGTGATATTGCCTGCAGCCAAAACAAATAAGCGCTGTTCCTCATCTTCAGAACCGGATGAAAGTTGATCTATTGCAGCAGACCATGATGATGGCTTTCCTCTATCACGAGTATCTTCAGACAAAACAGCCATGCAAGCTATTCGTTTTCTTTCAGGGGCTTGCACTTCTGCTCTACTAATAGCTTGTTTAGTTATATACCCATATAGCTCGACCTTATTACTCCCTTTTGGAGGGAGGATTTTTACAGACTCTAAAATATGACTTAATTTAATTAAGTCACTACTTTCTAACTTTGATTGCAAGTCTCCATAAGCGGCCAAGCCAGCCATTAAAGTACCGTGACTGTCGTGATCATCATAGCCCCATTTGGGTTCAATGGTCTGACAGTCTTCATCCAATAGTACTGGATTAAGTAGTGGATGACCATTGTTAACACCAGTGTCCAAAATGCAAACAGAAACGTTTGAGCTGTTCTCTACTAAAACACGATCGACTAGATCATCTACCCATTCACTTTGTCCTGCGGGACTTTGAGATAACAAGAACTCTACAGTAGTTTTTGCTCTTCGGTATTCGGCTATATCATCAGAGTTTTTTGTAATGTCGCTTAATTGATTTTCTGTGGCATGAATGATTTTTACAATCCTTTCTGGAAATTTTAGATAACCCTCTTTGCTTTCTATATTTTGAGACTTCAATAAATAATTAAATTTCGTGATAATTTCTTCACTATCACCACGCAACCAAACTTCACACCATTCTTTTTTTGATTTAGGAATAAGTTGCTTGTCATCTGTCCAAAAAGATTCAACAAGTAAAGCCTTTCTTAGTTCTTCGATTCCGTTAATAAGTTCATCATTTTTTGGAACTCTCTCAATTGGAGCTTGATACTGATCAATTCCATCTACATACTGACCTGCGGCTTTAAAAAAATCTTCTTGTTTATTTGCTGTTAGATAGACAACTAAACTATCATCTTTTTCTTTGATGCCAGTTTTACCAACTTTTATCTCTTCTCTAATATTTTCAAACTCAGAAAACTTAGGAAGTTTAAAATAAGCACCTTTATCCTGTTCAAGGTAATCATCTACCTTATCGGCTAGCCACTTTTTTTTATCGTTAGGGACGTATGCTGTAATGTATTTTGTTGTTATCTCACTTCCATCAGCTTGTTCGGCTTTTTCTTCTCTGACATTACAAAGACGAATCCCTAGGTTCAAAGCTTCTAAGCTTTTTATTTTTATATCAAAATCAGGAGCGCTTTGAAACTCAATATACGTCCCCGCTCTCTCCGAATGGGATGCTATCTTCTCATTATTACTTTCCACCCAAGCAGCTTCTAACTTTTCTTTAATAAGTGCGCCATGATGCCTTCTTGACCGATTAGGATATTGGGCTTTGCCACCTCCTGATTTACTAGTAGTAAAGCTTATCCTATCTGCAGGTTTTGATATGCGAACATGCGATAACTCTTTTTCCATTATTAGTTATTCATTCCTTGAAGCGCATTTTGTCTGTGAGAGATCATCGCACAAAGGTCTGAAGAACTAATTTTATTCTTATCCGCTAATATAGCGTTTTTGATAGCATCATTGCAGGCAAGAGCGAGTTCGGCATGACTAAGATCTGAGCTTTTTTCTAAAATAGTTTTCCAGTTGAAACGAGTAGATTTAAAACGACCCAATATATTTTCTATCAGCTGTTGTTTTTCTTTATCTGTAGGATTTACATAATACAATACATCATCAAAACGCCTAAATAATGCTTTATCTAAGAGTTGAGGGTTGTTTGTTGCAGCGATAACAATACTGTCAGATATATCTTGCTCAATAAATTGCAAAAATGTATTTAGTACACGACGCATTTCACCAACGTCATTGTCGGATGATCTATCCCCGCCGATAGCATCAAATTCATCAAAGAAATAAACGCCGTGTTCTTCTTTCATGAAATCAAATATCTGTCTTAATTTTGCACTGGTTTCGCCCATAAACTTAGTTACAAGACGGTCAACCTGGACTGTATGAAGGGGAATGTGAAGTTCATGCGCTATTACATTAGCCGTCATTGTTTTACCAGTACCTGGCGGGCCAATTAATAAGATTTTTCTACGGTGAGACAGACCATGTGATTTTAGCTTTTCTTGTTGTCTGTATTCATGAATAATTTGATCAATTCTTGATTGCAAATCGGGGTTCATTACTAGAATGTTTTTAGAAGTTTTTGGTTCTTCGGTTAAAACCAACCCTCTTAAATCTTTAGGGAAATTAAGCAAACGTGGCCCAGCTTTTTTTCGCTCCATATCCACAAGATTACGAATATCATGAGCTAATGCAGAGTTACCTTTTTTGGCCTCATGAGCAGCTACCTGAAGGGCAACTGTATAAAAGCGCTCTGGTTCATTACCGAAATGAGATCTAATCAATGATTTTAATTGTTCTGCTGTTGCCATTATCTTTCGCTAATTTGTCTTTGAGCATGTAATTCCTTTACAAGGTAGTACTTTATCATATCTAATTCCATATACGTTAAAAATCTAAAGAGGTTGAAAAAAACTGAAGGAAAAGAAACTAATCAAGAAACTAATCAAGGACATATATGAACGCCTCAATTAATTCAATGGTTTTTAGTTTACTTTAGCCTTTTGGCCGATGCTCAATTATACA
>CANNAM010000021.1 GCA_947502595.1 uncultured Marinicella sp. | reverse complement strand
AGGTTTTACCAAAAAGTTGACTGAAGTCAACAACCCTAAGGCGCTGTATTGATGCTGGATAATTGTATTTAATTACAACAACATAACTGTAAATTCCTGTTAAGTATTTGAAATTAATGAGCCTTTTAGCCAAAGCTGAACTGAATATTTCCAATCAAAAAGAAATGTTTAGGGTTGTCGGCTTCAGCCGACCCATAAAACCGCAGGTTTTACCAAAAAGTTGACTGAAGTCAACAACCCTAAGGCGCTGTATTGATGCTGGATAATTGTATTTAATTACAACAACATAAGTATAATTTCCTGTTAAGTAAGTGCCATTGGGAGTAAGCCCTGCAGCTACAATGAAACATGTGTTGCGTGAAACAGGACTGTAATGCACAGCCATGTTTTATTATTACTGGTATTTTTCAATCATCCAAATTTGGCCTCAAAGCTTTTTTGGCGACTGCCAGTTCAACGCCTTTTCTTTGAGCATAATCTGCCACTTGTTCAGCGTTTATTTTGCCAACCACAAAGTACTGTGACTCTGGGTGGCTGTAATAAAAGCCACTGACCGATGAGGCGGGGTACATGGTGAGGCCTTCGGTCAGCTCGATGCCGGTGTTGTTTTTCACGTCCAACAAATCAAACAGCAATTCTTTTTGGGTGTGATCTGGGCAAGCTGGGTAGCCTGGGGCAGGGCGGATGCCTTGGTATTGCTCTTTGATCAGCTCTTCGTTGCTTAATTGTTCATTGGTGGCATGGCCCCAATACTTAATTCTGACTTGTTGGTGCAGGTATTCAGCGTAGGCTTCGGCCAAACGGTCAGCCAATGATTTCAATAAGATGCTGTTGTAGTCGTCGTTATTGGCTTCAAAGCGTGCAATGTGCTGTTCTATGCCTATACCTGTGGTAACAGCAAAAGCCCCAATGTGGTCATTGAGTCCAGCCGACTCAGGGGCAATAAAATCACTCAAGCATAAGTTCGCTTTGGGCTTGTTGGCTTGTTGGCGCAAATTCAACAAACGGTGGTGTTTGCCTGACTGCTCAATGATGACATCATCCCCTTCAGCATGTGCCTTGAAAAAGCCAAACACCGCTTTCGCCTGTAACCAATTTTCATTGATGATTTGTTCCAGCATGGCGGTGGCATCTTGGTACAGCTCGGTGGCGCTTTTGCCAACTAATTGGTCGCTGAGTATGGCAGGAAAACGACCGTGTAATTCCCAGGTTTGAAAGAAAGGCGTCCAGTCAATGTATTCGCGAATGGTGGCCAATGGGGTGTCCTCGAGCACCTTGGTACCAGTGAACTGGGGTTGAACCGGTTGGTAATTTGACCAGTCTAGCTTGAGCCCATTGTTTCGTGCCTGCACCAAGCTGATCAGATTTTTTACATTGCTGCGGTTTTTTCTGCGCTCTCGAATCGCATCGTATTCGGTCTTGATTTGGGCACAAAACGTCTGCTGGTCTTTACTCGATAACAGCGTTGCGACCACCCCAACCGCACGTGAAGCGTCTTTGACCCAAACGGTTGCATGGTTGTACTCAGGCTCAATTTTTAACGCGGTGTGGGTTCTTGAAGTGGTGGCGCCACCGATCAACAACGGCAGGCTCATGCCTTTGTTTTTCATTAGCTCTGCCACATAGCACATTTCATCCAATGACGGCGTAATCAGTCCAGACAATCCAATGATGTCGGCATTGTGTTCAACTGCGGCTTTGAGGATTTTTTCTGCCGGTACCATCACCCCCAAGTCAACAATTTCATAGTTGTTACAACCTAACACCACGCCAACTATGTTCTTACCAATGTCATGAACATCGCCTTTGACAGTGGCCATGACGACTTTGCCTTTGGTTTGTTGGCGGCCCTTTTGGGCTTCTATGTGTGGTGTCAGCCAGGCCACGGCTTTTTTCATGACCCGCGCAGATTTAACCACTTGGGGTAAGAACATTTTGCCTTCACCAAACAAGTCACCAACTACATTCATGCCATCCATCAATGGGCCTTCAATCACCGACAATGGGTCGTTGTGTACATCCATTGCCGCTTCGGCATCGGTTTCGATGTAATCAATGATGCCATGCACCAAGGAGTGGTTGATGCGTTGTTCTATGGGTAATTCGCGCCAGGCCAATTTGTCAGAATCATCTTGTTGGCTGCCTTGCATGTCCTGAGCCAGGGTCAACAGTTCTTCGGTGGCATTGGGGTCGCGGTTGAACAGCAGGTCTTCAATCTTGTCTTTGATTTCAGTGGGTATGTCATCATAAACAGTCAGCTGTCCGGCATTGACTATGCCCATATCCATACCCGCTTTGATGGCGTGGTAGAGGAACACGGAATGAATTGCTTCGCGCAATGGGTTATTGCCACGGAATGAAAACGAGACATTTGAAACACCGCCTGAAACCATCGCATGTGGTAGGTTTTGTTTGATCCAGCGGGTGGCATCGATAAAATCTTTACCGTAATTGTTGTGTTCATCTATACCGGTGCCTATGGCAAAAATATTGGGGTCAAAGATGATGTCCTCAGGAGCAAATCCTACTTTTTCTGTCAGTACATCATAGGAGCGCTGACAAATTTGTATTTTTCTTGTGTAGCTATCGGCTTGACCCGTTTCATCAAAGGCCATAACGATGACTGCTGCGCCGTATTTTTGTGCCAGTTTGGCATGCTTAATAAACTCTTCTTCACCTTCTTTGAGGCTGATTGAGTTCACCACGCCTTTGCCCTGAATGTGTTGCAGTCCAGCTTCCAGCACTTCCCATTTAGATGAGTCCAACATGATAGGAACCCGTCCGATGTTGGGTTCAGAACCAATTAAATTCAGAAATGTAACCATCATTTCTTTGGAGTCAATCAGCCCTTCATCCATATTGATGTCAATGATTTGAGCACCGTTGTCTACTTGCTCTTGGGCAATTTCCAATGCGGTTTGTAAGTCGTTGTCTTTGATCAGTCTTTTGAATTTGATTGAGCCGGTCACATTGGTGCGTTCACCCACATTAATAAAATTCATTGCTGGGGTGATGGTTAAAGGCTCCAGACCTGATAACCTGCAATATGTGGGCAACTCAGGTATTTTTCTGGGTGGGTGTTGGTTGGCCAATTCTGCCATGGCAGAAATGTGTGCTGGTGTGGTGCCACAACAGCCGCCCATGATGTTGATGTGGCCGTGTTCAACCATTTGTTGCATGATGCTGGCCATGTATTCTGGGCTGTGGTCGTATTCACCGAGTTCGTTGGGTAAACCTGCATTGGGGTGGATGCTGACATAGCAATCACAGATATCCGACAATTCCTTGATGTAAGGGATCAGGTCATCAGCACCCAAAGCACAGTTCAAGCCAATGACCAAGGGTTTAACGTGTCTGATTGAATGGTAAAAAGCCGCCAAGGTCTGGCCTGACAAAGTTCGGCCACTGGCATCCACAATGGTGCCAGATATCATGATCGGTATTTCAGTTGCTTGTTGTTCAATGACTGTTTGTAAAGCAAACAAAGCGGCACGTGCATTCAAAGTATCAAAAATGGTTTCTACCATCAGTACATCAGCGCCACCGGCCAATAACCCTTCGGCCGCTTCTGTGTAAGCAGTGACCAACTCTTGAAAGGTGATGTTACGGAACTCTGGACGGTTGATGTCTGGTGACAGTGAAGCCGTGCGATTGGTTGGTCCCAGCACCCCAATCACCCACCTTGGCCGGTCCTTAGTGCTGTATTTTTCACACGCGGCTTTGGCCAAGGCGGCAGATTTTAGGTTGATGTCATAAGTTAAATGTGCCGTGGCATAATCGGCTTGGGCAATGCTGGTGGCATTGAAGGTGTTGGTTTCTACAAAATCAGAACCTGCTGCCAGATTGTGTTCATGAATGTCTTGAATGATTTGTGGTTGGGTCAAAGACAAGATGTCATTATTGCCTTTTAAATCATCAGGGTGGTCTTTAAGTAAAGTACCGCGAAAGTCACTTTCTTGTAGCTTCAGGGTTTGAATTTTGGTACCCATGGCTGAATCCAACAATAAGATACGTTGTTTCAGGTGTTTTTCTATTTGGGTTTTGGTGTCAGTCATGGTCGTGGGTGTTTGTTGGGTTATTTAGAGGCTTCAACGGTGATGATTTTAAAATGAGGTTTGCGTTGTTCCTGTGAACTGATGCTGGCATCAACATGGCTGAAGCCAGCGGTTCTACACCATTGCTCAAGTTGTTGGGTATTAACGCCGAGGTTTTTGTGGCCATAATCTTTGAGCACCGATTCATGCTGGTGTTTGTCTAAAGTTGAGATCAGTAAATAGCCGCCTGGTTTAATGACTTTATAGGCTTGTTCAATCACCGTTAACGGTTCTGTCGAATAGGTCAGTACATGCAGCATCAACACACAGTCGAATTGATTTGCTGTAAATGGCAACTTGTGTATATCGCATTGGTTGAACTGCACGTTGTCCAAATGCTGTAAGCGTGCTTTGGCGGCTTCAATGGCCTTGGCGTTGTTGTCCACACAGGTGTACTGTTCGGCATTTTTGGCCAATAACTCCGCCAATACACCATCGCCTGAACCCAAGTCCAAGACCTGGCCTAGGTTAATCAGTTTGGCCAAAACCCGGGCGGTGGCTTCCCAAGTGCGACCCGGTGAATAATGGCGTTCCATGTCACCAGCCACAGCATCGACCCATTGATTGGAGGCTGCCAACTCCGATAAAACCACCGCCATCTGTTGGTTGTCTTGAGCCACCAGGGGGTTGTCTGCATAGTGGCTTTGCACCATTTTCAATAAGCCTGAAAACTGTTGTTCAATCAAATCACTGTTCAATCGGTAAAACGAACTGACACCCTGTTTTCTGACATGTACCAAGTCATGGTTTTTCAAGTGTGATAAATGGGTTGAGACACGTGGTTGTGCCAGGCGGGTGATTTCTGCCAGCTCTGCTACAGTCAATTCCTTTTGTTGCAACAGCAAGATCAAGCGTATCCGAGACTCATCTGCTAAGGTTTTGAACAAATCGTTTAAATTCATTATATCTTTATATCTTGATTAAGAGATATAAAGAATTTTAGGTGATTATTCGAATATTACAAGGGTTAATGTTGGTCTGCTTTGAAATATTTAATGCTTCACCATTTTTTGCGTGGTAAGAATGGCCGGTGTTGTTCGGCATCATGGGTTTGGTTGTATACTTTGATTTTTTGGTTTTTTCCCAATAGGATTTTTATTTGGTAAAAGGTTTCACGCATCAGTACCGTACCTTTGCGGCTGAACCAACTTTTGTTGTAGAGTTTTTTAACTGCAGCCACTGCATCCGGCGATTGTTGAGAGAAAGTTGTGGCCATGGTTTGAGCCAAAGCCAAAGGGTCTTCGCAAACATGCGAGACCAAGCCAGCTTGTTGGGCAGCTGGGGCTGCAATTATTTCGGCCGTCATGGTCAACTCTTTGGCTACATCAATGCGGCAATGCTGGCGCAAGGCCAACAGGCCTGACATGTCAGGTATCATGCCCCAGCGGCCTTCCATGATTGAAAAATTGGCGGCCGGTTCTGCGATGCGAAAATCAGCACCTAAGGCAATGTGTAAACCACCACCCCAGCACCGACCTTGAATAACAGCAATCACTGGCACCCCAATTGTTTGCCAATGACAAGACACACGCTGTGCCAAATTGGCACGCCATGGATTGAGTTTCTTCAGTAGTTTAAAAGGCCCAGTTGTCGATTGCATCATCGACTTAACATCCAGGCCAGAGCAAAAATCTTCACCTTCTCCGGTTATTATCACAGCACGGATAGTGCGGTCCATTTTTATTGATTTGATGGCTTGGTCAATGGCTTTGAACATGGCCATATCCAAAGCATTGCGCTTTTCAGGTCGGGCTAAGTTGACATAGGCCACTGCATTTTTTATGTTTATTTGGACTCTGGGAGTATCTTGCATAATTTTTGGTGTCAGGATTGAACGTTGTATACTTTAGCCAAACTCGGCATTGCTGTCTATCAACATGATTCGCCGTTTTGCAAGTTTAATCAGTTAATGCAAAAAATTCAGCGGTCTTGAGGTTTTACTGTTGGCTACAATGGTGGTTACGGGTGTGGGGCTTCACTACTTAACACCGCCATATGCATGACATTGGTTTACCAGTTTTTTAAAAAAGTGAGGCCCGCGAAAGTTAAATCTTCGGTGTAGAATTGACCGTAGGGTGAGCGACCATCTTGGTATTCAAGTAACAGCTGAAATGGAGAATTGGTCAGTTGGTGTACTTCTATTCCTGCCCGCACAGTCACGTGAATGTTCCAATCTGCTGCTTGCCATGAACTCAGATCGACAGCCCATATAGGCTTGATCAATCGCCAAGGTTCGCCTTGGAACTGCCACCCAGCTTGCCACATGATTTGCGCCAAGTCACCTGGCTCTGAACGTGTAATGAAGCCCAGACCAGCATACAGGTCCCAGTTGTTGATGGCTTTGTGTGCATCCCAACGAACTGTTTCATAAGATAAGTTAAGCCGTTTTTCGAGGTATTCAGGGTTATCAATCAGAAATTCATCGCCTAAATGTGTGCTTTTATGGGTGTAACTAAAACGCCAATTCCAGTTATCCAGTGATTGTACAATTTCACCACCAACCCTGAAGTCAGTATTGATTAATGCACCACCGCGGTTGTTGCGGGTGCTGATGTCATTGACATCGAACTGAGAACGGATTTGGCCAAACACATTGAAAGCCAAAGAACGACCATTGGATAATTCAAAATCTTTTACAGACTGGCGTTTGCCACCGCCAATCAACACCGATCTGGCACTGCTACCGAGAAAGTCCAAGCTGCCTACGCTGATGAATAAGTTGGGTTCATTGAGGTCTGCAATCAAGGCTGGAAACTCATCTTTATGTGGGTTTTGTGCTGCGTGTGATAGGTTATTGGCTTGGGCATCACTTACAGCGTCAGCAGTTGCGCTATTGGTTTGAATGGCATCAAAACAAGCCAGTCGTTGGGTGTTCTCGCTGATTGATTGGCAGTGCAAAATTGCCTGTTGTAACTCAGGCTGTGCCAAGGCGTTAGTACCCAATAATAGGCTGCCAGTAATAAATAAGCTTTTGAATGTTTTCATGCGTTTAGGTTGAAATAGTTTCATTTGATATGGGGTCAGTATATGCAAAAAAAAGCAGGCAAGTGAAGTATACACTGCCTGCTTTGTGTTGACTCAATGTCAGCTTGTTCAGCTGGCAGTGGCCAAATCCCTTAATACATAGTGCAAAATACCACCATGACGACAGTATTCAACTTCTTTCGGTGTATCAATACGGACATCGACGGTAAAGGTGACTGATGTGCCATCTTCACGGTGTGCTGTGACTTCAGCTGTTTTGCTTTCACCATTTTTCAGACCTGTTACATCGTAAGTTTCCTTACCTGTTAATTCAAAGGTGTCGGCACTTTCGCCGGCTTTGAACTGTAATGGAATCACGCCCATGCCAACCAAGTTGGAACGGTGAATTCTTTCATAGCTTTGTACCAGCACAGCTTTAACACCCAATAAGTTGGTGCCTTTAGCTGCCCAGTCTCTGGATGAACCGGTGCCGTACTCAGTACCACCTATAACCACCAAAGGCACGCCTTCAGCTTGGTATTTCATGGAAGCATCAAAGATACTCATTTGTTCATCAGAAGGTTGGTGACGGGTCCAACCACCTTCGGTGCCTGGCGCCAGTTCATTGCGTAACCTGATGTTGGCGAAAGTACCACGCATCATCACTTCATGGTTACCACGACGAGATCCATATGAGTTGAAATTGGCTTTAGCGACGCCTTTTTCTTTTAAATAGATTCCAGCTGGTGAGTCTTCAGCAATGGCGCCAGCTGGAGAAATATGGTCAGTGGTCACAGAATTACCTAATTTAGCCAACACCCGTGCGCCAGTGATGTTATCAATGGTGCCGACTTCTAAGGTCATACCATCAAAATAGGGTGGGTTTTTAATGTAGGTTGAATCGTCTTGCCAATCAAACAACTCAGACTCAGTGGTTTTAACTGCTTTCCAGTTGGCATCGCCTTCAAATACACCTTCATAACCAACCGCAAAGCTGTTTTTGTTGACGTTCTTTTGGATGGTGTCAGCAATTTCATGATCACTCGGCCAAATGTCTTTCAGGTAAACAGGGTTGCCATCATGGTCATTACCTAGTGATTCATTTTGTAAGTCAAAATCCATGGTACCGGCAATCGCGTATGCCACTACCAAAGGTGGAGAGGCCAAGAAGTTCATTTGTACATCGGCATGGATACGGCCTTCAAAGTTACGGTTACCCGACAACACAGAAGTGGCAATCAAATCATTGTCATTGATGGCTTTAGACAAAGCTGGATCCAAAGGTCCAGAGTTACCGATACAAGTGGTACAACCGAAGCCAACCACGTTAAAGCCCAAGGTTTCTAAGTCATCCATTAAACCCGCAGAATTCAAATAGTGTGAAACCACTTTTGAACCAGGGGCCAAAGAGGTTTTAACCCAAGGTTTGACTTGTAAACCTTTGGCAGCGGCGTTTCTGGCCAACAAACCAGCGCCCAACATAACTGCAGGGTTTGAAGTGTTGGTACAAGAAGTGATGGCGGCCACGACGATGTTGCCATCAGTGAACTCGTATGAACCATTTTCAGCTGCAACTGGTACAGTTTTAACTGCGCGACCTTTTTCAAATTCAGCGAAGTGGCGGTTGTAAGTTTGTTTAGCCAGCGACAACTCAATGCGGTCTTGTGGGCGTTTTGGTCCAGAAATACTCGGTACGACTGTGCTCATGTCCAGCTCTAATACAGCAGTGTATTCAGCTTCTATGCTGTTTTCATCATGGAACATGCCTTGTGCTTTGGCATAGGTCTCAACCAAATTAACTTGCTCTTCAGAACGGCCTGAAAGGGTTAAATAACGCAGTGATTCTTTATCAACTGGGAAGATGCCACAGGTTGCGCCATACTCAGGTGCCATATTGGCAATGGTGGCACGATCAGCCAATGGCAGGTGCTGTAAACCTGAACCAAAGAATTCAACGAATTTACCCACCACACCATGTGCACGTAACATATCAACCACAGTTAATACCAAGTCCGTGGCAGTCACGCCTTCTTGTAATTCGCCGGTCAATTTAAAACCAACCACTTGTGGAATCAGCATTGAAATGGCTTGGCCTAACATAGCCGCCTCGGCTTCAATCCCGCCAACACCCCAACCCAAAACACCAATACCATTGATCATGGTGGTGTGAGAGTCAGTACCTACAACCGTATCAGGGTAGGCCATTAACTCGCCATTTTGCTCAGCGCCAAAAATAACACGAGCTAAATACTCTAGGTTAACTTGATGCACAATACCATTGCCAGGTGGCACTACTTTGAAAGTATCAAATGCAGTTTGACCCCATTTCAAGAAACCATAACGTTCCATGTTCCTTTGGAATTCAATTTGAGTATTGATGTCAGCGGCATCATTGGTACCGTATTTATCAACCTGTACTGAATGGTCAATAACCAATTCAGCAGGTGACAATGGGTTGATTTTTTGTACGTCACCACCCAAGGCTTTCATCGCATCACGCATGGCAGCCAAGTCGACCACAGCTGGTACGCCGGTAAAATCCTGAAGTACCACTCTTGATGGGGTGAAAGCAATTTCTGTAGACGGTTCTGCCTGCGGGTCCCATTGACACAAAGCTTCTATGTCTGAAACGGTAACATCCACACCATTTTCATTGCGCAATAAATTTTCCAACAATATTTTTAAACAAAACGGTAAGCGACTGATGTCGTGTTGTTCAGCTACTTTAGCCAAGCTGAAGTATTTGTATGATTTGTTGTTACATGCCAGTTGCATGGCAGTTTTTAGCGTATCACTCATTGATAAACCCCTGAAAGTGGACCCGTTGGTTGTGGAGAATCCAGATTCTCCTGTTATTGGGTCGTTTGGTTAAATTTTTAGCGCTGCATTATCGCATTTTTAGGCATAAAAATACAGTCATACATGACTTGCAATTGTAAACAAACCATACACTTGATCACTGCATTCACGCATTTTTATTCAGTATCAATCGCTTAGACAATTTAACTTCAAACAAACGTTTGAAAAATAATTAAAATTATGTTATTTTAACTTCCGATTTGATTTTGTAGCTAACAAACCAAGTGAGCAAAACTAAAAATTAAGTTTGTTAGGTATCGAACTGAACCAGTGTGGGGACGCTGTTGCAAATTCAACTCATTTTTTTAATATTTAAGAGGCCTCTGTAGAAGCCTCTTCAACAATAAAGAGGGTTTTTCAATGAACAAACTTAAAGTCTTAGGCGCGACTGCGTCTATCATTTTGGCTGCTACAGGAGTTATGGCCAAATCTGCACCCATTGCCAAACATTTGGCTGGACCTGCTGAAGAAATCGAACTGATGCAGAAGGCCAGTCCAGAGTCTGCTGCCATTATCTCTAAACATGCCATGATTCCGGTTAACTTGAATCAGCAGGCAGGCGGCGAATTCAGTTGGCAAAAAAGTATTTTAGTCGATGGTGAGAACCCCAAGATGTTGTTGTTTTCGCCATCTCAAAGTAATTGGCTAATCAACATAGCTGATGATGCTCGAGCAAACAAGTCTGGCACCAGTCAGCTTAAATACACCCACCGTGAAACTTCATTTGGTATGGGTGCCGAACAGTTCCCAGCCACGCAGTATGACTTACAGAACTTAAGCACTGGCCGTTACCAATTGAAGGTGGCTGGCAATGAGGGTGACAAAGGGTACCTATTGGTCAGCAGTGACAGTCCTTACCGATTAAAGTCATTTGTCACAACCACTGGCCAATTGGTTGGTGATGTCATCAATGTCAACGCTTCGGCATTGGTCGATGACCAGCATTTCAGTGTGGTTAAGAATGATTTGGCCATGATCAGCTCTTCTTATATGCGCATCACAGCCCCAAACGGTAAGGTGCTAGAAACCATCATGTTTGATGATGGTTATGAATTTGATAAAGCGGCCTCAGATGGTCAGTTCAATGGTCAGTTCAAAGCCGATCAAGCTGGTTTGTACCAAGTGCAAGTGGTGGCGCAAGGCATTACGCCAAAAGGCATGCCTTTTTATCGCACTGCTGAACATGTGATTCCAGTTATTAATTCAGATTTGGTGTTGAACAGTAAACATGCTGATGGCGTGTACTCAGCTTCGCATAAAATTGACATCAGTATGGCCGTTGACACGGCAATGCCTGATGCCAGATTCAGAGTGATGGCTGAAGTCTGGGGTACCCAACAAGGCAAAAGTGCCAGCCCAACAGCTGTTTCATGGCTTTCAACCATAGCCACGGTCGAAAATGGCATGATCAACCTACAACTGGATGATCGCTGGCTCATGGCTAAAAATGTCAGTGCTCCATTTGAGTTACGCAACATCCGCATAGAAGACACCGAACACTACATCAGTGTATTGGATGTTAAAAGCATGCCATTGATGTTGCCTGCGGTTTCCGCTGAAGCCAAATCTGCATATGATGGTGGCTTGTATGAATCAATGCTTAAGGGTGACAAGCCAGCAGCATTACAAAACAACCAAAAAGCAGCTGGTGGTAAATTGATGCTGGTTCATGGTTATTGTTCAGGGGATGCGTGGGGACCGGTTAAATACCAGTTCAGTAACAGTGTTAAATTCACTGATTTCAATCAAAACCGTTCACACGATGCCTTTGCCCGTTTGATTGACAGCTATGGTGATAATTTCCCTTCATTTGGCGTGGTGGCACATTCACAAGGCGGAGCAGCTGCTTTGCACCTATACACTTACTACTGGAGTGGCATGGACAATGCCGGTTCGGGTCGTTTGATTCAGTCAGTAGGAACGCCTTATCAAGGCACGCCGTTGGCGGGTAACTTAGCCGCCTTGGGTAATGTGTTTGGAGTGGGTTGTGGTTATAACAGTAACTTGACTGTCTCAGGTGGCGGTTCATGGTTGTCAGGTATCCCAACTTGGGCCAGAAGCAAGGTCAATTATTACACCACATCATTCAGCACCAAATGGTGGCGCAATGATTACTGTAACATTGTTTCAGATTTGGTCTTATCAGATCCAGAAGATGGCACCACAGAGAAATCTAGAGGCCAAGTTTCAGGTGCTGTGAACCGTGGTCATAAAACCGGGCAATGCCATACCGAAGGCATGCGTGACATGGCGCAAACCCGTGACAGCAGCAGGAACTACAGCATGAGCTCAAATGCGGCCAGATAACTGCCTTTAAAATAACCAGTACACCTTCATTGTTGTGCTGGAATAAAAGCCTTAAAGCCCGGTTTGGCCGGGCTTTTTTTATGTAGCCAATAAATAAGTTCAGTTGAGTGCAAAACCAATCAACAACGAGTGAAATAGGTTTTCATTAGTTGGTTTTGCATGTGGGCTGTTACCTATTTACCTTTCCTCATATGTTCAGAGAGTTTATACATGGCTTGGCTAATTTTGTTGTTTACTTGCACTGTAAGTTAAATGCAAGTGTGGGCCTATTAAGGTACAAAATTCAGCATGTTGTGATTTGTACAGAAGGGATTTAATTGTATGACTTTACGCACTGGTCTTTAAAAGCTGCCCATGCTCAAATAAGACTTATTAAACATGTGAGAACTCTGATGAAAAATACATTCATTTTAATAGTAACAACCCTGTTTTGTTCGATGGCCATAGCAGGCAATGAAATCAATTTAAAGTTTGATAACGTAACTGGTTTGCTGATTAAACCAGATGAACAAAGCCTGGCCAAAGGACTGGATGCAGACAAAAGAAACAGAACTGATTCGGCACTGAAGCATTTTACTGAGTCAGCTGAGTATGGCAACCTTGTAGCCATGTCAATGATTGGCTGGCATCACCTTAAAAATAAAGAGTACATTGAATCAATGTCTTGGTTGCAGTTAATTGATGGTGAGAAATTGCCTAATAAAGACCATTACAATCAAATGGTAGAAAAGTTAGCAGCTTATTTAACTGCCGAAGAAATGCAGCAGGTCAAAGAGCGTAACAATGAATTGATGCAAACATACGGTCCTGTACCAACTTTGTTGAAACGTGTAGACTGGAAAAATAACATACGAGTGACTGGTTCACGCAACAGAGGAAAAATTCCTTTATCAACATCTTATAGTTTAAAAGGTGGCATCGTTATCGATGGTGGTAACGCGAAAAGTCAGGTTGATGAATTTGTATACGATTATAGATTCAGTGATTTAGACGGTCGAGTTGTATTGGGTGAATTAGAGGAGCTGGATGAATAAAGCACATTTAGGTGTGCACAGTTGTAATGAGGGGTTCTTTTAACCCTGGGTTTGAGGAGTTTGGATCAAACCGTTACTTAGACCGGCTGTCACCCAAAACAAATGCCTTTATTTTGGGTGACAGCTGCTCAGTTGCTGAGCAATTGCTTGGCTTCTTCAATATAAGCCTTTCTTTTGAACAACAGTTGTAATTGACTGCCACCAACTTGCTTCCATAGAATGGCTGATCTGATACCTGCCAATAGAATGGCTCTGATTTTTTCAGTGATGGCTTGGTCTTTCAGATGAAAGGGTTGGCCAGCAACGATCACGCGAGGCTGCATTTGGCTGATGGTTTTGGAGTAAACTTGGGCCAATTTAGCCACCACTGCTGGATTCAACAAGTCATCTGTTTTTTGTAACACCCTGGAATCATTCAGACCTTTGCCAATCAGTTCAACCATGTCCGGTCTGCTGTCCAGCTTACCAGCCAAAGTCAGTAAAGTGATGGTGTACTTGATCACGTTGATGTAGTAACTGTCCTTATTAAACGACTTGATTAAGCTGTTAAAACCCAGTGCCAAACCAGCCATGTCATGATCAAACACATCTTCGGTGCTGTCTGCATTCAGTTTGTATAAGCTGTTGAGGCTGACTTCCCAGCTTTTTTGGTCGCGTATTGCTCCAGAGTTGGCCAATTCGTGGGCCATGGTGGCTGCTTGGTATACACCTGCAAGTGCAATGGTTTGGTCTCTCATACCTGTTGTTCTCTTGGTTGTGTGTTGGTTTTTTGGCTTGAACTACGCAGTTCGCACGTTGAAGTTAATAATGTCGATGATTCAATAATGGCACCGCCCAAACAAACGTCGCCTTGGTAAAAAACCACCGATTGTCCTGGGGTGATGGCTTTTTGAGCGTCGTTGAATTTGACTTCAATGGTGGTCTCATCAATGTAACTGACCTCACAATCTTGATCGGCCTGTCGGTACCTGATTTTGGCTTGACAGCTGAATGGAAAGGCGGGTGCTTGACCAGCGATCCAGGTGCACTGTTTGGCCACTAAAGTATCATCCAACATCAGATTCAGGTGGTTGCTTTGGCCGACTATCAATTGATTCTCAGCATGTGCTTTGGCAATCACGAACCAAGGTTCTGCCAAACCATCCTTGACCCCACCAATACCTAAGCCTTGGCGTTGGCCGATGGTGTAATACATCAAGCCACTGTGTTGGCCGACTACTTGGCCATCGGGGGTTACGATTTCACCTGGATTGGGTTTTAAGTATTGGGATAAGAAATCTTGAAAGCGTTTCTCACCAATAAAACAAATGCCAGTGGAATCTTTCTTATCGAACACGTCCAAGCCCAGTGATTCGGCTATTTTCCTGACTTCAGGTTTCTCAATTTCACCGACTGGGAATAGGGTGCGTGATAATTGGTATTGGTTGATGGCATACAAGAAATAACTTTGGTCTTTGTTTTGATCCAAGCCTTTGAGCAGTTGAAACTGACCATCGACTTCGGCTTTGCGTACATAATGTCCGGTGGCCATCATCTCGGCACCCAAGTCATCGGCATGGTCGAGGAAAGTTTTGAACTTGATTTCACGGTTGCATAAAATATCTGGGTTAGGGGTTCTGCCTTGTTGGTATTCGGTCAAGAACTCCTCAAACACATGGTCCCAGTATTCCGCTGCAAAATTACGGCGGTGCAACTTAATGCCCAAACGATCGCACACGGCTTGTGCGTCTTTGACATCCTCATCGGCACTACAGAACTCTTGGCTGTCATCTTCTTCCCAATTCTTCATAAACATGCCTTCGACTTGCATGCCTTGTTGTTTCAGCAGTGCTGCGCTGACTGATGAGTCTACGCCGCCTGACATTCCTGTGATGACTTTCATGATCGCTTGTTTAGTGTCTTTGTTGGTTAATTCAATCGTAATAGCTGAACACTTTTGTGTCCGTGCGTTTGCCGCTGATATGGAGGTCAATGTGATCTAAAACAAGGGGCGAACGCAGCCGATATGCATTGGCAGCCACTTCATCACGACTCATCCATTGGGCACAAATGATGCCATCATCTAAAGTTTGTTGTGGATCAAACTTGAGTACCGTGCCAGCAAAACATGAACGTAAGTAATGGTTTTTGCTGTTTGGACTGGTCCACTGAGAAAATTCAATCAAGTGCTCGATTGCAATGTGCCAGCCTGTTTCTTCCAAGGTTTCACGCACCGCAGCTTCAATCAAAGTTTCATTGGGTTCCAAATGGCCAGCGGGTTGGTTGAGGATTTTTTCACCATGAATATCCTCCTCAACCATCAAAAATTTACCGTCTTTCTCCACCACAGTGGCCACTGTGACTCGGGGCAACCAAGTTCTACTCATACTTTTTTACCTTTCCAGCGCAATCCCAAATACATGCCCAAGCTGGCGATGACAATGGAAGCGATTGGCGAAAAGCCATAACTGGCAGGTATGATGCCGATCAGCATCGCAAACCCACCGGCATAAAAGGCGTAAGGGATTTGTGTTCTGACGTGTTCAATGTGATCACAGCCGGATGCCATTGATGACAAAATGGTGGTGTCTGAAATCGGCGAACAGTGATCACCCCAAACCGCACCAGCCAGGATACTGGCAATGGTGGTGTAGAGGATGTAGAAATAACTTGGATCCATGACGTTTTGTGCAATCATCATGTTCCAAAGTATGGGTATTACCAATGGAATCAAAATACCCATAGCACCCCAGCTTGAACCCGTGGCAAAAGCAGTTAAGGCCGCCAGTAAAAAGGTCAGTATAGGCAGCCAATGTACCGAAACAGTGTCTTGGATCATAGATGAAATATACAGGCTGGTTTCTAATTGTTCACTGACCGCAGCCAATGACCAGGCCAAAATCAAAATGATCATGGCCAGCAGCATGCCTTTCATGCCTTTGACCAAGGCATTGACGGTTTGTTCTAAGGTTAATATACCTTGTAAAACACTTAAAATGGCTGCCACCAAAACCCCTGCCATGGTGCCCCACAACAAAGCCTTGTAAGAGTTTGAATTGCCTATGATGTCTCGAATTGACTGATCGGCTACGCTGGCATCAACACCAGTCAAATACAAGCCGCCCAATACCACCCCAATCAGTGTTGCAAAGGGTAAGATGGCATTGATGGCGCGATGAGGTTTGTCCTCAACAGGCTGTATTTCATCGCCTGAATATTTACCTAAGTCCAGTGCAGAAGTTGACGCATTACGGGTCCTCATTTCGGCAGTGTACATGGGGCCAAAGTCTCTGCCGGTACTGGCAATCATGATGGTCAGGAACAAGGCCAAAATTGGATAAAAACTGTAAGGTATGGTTTGTAAAAAAACCCCATAACCACCCATATCGGTATAACCCACACCTTTCAAGGCATCATCGATTAAACCGACCTGAAAGCCAACCCAAGTAGTCACCAGAGCCAGACAAGCAATCGGTGCAGCAGTAGAATCAACTAAATAGGCGAGTTTTTCGCGGGATATCTTCATTTTGTCAGTCACAGGTCGCATGGTGTTGCCGACCACCAGGGTGTTGGCGTAATCATCGAAAAAGATGCTCATGCCCATACCAATGGTTGCCAAAGACGCGCGCTTTACCGTATTGGCCCATGTGATGATTAAATTAACGATGCCTTGCATGCCACCGTTGCGCGAAGTGATGCCCACCATGCCACCAATCATTAAAGTGAACATTATAATTGCAGCATGGTCTTCATCAGCCAAGGCTTTAACCGCAAACACTTCCAAGGTCGTTAATGGCGCAGTGATTAAACTTTGTAAGTCCAAACCGCCGATCAACCAAACACCAAATACCAGTCCGGTGAACAGTGCTGGAATCACCTGTTTAAATACCAAGGCTATAGCAATTGCCAACAGTGGTGGCACCACTGACAACCAAGTGGCGGCATAGGGAACCGTGGTTTCAGCCACTTCTTGGGCTGATAAATCAGTGACAAAAGTCATTGAAAACAAGAGGATGTAAGTTATTTTAAAAGTCAGTGACTGCATCATGCAAAGGTCTCTCTTTGGTTTATTATTAGTTGTTTTCGCCAAGCTTGGGTGATTCTATCATCCCAGCGGTGTTGATGCATCATGCAATGCATGCAGCCGTTCCAAGGTGCCGACATCATGCCATTGACCCGTGTGCAACTGTGCACCTGCTTGCTTACTGGCAATCGCGGCCTTGATGTGTGGCACGATACTGAACACAACAGGTACCGTGCATTGAGCTGATTGTGGCACCCTGTGCGCTGCCAATATGTTTGGGTGGTACAGGCCAATTCCGGCGTAAGTGAAGTTGCTGCTTTGCTGGGTTTTTAAGGCCAAGTGCTGATTGTTAAGCGCAAAGTCACCGGTGGGATTATGACTTGGGTTTTCCACCAGGATTAATTTAACCAACTGACCCTCAGGTAACACACCAATGCGGCTGAAATCAAAATCCGTGTAAACATCTGCATTGACCACCACAAAGGGTGCTTCGCCCAACAAGGGCAGTGCCTTGAGCATGCCGCCACCAGTTTCTAACGGGTATTCGCGTTCAACAGAAAATTGAATGTTGGCTTGTTGGAAGCCGTCTTGGGTGCTCAGACGCGTGACGAAGTCGATGATTTGTTGGCCCAACCAACTGACGTTGATCACCATCTCAGTGATGCCTGCTTTAAGCAAAGCCTCTATGTGGTATTGAATCAGTGCTTTGCCATGCACTTCGACCAGAGGCTTAGGCAGGGTGTCAGTCAGTGGTTTAAGGCGTTCACCTCGACCGGCTGCAAAAATCAATGCTTTCATGGCGTTGCCTTCAGGCATATGAGATCAGTTGTATGCACTCAGGACCTTGATACCTTGATCGGCAACACCGGTTGAATGGCTTGCAATAACAAGTGGAAAGCTTTGAATTCTGGGTATTTTTCTGCGGTCGCCAGCAAGTAATTCATGGTTCGTGGAATGTCATTCAAATAGGCTGCTTTGCCATCACGGTAATTCAGTCGACAGAAAATACCTATGGCTTTTAAATGCCGTTGCGCCGCCATTAAATCGAACCAGCGCTGCAGTTGCGCAAGCTCAATGTTGGCGTTGAAGCGTTGATTGTAGTGTTGTAAAAAGTACCGGCAATGCTGCTCAATTATTTCTGCAGGCCAAGTGATGTAACAGTCTTTCAGCAGTGATGCCAAATCATAAGTCAGTGGCCCATACACCGCGTCTTGAAAATCAATCACTCCTGGGTTATCTGCTGTCACCAGCATCAAGTTGCGGCTGTGGAAATCACGGTGTACCAGCACTTGTGGTTGTTGCAGTGCATTGTCACTGAGCTGTAAATAAGTTTCAGCCAACACCGCCAGCTCAGACTCATCCAGTTGCAATCCCAGGTGTTCACCAATGAACCAATCAGTGAACAGCTGCATCTCAGTCAGCAGTAAGTGTTTGTCGTAAGGCGGGAGTTGGCTTTGGGCAGCTTCAATGCTTTGGATGTTGAGCATCGCATCAATGGCCGCTTGGTACAAATCCTGGTGTCGATCTGGGTCGTCTTCCAGTGCCGCTAGATACAATTGGTCACCGAAATCACCCAACAGCAAAAAGCCTAGCTCCAAATCTGTGGCATACAACTTTGGTACATTGACCTGCTTGGCTGCCAATAATTTCTGCACCTGAATAAAGGGCTTACAGTCCTCTTGTTCAGGCGGTGCATCCATTAAAATATAACTCTTGACCTCAGCAGGGAGCCTGGTGGTCACGCGAAAATAAGACCTGAAACTGGCGTCCTCAGAAGCCGCTTCAACTTTAAAATCTGTCCCTTTGAAATATTCAGCCAGCCAAAGTTGCCGCTGTTCCTTACGATTCATTGTGCACCGTTATTATTCCACTTAAAATATGTTTGATAAAACACTGATGTGATTAGCAAAATACACAGCGGTAATCACTTGATCACCACCTTCATTGTCCCCACAAATGGGCAATCCCATGGTCTAATTCAACAGCCAAGTCAGCTTCAGAATTCAACCATATAAATGTTGTTTGTTTTAATTTCAGCCTTCAGGTGACTCAACAGAGTCGGGGCCAATTTCAGTTGGTTTTGATTTTTTCAAAACCGTGGTGATTACATGCTGATGCTCAAAATACACAATGAACTCAGGGTAATCCCAACGGGTAATCGGCGGCTCACCCACTGCACCATGTTCATTGACTGGGTCACCATACTTGGCCCGAACTTGGTTCATGGTAGATGATTTCTGTGGTACATCAAAACCAGCCTTGGCCTCAACCCGATCAATCAACAACACATCAGCCTGCACCGAAAAAACCAAACCAACGGTACCCACCAACAGCACCACAGCGGCACCTAATGTATTGAACTTCATAGTTTTCATAGTCATCATATTTTATAGCCCAAGGCTTCTAAAAGCGTTATTTTACCAATTATTCGAGAAAATTGTCACTGCCACAACTCCCACAATCACCCCAAACCAAAATTTACCGCAAAACCCCCAACCCAGATGTGAAACAATCAACAAAAATGACGACCTTCTGCTGACGTTCATAACAGCCTTGCTGCTGTCCTGAAATACCGACCAGGACATTGTTTTTATCAATCTCCCAAAGCAAACGCGATCTAATTCACACACTTCACCAACCAACCAAGATCTTTCGACTGCGCTCCGCTGCGCTCAAGATGACAGTCCTGTGTGATGCCTGAACCCAAAAAAAACATGTCATCCTATGCTTATATCAGTTCTAAATAAATAGGATATATACTTAGAACCAGGAGAAAGGGATAAGGCCGTG
>CANNAM010000020.1 GCA_947502595.1 uncultured Marinicella sp. | reverse complement strand
TTTCATTGTTCACCTTCTTTTCCGAAGTGATATCATATCACCTCTAAGTTGGTGGCCAATTTAACTGTACCACTACACTGTGGCAATCTCCCAAAGCCAGCGCAATGTCGATTCTGGTATTGGACCAGATCTTTCGACTGCGCTCCGCTGCGCTCAAGATGACAGCCGCTTTTGTCATTCAAGGTGAAACTAAAATAACACTGTCATTCAGAGTGGAGCCTAAGCGACGCGTGGAATCCCGTGCGGTAAACGCGAACTTAAAAAAACCTTCAACCCAAACCAAACAAGATCTTTCGACTGCGCTCAAGATGACAAAGTTTCTGTCATTCAGATGGAGCGACAGCGACTGAAGAATCTCCTAAAGCAACCGCAATCATCAAAAAAAATCACTCATCCCCGCCCAAGATCTTTCGACTGCGCTCCGCTGCGCTCAAGATGACAGCCGCTTTTGTCATTCAAGGTGAAACTAAAATAACACTGTCATTCAGAGTGGAGCCTAAGCGACGCGTGGAATCCCGTGCGGCAAACGCGAACTTAAAAAAACCTTCAACCCAAACCAAACAAGATCTTTCGACTGCGCTCAAGATGACAAAGTTTCTGTCATTCAGATGGAGCGACAGCGACTGAAGAATCTCCTAAAGCAACCGCAATCATAAAAAAAAATCACTCATCCCCGCCCAAGATCTTTCGACTGCGCTCCGCTGTGCTCAAGATGACAGAGGGTGCTGTCATTCAGATGGAGCGACAGCGACTGAAGAATCTCCTAAAGCAACCGCAATCATCAAAAAAATCACTCATCCCCGCCCAAGATCTTTCGACTGCGCTCAAGATGACAGCCGCTTTCGTCATTCAAGGTGAAGCTAAAATATACGCTGTCATTCAGAGTGGAGCCTAAGCGACGCGTGGAATCCCGTGCGGTAAACGCGAACTTAAAAAAACTTTCATTCCAAACCAAACACAGATCTTTCGACTGCGCTTCGCTGACAGTGGGTGCTGTTATTCAAGGTAGGGTGATGAAAAAGTCTGTCATTCAAGGCGGCATACAAGCCATCAGCTGTTGTTGAATGAAGTAGGGGGTACTGAATTTGCTTACTTCTGTGGGGATGGAAGTTGTTGCAAAAAAGGGCGTGGATCAGGTCAAAAAAAAGTGGTGGCTATACCGGGACTTGAACCTGGGACCCCAGCATTATGAATGCTGTGCTCTAACCAACTGAGCTATATAGCCACGAGGTGCCGAATTTTCGTATCAATCGCCTCTTTTGTCAAGTAGTTAATTGAAAAAAGTCAGGCAATTTATGCTGGCTTCAGGGTTTCCGTGGTGTTGTGGAATCTGATGTCTGGATGGCGCTCTTGTGCAAGTTGTAAATTAACCATTGAAGGGGCTAAATACACCAAGTGTCCATGCGCATCTTCGGCCAGATAAGTTTCGTTTTTGGTCTTGAATTGTTGCATTTTTTTGTGGTCATCGGCATCCACCCAATAAGCAGTTCTGGTTTCGACATTTTCAAAAATTGCCTCCACATTGTACTCACGTTTTAAGCGGTATGCGACCACCTCAAATTGCAACACACCAATGGCCCCTAAAATCAATTCATTACTGATCAAAGGTTTAAAAAATTGGGTAGCACCTTCTTCAGACAACTGTGCCAGACCCTTCTGTAAAGCTTTGAGCTTTAACGGATCTTTCAGGCGTGCGCGACGAAATAATTCAGGCGCAAAGCTTGGAATACCAGTGAATTGCATGGATTCACCTTCGCTGAATGAATCACCAATACTGATGGTGCCGTGGTTATGAATACCGATGATGTCACCCGGGTAAGCATGGTCTAAGTGTTCCCGTTGTTCAGCCAAAAATGTCAACGCATTGGGGATTTTTACGTCCTTACCAGTGCGCGAATTTTTCAGCTTCATGCCTTGGTCGAAAACCCCGGAACAAATCCGCATAAATGCCACTCGATCTCGGTGGTTGGGATCCATATTGGCTTGAATTTTAAACACAAAGCCAGAACATTTTTTTTCAGCAGGTTCAACCATGCGGTCTAAAGTTGCGCGCGGTTGTGGTTCGGGTGCATTTTCAACAAATGAATCAAGCAAGGGCTGAACGCCGAAGTTATTGATTGCTGAGCCAAAAAATACCGGTGACAATTCACCTTTTAAATAAGCATCCAGATCAAATTTATGTGATGCCCCTTGAACCAGTTCAACTTCCTCTCTGAAGTCGTCAGCCGCAGAACCCAATGCTGCATCCAACTCTTTGGAATCCAAACCTTTGATGATCACCGCTTCTTGGGTTTCATAGTTTTTACCTGACTCGTAAAGCATCACTTCATCGTTGATGAAATGATAAACGCCTTTGAGTCTTTTGCCCATACCAATTGGCCAAGTGATGGGGGCACATTTGATGTTCAGTACATCTTCAACCTCATCCAAAAGGTCAATAGGTTCTTTACCTTCGCGGTCTAACTTATTGATAAAAGTATAAATTGGTGTGGTACGCAGACGACAAACCTCCATCAATTTAATGGTTCTTTCCTCAACCCCTTTGGCACAATCTATCACCATCAAAGCCGAATCCACTGCCGTCAATGTACGGTAAGTGTCCTCTGAGAAGTCAGCATGACCAGGGGTATCCAATAAATTCATGGTGCGTCCTTTGTAAGGAAACTGCATGATGGATGAAGTGATGGAAATACCACGCTCTTGCTCCATGGCCATCCAATCAGAAGTGGCATGTCGGTCGGCTTTTCTGGATTTAACCGAACCCGCCACCTGAATGGCACCACCAAATAACAGGATTTTTTCGGTGATGGTGGTTTTACCCGCATCTGGATGCGAAATGATCGCAAAGGTGCGGCGGTTTTTATACTTGGTGTATTTATCTGCTTTGGCTTCAGGCATGGTAGTTATGCGCCCCCATTAAATTATGCTGTGGGGCTGGATTTAATAAGGGGCGCATTTTAGCATCATCTGGTGGCTTTTAAAAAGTTAATCTGAATCCAGCAGACAGGCTGCGACCTGGTCGTGGCGCAATGTCTTTGATGAATGAGGCATGGTCACGGATTTCTTCATCCAACAAATTTTTGGCTTTGATAAACAACAAAGTTTCAAAGCGGTTGCCATAGCGCAACCAGTTGGCACTCAAATCAAGTAATTCATAGCCATCGGAGGGCAGTTCAAAAGGGGCCAAGTCTTGCTGTTTGCTGACATGGGTGTGTTGTAAACCAATCGACCAAGGGCCATGCAACCAATTGACCGCCAAACCCACACGTTTGGCTGGAATTCTGGGCACTTTAACCCCCGTATTCAGTTCAGCGTTGGTGCCATCAGCAAATAGTCGCAGGTCCCATTGGCTGTTGAAGCGGTCTGCAAATTGGTAACTGACATCGGTTTCGAAACCCTTAAATGTGGCGTTTTGTTGGGTGTACATGAATACCCTGGTTCCATCCTCTACAGTGCCTGAATCACGTAAGTAAATGTAATCGTCGATTTGGTTGTAATACACAGCGAGGTTGAAGCTGAACCCAGCATTGCGGTACTTGAGCCCTACATCAAAGTTATTGGCGGTTTCTTGTTGTAAATCTGGGTTACCAATTTCAATCGCATTGGTGGCCAAATGAGCTATCAGTTCATTGCCACCGCCTTGGTTGGAAAAATACTCCTCAGCGGTGGGCAGTCGTTGTGCCGAGGTGAGGTTGATGGGCAAAGTCCAATGTTCATCCAAGTCAAAAGTGGCACCCAATGATAGGCTCAAAGCCGAATCATTAATTGTACTGAAATTTTGCGTGTCTACCGATTGTTCATCGTAGCGAAAGCCAAATTCAGCATGCCAACGGTCAAAGTCTCGTTCTTCAATTAAAAACACACTGCTGATCTGGGTAGTGGAAGGCAGGATGTAGGCTTCTACACCAATGGCTGAGAAGTCCCGGTTGGTCCACTGTAAACCCCAAACACCTTCAAAACCACCAATGGTTCCATGGGTCAGTTCCAACCTGAACTCATCGGCTTGGTTATCAAACACCGTCCCAACTTCAGTACCTTCCAGTTCTATGTGTTGGTAATCAGTGTTCGAATAATGGGTGCGCAGTTGGCTGATAAAGTTTGCCTCATCAAACTGATGCAAGCCTTTGATATTAAATACAGATTTGTCTAAATCTATGCGCACCACATGGGCCTCATCATGTTCTGCCTCATCAGCTTCGTGGTCTTCATCTCCGTGGTCATGCCCTGGGATGCCATAATTTCGATTGAAGTCTGAAAATGACACGCCCAAGTAACCGCGGTCACTGACGCGTGATATACCAAAGTTAAAACCATCGGCTTTGATTGCGGAGTTTTCAACCAAACCAATGCCTTCTTCATGCGCACCTTGCGAGTCATCAGCATGACCAGCAGCCTGGTGTAAAACAGCCGATTCAGCATGGCCAGGTATTTGATAGTCATCGGTTTGGCTGTTGAAATAACTCACATGAGCCATAAAGTCTTCAGTCAATGCGCCATTGACAGAAATCACCCCAGCGCGCTCACCCACTGCCGAGTCTGAAAGTCGACCTTCGATTCCACCATTGAAACCATCAATGACGGTGGTGGGAATCACGTCATCCACCACATTCACCACACCACCCACAGCACCGCCGCCATAGAGCAGGGTGGCCGGGCCTTTAAGTACTTCGATTTGTTTGGCCAGCAGCGGCTCGGTAGAAATCCAATGGTCAGGACTGACTGAAGCAGCATCTTGATTGGTGACGTTGTTGTTTAGCACCGTAACCCTGGGACCTTGTTGGCCACGAATCACGATTTGCCCCGCTCCAACACCAAAACTGCCGGAGTTTACGCCGGTGATTTGGCCCAAAGTTTGGTCAATAGACAGGCCGCGATCCATGACCAAATCTTCTTCACTTAAAATCGCCACCGGCGTGGTCATTTTTAACTGATTATGCTCCAAAGGGTTGGCCGACACCACCAGATCATCCAATTGTAAGTTGTCAATATTGATAACGATCACGTCACCCTGGTGGTGTACTGTGGTGTTGTAGTGTTGGCTGTTTGAAACCTCAACATCAACCTTGTAATGACCATATTGCATGGCTGCAAAGCTGAATTCGCCATGTTGGTTGGAGTGGGTACTGAGGTTTTTGCCATGGATTCTGATTGTGGCGTTTTGCACCAATTGCTGCTGTGCATCAGTGATTATGCCGTTCAAATCGCCGCTGTCGAGTGTTTGTGCTTGGGTGGTTGTGGTGAAAAAGATCACCGCCATTAATAATGTTCTCATTGTTTTTCTCATAGTTTTGGGCATTTGCCCACGTGTGTATACAAACCATGAATAAAGGGCTGCCTTAATTCATGCTATAAATTTACATTGGTTTAAAACTACGAGTTAACTGGTGGCCCACGAATACATTCAGGGGCTTGTTCTGAAGCATATATGAGGGGTGTTTGCTGCGCCTTAATTTTGATGTGTAAAGCCACATCCAACAAGGCATACGGTGCTGTTTTATCCACCACAGCACCACCATTGGCACTTAATTGAATACACACATCACAAGTTTCAACGTCATGCATTAAAGATGCATGCACTTCATGCACTGTCAACGACAGCAACAACAGCAAAACAAAAGTGTGAATTAACTTGGTATTCATGCCCGTAATATAAGCCTGACCCGCAGTTATTTCAACCGCAATAATGAAAAACTGCTACTGCCGCTTTGTCACAGGATTTTGAGGTGTTTTTTTAGCAAAAGTTCATGAAAATTTTGTATGGATTGATCGCCGGAGCAATTAACAACCATGCAAAACTGTATTTTGCTTAAATTGACACCAAATACCTTAGCAATTCTCTGATGGAGTGAAACAGATTATTAATCTGGTTGCCTGTCCTGCATTGGTTATTTTAATATCGGGCTGCTGTGCAAGGCTGAAAAGCTGTCCTGACTTTTTAATACAATTCTTCCATTTACATAATGAGATTCTTCATGTCGCTTAGGCGCCACTCTGAATGACAGAATATCCTGTCATCTTGAGCGCAGCGGAGCGCAGTCGAAAGATCTCAGGCGGGGTTCAGTTGTGCTTGTTTGCATTACGTTCACATTAGGAGATTAATAAAACAACATCCGTGTCATTTTACCCCCACCGCTTTTGCCGGGGCAGGTACTTCGGGCTGCTACGCAAGGCTGAAAAGCTGTCCTATCTAGAATCATCAACCTCTTTTGCACTATGCTGAAGCACAAAATTTATTACCAGCAATATACTGTTTAGAAGCCAATACTTTAACGCATTCAATAGGACAAAATAGTGTCACCCATCTGTAAAAATCACCTGACTGAATTTATTTACCAATAAAGTACATCTATTATCATGATTTGAGAATAAGTTGGTTGATAATGATAGACATTCACTAATACTATAAATATTCACATGTACAAAACACACAGGAATCACCACTGAAAATGGAACAACTTACCCACCTCAAACAAATCCTTCACTCTAAAAGAGCCAACCTTTTTTACTTAGAGTATTGCCGTGTGATGCAAAAAGATGGAAGGGTACTCTATTTAACTGAATCCAAGAAAGACAATCAGTATTGGAACATACCAATAGCTAACACCACAGTTATTCTTCTCGGCACCGGCACTTCCATCACCCAGGCCGCCATGCGCATGTTGGCCTCAGCAGGGGTATTAGTTGGTTTTTCAGGCGGTGGTGGAACGCCATTAATCATGGCCAGTGAAATTGAATGGCTTACGCCGCAAAGTGAATACCGTCCAACAGAATACATTCAAGGCTGGATGCGGTTTTGGTTCGATGATAACAAACGCTTAGCCGCTGCAAAAAAAATCCAGTTATCAAGATTACTTTACTTAAATAATGTCTGGTGCAAAGACCGTGACCTAAATATAGAAGGTCTTGATGGTAATAACGACAGTGTTCAATTACTACTCAAAACTGCCGAGAATGAAGTTCTCAATGCTGGTAAAGTTAGCAAGTTATTGGCCATCGAAGCCGACTTAACCAAACGACTTTATAAAATCGTTGCTAAGTCAATCGGTTATGGTTCATTCAGACGTGACCGTGAAGCCACCGACAAAGCCAATGCTTTTTTAAACCACGGCAATTATCTGGCTTATGGATTAGCCGCTACCACACTTTGGGTACTCGGCATTCCACACGGTTTCGCCGTAATGCACGGTAAAACCCGGCGCGGTGCATTGGTGTTTGATATTGCCGATTTAATTAAAGACGCAATTATCTTACCTTGGGCGTTTATCTCAGCGAAAGAGAACGCCAAAGAACAAGAATTCAGGCAACAATGCCTACAAGCATTCACCGACCATAAAGCCCTTGATTTCATGTTTGATCAAGTTAAAGAAGTCGCCCTCAACCAACATAAATTTGAGGACGTACTGCCATGATGGTCACTTTTGTCAGTCAATGCGAAAAGAAAGCACTAAAGAAAACCCGCAGGGTACTAGATGCTTTTGCCAACCGCATCGGCGACAACACTTGGCAAACCGTTATCACCAAAGAAGGTTTGCAAGCAGCACACAAACTACTGAGACAAACCGCCAGTAAAAGCACAGCAGTAAGTTGTCATTGGATACGTTCGCGATCAAGGTCGGAATTGCTTTGGATTGTTGGCAAACGTTATGAGTTTAATGAAATGGGGTATGTACCTGTGAATAAAACACGAAAAAATATTTTACACAATGAATGGAAAAGTGATTGGACTTATATTTCTTGTATTCAAATTATCGCCACTTTAGCAGCCTTATTACATGATATCGGTAAATCAACTATTGGCTTTCAGGCTAAACTGATCAAGTTCACACCTTATGGCGACCCTTATCGTCATGAATGGCTATCACTTAAATTATTTGAATGGCTAATTAAAGATTGTGAAACAGATGAAGCTTGGCTGCAACGATTTATAAATATTGAAGACCACCTTACTGCAAATTTAAGTGACAAAAACTCGTTGCTTGAGGTAATTACACATAACAAAGAATCATCTCAAATTGGCAACATGCCACCACTCGCTCAATGGGTCGCATGGTTAATTGTAACCCATCATAGACTACCTCCTTTTGGCGATATTTATTACAACGCCAACCAAATTAAAAATCTCAAAAACAGTGGAAAATATTTTAAACGAGATATCGCAAAGTTTTATCAACACATTAAGAGTGTTGATTATTGGGTAAAAAACCCGCTTTTAATCAGTGGCGATAAAAAGTTACCAAAAACCAAGCAACAAGAATTTTGGGACTTTAACCAGTTGGTTATAGGCAGCCCTGTCTGGCAAAAAGCATTAAAAAGATGGTCAAATAAGGCCGTACAAAACACCACCTTAATCAATTTAAGCGAACAGGCATCGGATAATTCAACAAGTATTTCTGACCCAATGTTACTACACCTATCACGTTTATCTTTAATGATAGGTGATCACAACTATTCGAGCTTGGATTCTGATGATTGTAGACGTGTTTCCGGTGATGACAGCTATAAACAATTAGCGGCTAATACCGATAGAACAACAAAACAAATAAAACAATCACTTGATGAGCATTTATTAGGTGTGAGCCGTTTTACCTCTGAGTTTGCTAGGATTTTACCGATCATCTCTCAAGAATTACCAGCACTAAAAGACCACAGCAGCTTGGCAAAAGACACATACATTGACCGCTTTAAATGGCAGAATAAAGCCGCTTTATTGGCACGAAAAGCCCAAGACGATTCTCTGGAGCATGGTTTTTTTGGCGTAAATATGGCGTCAACCGGTTGTGGCAAAACAATTGGTAATGCCCGAATCATGTATGCGCTATCAGAAAAGCAAGGTTCACGTTTTACTGTGGCTTTAGGTTTAAGGGTACTTACTTTACAAACAGGTGAAAGTTTCCGGGATGATTTAGACTTATCCAATGAGCAATTGGCCATTCTTGTCGGTGGCAGTGCCCAAAAACAGCTCTATGAATTTAATCAATCCAATGAAGCCGATAATAAAATTACAGACGAAAAAAATACTGATGTAAATACTAATAATGTCTGGGGTAGTGAATCTGCAGAAGATTATATTGAAGCAATTGTCGATGCAAATGTCGATTACAGCCAATATGATGAATTATTAAAAAAACTAGGTACCGTCACCGAAAACTCCAAAGCCCGAGATTTACTTTTCGCACCCATCGTCACTTGTACTGTTGACCACATTATTCAAGCGTCCGAATGCAAACGTGGGGGCGGCTACATTGCGCCCGTGTTAAGACTATTAAGTAGTGATTTGATTCTTGACGAACCAGATGACTTTGACCAAAGTGATTTACCTTCACTTAACCGTTTAGTCCATTTAGCCGGAATGCTTGGCAGTCGTATATTACTTTCATCAGCCACATTACCACCTGATTTACTTGAGGGATTATTTAAATCATATCAATCCGGACGAATTATTTATAATCAAAATCACGGTAAAAAAAGACCCACCGTTATATGTGCTTGGTTTGATGAGCAAGAAAAAAGTGGCTTAAAAGTAGCGTGTGCAGACAATGCCGAATTTACCAAAACCCATCAAAAGTTTATAACCAAAAGAGCAAAATACCTTAAACAGCAAATTATAAGACGCCGGGGTGAAGTTCTGCCCTTAGCATTAACCTATACGCGCGAAGATCATGCCCAGTTTTTCTCAGAACTCGCAAAGGAGTTTGTCAAATCTGCAATCGATCTTCATAACAAACACCATGTCCAAAAAGAAAATCAAGATAAGAAAATAAGTGTCGGTTTAATTCGAATTGCCAATATCCAAAATATTGTTGAAATAGCACAAGCCATAAACGTTTTAGAGTTCGCAGATGATAATTATCACATTCACTTAACCTGTTATCACGCCAAGCAATTATTAGTTTTAAGAAATGCCTTAGAAACAAAATTAGACCGCATCTTAAAACGTGATGCTAAAAAACCTGATTTGATATTTAGCCATGCAGAAATAAAAGACGCTTTTGCAAAAAGCTCAGCTGAAAATCATATTTTTATCGTTTTGGCCACACCTGTGGCGGAAGTGGGCCGAGATCATGATTACGATTGGGCCATTGTTGAACCTTCATCCATGCGCTCAATTATTCAGCTTGCCGGTCGTATATGGCGACATCGTCCCGATAAAGTAGCCGAGGATACCAATTTACTTATCCTACAACACAACATTCGTCATTTAAAAAAAGAGAACATTGTCTTTACTAAGCCGGGCTTTGAAAGCAATGAGTTTCCACTTGAAACCCACAATATGAATGACTTAATGACCAAAGAGCAATTAAATCAAATTGATGCTTTGCCACGAATCATCAAGCCTCAACCATTAACCCCAGAAAATAAATTATCTGATTTAGAACATGCGGTCATGCAAGACCTGATGAACAATGAATCACTTAATTTTGTTAATGCCTATTGGGATGAAAACACCACAGCCAACCGAGCCCATACCCACTTGCAAATTCTTAGCCCATTTCGTGCTGGTAATACCCAAGAAGAATGGATACTCATACCCAATGATAAAGATTTTGACGTCTATGCGGCTGAACAAGTAAAAAAACAAAAAATATCCGGCTCCACTAAGCATAGTAAGTTAATTAACCGAAAAGAAATTGTATTTAACAATAACGTAGTCAGTCCTTGGCTGATTACTGATGTGACAACGGAACTAAATCATTTAAAAACAAAATATACAGATAAAAGCACCCAATATTTAGCCACTTTTTTTTCAACAGTGGCACTTGAAGACAACACCCATGGATGGCTCTTCAATGAATGGCTGGGTTTTTGGAGAAACAAATAATTTTAAATTAGGAGTAATTATGAAAAATATTACACAAGAACAATTCAAATCTGCGGTTCATGCATTTTTAGCGGCTCAGATTGATAAAAAAACCGAAACCCCTCAAAAACAACTCATCAAAGCGCAAGAAAACAAAGATTATGAAAAGGTCGCAGAGCTACAAGAAAAAATTCAAAAAGAGCAACACAAGTTTCAGCTTGATAATTGGATGAAAAATGCAGCCGAAAGATATACCAATCAACTCACTTTTGGCACCCATATCTCGAAAGGTATCCACCCTGATTCAAAAGGCGATAATATAATTTTTATAACCGAAAGAGAGTTACCAAAAGGTATTCTTGGTTCACAAAACATTCAAAGCGAACACCTTGATGCCAATGGTAACGCGGCGGCTTTACCATTAGCGGCATTCTATAACTGGTTTGTTGACGAAGATGAAAACGTAAAAATTAAAGATTTAATTAAAATTTCACACCCGGCAATTGAAGGTGCTTTTGCATCTGAAAAAGAAGTTTCTGATGGTTTTCAGCAAAGCTTTGAAAATTCATTAAATCCTAAAATTAAAGAATCAAAAACTCATGAAAGAAATAAACAGATGTTGTTCGCACTTGGTAGTGATAATGACTACCATTGTATTATCCCTCTGTATCCTTCAGTTTTAATCCACGAGTTTTACCAAACACTTAATAGTTTAAAATACTCGGAGGAAAATAAAACTGCACGCAATAATCGCTTTAAAAAAGCCGTTGAACAGAAACCATATCTTTACTTAACAGATATAGCGGTCACTCAACTTGGCGGCACAAAACCACAGAATGTCAGTCAGTTAATGAGCAAACAAGGTGGCCGTAACTATCTACTACCCTCAATGCCGCCCGTTTTTAAAAATCAACGATCCTTACGTTTAAGTCCCTATACTGAAAGCCTATTCAATAAACAATTAACCTACCAATGTCGTGAACCACTCAATAGCTTATTTAAGCTTATTCAAACCAATTACAACAACGTCAATATTCGCGATGCGCGTAAGACCGTTTTAGACTCAATTCTTTACAAGGTATTAGCCTTCGCCGTTGACATACAAAATAATGAAAAACCCGGTTGGAGCATCAATTACAACCTAAACCACCATGAAAAACTATGGCTGGACCCGAAAAGAGCTGATCTTGAAGATCAAGAGCCGTTTAAGCAAGACCGAGCAAGCAAAAACTGGCGAGATGAAATTTCTGTACGTTTTGCCAATTGGCTGAATACACAAATCCAAAAAAAGTTTAAACAGCTCAAGCATGACTTTGGCGACACTGAACACATCGAATGGCAGAAAGAAATGACAGAAATGATTAATGAAAGTCAACGATTAGGCAAGGAGGTATTCGCATGAACCGTAACGATAAAGAAGTTATTGGCTATTTAGTTTTTAACCGAGTAAAAATTAATAACGCCAACAGCATTTCAAGCCCGCTAACTTATGGCTTTCCGGCTGTAACCGGCTTTTTAGGTGCTGTTCATGCCATGTCGAGAAAACTAAGTCAACATGACACACTTAATCATTTATCGTTGGATGGTGTTTTAATTGCCTGTCATGATTGTCAGCCACAAACTTATCGAGCCAACAATTACAGCGATTATACATTTAACCAAACCCGCAACCCCATAAAAAAAGATGGTAAAACAGCATCCATTATTGAAGAGGGTAAATGTAATTTAGACATAACACTGGCTGTCGAGGTTTTGGCTGCAGATGCTTTGGATGTGGGAGATGATCATATTTTAAAACTTATTGAGCAGAGCCAACAATGGATTATGCAACAGCGAATTGCCGGAGGCAGTGTCACTCATATCTCTCACTACCAACCAGTTAGTTTTGTGACTGAAGAAGATAGCGAAAAAATTAAACCCATGCTACTGCCGGCATTCGTGTTAATGAATGCGCAACAGGACTTAATCGATATCACAAATAACTTACAAACTACAAACCTGAAAGCCACTGAGTTAGATGCCCTGCTTGATGTCTGTAGTTTGCACCACGTTCCTGAAACGGATGATAAAAACAAAACTACATGGCATACCCGATCAGCTAAAACCGGTCGTGGATGGCTCGTGCCGATGCCAATTGGCTACCAGGGTATTTCTGATTTATTCGAACCGGGCGTGATGCAAAACACACGTAACCCTGAATACCCAAGTCAATATGTTGAAGCCATTTATAGTCTTGGCAAGTGGGTATTTCCACACCGAATTAATGAGCTACAAAATGCTTTTTGGCATTACCAATATGATTCTGAAAACAACCTATATTTAGTAACACAAACCAACTAAGGAGATAATTATGAGTACATTAAAAACTGCAAGCGTACTGGCTTTTGAGCGTAACTTAGATACTTCTGATGCCTTTTTCTGGCAAGCGGACAGTCAAAACCCTAACCAAAAGCCACAACCCATTAAAATCAAGGAAAAATCAGTTCGAGGCACCATCAGTAACCGACTTAAAAAAGCCCTCGCCAATGACCCAGCTAAACTTGATGCAGAAACAGAAAAGGCAAATTTACAAACAGTGGACACTGCCTCATTAAATGCCGAAAACGACATATTGATTGCTAAATGGAGTTGTAAAGTTTTGCCTTTTGACGGCAAGCCTAATGTTTGTAATGACCAAGATTATCAAGCTGCGTTACACAATGTTATTAATGAGTATTTACAAGAGCATGGTGTCAAAGAACTGGCCACTCGTTATGCCACGAACATCATCAATGCCCGCTGGTTATGGCGTAACAGGGTCGGTGCAGAAAGTATCGAAATCAACATCAAGTGCGGGGATGAAACTGTAAAAATACCTGATGCCATAGAATACAGCTTGAATACATTTGAAAACACAAATGATTCGATACAAAAGGTAACTCAGTGGATAGAATCAGGTCTTAATGGCGAAAAATTTATTATTATGTATATCGAAGCCAAAGCAAAAATGGGCTATGGCCAAGAAGTTTATCCATCACAAGAACTTGTGCTTGATACCGGTAACAAGAAAAGTAAGGTGCTTTACCAAGTCAATGATAAAGCCGGTATGCATTCCCAGAAAATTGGTAACGCCATCCGCACCATTGACAATTGGTATCCTGATGCTGAATTTCCAATCGCTGTAGAGCCTTATGGAGCTGTAACTACCTTAGGTACTGCCTTTAGACAGCCGCGTCAAAAACAAGATTTTTATTCCTTATTTGACAATTGGGTCATTAAAGATCAAAAACCTGAAACTGACCAACAGCATTATGTGATGGGCGTATTAATTCGTGGCGGTGTATTTGGTGAAAGTGGTAAGGAGTAAAACCATGAACTATTACCAAGAAATCACTATCATAAAATCACCTGAAGTTTCACCTTATTTCATCTGGTCAAAACTCTTCATGCAAGTTCACTTGGCTATGGTGGAGAACAAAGGTGTGGATGATAAAGTGAACGTGGGTGTTAGTTTTCCAGAATACCATTGTTTTGAAAAAAGTGATAAAACCATCATGATATTGGGCACGAAATTACGGGTGTTTGCACATGATATTGAATCACTTGAAAAACTGGCATTGCATGAAAAGCTTTCTCGGCTCTTGGACTATGTGCACATTAAAAGTATCAGTGAGGTGAAAGCTTCACAGGTTAAATATCACGTCACAGTCAAAAGAGCCAAGCAACATGGCAACATAGAAAAACTCACCCGTCGCTTTGCGAAAAGAAAAGGTATCAGTTTTGAAGAAGCCAAGCAGCTACAGCTTGAAAGGTATGCCAAAGAAAAAAGTATAAGTCTTGAGGAATCATTGGCGCATTATGAAAATCCGTCGCTGGAAAGTTATCCCTACATTATTATGGACAGCCTCAGCAGCGACAAAAAGTTTTCACTAGAAATTATACAAACTGAAACAGAACAAAGTGAATCAGGAGTATTTAACACTTACGGCATGAGCGGGAAAACAACAGTACCGCATTGGTGAAGGTCGAAAGACCCTTTTTTTATAGCAAATTAACAATTTGAATAAAATCAATAAGTTACGATAAAGGTCGAAAACTTTGGGTAAAACGCCCAAAACAGCAACAAAGCCTTGTCGTTACTTATTTTTTTGTCGTAAAATTGCTGTAAGCCGCCGCACAGGCAGCTTAGAAATGAAAATAGATGCGGTGAAATCATGACACTGCGTAAGCCGCCGCACAGGCAGCTTAGAAACCCATGAAGAGCTGCATGCAAAACTAAAGGAGGTAAGCCGCCGCACAGGCAGCTTAGAAAAATCAATGACGGTCTTGTCTAGCATTTTTCTGGGTAAGCCGCCGCACAGGCAGCTTAGAAAACCCAAGTCCTCTGGAAATGCTTTCCGCAATGGTAAGCCGCCGCACAGGCAGCTTAGAAAAACTCAGGACTATCTAGATGAAACTTATGGGCGTAAGCCGCCGCACAGGCAGCTTAGAAAAGAAACAAAAGCTATCGAGTTATGGTTAACCAGTAAGCCGCCGCACAGGCAGCTTAGAAAAACACCAGAAATCAGAGGGCGCAACAGTGACGGTAAGCCGCCGCACAGGCAGCTTAGAAAATCCTAATTTATTGATTCGGTTATGGACTGCCGTAAGCCGCCGCACAGGCAGCTTAGAAAATACGACTGCTTTTAGCGTGTCCTTAGTCCAAGTAAGCCGCCGCACAGGCAGCTTAGAAAATGCAGCAGTTACGTGGGTTGTTCGGCACTTGGTAAGCCGCCGCACAGGCAGCTTAGAAAAATACCACATTTTCAGCTTGTGACAATATCCAGTAAGCCGCCGCACAGGCAGCTTAGAAAACCGCAATGCGGTAGCACAGGCAAACGCCATTGTAAGCCGCCGCACAGGCAGCTTAGAAATAATACACCGCCCACCCTTACGGCACGCCATTGTAAGCCGCCGCACAGGCAGCTTAGAAAATGAGTTCATACTGTCCTTTTTCCGCAAATACGTAAGCCGCCGCACAGGCAGCTTAGAAAATAAAAAAAGCCCGCTCGGTTAAGAACAGGCTGTAAGCCGCCGCACAGGCAGCTTAGAAATACTTGGTCAACAAAGCTACCAAGTAAAGTATGTAAGCCGCCGCACAGGCAGCTTAGAAATCTTGCCTGTTAAGTAATAATTTCTTGTTTCCGTAAGCCGCCGCACAGGCAGCTTAGAAATTTCATGATCTGAATAGCGCGCTTAAGATTAAGTAAGCCGCCGCACAGGCAGCTTAGAAAAACACCAAAGGTTGACGATGTGAATCGGTTCAGTAAGCCGCCGCACAGGCAGCTTAGAAAACCGCTGATATGGGCTTATTACTTCTCCTACTGTAAGCCGCCGCACAGGCAGCTTAGAAAACGTGGCGATTATCACGGGCTTTATATCGAAATGTAAGCCGCCGCACAGGCAGCTTAGAAATGTAACAGGACTTAATGACTGCCAGACTTGTCGTAAGCCGCCGCACAGGCAGCTTAGAAATTAGGCGCGTTATCGGGGTTCGCCACCCCACTGTAAGCCGCCGCACAGGCAGCTTAGAAAAATGCAACGCGCAATCAAGGAAGTTCTAGCAAGTAAGCCGCCGCACAGGCAGCTTAGAAAACACTAACATTGTAACCAAGCAAGGGCGGACAGTAAGCCGCCGCACAGGCAGCTTAGAAATATAAAAGACGAAGTTGTTAAGCTGCGGGAGGGTAAGCCGCCGCACAGGCAGCTTAGAAATGATACCTCTTTGACTTCGCCGTCATAGTTACGTAAGCCGCCGCACAGGCAGCTTAGAAAAGCTGGTTTGCTCTCTTTGTTCTTATTCTGATGTAAGCCGCCGCACAGGCAGCTTAGAAAATGGTCATCTATCGAACCTTGGTTGATGTTAAGTAAGCCGCCGCACAGGCAGCTTAGAAATCGACAGCTTGGGCGGTGGTGGCTTCGATGCAGTAAGCCGCCGCACAGGCAGCTTAGAAATTTGAGTTAAAGAACAAGTGAATTGGCAAAACGTAAGCCGCCGCACAGGCAGCTTAGAAAAATCACCCCCTACTTTAGCCAACACGCCAGATGTAAGCCGCCGCACAGGCAGCTTAGAAAAATCAGCCAAAGCGGTAGCATTGCGATAATTAGTAAGCCGCCGCACAGGCAGCTTAGAAAGTTCTGCACGCGCAAAGGTAAGCAATTTCAAAGTAAGCCGCCGCACAGGCAGCTTAGAAATTTCCAAACAATCTATTATATCATTTCTTAAAGTAAGCCGCCGCACAGGCAGCTTAGAAAGCCACGTCTTTGTCTTTTGCATCTGTCATGCCGTAAGCCGCCGCACAGGCAGCTTAGAAAATTATGCCAACAGCATCATCATGAGCTGCATCGTAAGCCGCCGCACAGGCAGCTTAGAAAACTTACTTTGTAAGCTACACAATAGACGGTGAGTAAGCCGCCGCACAGGCAGCTTAGAAATCAATATTGATTCACCAACTGCCTGAACTACAGTAAGCCGCCGCACAGGCAGCTTAGAAAAATCTGCTCAAATTGTTCATGCCATCACGTAGGTAAGCCGCCGCACAGGCAGCTTAGAAAAAGACTTAGCTAAGGCTGCGTATGAGCCAAAGGTAAGCCGCCGCACAGGCAGCTTAGAAAGCCAGACATGTTCACACCAGAACCAAGTAAACGTAAGCCGCCGCACAGGCAGCTTAGAAAATGCTGATACCATAATCCAGACTGGTGCAGTTGTAAGCCGCCGCACAGGCAGCTTAGAAAATGCCTGAATGACCATGCCCGATGATGTGATGGTAAGCCGCCGCACAGGCAGCTTAGAAATCTTGGTCGATATACATCCCAGCAAAGCCAATGTAAGCCGCCGCACAGGCAGCTTAGAAATTTACTCATTTGTCTTGCTCCTGTTTGTTTCTGTAAGCCGCCGCACAGGCAGCTTAGAAACTGACCCCCATCAGACAGTGCGTGTTAACCATGTAAGCCGCCGCACAGGCAGCTTAGAAATTTAATCTATTCCATGATGCTTTCCACGCTACGTAAGCCGCCGCACAGGCAGCTTAGAAAATAACGCCGGCATTAACAAAATATGGGCTGTCGTATGCCGCCGCACAGGCAGCTTAGAAAATACGGCAAATCCAAAAGGTGCCCAAGGTGGTGTATGCCGCCGCACAGGCAGCTTAGAAAAGAAGCAATGCAGGAAGCAATTGACCGTTATTGTATGCCGCCGCACAGGCAGCTTAGAAATGCCGTTACAGATTGCTCCCATACATTTTTAGGTATGCCGCCGCACAGGCAGCTTAGAAACCGAACTATTCGCACAGGCTGCGGTAGCAATATGTAAGCCGCCGCACAGGCAGCCTAGAAAAGTAGACAATACCCAACATGGTCAAAGACATGGTAAGCCGCCGCACAGGCAGCTTAGAAATGAAACTGGTGTTAATGGGTCGCTGATGGATAGTAAGCCGCCGCACAGGCAGCTTAGAAATGTAAACATAACCTCCGTGCTTGGTTGCTATTGTAAGCCGCCGCACAAAACTAATTGAGGACAGGCTGAGATAGGGACTTATTGCTTAAGGTGCTAATATTAAACAACTAAATATTTTTGGTTATGAATAGAAATTAAATTATTTTGAAAAAATGCCTAAATCAAGGCTCAATATCTGATTGTATTGAGCTTTTTTTATTCTTGCTTATATACCCGGGTAGGGTTTTTTATATATTCTAATAAGGACACACTTTTCAAATTATTCTGACAGCTTATTTAAGCTGAGTTTATGTTTGAATTAGGGGAAATAACTGTTGGTTTTTTTATGAGCTTGATTGTTTCATAATCGACATCAAGAATTATTAATTTTAGCTTTTGTGAGCCTGTAAAACCCTGAATTGAACGGTCTTTTGCCAATTATTTATTGTTCAGAAAACTCTGCCTATCTGACCCTTTTATTTTACTGTTATGCCACTTTAGTACAAATTTAATTTGGCATTACCGCTTTTTAATATCAGCTGATTTATGTATACTGAACTTTTGTTTTATGCCCACCTGTATATATGAAATTATCAATTATCACACTCACATTAAGCCTTGGTTTTGGTGTTGTATCAGCTAACTCACCTCATTCTGTTACCGATGCTGCTGGTCGCATTATTATTTCTAGTTCAGGACAGCTCCAGACTTACAAAACTGCTGCATTAGAGCAGGGTGGTATGAGAAACCAGGTTTATTCAGTGGCACAATTCCCACAGCAAGCTGAGTGGATATGGCAAGATTTAGGTAACAGCATTGGGCAAAATATCATGGTTGCCGATGATGTGGACATGGATGGTGATACTGAACTTTTACTCAGTACCAATGGACAAGGTTTTGGAGATGCAAGATCTGTGTTACTTTTAAGCTCTGATTTAACTGCTGTTGAATGTTCATTTGATCTTGGTACTACACCATTGGATTATCACATATCACAAATGGATCAAGACAGTGCTTTAGAAGTTACCATTGTCAGTGCAAATGGTTTTAAAACATTCGATGGTGCAACTTGCCAAATACAGATTGAGCATGAATTTTCAAATCAAGTCGATGCGGCTGGTTTAGGAGATTTGAACAATGACAATATTCCTGACGTGGTTTATGCTCAAAATGGGCATTTATATTCAGCACCTATAAATGACATGCAGAACGTATCTCAAAGGCTTGGTTTTGGTGGTACTAAAATTATTGTTGAATCACTGGGGCGAGCTGGCGGCGATGACATTGGGGTTTATACACAAACACACACTGTGCTTCGTGGTGATGACTTATCTACACTGACTGAGATTTTCAATTGGAATTCAAGGTATTTTGCCTTTGGTGATGTCGATGGTGATGGCAGTTTTGAAGTAGTTGGCATAAAAAATGGTTCGCCAAGAATATTGAATGCAGTTAATGTCAGTTCGGGGACCGTAGTTGCTGACTTCGAAGTTGAGTGGCCCGATGTGTTGGTTACTCAAGATGTTAATCAAGATGGTAAAGATGACATTCTCTTAGGCAATAATCAATGGGGAGATGTGATTGTTCATGATTATACAGGGCAAGAGCTTTTCCGAGTTAATAACCCTGAGCATGGTGTTTCTAATTTAACAGTGACCGATATTGATAAAGATGGTCAACTTGAAATGCTTTTTGGTGCAGGTCATTCTTCTTCTGGCTCTGATCACTTATTCAAAGCAGATTGGCAAAACCAAACTATTACATGGCAAAGCGAAGATTTTGATGGACCTTTCATGTTATCAAAAGGGTTAATTGAAATAAACCAACAACAACAAATCGCGGTCAGTATATCAGAGACTAACTCAGGGTATGATGAGGGCGGATCTATATTTCTTAATACTATAAATGGCAACAGATCTGATTTGTTCCAGCCAGTTCAAACTAGTTGGGGTTACGTAAACTCAATTGAAGTTGGTAAACCTATTGCATCAGGCAATCCATTCGTATGTCATACCGGTGACTATACCTACGATGAATTTATAGCTTGTTATGATGCCATTACTGGTGAAGAAAAATGGCTAAGAGACTACCTAAATGGCAATATTAATTTTATAAAAATGATGGATGTAGATAATGACCAGTCTGAGGATCTGTTGGTCGTCAGTACCAGCGGTGTTATCAGTGCTTATCAAGCTGCCAATGGTTTTTTGAAATGGCAAACAGAAGACATCATTGATGCCAGTATCTATAAAGGTTTTAAAGATGTCTTTATTGTTAACAATGAACTGTGGGTTTTGGCTGCAGGAGATTTATACAAATTCAACCCTTCAACCGGTGCAACAATTGAAACTGTTATGAACTCAGGACTTTCAGCAATAGATTTCGCCAATGGCCAACTGTACGGTGCCAGAGATGGTGAAGGGTTCGGTGTTATTAACCCTGTAGACTATTCAATATTAAACTTACTGTACCCTGAAACATTGACCATTGCATACCTGAATGTATCAGAGGACGGTTTAGTGGCGTTAGTATCAACAGGGCTGTCACAAAACTACCCTTATAACCAAGGCACACCTGACATGGATGTGACATTGGTTTCAATTAACAATGATTTTTCGCCTTGGTATGTAGGTGAAATTAATGCCTATGATACTAATTTTCCAGACCAATTTAATTTATATTTAAGCAATTTTAGTAGCGTCAGAAAGTTTAACTTAACCATTCTCAATGAAAACATATTTGCTGATGGCTTTGAATAATCAACTAATGAAATATCTCATTCTCATACTATTAACGACTTCTGGTTTTCAGCTAAAGTCACAAAATACCATGCCTAGCAAACCAATATGGACAGCTGAACTATTAGGTGACGGGTTTTTTGGTACGGTGATTGAAGTAATAGATTTCAATCAAGATGGTCGAAACGAGCTACTGGTTCATAATGTCATTTCGGGGAATGAATCCAGGATAAAAGTGTTTAATCAAGATTTAAAGACCCTGTATTGTGAAATGAATTTGCCTGGTTATTTGTTAGACATATTTGTTAATGAAGTTAGCCTGTCACAAACTGCTCAGTTGATTGCAGCTACAGATTCTGTTGTAGCTACCTATGACCTCCAATCTTGTGATGAAATCAGTAGAATTTCATTACCAGAGCCTATGATCAGCATTCAAATTGCGGACATTGATCTGGATGGGTCACCAGAAATTGTCTATTCAAACAGTGAAAACCTTTATAAATTTTCAATCAATAATCCAGATGGTGTGCAAGTTCGACTGGGATTTGGTGGTAGAGATATTAAAATTCAATCAATGGGCAGAGAAGAAGGATTGGACATTGCTCTTTTCAACCCATCATTAACTCTATTGCAAGGAGATGATTTCACCACCATCAACGAATTTTTGGATATTGGGCGTACTGATTTAGCAATTGGCGATGCCAACGGCGATGATAATTTTGAAGTTATCGTAAAAAACCCAGATAAAAGACAATGGGTGGCAGCTTATGACGTATATACTGGCGCATTAAGTTATGAGCTTGATGTCAGTAACTACAGCAGTGTTGAAAAAGTTATTGATTTTAATGGGGACGGTGTTGATGATATTGTACTCAACGGCTTGAAAATATATGATTTCCAAGGAGTTCAGCTGTTTGAACTGGAAGATTCAAATTATTTTAATGAGTTCGTACTTTCCGATTTCGATGGTGATGGTACACAAGAGTTTTTATTTAAAGGGGAGGCCAATTCAGCCTTACATCAAAGTTTACTAATAGTCTCAAAAGAAACTGGTTTCGTAACATGGAAGGGGCTAAATATAGAGGGACCTTACTCACTGTCTGATTCTTTTGTCGAGGATACTCATGGTCAAAAAAGAATAGCTGCCTCTTTCTTAACCTCTGATAATGGATATGAAATTGGCGGGGCTATGACTATAGATACCCACACGGGTCAAGCTGATGATCCTTGGCGTTTAACAGAGGCATCATGGGGTGACATCAACGCAGTTGAAGTAGGAGAGGTCACCGCTGGCTCCGGCAATATGATGTGCTTCTCAGGTGATGATACCTATGATCCATTTGTCTATTGCGGAGATATTGAATCAGGTGACATGGTGTGGCGAAGAGCTTACTATGGCAGACCAGAATTGATGAAGATTATAGACCTGGATGGGGATAATGACAATGAGCTTCTTGTTATGTCATCAAGCTCCACTGTCAGTGCTTATCATTTGGAAAATGGTTTTTTGTTATGGCAATCTGACAATCCTTCACTTCATATAGAAAGTGATTTCAATGGCTTACATACAATCAATGATGAAATTTGGATTGTCGCATATGAAAAAATTATTAAAATCAATCAATTAACCGGTACTACTCTTTTATTTGATGACACGGCAGTCACTGCATTCGATTTTGTTAACAATAAACTTTACGGTGCGGTGCTGAACCAAGGTTTTGGTGAACTAAACATAGATGATTTAAGCATCAGCCGAATGATTTATCCAACATCGGATTACCTATATTACTTGAATGTTTCAGGTGATGGAAATGTGGCACTTATAGCAACCACAGAATCGCCAGAGTATTTACCCTTTTATGATTTAAACAAGCAGATCACATTTGTTTCTAATGACAATGCTTTTGAACCATGGGGTGCCGGTGAAATGATAATATCTGACAGCAATTTCCCTAATCAATACGACCTTTATATTGCCTCTAATTCAAATGTTAAAAAGTTCGACCTGAGGGGGTTAAATGAAAATATTTTTAAAAACGGATTCGAATAAAAAAATTTAAAAGTGCTGTACTTAATACAACCAACTCAAGCTTGTTAAAAACCAAATGGTTACGCAGTTGATGAGAAGTCAGTTTGAATTTTTTAGCAGGTTTTTTATTCAGAGGAAATCGTTTAGGGTTTTGAAATGAGTTAATTTGTTTTTAGCTGATGAAATTAATATTTACGCAATACATAGAACAAGTTTAATGAAATTCTGGTAGTTTAATTTATCCACATACCTAAGTTCAAAACCGATATTTTATTCGACTCATCCCTGAGCCTCACCCCTTCGGGGCTGGCGTGAAAAATTGTTCCATACAATTTTTTCAAACCAGTATCACCCGTAAAAGCGCTTCAGGTGATGCTGTTATCAGCAGGGCCGTAGATGGCAATGGTAATGTATTGACCGAAACCGACCCCAATGGTAACGAAACTATTTACACTTACGATGCGCATGATCGCATGTTAACCAGTCATGGTCCGATGGGGGCGGGTCAAATTTTCACTTATGACGGAAATGGCAACGTTGAGTCTGAAACTGTATTGAACTCCACTGGGAATCAAGTTACGTTAAAAGCATATGATAATGCCAATAGAATCAAAGCGGTGTCTTTACCAGAGGGCGGTTTAAACACTTATATTTATGATGGTAATGGCAACATCATTACTGAAACCCGACCCAATGGTTACCATGCTACTTATGACTACAATAATTTAAATTTACCGACCAGGAAAACCATAAATCAACAGACTTGGCTCTTGAGTTATGACTTGGTTGGGAACTTGATAACAGAAAGTTGGCCTAAAACATCTGATCAATCAACCGCTAACCTCATTGCCTATGAGTACGATGTGCTCAACAGAGAAGTCCTTCGCACTGATTCCGTTGGCTTGATTCAATCACAAGCTTATGATGCCGATTCGAACCTAATAACTCAGGTTGATGGTAACGCCAATACCATTTCTTACGCATACAATGATTTGCACCAAAGAATCAGTGAAACGAAGCCATTGGGTAGGGGACACAGTTACACTTATACTTTATTTGATGAGTTGTTAACTGATACTGGACCAAATGGCACCATCACCCATGGGGTAGATCAGTTAGGGCGCCGCTATTCAAGCACTGGGCCTAATGACTACAACATGCTTTTTGCTTATGACTTGAATGGAAATATCACCAGCCAAACCGACTCAAGAAGCATCACCACAACCTTTGTTGTAAACGCCTTGAATCAAACCGAATCACAAACGACTGGTTCATTCAGCATGACGATGAGCCATGACACCGTAGGCAATCAATTGAGTCAAACCGATTACCGAGGCATCGTCAGTGAATTCACTTACGATAAAGACAACCGCCAATTAACATTGACCCGAGCCGGGGCATTACAAAGCACCACTACCTATAACCAAGCCGGCCTGCCCACCGTCATCAAAGACGCTCGCGGTAACAACACCGTGCATGAATACAACACCCAATACCATAAAACCCGCACCCTGCTGCCGGAGAACCAAATCATCAGTTTCAGCCCCAATGCCTTTGGTGATGTGGAGTTCCAAAACAACCCAGGACCCAATGACATCACCCGCACCTATGATTTAAGGCGCAGGTTAAAAACCGAAACCAACGGAGCAGGGGAAACCACTGCATTTGAGTACGACCTCAATAACAACCGAATAGCAGTTACTAAGCCCGGTGGCCAACGTTGGGAGTATGATTTTGATGCAGCCAATCGATTGACCGCGGTTAAAAACATTCCTGAGGCGATCACCACCAGTTACAGTTATGACACCGCTGATAACTTAGAGACCATCACCGATGCGATGGTCCGTGTTACCACATTTACATTTGATAACCGCAATCGCAAAAAAAGCAAAACCTACCCAGGCGATGGCGCCATCATCGGTTACGATTATGATGCCAATAGCAACCTCAAAACAATTACTTACCCCAATGGTGTCATCGTCACTCACTTTTACGATGACTTGAATCGCGTTTACCAACAAACCCACAGCGGTACTTACGGCGATGCATCGGTAGTGATGACCTTGGACGGTAACGGCAATGTTGAACATATTGCAGAAAATATTGATGGCAGCAGCTATACTTATTCTATGCAGTATGACGACCTTGATCGAATGAAATCCAAAACCGACCGCTACGGCAATACGTTTTTCTACACCTATGATGCCAACGGTAATCGCAAACTTTTCCGCGACCATGACAACAAAGTCACTAATTACCAATACGATAAACTCAATCGCTTGAAACAACTCGACCAAGCAGGTTTAGGCGCATTCACTTGGACCTATGATGATGCGGGCCTACCCAAACGCATTGATTACCCCAATGGCTCTGAGGCCAATTACGGTTATGACAATGCCAACCGCATTGCACTGATAGATAACAAACAATCAGGTGTTACAGTCACCAGTCATGCCTACGAATATGATGCCAATGGCAATCGAGATAAGCTGACTGAAAGTAATATTGATGTCAGTCAGATCACCACTTATTTTTATGACGATGCGGATAGGCTGGTACAAACTAACTACCCTAGTTATACCAGCACATTAACACTTGATAAAGTGGGAAACAGAGCGCTGGAAGTGAAAATTTATCCAATGAACAGTGTCAATAATATCACCTATGATTATGGCTATAATTCACGTGATCAATTAACTTCAGTTTCAGATGGTGACGCCTTAAACATCACCTACAGCTACGATGCCTTTGGTAACCAAACAGAAAAAGACACCAACGGCGTGATTACAACATTCGATTACAGCCCAAGGCAAAGGGTCAAAAGCATCACCATAGGCGCAGCGAGTCCCAATGAATACCAATATGATTATGCTGGTCAAAGAATCAACTCACAGACCAACGGCATGGAAAAGCATTACCTCTATGATGGCTTAACCTTGGTAGCTGAAACCAACGCCATCGGTAACACCTTAGCCACCTATCACTACGGCCAAAGGCGCCAACTGGCTGAAAGCAGAAACGGTCAAAACTCTTTTTATCTGGCAGATGCATTAGGCACCAATGTAGCGATCACCAATTCGGATGGCTCCATCCAAAACCGCATGGACTACGATGTTTGGGGCAACCTCAATCAGGAAACCGCCAGCAGCGAAAGTCCATTCGGCTTTACGGGTTACATCAAAGATGATGAAACTGATTTGTACTATGCCAATGCAAGGTACTATGACTCATTTACGGGTAGGTTTTTGAGAGAAGATCCGTTGAATGGTGATGTGAATACACCTCCAAGTTTGCATCGGTATTTGTATGGGTATGCGAATCCTACTTATTATGTAGACCCGACAGGCAAATATGGTGAAGTAGGTCATTACTATACTACATTAATAGTTGCCGAAGCTTTAGGATTTAGTGCCGAAGATGCTATGACCCTAGCATTTTTCTCGCAATTGCCCGATGAAGTCGACGAGTTAGATGCAATAGAATTAGTAATAGGACGTATTTTGGGGTCTGGCGAAATTGATGAAATCGCTGAGGAGAGATTGCCTGGGCTACACGCATTAAAAGAAGCTTTGAATCCATTAAAACCAGGTAAGTTTGGTGCATATTCAGAAGTAGAAACAAACAGAACAATTCAGGCAATATTTAATCTAAATGGAAATCTTGCTGGAATTGGTTTGCTAGTTCACAGGTTAGGAGATTCATTTTCACATAGAAGGTTAGATGATGAGTCATTGTTATACCATCCTGATTTTGGTCATGGCTCACATGGAACAATGCCTGATATCATTCAAAGAAGACCAGAATTATATCTAAAGTATGTTAGGACACTTACGGCTACATTAGCAAATGTCAAGGGCGGAATAGACGATAAGGAATTGTCTAAAATTACTAATAATATAATTGGTAAACTTGGTTTATTAAATACTATACCTACTCACAAAAATAGAGGCTCAAACTTCCCATTTAATAGTAAAGGATTATTAAAAACAGGTAATGACATAATTAGCATGCCAAACGATTTTAACAATCAAATAGTTCATAAGTCTGATAGTGAGTTAGTTAGTGAATCAAATGGAATGGCTAGCATGTTACTTCTGCAAATTAATAAAATAAGGGATGCGAAAGGTTTGCCATTATTAAATATTGGCTATAAACCAGAAAACTACTCTATTAGTCACTTTTCAACTAATGATATTTCGATTGTTCAAGCACTGTCAACTTTGTTAGACAGTACTTCACAAGACCAGAATGCTTCTACTATTGGATACTCAGAGAAATTTGTATATGACTCCTTAATTAAAGCAATGAATTCTTTAAGTGAAGTAGTACCCTTAGATTTAGAGAATGCAATTAACGCTAATGAAGTATTGATAATAGTGGAACCAAAAACTAATGAACTAGAACTAAAATGATGAAAAAAATAATTTGGATTTGTACTTTATCATATTTTATCCCCTCTATTATTTGGATTTTACTTTCAGGTGGTGAAAATTTATCAGACATTAGAAGTTACAATGGGCTTAGAGAATATAATAATATCATTTACGATGTTTACTATGCTGGTTATGATAACAACTTAATATATCTTTGTGCGAATGGAGTGCTTGCAGACAGTAAAAGATATCCCGTCGAACAATCAGATTTTTCATTTACCATTCCCATTAAAGATTTAAATATAAATTCTAATGAGAATGCAAAGCCTTTTTCAAACAGCAATTGGTTATTGGTTAGTGATGAACTACTACAAAATGGGTGCGATATAGATCCATTTTATAAAAATATTGCTATAGTGAAATTAGAATTAAAACCAAAAGATGTACTGTCTCCATGGGGAGCTCATAAAATTAAGGAAAACATTACTCAAACTAATGATAAGTTTACAATTACCCTAATACCCCAAGCTAAATCATATCCTTACATGAAATTTAATAAAGTAGTTCAAGTTATTTTAAATGGGTCACCAGCATTAAATTTTGAAAAGCATATTTTTGAAATAAAACTAATGGATTCTATAATCGAAAGGGATATTGGTCTAAATGAATATGTTGTTGCATTTATTAGGGATGTGTTTGAGTTTCCAGTTCAGCTGTTTTCAACCTTATTTAACTATAGTTGAATATTAAATTTATAGTGTTTAGTGAAATTGTTCACCGACATAGTGGTGGTTGTAGTAATACACCAAGGAACGAATTATATCTTAGGTACTTTAGTTATACTCTCAATACAAAGTTGAATTCAAAAATGCACAACATGAAAAATAAAACTAATACAGGACATGCATCAGTTAAGAAAGTAAAACCTGTTCTTTTGCCTGATTTGTCCTGTCCACCTGGCTAGCCCCCTGTAAACGCTACCAAAGCTAAAGAGAGTATAATAACTTTAACTTTGGAGCACCGGAATGAAACGA
>CANNAM010000019.1 GCA_947502595.1 uncultured Marinicella sp. | reverse complement strand
TTCATTGTTCACCTTCTTTTCCGAAGTGATATCATATCACCTCTAAGTTGGTGGCCAATTTAACTGTACCACTACAAATTTTGAGTCATGCAGTCGTCCAAAGCAACTTCTACTTCAGTTATATTAAGCTTAAGATACTGACTTGAACTAATTTTACTAGTCACCCATGATGGAGATTGAATTCTTGATGCCTTACCTTGATTGATTGGGATCATAAGACTAGAAATTACTAAAAGTACAAAGATTTCTTTTATTGACATAATGGATTCCATCCTTCTCGTCCAGCTCTTACACGAATTTTATTGACTAATTTCATTAGTTTTGCATTTTCTCCAATATATCCTTGCGACGGATCACCTAAATAAGCTCTTTGTTCATGAGATACAGATAATTGACTCCCACCCAAGTATTGTAACGATAAATTTCTATTTTTTTGCTCATAGTCATATATTATTTGAGCAGAGTAATTAGCACCAGTATGTAATCCCCCCCGAAAAATAACTGACGTCAAAAGTAGAATTTTCTTATAATGAATTTTAAGGAGACTCGAATCAACAAAACGCAACAATGAATTATGCTACTACAGTCACTGAGGGAATTAAACACCGTAATTGATTAGGTTGGTATGGGCTTTGGGGGGCATTTGCAAGTGATAACCTTGGTCATTGAGATTTCTTCTAACCAAGTCTATGTCCTGTGACGCGAGCTTATCACGCTTTGCCAAGTTCAAATGCATGACTTGGGTGCATTGGCCGAGCATTGAACGCAAGTCTTCTGGAATGTCTTTCAAGGTTTTTTTCGGGGCTAAATACAAATAAGCGCCCTGCTTTTTCTCAGATCGATGGATGGTACAAATCATAATGTCGTTACTTGGGTTCTATGTTGTCAGCTTTGGAACTGCCTTGTTTTGATTGGTTACCTATTACAGATTTTAATGGACAAATTTTTAAAACAGGACATTTTTCACAACCTGCCACTATGGCATAAGGACATAAAGTCATCAGCACTTCCTCACAATCAATAAGTCAGTGCTGATTTTAACACGGAAAGTTGTGATCAGTTATCACTTAACGCCACTGATACGGCAAGACTGTAATTCCGGATGCGTGTCAAGGATGGTGTGCTCCCCGTTACCCATATCGGCTTTGAGTTGACGCACACCGGTGGTCATAAAATATGTCACTTCAATATTGCCAGCAGTTTTTAAATAAGAACTCCACTTGTCACCTGGTTGCTTACACACCACTTCACAACCATTTTTCTCATCGCAAACAATGGTTTCATGGTAAATTAAGTCATTCGACTGGTTATGGGCCACTGCCAAACTGCTGCTGATCAATGCCATTGCTGTCATAATTTTTTTCATTACACACCTCTTAGTTTTTGTTGTTAAGCTGTTACATTATATACACGAGGTCTGAACGCATGATTAAGTTTCATTGATTTAATAATGTGACTGAATCAACAGTATTGCCCTGTAAGCAGACATTCTTTGGCTGTATGAGCTGGACTTTATCTGCAACGCAATTGCAGAACTGGACTGGCCATTTACACTACCCCAGCAATACAACATTCAAGGTTGGGCCATTAACATTGGCCAGGTTTATTGGTGATTTTTACGCAAAGTTTGTTGGGCTATTTTAAGAATAACTGCCATGCTTTGATCAACTGCTGCAAAATCTGTTTGCCAGTTACACACACTGATGCGCGCGGCCAATTGGTTTTTCCAAATGGTTTGCCCCAACCAACAAGTACCTTCATGTTGGATGGCATCCAGAATCGCTAGATTGGCTTGATCTGAACCAAAACTGACCACCACTTGATTCAAAACCACGTCGTTTAAAACCATATACCCGGCATCAGAAAGCTGCTGTGCAAAACGTTGGGCGCAGGCACAGCAACGCTCAACCAATTCAGCTACACCATCTTTACCTAAATGCCTTAACACCGCATAAACATCTGTGCCGCGCGCACGTCTGGACAATTCTGGGGTGTAATCCGATGGATTCCTGACTGCATTATCGCTGGGTAAATAGGCGGCAGTTATGGCCATAGCAGCTTTCAATGCATGTGCGTTCTTCACAAAAGCCAAACCAGAATCATATGGCACATTCAACCATTTATGGGCATCAGTGGCCCATGAGTCTGCCTGTTCTAAACCTGCACCTAAATGATGGTATTGAGCAGTTGCCATCGCCCATAAACCAAATGCCCCATCCACATGCACCCAGGCATTTTTACCCTTTGCTGCAGCACATATTTGCCCTATTGGATCGAAAGCCCCTGAGTTGATGTTGCCAGCTTGAGTGATGATAATGGTGTTGTCTTGCACTGCTGGGAATTCGTTCATGTCCATGCGCCCTTGGTCGTCAGTAGGTACTTTGATCACCCTGTTGCGTCCCAAGCCCAACATTGCCAGCGATTTATAAACAGTGGGGTGTGATTCTTCGCTGATGATGATATGTAAGTCTGGGGCACCAATCAAGCCATCGGCTTCAACATCCCATCCAGCTTGGGTGAACACCTGATTTCTGGCTCCTGCCAATGCGGTGAAATTGGCCACAGTAGCACCTGTAACGAAGGCTGTGGCTGATTCTGCAGGCAAGCCCAATATACCCAACATCCAACGTGCGGCAACTTGCTCCAATAAGGCCACTGCAGGCGTGGTTTTTTCTAAGCCGGTATTTTGATCCCATGCGGTGGCCATCCAATTGGAAGCCACACTGACAGGATAAGCACCACCAATCACAAAACCAAAAAACCGTGGTGAGCCCATTTTCATGGTGGCTGGCGCTACCCATTGATTCAATTCACTGAGCACTTCATCAGCAGCCATGCCTTGGTTGGTTAAATCAACATCTAAATGACTCAAATTGGCGCGAGCTTCAGTACTGACTTGAATCGCTTGTTGGTTGGCTTGAGCTATAAACTCGGTGGCATATTGCATGGCTTGTTGGTAAAGTTTTGGCATTTGATGATTCAGGTAAAAATCACAGTCTACCAAATATACAGCTGCTAAAGAGCAGTAATCTACTTAAAACAACAGGTCACTGCAATACAGTCAGTGCTTATAATGTGCGATCAGCTACGGAGTCTTGTAACCGTTCACCACGCACCATTTCGCGGTATTGAACACCAGCCATTGCTAAACACTTGATGATTTCCACTTCTACCATGGGATCTTGTTGCTCATTAAAATACACCACCAAACGATGTTGGCCAGGTTGTCCCGTTTTGACTGCTGTGACTGCGCTAATTGATTTGAATATATCAGCGATGTTGTCAGTTGGGTCTGCTTCAAGTTTAAACGTCAAGGCTTTGGTTCTGCCTGTCAACTCTGCGACTGCTTGATGGGCATACAATTCACCTTTTTTCAAAATGATGATTTGTTGGCATAAATCCTCTATTACTGCTAAATTATGCGAACTGATGATGATGGTACAACTGGCTGACATTTTACGAATCAGTGCCTTGATGGCATCGCTGGTGTTGGGGTCTAAACCAGCAGTCGGTTCATCCAACATAATCAACTCAGGGCTGCCTAAAAACGCCTGGGCTATGAGCACACGTTTGAGCATACCATGACTGAGTCGCTCTGGTATTTGATTGCCTGCATCCAGTAAATTAACTGCTTTAAGCACCCGCACCGCTTCACTTCTGGCTGCACTTTGTGACATACCTTGTAATTCAGCTAACATCGACAGTTGCTTAATTACCGGTAAGGACTTCAACAAAGCAGCGTCTTGTGGCAGTATGGCTACCTGACTGCGAATGACTGGACTGTCAGGGTTGTGGCCCAATACTTTGATGTCACCATTGGTTGGCTTAAGAAAACCGCATAACAAGGAGAACAAGGTGGTTTTACCGGCACCATTAGGCCCCACCAAACCTGTAGTTGTGCCCTTTTCTACTGTTAAACTCACAGATTTAAGGGCTTGATTGGCACCAAAGTTTTTTGCTAAGTTGCTGGTACTGATAACAGTTTGACTCATTTATATATCCCGCCGAGCAAAAATTCGCCAACCTATAAGCCCATAAACCAAAATATAGACAGGCACAATCATTAAAGTTTGTATTAATGAGGACCACTGTAATCGAAGTACCAATGGCTTGGTTGCATTGGGTATCAGGTAAGCCACAGTATCAGCAACTGTTGGCAGATTGATACCAACCACTGCCACAACCACCAACACCACCACATACACACTGATTCCAACCAAAGCCGATAACCCAGCTGAGCCTACCACCACTGAGCACAATGACATCAAAGCAATGAATGGCAATGCATAAACAATCAATGACAGCATCACCAACAGAGCATCAGCCAGCACCGCAACGAAAGACACTTGATCGACCCACACAGCCATCAAAGTTGCAATCAAAGTAATGGCAATATAAGCACCAGCCACCAATACTGTGGCACCAATAAATCTGGCAACATAAATTTCAATGCGATTACAGCGCGGGGTTAAAAACCGCAAATATTTACTGCCAATGTCATTGGCAGTCTGATCACTGGCAGCAAACAACACAAACATCGGCACTGTAGAAACAGCCAATAAGAAGAATGCAGATAAAGTGGCTGAGCGATTTACAAATAATGACTTGGCAATCTGTGGATCAAACAACCAACCAATTATGAAACTGCCTTCAGGATTGGCCAACCATTGGGCGCCGCCACCTGCTAACTTGGAAAACAGCCACAACCAAAAAACTGCAAAAAACACCAAAAACAATAAGCCTCTGGTGCTCCTTAAAGCATAGTACACATCATGGCGTACCAGTACCTTTACAGTTGCCAGCCGCAATGCAGTCATTGCGGCTTTTTCATGGGCTTGCTGAACAAAAGATTATTCGACTTCTACAGGTGGCACCACACCACCGTTCATGGACTTTGCAGCGATGATCGCCAATGCGCCACCAACCAAACCCAAAACATTGGTCACCCCAAAAGCAGTGATCAGTATCCCAATGACTTCTGCCACAATGGCCATACCTCCTGCTATCATAATGAACTGTGGCTTTTTATCCTGAAACAGGAAGACTGCCCCTGCAATCATGATGCCCACACTGACCAATAAATACACTCCAAAAGCCAAGAAGCCAATACCGGAACCGCCAATTTCATCTTTTACTTTCTTAAGTTGGGCTTTTTCTTCGGTGGTTAACTCTTGACCTTGAACATAGGCCGAATCGGTCATGCTGGCCACGCCAGAAGTGGCTGCCCCACCAGCCAAATAACCCAATGCTGCAACCAAGTTGAAAATGGCTGCAATAATTAATATGACACCTGCTGCTACGCGCATGATAGTTTCCTCTTTAAATCGTTATTATTTTTAGCCGGTTAAATGCACCCGCTTTCCTTGAGATGATTACACCACAAAAGATTAATAATTTCAAACAGTTGCTGGCAGCATAATATATTTTTTACCGTTTGTGCTCAGTTTAACAATTCAGCTGAATGCTGGTTAAGTGTAGGTTCAGTGTATTTGCCGCAGAGCTGGTCTTGTGGTTCTAGGTCATCTGCTACTTTACATCAATCAAAAGCTGAAGTTGGCCGCAGGTGTATGATTCATTGTTACTTAGACAGCTTCAGTTGTACATTGAACAGGACTTAGATTAGGTGATAAAAACTGTTGTTAGGTAGCAACGAAAAGAGCCGAATTGCTCGGCTCTGAATTTTCGCTTAAAGGCTTGTTTGTCTTTTTGTCGTTTGGCTTTATTGGATTTTTCATGCACGCCACCTTTTCTCATGATGTCGGCATTAGCAACCCAATTTCGCCGTTTCTTTGATTGCATACAGCGCTCCAGTTTAAATCAGTGGCATTATAATGCCTACCAAATTAACCACAGCTGAATCATTGAGGCCTGTGATGGCCTCAATGATGACTGCAACTTAAATTCAAGTCCTTAAAAATCGCTTGGTGCTGGTGGCGACTTGATCAGTTTGCGCGGATTTTCCGGCAAATCTTTCAGCAGTTCTTCAACTGCACGTTCAATTGAAGGGTCTTTACCGGCTGCAATCAGCTCAGGTCGATCAATCACTTCAATATCAGGCGCCACGCCTTCATTTTCAACTGCCCAATTGCCTTCGGTGTCCATAAAGCGAAAGGTGGAAGCCAATATAGAGCCACCGTCTGCCAAACCTGGATTACCACTGATACCAATCAATCCACCCCAAGTTCGGGTGCCAATGATTTTGCCTAGTCCTGCTTTACGGAAATAATACGGCAAGGCATCACCACCTGAACTGGATTGGCCATTGGTTAACATCACTTTGGGGCCGTCGTGGGCAATCAGTGGTGTGGCGTTGCTGTCTAAATCTAAACCACGGCGTTGCCAGTAGTTCATGGTTTTGCGAGACAGCAGTTCAATCATGCGGTCAGGAATAAATCCACCACCGTTGTAGCGGTCATCGATGATCAAAGCATCTTTATTTATTTGAGGCAACATTTGTTTGAACAATTCACGGTTGCCATCACCTGCTGTATTGGGCAGATGAACATAACCAATCCGCCCACCAGACAATTCATCCACCATGGCCCTGCGCGACTCAACCCAGTTAAAATACCTGAGCTGGCTTTCTGAAGTGATGGGTTTCACATGAACCTGCCACGAACCTTTGGTTTTGGCAGTGTCATTCAAGGTTAGGCTGATGGTTCGATCAGCGGTGTGTTCCAGCAATTGATAAATGTTCGCCACACCTTTGGTGCTGTGGCCATTGATGGCAAGCACAAAATCACCTACTTTTGCTTTTACCCCAGCTTCAGTCAACGGGGAACGGCGGTCTGCAGTCCAATTCTCACCAGCCATGATGTGAGTGATTTCGAAATAGCCACTGCGGTGTTGTTTGAATTCCGCACCCAATAAACCATTGGCCTGTCTTTTTACCGTTGGTTGGTCTCCAGCATTAACATAAATATGGCCGGCATTCATCTCACCAGCTATTTCACCAAATACATAGTCCAAATCGGTGCGATGAGTGGCCGCTGCAGCCATGGGTAAATATTTATCATGTATGGCTTGCCAATCATTGCCATGCATACCTGGGTCATAAAACCAATCACGCAGGATACGCCAGGCATCGGTGTACATTTGACGCCATTCAACTTTGGGGTCAATTTTCATGGTTAAGTGCGCCAAGTCCAACTTATTGTCGGTTAGCTTTTGATCGGCTTTGGCCGCAATCACAGCATAATTTTCACCTTGTTTAACCAACATGTGTTCGCCATCGGCTGATAACACATAGTTCCCACTGCCTGCCAACACCACTTTGGGCTCGTCAGCTTGGTCCAGATCAATGACTTTAATTGTATTACCACTTTCACTGTTTTGGCTGACAAACACTGATTTGCCATGGGTCTGCAAATTAAAGTAATTACCTGCTGCGCCTGGCAAGGCTCGAATTCTTTGATCAAAACCTTGCACTTGTAAGTTAACACGCACTGTTTCAGCTTTGCTGTCAGCCTTATCACTGCCTTGCTCTTCAGCTGCTGTTGCTTTGGTGATGCCATCATCAGCAAACGGATACAAAACAGGCACTTGATCATTCAACGCTGCGGCATATACACGGGTGGCTTGGTGGTACAGGTAATTGAATTCATAACTGCTGAAAGACAGGTTGTAATCACGGTTAGATAAGAAAAACAGGTAATGACCATCGGAACTGAATACTGGCGAGAAATCATTGAAAGCTTGGCTGGTTAAGCGCTTGACTTGTTGGTCTTTGAAACCGTATGCAAATACCGAGCTGTAGCCACTGACTTCTGTTTTGGTATAGACCAACCATAGGCTGTCTGGTGACCAACTATAGTCTTCAATGTCATTGCGTTTAGAACGGTCTAATTTTTGTGGCTTTTTGGTTTTAATGTTTACCGACCACAAAGTTTGATTGGTGTCTGAGTAAGCAATGTTTTGGCTGTCAGGTGACCAAACCGGTGGATAACGCCACACCCCGCCATCATTGGTGATTCGCGTGACCTGGCCGGTCTTAACTGCCTTAATATACACTTCATACTCACCAGATGCATCACTTAAGTAAGCCAAATACGCCCCATCAGGTGACCAAGCAACAGCCATTTCTCTGGCATCCGGGCTGTTGCTGAGGTTGTGAATTTCACCGTTTTCAGCCGGCACTGAAAATAACTCACCTCGCGCAGCTACAGCCACACGCTTGCCATCAGGTGAAAGGTCCATGGATTCAACATAATCTTTGACATTTTTGCGTTGCGGCAACAAATTTTCTTGATTGGCAGTGATGTTGATTACCAGCTTCTTGGACGTTGATGTGGCAGGGTCATAGCGCCACAAAGAACCACCATTCTCATACACAATGGCATCTGGTCCTGCTGATGCCCACAATGAATCAAACTCATCGTGGTCAGTCACTTTTATGGCTTCACCACCGGCAACATATTTATACAGGTTCAAATGGTAGTCGCGGTCACTGATAAAATAAATCTCATCACCGACCCAAACCGGCTGATGATCGGTGGCAACATGGGTGGTTAGCTGCTCACTGCTGTCGGCCAGCAAATCATAAACCCACACATCTTGAGCACGGCCGCCTCGGTAACGTTTCCAGGTTCTGAATTCTCGATCAATCGGGGTGTAGACAAACTTCGTACCATCAGGTGATAACATGCCACCACCAGTTTCAGGAACCGCCAATGGTTGCTCCATACCGCCTGCTACGGGAATCCAATGGGGTTGACCCATGCGCTCACCCCAAGGCAAACGATTGGCCCTTACCAAAATGTTTTTATTGTCAGCAGACCAATCTAAAATCCGGTAATCAAAACCGCCCCTTGGTGGCATAGGGCCTACATCGTTGTACCAAGTTAGTTGGGTTAAATCGCTGCCATCAACAGCCATCACATACACTTGCCTAGAGCCCGTGTACTCAGCAGAAAAGGCAATTTTTTTGCCATCTCTCGAGAATTTTGGAAAAGCTTCGAAACCAGTGAAGGAAGTCAACCTTTTGGCCTCACCTGTATTGATATTGGCGGTGTAAATATCACCGGCGTATACAAAAGTCACCAACTCCTTATGGATGTCAGCAAACCTTAATAACTTGGTTTCCGCATTGGCTGAAGTGGATATACCGATCAGCAATGTGACCAATAGTGAAACAATTTTTGTGCTGCTGGTTAAATACATAAATTAAGCCCATACAATAAAATATTGGGACATAGTTTAGCATCAAATCACAGCCACTCACACAGCCTAAAAGTACTGATTCAGCGCACATAAACCCAGTGCAGCGCGGACACTGGGTTTGCTGGCTGGTTATTAAACTGCAATAGGCATCAATTCAATTCAACCAAGTCAGATGTGCTGTTGAAGTAAAACCACCAGCCTGAAGTTTGGTTGTCTGGTCCTAGGTCACAATCATCTCCTGGCGCACAACCACTGCCACCAGCCAACAGTTGATGTAAATTAGTCTCACTGAGTGGCAGGCTATCAGGAATCAACACCGTCATGGCAGTGGTTTCTGAAATTCTGCATACACCACACCACTGGCCAATAAACCGGCAAGAATAAATTTTTTCAATGTCTTTTCCCCCAAAAATAATAAAAAATTACAGTGATTGTATTTTAATAACAAGCGCACCACAAGCCGCATTTTTTATCTGCAATGCAAGTCATTTATTCAAGTCAAGCGCAACTGAATTAAATCAGCCGCCTGGAATGATTGCATGGTTTGTATTTGTAATGATTGTAATTTATTTATTATTCACTCAAAATGGTGAAAAATACCTGTTATGTAAAAACTGGCAGCCTAAAGCAAACACTGAGAGAACAGCATGATTTACAACAACATATTAGAGACCATAGGCAACACCCCAATCATTAAAATCAATCAACTGGCACCCAGCCATGTTGACATGTACGTAAAAGCTGAATATTTCAACCCCTTGTCCTCAGTTAAGGACCGCTTGGCTTATGCCATCATTCTTGATGCCGAAGCCAAAGGCCAGTTGCAAGCTGGACAAACGGTGATTGAAGCCACCTCAGGCAATACCGGTATTGCTTTGGCCATGGTATGTGCAGCCAAAGGCTATCCATTTGTAGCTGTTATGAGTGAAACTTTTTCTGTTGAACGACGTAAATTGATGCGTGCATTAGGTGCCAAAGTCATTTTAACCCCTGCCGCTGCTCGTGGTTCAGGCATGGTAAAACTCGCCAGAGAGTTGGCTGCTGAACGTGGTTGGTTTTTAGCCAGCCAGTTTGAAAATGAAGCCAATCCAGCTTACCATCGATCTACCACCGGCCCTGAAATTTTGCAGGATTTTGCCGGTAAAAGATTGGATTATTTTGTCAGTGGTTATGGCACAGGTGGCACCATAACGGGTGTCGGTGAAGTTCTAAAAGTGGCGCGTCCTGAAGTCAAAATTGTGGCCACTGAACCGGTTGAAGCTCAGTTGTTGGCTGGCAAAGAATGGAGTCCACATAAACTCCAAGGATGGACACCTGACTTTGTGGCAGAGGTTATGAATCAACAAATTTACGACCAATTAATTCCCATAGACGAGCACCAAGCCAAGCAAACCTCCTTGGCACTGGCATCACAAGAAGGTATTTTATGTGGCATATCATCTGGTGCAACGTTTGCGGCTGCACTTGAAACAGCCAAAAGTGCTGCTGCAGGTTCTGTCATACTGGCCATGTTGCCCGACACCGGTGAACGCTATTTGAGCACCTATTTATACAGTGATTTTGAACATGATTCAGATGAAGTTTAGCTCTTTTATGATTCAGTTTTTTACTATGAATTAATAGCAAGGTCTAAAACTCACTTCTGGAACACACCTCATTTAATGATGCTGATTTCAATTCCAACTTAATTGATCAGAACGATGAACAAAACAGTGTTTTTTTATGCTGCTCTGCCCCAAAGCAATCTACTTTTAAGAAACTAAGACCGATAACTCTATGATTTTATGTACATTATAATTGACATAGAAGGACTGCTTAATTAGTATATTAAGCACTTATTCTAATCATTAAAAGAAGGGGAAATCATGAAAACCAAGAAGTATTTAATTTTTACGTTTAGCATCCTGTCAACTGGATTATTGTCTGCAAACGCCATGGCTGATATTGGCGTTAATGCAACCTTATGCAACCACTCTGAAAAACCAGTTAATTTTGAACTCTATAATCACAATGACATGGCCGCAGGCGCTGTTCCATTAGTTAAAAAAGCAGTCAGAGCTTGTGCTTGTGTTGAAAAGCAAACCCACACCGATTTATGGGGTAATTTTCCACCGGCCAACATAATTCAACTGGTATATCGAGATGTTGGTTCTGTCAAAGGCACAGAAATCAAAGTTTGCGTGGATGCCAAAGGTAAATTCAAAGGCTATGTTGAAGCAGGTGTTAATGCGTGTGTTGCAGCCAGCAGCGAAGTGAAGTTTTTACCGGCACCTGAATTGACCCGGGCACAAGGCGATTTGAAAGTTCTAGAAACCAGAATGATGCCAGCAACAACTGAATGCATTGAAAACAATGGTGCATTTGGGGCTTGCTCAAAATATTCAGCTAATTACAGTTACGTAGATGGTTCGAAATGTTTTGGTAATCAAGATCAGTAGATGAACCAGACACAAAGAGGAAGTGACCCTTCCTCTTTGCTGAAAAAATCACAGACTCAGCGTCATTTCAACTGTGCCTAGACGTTCACTCAATCAACCGTATTTTGTCTTTCAGTATTTCAATTTTTCGTTGTTTGTACAGTGCACCAATGGCTTTTTTGTAGCTGCCTTTGCTAACATGCCATTTCAGCCTGATCTCCTCCGGACTGCTTTTATCGGTTAAAAACGACACCCCATTACCCGCCTGTAACTCTGCCAAAATTTGTTCGGCCAAATCACCCAATTGTTGTTTATTGGGGATGTGTAGCGTGAGGTTGATTTTGCCTTCAGGACTGATGGATTTTATGTAGGCCTTTTTACTCATGCCTATCATGATATTTTGCAAAGCATCACTGTGGTGCAACAATCCCAAGTGGGTGTTGTTGATCACTGCTTTGTAACCCAAATCACTGCGACCACAAAACAACACATTGAATGCATCACCCGGTTTAAAGGGGCCTTGCCCATCCCCCGCACTGACATTTTCTTCCAATAAATGCTTGTCTAAACGCGCAGAAGCCGTGATTCGCTTCGATGCTTTGTCGATGTACACATGCACGACTTTATTCATACCAGGACGCAATGGTTTGGCTTGTTCGGCAAAAGGTAACAACAAATCTTTGGGTAAACCCCAGTCCAAAAATGCACCTATCTTGTTTACATCTACCACTTTTAAGTACGCACACTGCCCGACCATAACTTTGGGCGTTTCGGTGGTAGCTATGGGGTGGTCATCGGTGTCCAAGTATATGAACACTTCGATTTCACTGCCTGGTTGTAATGAGTCTGGCATGTGTCGACGCGGTAATAATACATCGCCTAGTTGTCCGCCATCTAAAGTGGCACCCATGTTCATCACGTGTTTGACCATGAGTTTATTCAGTTTACCTAGTTCAGCCATGGGTACGCTCAAATTCTTGCATAAAATCAACCAACGCATCAATCCCAGCCAGTGGGATGGCATTGTAAATACTGGCACGCATGCCACCGACGGCCATATGACCTTTGAGTGCTTTCAAACCAGCCGCAGCACTTTCAGCCAAAAACTGTGCGTTCAAAGCATCGTCATGCAACCAAAAGGGTACATTCACTTCAGAACGACAACTGGGGTCGACTTTATTCATATAAAAACCACTCTGATCGACAAAGTCATACAGTTTACTCGATTTAAGTTGGTTGGTTTGTTGAATTGCTGCCACCCCACCCTGTGCTTTGACCCAGCGCAGCACCAATAGCATCACATACCAAGGAAATGTGGGTGGTGTGTTATAAAAAGACCGCGTATCAGCGTAGGTTTTGTAGTCTGTCATGGTTGGTATCAAGTTTTTAGATTGCCCAATCATGTCACGTTTCATGATTACAAAAGTGATGCCAGCTATGCCCATATTTTTTTGCGCACTGGCATAAATCATCGAATAATCATTGACATTAAATACCCGGGTCAAAAGGTCTGAAGTCATGTCACAGCACAATGGAATGCCATTAGTTGAAGGCAAATGATGCCATTGCACCCCTTCCAATGTTTCATTGCTGGTGTAGTGAAAATAATTGGCATCAGGATTTAATTGGCTGGCGTCGTATGCGGGAATTCCGGCATAAACACCATCAATGATAGGTGCGGTACTGGACGCTTGGGTGAAACGAGCAGCTTCTTTGATTGCTTGTTTACCCCAATGGCCGTTGATGGCATAAACAGCCGAACCCTGTTGTGAAGAAACATTAATCGGTAGCATTGAATACTGCAAACGTGCGCCACCAGGGATTAACATTACCGCGTAATCATCTGATATATTGAGTAATTCTCTGGCTAAACTTTCATTCTCATCAGCCATGTCCTTGAACTCTTGACTGCGGTGTGAAACCTCCATCACTGAACAGCCAGTGCCATTCCAGTCGTAAAGTTCAGCTTCTATTTGTTGTTTTACAGCCAAAGGCAAAGCAGCAGGTCCTGCAGAAAAGTTATAAACCGTCATTTGTATGTAAGAATTTTTCACGTTTGAGTGTCTTGAATTGTAGTATATTTAAAAAAAATACCAAGTTAAACCGACGATGAAATTTAAAAACACCCACAAAGACAATGAAATCACCGATGAATCGGTGTACAAAAGTCGCAGAAAGTTACTCCAAGCAGGCCTGATTGGGTCGGCTGGTATATTGTCATCAACCTCATCATTGGCCTTGACCTTACCCAAACCCAAGCACAATGCAAAATTCGTCATCGATGAATTAACCACTGAAAAAGACGCCACCACTTACAACAACTTTTATGAGTTTGGACTGTCTAAATCGGCTCCATCAGAAAAAGCAGGGACCATGCAGACTGAACCGTGGACTGTAGACATCGGTGGTTTATGCGCACAACAAGGCCCTGTTGACTTGGAGAAACTGACAACCAACTTTCAACTGGAAGAAAGGGTTTACCGCATGCGTTGCGTTGAAGCATGGTCTATGGTCATTCCATGGATGGGCTTTAAACTGGCTGATTTGGTTAAATTCTGTAAACCTTTAAGTTCAGCCAAATATGTGTACTTTGAAACCCTGCATGACCCCAAACAAATGCCCAGACAAAATGGCGGCTCAATTCCTTGGCCTTACCGCGAAGGCCTGCGCATGGATGAAGCCATGAATGAATTGACCTTAATGGTGGTCGGTATGTACGGTAAAAAACTGCCCAATCAAAATGGTGCGCCGCTGCGTTTAATTGTGCCTTGGAAATACGGTTTCAAAGGCATAAAATCCATCGTTAAGATTAAATTTCTAGACCGCCAACCGGTTAATTCCTGGCAAGCCATCGCTGCCAATGAATATGGCTTCTATGCCAACGTCAACCCCAATGTAGACCACCCACGCTGGTCACAAGCCACTGAGCGACGCATCACTGGTGGGTTTTCATTGTTTAACAGCCGCATCAAAACCCAGATGTTCAATGGTTACGGTGATTATGTGGCTGACATGTATAAAGGCATGGATTTGGCCAGGTATTTTTAATGGTTAAAACCCCTGGCCTGATAAAACTCATGGTTTTCATGCTGTGTTTATTGCCGTTGGGCTTGCTTGTCTATGCAGGGTTTCAAAACAACCTAACCGCTGACCCAATAGAGGAAATACTGCACCGGACGGGTATCTGGACCTTGCGGTTTTTATTGATTACCTTGGCCATGACGCCATTAAAAATTTTGACAGGTTCAGCACACTTCATTCGCAACAGACGCCAGTTGGGTTTGTTTACTTTTTTTTATGCCAGCTTACATTTAATCACATATGTATGGCTGGATTTGGGTTTGGCTTGGTCACACTTTTTTGAAGACGTGCTAGAAAGACCGTACATCACTGTGGGCATGCTGGCCTGGAGCTTGATGTTACCTATGGCTTTCACCTCAAACAAAGCCATGATAAAAAAATTAGGTAAACAATGGAAACGTTTGCACCAAACTGTATATGTGGTGCTTGGTTTGGGCTGTTTACATTTTATTTGGCTGGTTAAATCAGACCTAACTGAACCCTTGATATATACTGGAATCGGGTTATCATTGCTGATTTTTAGAATCGCACACTTTTATCATGGTAAGAGATCGACAAACCAGAGACCGACAAACCAGAAGAAAGCAGGCTAATATACTGCTGCACATCTGTCGGGCCATTTCAGAGGCAGGTACTCCTGCACACCGTCTGGAAGCTTATATGCAGGTCATCTCCGAAAAGTTTAAGTTGGAAGCCAGCTTTTTTGCCATGCCCACTGCAGTGTTGGCTTCAATTGGTGAAGACGAGTACAGCCAGCGCTCCTACATGATAAAAACCGACCCCAATGACATCAACTTAAGCACCCTGCATACCATTAATGTGGTTATCAACGAATTAGAAAGCGACATCATCGATTTAGACACTGCGATTAAAGCCATCAAAACCATAACCACCAAACCTGCAGAATACCCTGATTGGTTGTTTACTTTATGCTTTGGTTTAGTCAGTGGTGGATTCACCACCTTATTTTCAGGCAGCTGGTATGATGTCATGGCAGCTTCCGGCTTGGGTTTTCTGACTGGAATCATCACCATATACAGCAAGCCTTATATCTATTTATCACAATTATTGACACCGTTGGCAGCCATGTTGGTCGGCTTTGTTTCCGTCAGCATCAGTCACTATTGGCATGCCATTGACCACTTTTTGGTTTCACTGGCCGGATTAATAATACTGGTGCCTGGTCTAGGTATCACTACGGCGATGCGTGAATTATCTACTGGACACTTGGTATCAGGCAGCAGTCGCATGGCTGGAGCCGTTACCACACTGTTTTTGTTGTCATTTGGCTTGGCGCTGGGCTACCTGATTGCCCAAAGTATTTATGGCGAAACAGATGTGCATAAAATGACCAGTGTGCCAACTTGGTTCAATTACTTGGCACTGATCATCACTGCCTTGAGTTTTTCGGTGTTATTCAAAGCCAGGTTTGCCGACACATTTTGGATTCTGCTGTCCATTGCCTTGGCTTTTGCTGGATCCAGCTTAATTGGTCTGTGGATGGAGCAACCATTCAAATCACTGGCTGCGGTGTTACTGGTCTCCATAGCAGGCAATATCTACTCCAGAATCAGTTCAAACCCTGCCTCAGTGATGCACATACCTGGCATCATCCTATTGGTGCCAGGCAGCATCGGCTTCAATTCTTTGTCCGCCATGTACACCAACGACACCATGACCGGCGTTCAAGCCGCGTTCAACGCATTGCTGATTGCCGTGGCCATTTCAGTGGGCTTGTTGGTTGGTAACTTGATTGTGCCACCTAAGAAAGACCTATAAAAAAAGGCCCTGAACACTTCAGGGCCTTGATTCAAATCATTGAATGCGTATTAACCGTCATTCAAATCCATTGGCAAAAATAAGGTCAGAGGGTAAAAGTACAGGATTCAAACAGTATTTATTCAATCCACCCGTATCTCCACTGGCATTGTCACTGACGTTCAATGTCCAATCACCCGTAATTGACTCACCTATGAATGCAGACAACGGCTGTTCCGGAGCAACAAAACCAGCAATGGCTGTTCCACCAGTTGAACATTCATTTTCTACTGGAGTGGTACTGCTGTCATCAAACACAGCATTGACATTATTTTCTTGGCAACCAAAACCAGAACCTGCATAACCAGGCCGATCCATTAGTACCACTGATGTGCCTGTGTCTTCATGAGTCAAAGTAAAGTTCAAGTCTCCAACCCAGGTATGGGTCACATCAACCTCAACCAGTAAATCATCGATATCACCACTGTCTGCAATGTTCAGTGACATATCAACTCCAGCGGCAGAGTTATCAGCAATGGCAACTGGACCAATGAAACATATTTCATTGGATGTAGTGAATGAATACACACTGGATGCTGTGCCCGAACCACAGGTGTTGCTTGCAGTCACACGCCAATAATGTTGTGTATTTGCAGCAAGTCCTGTTGGCGAAAGCAAAGAGACATCATTGGTGGTGGCGCTGACCACAACATTACTGAATGCAATGTCAGTTGCCACTTCCAGCAAATAACTTGAAGCACTTGGTACAGCACCCCAAGAGAACACAGGTGTAGTCGCAACATTCACGTCGTTATCAGCTGGTGAACTAAGTACTGCTCCTGTTGGGCTGCCTGCACTGACCACCAGTTCTACTGGAGTTACCCTATTTTCAGTAGCAGACGTCCCTTCTATATCAAACACATAACTGCCGGCACTGACTGAACCAGTGTTAGCCACGGTCAAAATACTCGAACCTGGAGGGGTTAGGCTGCTGACAGAAAAGTTTTCAGTTGCCGAACCAGGTAATCCGCTGGTAGTTAGGGTCACAACTTCACTAAACCCTGGATCATTTTGGGTGATGTTTAAATTATAAACCGCATCATCGGGAGCGCACACTTCAATGGAACTGCTGGCAGCGATAATTGCAAAAGGTGCTTCATCTGAACCATCAATTCCAGTGATGCCGGTATCGTTTGGATCCAACCAAGGCTTTAAATTAACAGTGTCTGCACCACCATTATCCCAAGCTTCAGAAAATTTACCATAGCAGTCATAGGTGATGCTACTACATGACGCCGTACCGCCAGAAAGCATACCAATCAAACGCTGATTATCCGGATCCCACAAACCTGAGCCTGAAGAACCTGGTTCAGTGGTGCCGTCTTCCCAGTTATCAACTTCCCAATGGGTGTTTGATCCGCCACCACCAATACAACTGTTAACAGTAGTCAGTGCATCGGTATTGAAACTGATGGCTTTTTCATCAACCCCAGGGTGGTGAATGCCTACACTACCCAATGGAGTGTTACCTGTTCGGTCCCAACCTGCCCAATGAACGCCAAATGCTTCAGGCGGTGTGCTTGATAGCTGGATTAAGCTTGAATCAACGTCTGAACGACTGGCCAAAAAGGTTGAGCCACTGACAGCGTCCAATCTTGACCCGCCACCTAAGTCACCACAATTGGCTGACTCATAATTCCAAATGGTTACCACTGATGCTGCATTACCTGAACTCAGTCCACAATGAAATGCAGTTAAAAAGAATGGTGTGAAAGTACGCTCAGCATCCATAATCAAGGTGCCAGTACAAGTATCAGTACCACCAACTGTATAGGCAGCCACAGAACGAATTTCATCCCGCCAACCATCGCCTACTGGACACACCACATCGTTATTACACAAACCTTGTTTTTGGGCTTTTAAACCTGGCCCACCGTTGCGTTTAAACACATCTCTAAAACCAGTGCTGACACGGCTTACGTTAAACATAAAGTCTTTTGAAATACCTTCAGGAACAAATAACTCCAGACCAACGTCATCACCTGGCAATGGAGCTGACCACAATTGTTGGTGGGCTTTGTTGTCGTCACTGGTGTAAGGCCCATCAAAATAAGTTGGGTTATCAGCAAAGCTTAAAAAGTGTAACTCAACACCTTTAGGTAGTTGAAATTTTGAAATACCAAAATTCATGTCCGTGGCATTTTTAGCTGTGAACCTCAATTGCCAAATTTCACCGCCAGGAACGCTGCGCCAAGCACCATTTTTATTGGTGGTGACATTCACTTCGTTGGGCAATGCGAAACGCAAAGGCTTGGCTTGATAATCTTTATACTTATGGTTTTGTAATGACTTTTCCACATCGACTGCTGGCAGTTCGATGGTGACAATGCTGTGCTTATCGTTCAAACCATACTTCATGCTCATTGGCTCTTCATACTGCCTAGCCATCAGTAGATTTGGAAACAATAATGCGATTAACATTATAAGTTTATACATTGTTATACCTCTTTTTAATTATAGTTTTAACATTTTGACAGAATAATAAATTCATATCCACTGTTTTTAGACTTACTGTATAAATGTTATTACAGCTAAATAAATAACAAAACAAGTCATAATTAAACTAATAGTTCTACTCAATATAAAATAAATTCGTGAATAACCACACGTTTTTTCAGCTGTATATGTAGTAGGGGTTTTAAAATTATTTTGCTTTATATAAATATTTAATAATTAACTGATTAGTTTCTTGAGTTTGACTTTTTTTGGCATTATTATCGCTGAACTATTATAAAAAAAGAGGTATTCAATGAAATTTAAACTAATCATCGCTTTATTAGTCACCGCCAGCTTTTCTGGTATGGCGGAAATAAAGCAACAACTGGGTGTTGACCAACGTGTAGATTATGCTGCACTGGCAGAACTAGGCCCTTGGGACGACCGAAACTATCAGTTAACATTGGAAGAGTTGGCCATTTTACCTGAAAATGATCATTTCGTTCGCAATGTACCAGCATTCTTTAAAGTTAAGGCCAGACAGGCCAATCCACACATCACTGAATTTTATCCACGTGAACTTTACCATTCATTTTTGATTAACTTTGGTGGATTATTGGTTGATGGTGTTTGGTACAAAGAAGGTATTGGTAAATATTACCACCCAGTTACTCTCGATGGTAAACCAGATGACCCAAGAAAGGGTGCGCAAGTCAATCCAGACGGTGAAGTTGTATTGCGATTAGATGGCAACGAGGTAACTGTTGAAATCAATCCTGATAATAATATGCTAGCCATCGCTGGTGCCAACGCCAATGGCGGTCAAGAAATGTACTATTCAACTGATGGTGCCGTTACATGGACTGCTTCACAGGTTAACCCTAACTCATGTTGTGACCCTACTTTGGGCTGGTCTACGACTGATGTGGTACCGCAAAGAGCCTATCAGGCAGATTTAGCCAGCTGTGGTTTTGGTGGTTGTAATATTCGTGCTTCATACTCCGAAGATGGTGGCCAAACTTGGGCTACTATGATTGAGATTGATGCTGACCAAGCCAACGACAAAGAATTTATTCACGTTGATCGTTCTCCAACCTCACCGTACAAAGACAATATTTATATCACTTACCACAAAGGTAATGTGATGAGATTTGCCAAATCAGAAGACAATGGCACCACTTGGACTACACCAGTAGATGTCGGTGTAGATACAGGCATTGGTTCTGACATCACCACTGATTCTGCTGGTAATGTCTATTATTTTTACCCTGGCTTAAATGGTTCAGGTATTAATTTAATTAAATCAACTGACGGTGGCGATACATTCGAACCAGTAGTACAAGTGTCTACAATAAGAGGTCGTTTTGACTTCCCAATTCCTGCCATGGAAACTCGTGAAGTATTCATCTATACGTCAGTAGATGTTGACTCACAAGATAATATTTATGTTGCTATTACTGATGAAACTGCTAACAGTGTAGGTGGAGGAACAGGTTCTGCAGCAAATAATCACGCAGAAATACGTGTGTTCAAATCTTCAGACGCTGGTGCCACATGGGTTGAGTTAGCAAAACCTCACCCAACTGCCGATGAGTTAACAGTTGATAGATTCCATCCATGGTTAACAGTGGGCGAAAATGACGCCATTCATATCGGTTTTTATGACACCAGAAACTCAACAGGTCGAACAGGCGTGGATTTTTACTACAATGTTTCAACTGATGGTGGCACTACTTGGTTACCCGACGCAGAACGTTATTCAACAGTAACCTCAAATAACTTGACCTCGGGGCAAGAATGGGGCGACTACAATGGTCTTTCTGTGGTGCTGGATAAAATTGCCATGTCATGGACAGATGGACGACCTGGTGCCAATGCCAATGGTGATGCCATGGTAGGCTATGGTGGCAATGCTTTCGGTTCACCAACTTTCAATATTTCAGCCAGTCCTTCGGCGATTTCCGTGTGTGCCAATGACGCTGGAAATTCAGTGACTTTGACTGTATCTGATGTAATGAGCTATGCAGGAACTATAACACTATCTGAAGACAGCACCCCAACTTATGTCAACAATGGTAACTTTTCTGTCAATGGTCAAGTTGCACCATTCAGCTCAGACTATACATTCGATGTAGATGGATCTGGCAGCACTGGCGTAGAGACATTAAGCATCTTAGCTACCGGTGATGACATGGGTGACATCATCACTAAAACAGTGAATATTGAAGTTACATATTCTGCTGCAGCAGCAAGCGGGGTTACTTTGTTGGCTCCAGCAGATACAAGCACCGGCGTTCCAGCACAACCTTCATTCAGCTGGAGTGTTGACCCTAATGCCACCAGTTATTTAATCGAGGTTGCAACTGATATCGCATTCACCAATGTTGTGATTTCAGAAACTGTAACTGGCACAACTTACAATGCTGACTCTGATCTAGCTACCAGTACAGACCACTATTGGCGAGTAACATCACAAAGTGGTTGTGGTGATGCTGTCAGTAATGTGTTTATGTTTACCACCAATGTAGCGCCAGGAGATTGTCCAATTGGAGAAGCACAATATGACATCTATTCATATGTGTTTGATGACATTGTTGACCCACCTGTTGACTTGATATTTAAAGACGGCTTTGAAGTTGTAGTCCCTGCTGTGGCTTGGGAAATTCAAACTGCAGTTGGATCCCCTAATTGGTCATTACAACCTGTTGGTGACGGTGGCAGTTTAGCTTACCAAGCAGACAACTTAGCTGATCTGAACGACACTTCAGTGGTTTCACCAGTTATGACGCTTCCAACAGGTGTTGGTCCATTGACTTTACGTTTTTGGAATACCCAAACCATAGAAGACAATAATGGTACAGCTTGTTATGACGGTGTCCAATTACTGGTTTCAGTAGATGGCGGTCCATTTACTCAAGTGACTGACTCTGACATCATCAACAACCTGTATAATGGTGAAATCAGCAGTGGTTTCAGCAACCCTGCAGGTGGTGAACAAGGTTGGTGTGGAGATCCTATGGCAGCCACTGTTTTCAATGTGAATGCTGATAACCATGCTGGTTCAGATGTACAATATGCTTTCCGCATGGCATCTGACAGCTCAGTAGGCAGACCTGAAGGTTGGGCGATAGACAATGTTAAAATTACTGGTTGTCAAGCACCATAAAATTTAAACATTGAATGCAACTAAGGGCATCCATTGGGTGCCCTTTTTTGTGGCATAATACTTCGCATGGTTAGAATAGATAAATGGCTGTGGGCGGCGCGGTTTTTTAAAACCCGCTCATTGGCAAAAAAACATGTGGAACAAGGTAAGATTAAAGTCGCTGGACAAAAATGCAAACCTTCTCGCAATGTTCAAATAGGTGACTTAGTTAACATCAAAAAAAATGATTTGGCTTGGGAAGTTGAAGTTACTGGCTTGGCCGAAAAGCGAGGCTCAGCCAGCATTGCGCAGACTTTGTACCAAGAAACAGCAGACAGTATTCAGCACCGTGAAGCGCAAACTCTATTGAAAAAAGCTGAATACCATTCAACGCCAAAACCAGATAAACGTCCGACCAAAAAGCAACGACGAGACATCAAATCATTCAAAAACATGACTTAAATTCAGGCAAAAAAAAGAGCCCGTGTAAATCAACCAGGCCCTTTTCTGTTGTTGCACTGAAGTCAAAAGATTAAATATTGACCCAATCCTTACTCTTGTCACCGAACACCATAAAATGTGGATTCAACAACGATTCTTTGCTGTTGTAGCGCAGTGGTTCACCATCCAAAGTAACCACCTTACCCCCGGCTTGTTCAACGATACATTGTGCAGCTGCGGTATCCCATTCTGAGGTTAAGCCCAGACGCGGGTACAAATCTGCTTTGCCCTCTGCCACCAAACAAAATTTCAGTGAACTGCCCATACTGACCAATTCATGTTGGCCCAAGCGCTCCAAATAACTTTTCACCTCATCACTCATGTGTGAACGACTGCCCACCACTGTGGGTTTAAAGCGGCTGTTTCTTTTGACCATGATGGAATGTTTTTTGCCTTTTTCACGTTTAAACACGCCCACTCCAGCTGCCGCTGAATAACTGACTTCAGTCACTGGCACATAAACCACCGATAAAATCGGTTTGCCATGTTCTATCAAAGCAATGTTCACCGTGAACTCACCGTTCCGCTTAATGAATTCTTTGGTGCCATCCAATGGATCAACCAACCAGTATTTATCCCAAGCTTTTCGCTCTTCATAGGGGATATCAGTGGATTCTTCAGATAAAATTGGGGTCTCAGGGGTAAGCCCTTGTAATCCAGCAACGATCACTTTATGTGCTGCCAAATCGGCTTTGGTCAACGGTGAGTCATCGGCTTTGTGGTCCACACCAAAATCGTCAGATTGGTATACGTCCATAATGGCTGAACCGGCTTTAACAGCCAACTCTTCAATGTCCTTCAATAATTCATTCATTTAAGGTTTTAAGTCCTAACTCATGGGTTGTTCGGGTGCCTGCCAAGATACTGCTGGTTTGCAGATCGATTGGCTGTCCTTGTAAATTGGTGATTACACCACCTGCTTCTCTGACCACCACTGTTAAAGCAGCGATGTCCAAAATATTAACGTCTGATTCAATCACTAAATCGATTTTACCTGATGCCAATAAATGGTAATGATAAAAATCACCGTAGCCACGTATTTTACCGAATTTTGTGAGCAATTGCCCAAAACTTTGCCAATTAGTGTTAACTAAACTTTGGATGTTGCCTGTTGATACACAGGCACTGTGACTGACAAATTCATCTGCCACTTGGATGCTTTTGTTGTTTAAGAATGCGCCCCCACCAAGTGTGGCCCACGCCATTTCGCTGAATGCAGGTGCATTGGAAACACCCATCACCAGTTCACCTTGGTACATCAACGCTATTTGCGTAGAAAAAAACGGGTACTGTCTGACAAAGCTTTTGGTGCCATCAATCGGATCAATCAGCCACAAAAACTCACTGTCCTCAGCACCGTGGTTAGAGCGACCGAATTCCTCACCATAAATGCCATGTTCGGGAAAATGCTCGCTGATGGCTGCACGAATTATTTGCTCAGCCTGTTTATCTGCCACAGTGACTGGGGTTTGATCGCCCTTGACCTCAGTATTTAAGTCATTGGATTGATAATACTTATTGATGACTGCTTCTGCCTGACGGGCTGCCTGTTTAGCCACCGCCAAGGTTTGTTGTAGCAAGTCAGCGTCAAGAGTTGGCTTTTTGCTCATCTATTCTTCCATAAATATCTTCAAATCGAACAATGTCATCTTCACCAAAATAGCTGCCACATTGCACTTCAATCAATGCAATGTCTTGATCGGTTGGATTCTCTAAACGGTGCAATGTTTCAACTGGGATATACACCGACTTATTGGCCTCTAGCATGAACTCATCATCACCCACCCGCACTTTGGCTGTGCCGGATACCACGGTCCAATGTTCACTGCGTTTGTGATGTAATTGTAGCGACAATACCTGTCCTGGCTTAACCACCAAACGTTTCACTTTACAATCATCTTCATCTTCTAAAATGGTGTAGCTGCCCCAAGGTCGGTGCACAGTTTTATGAAAAACCGCCGCCTCATGGTCTTTGGCTTTTAAAAATTGCACCACATCTTTCACCCCTTGTGCCTTGTCTTTATGGGCGATCAATACCGCATCAGTGGTATCAACCACCATCAAATCATCAACCCCAACGGTAGCCACCAAACGATCACCTGCTCGAATGTAACAATTTCTAGAGTCGACAGTGATGGCTTTGCCTTCAATGCGATTACCGGCTTCATCGGACTCAGATAGGTTGGCCATGGCATTCCATGAACCAATGTCATTCCAATCAAACCTGGAATCAACCACCGCACGCTTGGCCGCTTTTTCCATCACTGCATAGTCAATCGAGATGTCCGGTAACTGCATGAATTGTTGCAATTCAAATTCAATTTGGCTGCCAGCTGTATCGGTAGAGGCAAAGCATTTTATTGATTCGCTCAACACATCCGCTGCGGTTTGTTCTAAGGCCTCAAGTAAACTGCCCACTCGAAAAGCAAACATCCCTGAGTTCCAACTGTAATCTCCTGAGGCCAAATAAGACTTGGCCACTTCAAGACTGGGCTTTTCTACAAACTGTTCTATCTCTGCGGCTTGCTCGTTGAGTTTTTTACCGGCTTTGATGTAGCCATAGCCTGTTTCTGGTGCAGTTGGGTAAATACCAAAAGTGGTTAAATACCCTGCTGCAGCCAATTCAGCCGCCTCTTTTACAGCGGCATTAAAGGTCACGCTGTCTTTAATTAGATGATCAGATGGCATAACAATCATGATGGCATCATCGCCATGTGACTGCTGCACTTTCAAGGCAGCCAAGGCAATCGCTGGCGCGGTATTGCGTCCCGCAGGCTCAAGTAAAAATGTTTGCTTTTCTAAGTCGCATTGACTGTTTTTCTTATAGATGTCCTTACACAAGAAATAGTAATCACGAGAAGTTACCGTCACCACTTCGCCTTCGGTGGCAATATTAAGGGCTCGGTCGAATGTAAGTTCAGCCAAAGTTTTGCCATCTGCCAGTTGCATGAACGGCTTGGGATAGGCTTTTCTGGAGACTGGCCACAACCTGGTTCCAGCACCGCCTGATAATATAACGGGTATGATTTTCATGGTTTCATCCTTTGCATACATAGTTGTAAAGTGGTTTGCCAATGCGGTAGCTTAACATTAAAAGTACCTTCAAATTTTTGGCAATTGAGTACCGAATACTTAGGTCTTTCTGCTTCGGTGGGAAATTCTTTGCTAGAAATTGGCAACAATTCTGGCTGCTGATCTAACAGCCCTATTCTTTGTGCTTGAGAAAATATTTTTTGCGCAAAACCAAACCAGGTGGTCGTGCCATTGGAAGTCAAATGATACAAACCAGTTTCTGGAATGTTCAATGCCAACATGGTTGCCAAAGCGATGCTACTGGCCCATGTGGGCGACCCTTGTTGGTCATTGACAATTTTCAAGGTTGGGTGTGTTGCAGCTAAACGCAGCATGGTTTTGAGGAAGTTTTGTCGCCGATCAGAAAACACCCAAGCGGTGCGAAATATCATGTACTCACAATCGCTGTCAATGATGGCCTGCTCACCATTGAGTTTGGTCTGTCCATACACCGATTTGGGATTGGTGACATCATTTTCCTTCCATGGAAATTTATGGTCTCCAGAAAACACATAGTCAGTGGAATAATGAACCAACAAGCACTTGTTCTTTTTTGCCGCTTCTGCCATCACAGCCACCGCTTCACTGTTAATCAACTCAGCCAGCACTGGCGAAGATTCAGCGGCATCGACTTGGGTGAAAGCCGCCGCATTACACACCACATCGGGTTGGATGTTATCGATTTTTTTAGCGATGTCGGCAGCATCCGATAAATCAAGTTTAATGGTGGTCATGCCATTCACTTCTCGACCATCAGAGGTGGTTGGGATCACTTCACGGTTGAATTGCAGCGTTCGCCACAATTCAAAACCAACCTGTCCGTCTGCGCCAATCAACAGTACTTTCATGGTCTGTAAACCGGTAGAATATCAATATTAATTGCACCCAAGTTCAATGCCTTATCGTCTTTTTCTGACAGTTTAGGTGAAGTTATTGGCCAATCAATATTCAACGCTGGATCATTCCATGCTATCGAAGCATCGGCTTGTGGATCGTAGTAGTTGGTACACATATAGCAAAACGTCGCAGACTCAGACAACACACAAAAACCATGGGCGAACCCTTCAGGCACGTAAAACTGCAAGTGGTTTTCGGCATTCAAAACAACCGCTTCATACTGCCCAAATGTTGGCGAACCTTTACGAATATCAACTGCCACATCATACACTTCACCAGCCAATACCGAGACCAACTTGCCTTGCGGATTGGGGTTTTGAAAATGTAAGCCTCGCAACACACCTTGCGCAGATTTTGACACATTGCTTTGCACAAAATCATGTTCAATACCGGCGTCTTTATAGCGTTGTTGGGACCACGACTCCATAAAATAACCACGCTCATCACCGAACACTTGTGGTTCAATGATCAATACACCGGGTAATTTAGTGCTGCTAACTTTCATATTGTTTGTCTCAAACTTGTTCTTTGATGAGGGAAATTAAATATTGACCATAACCATTTTTAGCAATTGGCTTGGCCAGCTGCATCACTTGTTCAGCGTCAATCCAGCCATGGTTGAAGGCAATCTCCTCTGGGCAAGCTATTTTAATGCCTTGACGTTTTTCAATGGTTGAAATGAAATTGGTGGCTTCAGCCAATGAATCATGTGTGCCTGTATCTAACCAAGCATAGCCACGGCCCATCAACTCCACATTCAATGCCTGTTGAGATAAATACACTTTATTCAAATCTGTGATTTCCAGCTCACCCCTGGGTGAAGGCTGCAAAGACTTGGCGATGTCTGTGGCCTGACCATCATAAAAATACAAACCAGTCACCGCATAATTTGATTTGGGCTTACTGGGTTTTTCCTCTAAGTCCACCACCACGCCATCAGCATCAAAAGCTGCCACACCGTAACGTTCAGGGTCATGTACTCGATAACCAAATACAGTGGCACCTGTCTCACGGTTACTGGCATTGAGCATCAAATTACGCATGCCATCGCCATGGAATATATTGTCACCCAAAATCAGACATGAATCATTGCCCCCGATGAACTGCTCACCAATCAAATATGCTTGCGCCAACCCACCTGGATCAGGTTGCACCGCATACTGTAAATTCATACCCCATTGCGAACCATCGCCCAATAACTGCTGAAACAAAGGTTGTTCATGTGGCGTGTTGATGATCAACACATCGCGAATACCCGCTTCCATTAAAGTACTTAAGGGGTAATATATCATCGGTTTATCATAAACCGGTAACAACTGCTTACTGACTGAATGGGTTAATGGATACAAACGGGTTCCCGAACCACCTGCCAAAATAATGCCTTTTCTGCTCATACTGACTTAACTCCTTGCTTTGTTGGTTCAGACTGCTGTCCTAAACGCTGTCCTTGGTAGCTGCCATCTTTAACTCGCGCCACCCAGTCTGGGTGATTCAAATACCACTCAATGGTTTTGCGAATGCCCGATGCAAAAGACTCTTTAGGTTGCCAACCTAATTCATTCAACAACTTGCTGGCATCAATGGCATAACGTTGGTCGTGACCTGGTCGGTCTTTAACATAGGAGATTAAATCACTTTTAGGTGCTGCACCAGGACGCAATTCATCCAAAATCTGACAAACAGTGGTTACAATTTCAATGTTTTGCCGTTCTTCATTGCCGCCAACATTATATACCTCACCCAATCGACCTTTGGCCAACACCGTTTCAATAGCCCGACAATGGTCTTCCACATACAACCAATCACGCACATTCTTACCGTCGCCGTAAATAGGTAAAGCCTCATCGTGCAAAGCCTTATCAATCATCAATGGTATCAGTTTCTCAGGGAACTGATAAGGCCCATAATTGTTCGAACAATTGGTGGTCAAAACCGGCAATCCAAAAGTATGAAAATACGCCCTGACTAAATGGTCAGAGCCAGCTTTTGAAGCAGAATACGGTGAATTAGGGGCATAAGCAGTGGTTTCAGTGAAAGCACCTGTTGGGCCCAATGAGCCATACACTTCATCCGTGGAAACATGTAAAAACCTGAAGGTTTGTTGTTTGGCATCACTCAAAGTCTGGTAATACAACCAAGCCTGTTGCAACATGTTAAAAGTGCCCATCACATTGGTCTCAATGAACACCTGTGGCCCTTCAATCGAACGATCCACATGCGATTCAGCAGCAAAATGCACAATGGCATCAGGTTGGTGCTCAGCCAATAGTTCAGCTATCAACTTCGCATCACAGATGTCACCTTGGACAAAATGATGTTTTGGGTGCTCTACAACTTGACTTAATGTGTCTAAATTGCCCGCATAGCTCAACTTGTCCAAATTGATTATTTCTCGGTTATTTTTAAGGATTTGCCGGAGCACAAAATTACCACCAATGAATCCGGCACCACCAGTTACCAACCACTTATCTGTCATAAAAATCAGTGTTGAAAAAGGCGGTTATTATAACAGATGACAAGTTGAAGGGCGCCCGATCTATTCCTATTTCACTGCTTGTCTTTAAGCACTCAGTAGTTAGGCGCAGTTGTGAGCAAATTTCAACCATTGTTATCAATCACAACGGCATTAATTAGTACTAAAATAAAACCCATACCTATGGCCAGTTGAAAGTTTTCACGCTCTGTGTCAACTGAAACAGACCTTGGCTGTAATCAAATACCGCTAATTTGCGATCAGCCTGTCCAGACATTAAAAACCTGTGACAGCCAAAATATCACGACAAGATTTGATGCCACCGAAATTCTACTTACGAAATTGCATCATCAAAATCATATTTAAATGCTTCGATATCGGCTTGCCACAGCTTGGCCACTTGCGCTGTTAAGTCGGCATTGTAATAACTGCGGTAATCACGGCGTTTGACTTGATTAACATGAGGCAGCACCGATAAATCAATACCAATCCTGCTACCTACTGCATGCAAAGACTGGTCTAAGGTTTCAAGTTTGCCAATAAAATCACAACCTAATTGACCATTGCGTAAAGTCAAGGCATTGACCTGATGTGCAGCCGGACGTTGACTTTGATAGGTCACAAATTCAGCAAAGCTCATGGCTGATATCTTTTTAAACCGAGAATGGCTGGGTTTGGTTTTGATGTATTCATATTCAGAGACCAATCGTTCCCAAGGATTTCGCACCACCGCAAATTTAAAGTATTGTTTGAATTTATCTGCCGGCATGCTGCGTTCTGCTTCAATTAACTTGGCGTGTTTACGGAAAGAGTAATTATGGTAGTCAATAGCAAAACCATTGCGGCTCAACAACTTTTGCCATACTTTCTTGTTTTTAGGTAACGAAACCTGCCCTAAAACCTGTCTTAAACTGGTGCCTGCGGCTTTCCTGATGTGTACGAAAATAAAATGATGACTGTCTGAAATCAACATAAAAAACAAACTTTCAAAACAACCATTAAACTACAAAAGTTTGGCACTGGCAATATTTCATAACAACTCATAATCATGATTTTAAGCTCCAACCAACCAATATCGCGTGACTTGCAATTCAATTAACTTGGAACATTTTTCATCGCCAACTGTCCGAATTTATACCTATACCGGAGTTGAGTCATGAAAAAGATTACTTTTTTCACCTGTTTAATGCTGAGTTCAGTGCTGTGTTTATTTGGCGCAACCGCAGCAGCCAAAATAGTCATTTCTAACAATGCCATCATGGTCAAAGAACATCAAAATAAACTCTATGCCATGCCACGAGTTGATTGGCACAGTATTGATAATGCAGCAGCGTTGACTAAGCATGAATTAAAACCCGCACAGTGGTACAAAATCATTGCCTATGGTGACACTCAGTTGGCTACAGCGTTGTTAGAAACACTGGCTCAATTCTTACCCAAGGATGACCTTAAACCTTTATTAAAACTGGCCATAAAACGGCCTGCAGATGCACGGGTATTAAAACGCAATGACGTACCGTTTATTGCGTACAAAATTTGGCAACAGCAGTACCCTGAACAAGCCACCACTGAATTAAGAAAACACCCTGCTTACCGACAAAATCTACTGCCCTCGGTACTGTGGTTGAATTTGTTCGATGTAAAAAACAATCGATTCAAGACAACAGAGGAAGCCATAGATTTTCTGCGAGCAGGTCCTTTGCATGGCGCTGATAACTTCGATAATTTCAAAGCACAAGCCATCAAAAAAATCAGTGAACACCAAGACAGCCAAGCCCTGCAAAGTTGGATGAATGATGAAAACTTTCACATTGCTTTGGCCAGCTGGATTGGCTTATCCAAACAAATACCACAACAAGTTGCCAGTGATGTGCTGTCATTGGCATTGTGGTGGCAGGAAGAAATCACCTACACCTATGGCTCAGGCTGTATCAGGTACAGCGGCAAATTAACCCCCTTACTGGCAGCTTTGGACCTATACAGTGATTATTTAAGCTCCGAGCAAATTCATAAGGCCCTGGTTGATGTCCCTGAATTTTGGCAAACAGAACAAGTCAATCATTTATCGGTAAACAACCAACAAATGTACCAAGCCCTAAAAAAATTCAATGCCCAGGCCTTTTCAGTACCGAGCTTCAAATATTATCACAGCAATGCAACCTACCTGAGCACACCATTAAGTGAATTGCGCAACTTTTTACAACAAAATGGTGACCTATACCGCATCAAACAGTTGTCATTCAACCAAGTCACTCTCGACTTCTTAATCGACAAACTGCATGAAGCTGACAGTGAATTCAGTCACGATTATTTAGTCAAATTCGCATTCCAGTCAAAAAACAACTTCGCCAGACAATACATCGCTGCCATCATAGCTGCTGACTGGCAAGCAGAACACCTCAAATACATAGCTTCAATATTGCTTGTCTACCCATCGGCATGGCCGCAAGGCTGGCAAGACCTCAAAGACCAAGCGATCAATAAATTCCTCACAAGCAACAAGGTAGATGGGTTTTCTCCAGTCAGTGTTCGTTTGAGCGCTGCTATACCATAAAGCACTGGCAATCATCAGCACCACAGGTTTATTTGAACGTGGTGCTGTGCTATAATCCGACGCCTTTTAACAGACCAGAATACTCACATGAAAATTCTTGTAGCTATCAAGCGCGTTGTCGATTACAACGTTCGCGTGCAGGTTAAGCCTGACGGCTCAGGCGTGGCCACAGATGGCGTCAAAATGAGCATCAACCCATTTGACGAAATTGCCATCGAAGAAGCCCTGCGCATCAAAGAACAAGGCAAAGCCGAAGAAGTCGTCGTTGTCACCATTGGCAGCAATGATTCACAACAACAACTAAGAACGGCTATGGCCATGGGTGCAGATCGCGCCATTTTGGTCGAAACCGACACAGCAGTACAACCACTGCAAGCAGCCCAAGTGTTGCTTAAAGTGATAGAACAAGAACAACCCGGTTTAGTCATCACTGGTAAACAAGCAATTGATGATGATAACAACCAAACGCCACAAATGTTGGCCACTTTGTGGAACCGACCACAAGCCACATTTGCCTCAAAAGTAGAGTTTGTTGAGGGCAATAAAATCAGTGTAACCCGTGAAGTTGATGCCGGTTTAGAAACCATTCAAGTTGAACTGCCTGCCGTGGTTTCAACTGATTTGCGTTTAAATGAGCCACGCTTCGTTAAATTACCAGACATCATGAAAGCCAAGCGCAAGCCTTTAGAAGTTAAAGCCATTGCTGATTTAGTGCCTGCACCCAAAGGTCAGGCCATAGAAGTCCTGAAACACGAAGCACCTCAACCCAGACAAAAAGGCGTGATGGTTGAAACTGTTGATGAGTTGCTCGAAATCTTAAAAGACAAGGGGTTGGTATCATGAGTAAAGTATTAATATTGGCCGAACACAATGGCACAAAAATAAATCAATCAACTGCAAAAGTGTTGACTGCCGCTAAGCAGTTGAAAGCTGACACCATTGATGTGGTGTTGTTTGGTAACGATTCAGGTTTAGCCACCCAAGTAGCCGCATTGGCTGGCGTCAATGCAGTGAAGTATGTGCAATGCAATGACAACCATGACCAACTGGCTGCGTCAATTGCGCCCACCATTGCGGATTTAGGCAAAGACTACAGCCACATTTTTGGCCCATCAACCACCTTTGGAAAAGATGTGATGCCAAGAGTGGCGGCTTTATTAGAAGTTAACCAACTGTCCGATGTGATGGAAATTATTGATGCCAACACATTCAAGCGCCCTATTTACGCGGGCAATGCCATCATCACTGTTAAAACTGATACGCCACAAATCGTAGCCACGGTGCGTACCGCTTCATTTGCTGCAGATAAATCCACTGATGGTTCTGCCAGTGTAACTGAAAGCACATTAAGTACAGCTGCCGAACACACCACATTTGTTGAGTTATCCACCGGCAACTCTGATCGACCTGATTTACAAACAGCCAGCAAAGTCATCTCAGGTGGCCGTGGCGTAGGCTCTGAAGAGAACTTTCAAATTGTATATGACTTGGCTGATAAAATTGGTGCTGCCACCGGTGCTTCACGCGCAGCAGTAGACGCCGGTTATGTTCCAAATGACATGCAAGTAGGCCAAACCGGTAAAATCATTGCCCCTGACCTGTACATGTGCTTTGGTATCTCTGGTGCCATTCAACATTTAACCGGCATCAAAGATGCTGGTACCATTGTCGCCATCAACAAAGATGGTGATGCACCTATATTTGAAGTTGCCGATGTTGGATTGGTTGGTGACTTATTTAAAATTATTCCTGAAATGATGGAAAAACTCTAAAGGAGATAACGATGGATTTCTTAAAAGAACTGGGTCTTAAAGATGTCAACTATGGCACTTGTACAGACCTTAACGAATGGTCAAAAGATGACTCTGCTGGCTTGATTGAATCACACAACCCAGCCACTGGCGAATTGTTAGGTAAAGTAGTTTCAGCCTCTGATGCTGACTATGAAAATGTACTGAAACAAGCCGTTAAAGTGGCCAAAGAATGGCGCACTGTGCCTGGTCCACAACGTGGTGAAGCTGTGCGCTTAGTTGGTGAAGCATTACGTAAACACAAAGATGCTTTGGGTTCATTGGTCGCCGCTGAAATGGGTAAAATCAAATCAGAAGGTGATGGTGAAGTCCAAGAAATGATTGATATGGCTGACTTTGCTGTAGGCCAATCACGCATGATGTATGGTAACACCATGCATTCTGAGCGCCCTGGCCACCGCATGTACGACCAATGGCACCCACTGGGTGTGGTTGGTATTATTTCTGCGTTTAACTTTCCAGTGGCTGTATGGTCATGGAATGCTTTTGTAGCAGCGATATGTGGCAACGTATCAATTTGGAAACCCTCGCCTAAAGTACCATTGTGCTCAGTGGCAGTACAAAACATTTGTAACGAAGCTTTGCAAGACGCAGGTTTCCCACCTATTTTCTTGCTGTTCAATGATGGCAGTAATGAACTGGCAAAGAAATTTGTTGATGACAAGCGAGTCAACATGGTTTCGTTCACAGGCTCTACACATGTGGGTCGCCAAGTGGGTGTACAAGTAGCCAAGCGCATGGGCCGTTCATTGTTAGAACTGGGTGGCAACAACGCCTTAATCGTTGATAAATCAGCCGATTTAAAATTGGCAGTGCCTGCCATCGTATTTGGTGCCGTGGGTACCGCTGGTCAACGCTGTACCACCACCCGTCGTTTATTTGTTCATGAAGACATTGCTGATGATTTGATCGATACAGTGGTCAAAGCCTACAAGCAAGTACCGATTGGCAATCCATTGAACCAAGACACTTTAATGGGACCCTTGATTGATGAGGCTTCCGTACAAATGTTTTTGGATGCGGTAGAGAAAGCCAAAGCCGCTGGCGGTGAAGTACTTACTGGTGGCAAACGCGTAGATGGTCCAGGTCATTTCGTTGAACCTTGTGTGATCAAAGCCCAAGGTGACTGGGATGTGGTCAAAACTGAAACCTTTGCACCCATTCTATATGTTATGACTTTCAATGACTTAGATGCTGTTATTGAAGCTCAAAATGACGTTGCTCACGGCCTGTCATCTGCCATCTTTACCAACGACCTGCGTCAAGCTGAGCAGTTCTTGTCACCAGCTGGTTCTGACTGCGGCATTGCCAACATCAACATCGGCACTTCAGGTGCTGAAATCGGTGGTGCATTTGGAGGCGAAAAAGACACTGGTGGTGGACGTGAAGCCGGGTCTGATGCGTGGAAAGCCTATATGCGCAGACAAACCAACACCATCAACTACTCAACCGAGTTGCCCTTGGCACAAGGTATTAAGTTTGATATCTAGATTTAGTTAGATTAAAGCAAAGAAAAAGGGCCTGATGGGCCCTTTTTTAGTTGTTTTAACAAATCATCACATGTCATTCTGAGCGAGCGAAGGCCAGGTAATTAAATGATTGCGGTTTGACGCACTCAAGAAGCGATAATGTAATACCGCAGGCCGTGAGTCGAAGAATCTCCCAACGCAGGGGCATAACTTATTTTCTGTCATCCTGACCGAAGCCGAAGGATCTCATTGGGATTCGTGACCTGCTTTTAAATGTTGGACCTCTGATAGATTCAAATAATTTCTAACTGACTCACGGGTAAAGTGTTTCCTTAATTCAACCACCTCGACCCTGTAAATAATTCTGTGTATCTGCCATCTCAAATATAATAGCTTAAGCGATCTTCAAATTCTATCACGAAACGATTCAGAGCTGGTTTCCAGTTCCGAATCGGCATCGTCCACTTTT
>CANNAM010000018.1 GCA_947502595.1 uncultured Marinicella sp. | reverse complement strand
CTTTGGTTTTTTTCATCTTCACCACATTTAAACTGAATTTCCTTGACTAAAAAACCAATGAAAGCCCAAGAACATTCAACTATAATGAAAGAATGAAAATCTTAATCTTGCTTAGTTTGTTACTCAACGGTCAATTCACCGCTGCTGATCAGTGGGTCAAGCTCGGTGAAGCCACCATCAATTGGGGCTATAAAACCCCCTACCGCATCAACCTACTGGCGCCCAAAGGCATCCACAACCTTGAAGACATTCGCAATGGCATGCAAGTGGTTCAATTTGATATTGAATGGTTGGCACCCAGTACCAGTAAAGAACAGGTACAAACCCACTTCAAAGAACTCATTGAACAACAGTTGGACACACCCGAATCAGTCAAATTCAATCAAACCATTATCAACCGCTTCTTAAATAAGCTACCTGAAGCCAAACGGTTTGATCGATGGCAGTTTTATTACTCCCCTGATGCCGGCACACACGTGGTCATTGGTGGACAAAAAATTCACACTTTAATTGGCTCAGAAATCAATCGTGCCTTGCACCATGCTTGGCTGTTAAGAAACCCAGTAACCACTTCAAAACTTTTAACTCGACTCCTTAAAATCAGGTAAACAATGAATATAAAAATTAAACTCATGGCCACTGCTGTGTTGGCCAGCTATCAGCTCAGTCATGCAGCATCACTACCCACAGACGTTGTGAATGGTAACCTTGATAACCGCCACAGCGTGGTTGCTTTGACCCATGCAACAGTGCATTTAAATGCCAACCAAACATTGGAAAATGCCACTTTGGTGTTACAAAATGACCGCATCATCAGTATCAAGAGCAATGGTTCTGTACCAGATCATGCGGTACAAACAGACTATTCTGGCATGCACATATACCCAGGTTTCATTCACTTGGATACCAGTGTTGGTTTACCCGAACTTCCGGCAAAAGCACCGTTCAAATGGGGTGGTCCGGAAACCATCAACAGCACCATTGATGGTGCCTACAACAGCAATGAAGCCATCAAAGCAGCTTACGATGCCGCCAAAGATTTTAAGCTTGATGAAAAAAGCAATGCCAAATTCAGGGCTGCTGGTTTTACCACAGCCTTAAGTTACCGCAAAGATGGCATCATGCGCGGTACGTCGTTGTTGACACATTTGGCTGATCAAACCGAAGCACAAAACATCATCAACAGCCAAGCCGCTCAGCACTTGTCGTTTGACAAAGGCTCTTCAAAACAAAACTACCCCATATCGTTGATGGGTACTGTGGCTTTGATTCGTCAAACTTGGCTGGATGCTGCATGGTATAAACAGCAAAACGAAATGCTTGATTTTGATTTGGCAGCAGTTAACAACCACCGAAGCCTGCCTAAAATCATCGAAACGAACAATTGGGCACAGGTTTTACTGGCAGCCAAAATAAGCAATGAATTCAACACCGAGTTCACCGTTAAGACAGCTGCTGACGCTTATAAAAACTTAACCGCTGTCAGTCAGACCAAACAAACATTGATAGTGCCATTGAATGCCACAAAGGCACCAGCAATCAATGATGAACTGGACCATTGGAACATTGATTACACCGACTTAAAAGAGTGGGAAGTGGCACCATTTAATACCGCTTTATTAGAACAACAGGGTGTGGAGTTTGCCCTACTTCCAGATGAATCACCTCAAGGGCTGGACACATTCCTAAAGGACTTGAGGTCTGCTCACCAACATGGTTTAAGCGAAAAGACCATCATCAACGCTTTGACCACAGTACCAGCCAAAGTATTAAACAACCCAGACTTGGGCAGCTTAAAAGCAGGCAAATATGCCAACTTTATAGTAACCACCGGTCCATTGTTGAATGAGCACAGTCAAATTGCTGAAACATGGGTCGCTGGTAAAAACCATGCAGTCAAAGGTTTGCCTCTGTTACAAAACGGTCATTACCAACTGACTGCGCAAGACGCAAGCTACCAGTTCAATCTTAGCCATGAAAAAGGTCAACCCAAAGCCTCAGCAGCCGATCAGGATGATGAGCACAAATACAGCATCAAGCTAGACGGGAATTTTGTCACTTTGGCGGTTAAAGGCGCATCACAGGATGAAAGCTTTTTCGGTGTGTTACAAGACCAACAACTAACTGCATTGGATCAAGCCGATTGGCAGTTAAAACGATTGGGCGAAGTCGTGAACAATGAGCAAGGTACTCAAGGCGAAGAACAAAAAGCTTTACCAAGCATACCCAAACCCTTTTCAGCCTATGGCTTACATGAGGTTGATAGCAATGACACTGTGTTGATTAAAAACGCCACAGTATGGACCAATGAGTTGGATGGCATTCTAAGTAACACCGATGTTTATGTCAGCAACGGTCAAATCAAGCAAATCGGTACGCAATTATCGGTTGCTAAAAACGTGCGTGAAATTGATGCCACTGGCATGCATTTAACCAGCGGCATCATCGATGAACACACCCACATTGCCTTGCTGTCTGTCAATGACATCGCGGTTAACTCATCAATGGTCAGAATGGAAGATGCCATCAACCCACATGACATCAATATCTATCGCAACTTGGCCGGTGGCGTTACCGCTGCACAGTTATTGCACGGTTCTGCCAATCCAATTGGTGGTCAATCGGCATTGATTAAACTTAAATGGGGGGTAGATAAACCTGAGGACTTATTGATTGATGGCGCTGATGGCTACATCAAATTTGCTTTGGGTGAAAATGTTAAACGCTCCAGCAACCCTGAGTCGATTCGTTACCCATTGACCCGCATGGGTGTTGAGCAAGTGTACCGTGACGCGTTCACCCAAGCCAAAGCCTACGAACGGGCATGGCAGGATTACAATAAACTCAGTAGCAGTGCGAAAAAGAAAACCACTGCACCTCGGAAAGATTTAGCCATGGAAGCCACTTTGGAAGTGATCAACCAAGATCGCTTTGTGTCCTGTCATTCCTATGTACAGTCTGAAATCAATATGTTGATGCATGTTGCTGATGATTTCGGTTTTAACATCAACACCTTCACTCATATTTTAGAAGGCTACAAATTGGCCGATAAAATGCAAGCACACGGGGTTGGCGGATCTACCTTTGCTGACTGGTGGGCTTATAAATGGGAAGTTAATTACGCCATCCCTTACAATGCTGCACTGATGCATGATGCTGGCGTGGTTACAGCGATCAACTCAGACTCTGCTGAGATGTCACGTCGCTTGAATCAAGAAGCCGCTAAAACCATCAAGTTCGGTGGTCTGTCTGAACAAGACGCATGGAAATTGGTTACTTTAAACCCAGCTAAATTACTGCATTTAGACGATCGTATGGGCAGCATCAAAACTGGCAAAGATGCCGATTTAGTGCTGTGGTCAGACAACCCATTGTCTATCTATGCCAAAGCAGAAAAAACCATGGTCGATGGCATCATTTATTATGATCGTTCACAACAAGCAGCCATTGAAGCTGAAATAACCAACGAAAAAAATCGCTTGATTGAATTAAGTAAGAATTCACCGGATAAAAAGTCAGCATTCAAGTCCAAGCCCAGTAAATCTTTTGAATGTGACAGCATCACCGGATTCCACCACATTGACCAACACTTATTCCACGGAGCCGCACAATGAAAAATTCAGTCAAATTATTAACTGCAGTAACTGGTTTAGTTTTTGGATTCAACGTTACGGCACTACCCCCTGCCCCCAATGACCAAAAACCAGTTGAAAAAGTCTTCATCAACGCCAACTTACATGTGGGCAATGGTAAAGTACTTAACAACGCGCAATTGGCCATTGCTGATGGTGTCATTAAACGCGCAGGCCACTATAAGATGGCCTACACTGGGGACGAAATCGACTTACAAGGCCAGCACATCTACCCAGGTTTTATTTTAACCAACACCAATTTGGGTTTGGCTGAAATTGACGCAGTTAAAGCCACAGTCGATACCCATGAAACCGGCCAGTTAAACCCCAATATACGCAGTCTGGTGGCATATAACACCGATTCAGAGCGCATACCAACCATGCGTTACAACGGTATTTTGTTGGCCCAAACCACACCCAGTGGCGGCCTGATCAGCGGCACTTCATCGGTGGTTCAGCTGGATGCCTGGAACTGGGAAGATGCGGTCGTTAAGGCAGATGATGGCATGCACATCAATTGGCCAGCTCAGTGGGCAAAACGCTTTGATTACAGCACTTTTACCATGCAACTTAAACAAGATGAGAAGTATGCAGAAAAGGTCAATCAAATCAAACAGTTGTTTGCCGATGCCAAAGCCGACAACCAAAACACCAACATCAAGCTACAAGCCGTTAAACCTGTACTCAATGGCCAGGCTAAGGTCTATATCCACGCTGAAAATCCGAAATCGATCATTGAAAGTATCCAATATTTTCAATCAATAAGGATCAATGATTTGGTACTGGTAACTGACCAAGCTGTCGGACAAGTCATTGACTTCATTAAAACTGCTGGCATACCCGTCATAGTAACTGGCGTGCATGATTTACCCAGCCAAAACGATGTTTCAGTAGATGCGGCTTTCACCTTACCCGCACGTTTACAAAAAGCTGGCATTTTAACTGCATTGAGTTACCCTGGTTCAATGAGTTCACGTAACCTGGCCTTCACAGCAGGCACCGCAGCAGCGTATGGTGTTGATCCAAATCAGGCTTTGAGTATGATTACATTGAACGCAGCCAAAATACTTGGAATTGATAAAGACTATGGTTCTTTGGAAGTGGGTAAAAGTGCCACCTTCTTTATCAGTGAAGGTGACGCATTGGATATGCGCGGCAATCTGATCAAAGCAGCATATATAGATGGCAGGTCTATAGAGTTGCATGGCAGACAACAACAATTAAACGAACGTTACCAACAGAAGTACCAACAAGACTGATTAATGCTGTAATCATCATCCAGTGGCAAACAGGTTTATGCCACTGGATTTTTTTGTCTTCATATACACAGCTACCATTGCTGAACTGGCTGAATTTACAGCAAATCTCATACAAATCAACAACGCAATATCAGACTCAACAGTTAAGTCATCAACACCTTAAAGTTTGTGCTGGAAATGGCTTTGTTAAAATTATGGCCATGGATACTAACTATAAAAAACCACAAGCACAACCTCACTTTGTGTGCAGCTAAAAGCTTTAAGGACAAAAAGCCCTCTGATGCGTTTTGGCTGCACCAATTGCTTCGCTGATCACTTACTTGGCAGTTCAAAACTAAGCCAATAGCACTGGATATTTGGCTGAATTTAAAGCAAAAAAAAAGGGACCAAAGTCCCTTTTTAAATCAGTTTAACAATGACTTAAAATGCATTGACTTGATTCAATAACTCTTCGTTGATAGTTACTTTGGCGGATTGGCGCAAAGCTTGTATCAACAGCTGCTGTTCATTATTTTTGATGTTGCGATTTAACTGTGCTGACTCTACGCTTAAATCAGCAATGGCATCTAAGTCGGCTTCATTAACCGCTAGTAATTTAACCACTACCACATCATTGCCGTTACCATCAACCACCTGGACTTTACTGACACCTTCAGCAGGACGACCCAGTTCGAACACATTTTTTACCAAGTTAAACGGTAAAGAGGAACCCGATCTGGTCAAAGATTCAGCCGTTTGTAGTTCTAGTTCATTCAGTTCAGCCGCTTCAGCCATTGATTGGTCTTTGGTGTTGATGCTTACAACCATATCTTCTGCCAATGTACGAACTGCTTGTGCAGCCTTTTCATTGGTCAGCGCAGCTACGATAGATTGCTTAACTTCAGCCATTGGTTTTAGCTCAGCAGGCTTGACTTCATTTAAATGTAAAAAAGCCACATGCGTATCAGTAAGGTAAACGATATCAGAGTTCATTAAATTATTTTTGACACTGTCTGAAAATGCCGCTTGTACGAAGTCTTGGTTTTCAGCAATGTCTATACCGCCAGCGCGACTAAAAAATTCTGTGGTTTTAAGTTCGTAGCCTGTATTTTCAGCCACTTGCTCAAGTCCGCTTTGTGCATCTAAGGTGGCTTCAGATAATAAACTGACTTTATCTAAGAACAAAGTTTCAGCTTGCTTGGCTTGTAAAGCTTGTACTATATCAGATTTAACCGCTTCAAATACTGGAGCACTGGACGCTTTGATTTCATTCAATTGAATGATGTGGTATCCAAACTGAGATTTTACTGGCTCACTAACTGTGTTGACTTGCATCTCAAATAAAGCATCATTAAATGTTTCAACCATATCGTCTGGTGAAACCCAACCCAGATCACCGCCACTGTCAGCTGAACCTGGGTCTTGTGAATAGGTTTTGGCCAATTCAGCAAAATCTTCACCAGCGGCCAATTTTTCTTGGATTTCAGCCAACAATTGCTCAGCATCATCGCCATCATTAACCAGAATATGGGCTGCTTTGCGTTGTTCAGGCATGCCATAGGCATCTTTATTATCCTGATAATACTCTAGGGCATCGGCTTCAGCAATTTCAATGCTATCAGCCACGTCTTCAGCTTTTAATTCAATGTACTTAACTGAAACCTGTTCTTCAGTCATGTATCGGGCTGAATTATCAGCATAGTAACTGTCAATCTCCGCATCAGAAACCACAATGTCACCAACAAAACTTTCTGGTGAAATGGTGATGTACTCAATGTCTCTGGTTTGTTTATTGAGTAATGCCATGGTTTTGGTTTCTAGTGGCGTAACAAATGCGCTTTGATCAAACACAGTGTTCAAAGCTTGACCGGCTTGCTCTTCGGCAATTTTCATTTGCAAGGCTTGTGCAGATTGATTGGTTTGACTTAAAAATGACGCATATAAGGACTTGTCAAATTGGCCATTGGCATCTTTGAATGCCGGTGCTTCCTCGATTGTTTTTCTGATTTCTTCAGCCGTAACTGTGAAGCCATTCTTAACCGCAATTTGTCTGATTAATTCGCTGTTAATCATTGAATCTAAGTAGTTTCTTCGCAAAACAGGTGAATCAAAATAGCTTGGATCAAAGCCCTCACCTAATTGTGCAATCATACTTTGACGGTAAGTGGAGAATTGGTTTGAATATTCAGTGTATGAAATGGTCTCACCATTGACTGTGGCAAGCGTATCATTGCCTGATTGTGTGATGTAATCACCCACACCCCAAAACGCAAAAGCCAATATCAATAAGCCCATAACAATCGTCATGAACAAACCTGTAGATTTTTTTCTTATCCAAGTTAACATAGTTTACCACTCATGAAAAACAGTCTTGCCATGTTGTTTTACTGGATTTAATTCAACATTAAAAGACCTAATTTATACTCAGAGCAAAGCTCTTTTCTTTGTTAAAAAAAAAGGGTGTCTTAATGACACCCTTTCTTTAGTATGGCGGAGCGGACGGGACTCGAACCCGCGACCCCCGGCGTGACAGGCCGGTATTCTAACCAACTGAACTACCGCTCCGAATCTGGTGGGTGCTGAGGGGATCGAACCCCCGACCCTCGCCTTGTAAGGGCGATGCTCTCCCAGCTGAGCTAAGCACCCGATTCAGGGGCGTTAGTTTACTGCGTCTTTTAATGCTTTACCAGCTTTAAATGAAGGAATTTTTGCAGCAGCGATTTGAATGGTTTCACCAGTTCTAGGATTGCGTCCTTGTCTAGCTGCACGCTCTTTAACAGCAAATGTTCCGAAACCAACAAATGTAAGTTTGTCACCTTTTTTCAAAGATTCTGTAATAGTACCTACTACAGCATCGAAGCAGTCAGCAGCAGTTGATTGTGATACGTTAGCACTGTCAGCAACAGCTTTGATAAAATCTTGTTTTTTCATTGTAAATCTCCTTCGACTCGTTATTTTTAATAATTGACATCATCGTCAAGAAACGCGCATTTTATAACAGTTTGAATGCGTTTTGCTAATAATTTTTGAATATTTTTTTTTAACCCAAAATATGCTCTATTCTCAAGCATAGCTAGCTTTTAAAGGCAAGCTATAAATCGTGAATTAGTGGTATTTTAGGCTTGATATCAAACAAATATTCACATTAACAAAACAACACTAGCTGTTCATAATTAATGACTTTTTTCATTACTGATGGATTCTTGCTTTTCTATCAACTTCACAGCTGCAGCTTTTTCCTCAGCAGTCTGCTCAATTGGCACAATGTGCTTAATTTTCTGCGCCAGCGCCAAGGTCAACACCTCATCTATCCACTTAACCGGGATAATTTCGATGTTTTTAGTGATTTGCTCCGGCATTTCTGCCAAATTCTTTTCATTTTCCTTGGGGATGATTACTGTTTTAATCCCACCGCGAAGTGCTGCCAATAGCTTTTCTTTTAAACCACCAATGGCTAACACACGACCACGTAAAGTGATTTCACCAGTCATCGCAATAGTTGATCTGACCGGGTTGTTACTTAAGGCCGATACCAGAGCAGTACACATTCCAATACCTGCACTTGGGCCATCTTTGGGAGTCGCCCCTTCAGGTACATGTACATGAATATCGTTTTTAGAGAACATATCAGCAGGAACGCCAAACAATGCCGCCCTGGATTTAACCACCGACAAAGCAGCTTGAATTGATTCCTTCATTACATTTCCTAAATGCCCAGTTAAGGTCAGTTTGCCGGTTCCTGGATAGACAGCTGCTTCGATTTGCAATAAATCACCGCCTACTTCTGTCCAAGCCAAACCAGTGACTATACCGACTTCATCGGCTTTTTCTGCCACCCCAAAACTGACTTTTCTGACACCCAAGTAATCAGTTAAGTTTTTAACAGATACATTGATCGATCTGATTGATTTGTCAGTCAGCAGCTGTTTAACTGCTTTTCTCGCAATTTTGGCAATTTCTCGTTCAAGATTACGCACACCTGATTCACGCGTGTAGTACCGAACCGTATCTTTAATGGCTGCTTTTGATAGTTTGACTTCTGACTTTTTAAGGCCATGGGCTTTGAGCTGTTTAGGAATCAAATAACGCAATGCGATTTCAATTTTCTCTTCTTCTGTGTAACCAGGTATTCTGATGATTTCCATGCGATCACGCAGTGGCGCAGGAATGTTTAATGAGTTAGCCGTAGCAATAAACATCACTTCAGATAAATCAAAATCAACCTCTAAATAGTGGTCAGTAAAAGCACTGTTTTGTTCAGGGTCTAATACTTCTAGTAATGCAGCAGCTGGGTCACCACGAAAATCGCGTGACATTTTATCTAACTCATCCAATATCATTACTGGGTTACATTTTTTGGTTTTGGTGATATTTTGAATCACTCGACCAGGCATTGAGCCTATGTATGTTCTGCGATGACCACGAATTTCAGACTCATCTGAAACACCACCCAATGAAAAACGACTGAATTCTCGGTTGGTTGCTTTGGCTATAGATTTACCCAGTGAAGTTTTACCGACACCTGGTGGCCCCACCAAACACATGATTGCACCCTTGTTATGTGGTGTTCTCTGTTGTACCGCTAAATACTCAAGAATACGCTCTTTGATTTCTTCTAAACCATAATGGTCTTCATCCAGTATTTTTTTGGCGTAGTCTAAATCTAACTTGAGTTCGCTTCTTTGTTCCCAGGGCAAACCCAGTATGGTTTCTAAATAGTTTCTAACCACAGTAGCTTCCGCAGACATGGGAGACATCATTTGTAATTTTTTAAACTCCGAATCTACTTTTTCTCTGGCATTTGCAGACAGTTGGGTCTCGGCAATTTTCTTCTCTAAATCAGCAAACTCAGAATTGGTTTCATCAATATCAGTTAATTCCTTCTTGATCGCCTTCATCTGCTCATTGAGGTAATATTCCCTTTGGTTTTTCTCAATTTGACCTTTGACCCGACCCCTGATTTTCTTTTCCATAACTATCAGCTCTAATTCAGCTTCTATCATAGCCAGGATATGTTCTAGACGCTCAGATTCATCTAACATCTCAAGCAACTTCTGTTTATCCTGATGCTTGATTACCAAGTGAGCCGACACGGTGTCTGATAACTTACCCAAGTCTTCAATATTAGTGATGTTATTGGTAATCTCTTTAGGGATTTTTTTGTGTTTTCTTACATAGTCCTTGAATTGTTCGCGCAAAGCCCTTTTCAATGCCAAACCCTCGCTTTCAGTCATACTGGAAGTGGATTTCAGCTCTGTGTAGTTGGCTTTAAAGTAGCCTGAATCTTCAAGCTCACTGATGCGAACCCGAACTTTACCCTCAATCAATACTTTGTGTGTACCATCTTGTAACTTGACCATTTGTAGAATGGTTGAAAGCGTTCCGACTTCAAATACATCTGCTGCTTGCGGGTCATCAACTTCTGAATGTTTTTGTGCCACCAACACCACAGGTGAATTGTTTTTCATGGCATTTTCTAAAGCCAATACCGATTTTTCACGGCCAACAAATAATGGCACTACCATACCTGGAAAAATCACCACATCTCGCAATGGTAATACAGATACTTTATCTTGTGGGTTTTGCATATTTTTTTACTCTGTTTTTTGATTCGCGATTTTTCCATAAACCAAATAAGGTTTATTGCCGTCTTCTATGACAGCCCGGTCAATCACTACTTTTTCAATATTTTCTTGGTCAGGTAATTCATACATGATATCCAATAAAGCAGACTCCATAATGGTTCTCAAACCACGGGCTCCTGTTTTTCTTGCCAATGCCATTTTCGCGATGGCATCGTAAGCATCTTCACGTATTTCTAACTCAACATCTTCCATATCAAACAATCGCATGAATTGTTTAGAAATGGCGTTTTTAGGTTCTTTCAAGATTCTGATCAACGCTTCTTCATCCAACCTTTCTAAGGTGGCAGCCACTGGTAATCGACCAACAAACTCAGGAATCAAACCGTATTTGACCAAATCATCAGACTCTAAGCCTTTAAAGATAGCCAGTTCAGCTTCATTTTCTATTTGCGATGTCACTTCAGCAGAGAATCCAATACCCGTCTTAACTGAACGTTCTTGGATGATTTTCTCCAAACCTGAGAATGCACCACCACAAATAAAAAGTATATTTTTGGTGTTTACTTGCAGGAACTCTTGTTGCGGATGCTTGCGACCACCTTGTGGTGGAATGGACGCCACAGTCCCTTCAATCAATTTCAACAGCGCTTGTTGCACGCCCTCACCTGATACATCACGGGTAATAGAGGGGTTTTCAGATTTTCTTGAAACCTTATCAATTTCATCAATATAAATAATGCCAGACTCGGCTTTTTCTACATCATAATCACAGTTTTGCAGCAGTTTTTGAATGATGTTTTCAACATCTTCACCCACATAACCAGCTTCGGTTAAAGTGGTGGCATCTGCAATGGTAAAAGGTACGTTCAATATTCTGGCTAAAGTTTCAGCCAATAAAGTTTTACCTGAACCGGTGGGTCCAACCAATAAAATATTTGACTTAGACAGTTCAACTTCGTCAGCTTCAGCCAAGTTTGATCTGATTCTTTTATAATGATTATAGACGGCTACGGCCAAAACTTTCTTGGCTGTTTCTTGGCCAATCACGTATTCATTCAATAATTCATGAATCCTTTTTGGCGTAGGTAAATCTTCCAGACTTTCCGTTAAGGTGTCTTCCATTTCATCGCGGATGATTTCATTGCATAAGTCCACACATTCGTCGCAAATAAAGACACTGGGTCCGGCGATTAATTTGGTGACTTCTTGTTGGCTTTTGCCGCAGAAGCTGCAGTGTTTGACTTCTTCTAAACCTTTGTTTTCACTCATGGATTCGTTTTTTATTTAATAGTAATATAGATATGATACAAAAATTGACCGCCTGTGAATACACCGATGCGATTAATTACTGTAATTATTCTGGGTAATATGAGGATATTGAGCTGTTATTCAAGGGCAATAACAGCTCATGTGACGATAATGGGAAATATTTATCGTGATTCTATCACTTGATCAACGATGCCATAGTCTTTGGCTTCATTGGCACTGAGGAAATGATCGCGATTGGTGTCTTGCTTAATTTTTTCTACAGTCTGACCAGAATGTTTGGCCATCAGTTCATTCATTCTTTGTTTGATCTTAAGAATTTCTTTGGCTTGAATATCAATGTCTGACGCCTGCCCTTGAAACCCGCCAGATGGCTGATGAATCATGACCCGTGAATTGGGTAAGGCAAAACGTTTGCCGGCAGCTCCAGCATTCAACAAAAAAGCACCCATGCTGGCTGCTTGACCAATACACATGGTACTGACATCTGGTTTGATGAACTGCATGGTGTCATAAATAGACATCCCAGCAGTGATAACACCACCGGGGCTGTTGATATACAGACTGATGTCTTTGTCTGGATTGTCTGCTTCTAAAAACAACAATTGAGCAACCACTAAGTTAGCCATCTGGTCTTCTACTTGACCCACCATAAAAATGATGCGCTCTTTTAACAGACGAGAATAAATATCGAAAGACCGTTCTCCACGAGCGGTTCTTTCAATGACCATAGGCACTAATGTCATGGCTTCTTCTAATTTCATAATATCACTTACCTTAAAATTAATTATGCAGTGGGTTTCATGATTTCATCAAAAGTCATCTTCTTTTCTTTGATGTCAACTTTTGATTCTACCCACTCCATTACCTGTGATTCAATCACATTTTGCTCTACGCTGGCCATTAAGTCTTGGTTTTGGTAGTACATCTGAATAACTTCTTGTGGCTGTTCAAATGTTTGAGCAATTTCGTTGATTTGTTCACGAACCTTGGCAAAATCAGTTTTCATGTCCTGTTTTTTGGCAATGTCTTGAATGATCATGGTATTTAAAATACGGTGCTTTGCAGCTTCCACAAATTCACTGGCATCACGCAAGGGTGCATCAGTTTTGCCCATTTGCTTGGCTCTTTGTTGTTCTTGCATAGCCATATGTTCACTTTCTTTGGTAACCATGGATGCGGGTAACAAAGTGTCTTTAGCGGCTTCACGCAATGCTTCCAATGCATTTTGCTTGAATGAATTGTTGATAGTTTGAGTCAACTCACGGTCTAAATTCTTTTTGATGTCTTTTTTGAAGTCTTCTTCAGAACCACTTTCAACACCAAACGATTTAACAAATTCTTCATCTACTTTTGGTAGCTTCGGTTTTCTGACGTCGGTAACTTCAAAAGAGAGTTTGGCTTTTTTACCAGCCAGTTCAGCCACGTTAAAATCTTCAGGAAAAGTCAGTTCTAAGTCAGCAGACTCTTTTACTTTAAGGCCGATAACCGCATCTTTCAATTCATCAGGAATACTGCTCTCACCCAATAATATACCCATCTTCTCGGTACCATCTGCAGGGTAAGTTACTGCTTTTCCTTTGGCGCTGTATTCAATGGTAACTAAATCATTGTTAGCAATTTTGCCTTTGCTTTCTTTCCAATCTTGTTTTTGTTTTTGCAAGTTTTTGATCATGCCATCAATGTCTTTGTCAGAGATTTCAGCCACTTGCTTTTCAACTTTAATTTTCTCAAACTCAATGGCTGGCACTTCAGGCATCAACTCAACTTTGGCTTGAAATTCAAAACCACCATTGTCTGTATCATCGGCTTTCACTACTTCTGGAGCTGAAATAATTTCTAATTCGTTGTCCTTGATGGCTTTTTCAATTGAGTCTTGCATCAACTGGCTTAAAACCTCTTGTCTGGCATGTTGACCAAATCTTTGCACCAAGATATTTTTAGGCACTTTGCCTTGTCTGAAGCCTTTCAGTCTAACTTCTTTACCAAGTTCTATCAATTTTGCGTCCACTTTTGACTGTATGTCATTGGCTTCTAAAGCAACATTAACTAAACGTTCTAAACCTTCAGATTGATCGATTGAGATTTGCATCTTAACTCCAAGTGTAATCATAAATAAGGCATGTACTGAGCTGTTTACTTGTTTATTTTCAACAAGCCAACAGCTCAATACACACCAAAAACTTTAAGTCTATTCATTTGGCAAGGCATAACCTGGCTTAATGAAACGACAGATTGAACAGTGCAACTGTTCTCCAATATGGTGCGAAAGGAGAGACTCGAACTCTCACATCAAAAGATACTGGTACCTAAAACCAGCGCGTCTACCAATTCCGCCACTCTCGCGTTTGTCTTTAATAAATTAAGATGAGGAATGAATATGGGGTGACCGATGGGGCTCGAACCCACGACAACCAGAATCACAATCTGGCGCTCTACCAACTGAACTACGGTCACCATAACTACTACTTGGCGCGCCCGGCACGACTCGAACGTGCAACCCTCGCCTTAGAAGGGCGATGCTCTATCCAGTTGAGCTACGGGCGCTGAAGACAGTATATATTATAAAAGTGGTCGGGGTAGAGAGATTCGAACTCCCGACCCACTGCTCCCAAAGCAGTTGCGCTACCAGGCTGCGCTATACCCCGACATATTCACTCATTTCATCAAGCTGGCGAATTTTAATACCTTAAACCGCCAAGTTCAATCATAAAATGAGGTTTATTGTTCATATTTCAATGAACGTTTGAAATTAAATCTAGATTTAAATTCAAACTGATAAATGGCGCGCCCGGAAGGATTCGAACCTCCGACCACCTGGTTCGTAGCCAGGTACTCTGATCCAACTGAGCTACGGGCGCTCAAGGGATGCGAATTATCTTGCTTTTATCAAATGATGTCAACAAGAAATGCATCAATTTACAAAGCCTAGTAATAAGACTCAACACAAATGGCGGAGAGTGAGGGATTCGAACCCTCGATGAGCTTTTAACCCATACTCCCTTAGCAGGGGAGCGCCTTCAGCCGCTCGGCCAACTCTCCGTATTCATACACTGAAATCTTTTTCAAACTTGGTATTCATACACTGAAGCCTTTTTATACTTGGTATTCAGATTCAAGTTTATCAACCAATTGGCCGAACATTGTACCCTATCAGCTGCTGATAAAAACACCTTCAAAAATTAAATTTATGCATTAATTTTTACCGGGTAAATACTGTTTAAACCAATCGGTTCAAAGGGCGAGTATTTTAATTCAAATTACTCAAAATGCAACATTAAATTGTGGTGATTTATTGATTGCCTAAATTATCTTCACCGCTTGCTTCACTGTCATCTGCAACCACTTCACTGCTACCTTCAACTTGTTCGTTTTTAATTCGTTCGTAGATTTCTTCGCGATGTACGGCAATTTCTTTCGGTGCGTTAATTCCTATTCTCACCTGGTTACCTTTGATGCCCAGTACTGTTACGGTAACATCGTCACCAATCATCAGCGTTTCACCAACTCTTCTGGTTAATATTAACATGTGTAATTCTCCTTATGTTAGTTATGCAGTTCCTCGGGAAGAACCACCGAAACAAGATGATTTATTTCTACATCACTTATTTCAGTTGTCAAATTAGACTATATTTCAGCCTCAAAATGAAGTGTTAATTTGATATATTATTTTGAACATTTTTTACAGTTTGTTGCACAGCAGCAAGAATCTCAGCAACCGATGCTTCTCCACCACCTTGCGCAAAATCTGGACGCCCACCACCACGACCACCAATTTGGGCCAACACCTCTTTAATGACGTCGCCCGCTTTAATCATTTTCGTCATTGCTTTTGGCACACCGACCAAAACCTGGACTTTTCCATCAACGGCATTGGCTAGAATCACCAAACCTTGTGAATACTTACTCTTGAAACCATCTATTGCCTCACGCATTATATCTAAGTCTGAGTTTTCCAACACATGGCTTAAGTAATGAACACCATCCACTTCAACCACAGAGTCACCTAAATCACTGATTGAGTCACTGGCTTGTGCCTTGGCCATGTCACTGATGGATTTTTCTAATTGTTTATTGCGTTCAAACAGTGCTTTAACTGAACTCACTGCTTGTTCAGGCTTAACATTAAACATTTGACTGATGCTTTTTAATTGACCCACTTGTTTTTGCACCAAAGCCAATGCTGCTGAGCCTGTCACAGCCTCAATGCGCCTAACACCAGATGCCACTGCTGTCTCTTCCGTGATTTTAAACAAGCCTATTTCACCAGTTGAGCTGACATGGGTGCCACCACACAGTTCAACCGAAAAACCACCAAAGTCCATGACCCTGACATGCTCTCCATACTTCTCACCAAACAAGGCCATGGCGCCATAGTTGATTGCATCGTCATAGCTCATTTCAGCGTCTTTGGCATGAATGTTTTGTCTGATTGCGGCGTTAACCGCCGTTTCAATCTCAACCAAGGTTTGTTCATCTATGGGCTGATCATGCGAGAAATCAAAACGCAATTTTTCCGCATTAACTAATGAACCTTTTTGTTGCACGTGCTTGCCAAGCTCAGTTCGCAAGACTTTATGCAATAAGTGAGTGGCTGAGTGGTTGAGTATCACTTGTTGCCGATGGACTTGATCAACCTCGACTTGAACCGTGGAATCAACTTGAATCGCCCCAGTCTTAACTTCAACATGGTGCAAATAAAACTGGCCAGCAGCTTTTTGAGTGTCGGTAACTTGGGCATTGGCCTGGTCATTAAACAGCTTACCAATATCTCCTACTTGTCCACCTGATTCAGCATAAAACGGGGTTTTATCGAGGATCACCACACCGGATTCACCAACACCAAGTTCAACCACTGATTGGTTGTCTTGCAATATCATCACAACTTTTGCGCTGTCATTGAGTTGTTTGTAGCCGGTAAATACGGTGGGCTGCAATGCCTGGACCAGTTCAGCTGAAATTTGATTGTTTTGGCTGAATTGTTTGACCGACCTTGAGCGGTCTTTTTGTGCTTGCATGCAGGATTCAAATGCTTTGACATCAACCAAGCGGTCATCTTCGCGTGCCACATCCTGGGTCAAATCCAGCGGAAAACCAAAGGTATCATACAATTTAAATGCCACTTCACCTGATACTGGCTCACCGGCCTTCAGTTGTTCTGTGGCCTTTCGAAACTCTTGCATGCCATGCTCCAGGGTTTCAAAAAATTTCTGCTCTTCTTTTTTCAATACTTTTTGAATTGCTGATTGCTGCTCAACCAATTCAGGGTAGTCCTCACCCATTGCTTCTACCAAAGGCGTAACCATGGCATTGAAAAACAAACCTTCAGCACCTAATTTATGCCCATGACGGGCTGCACGACGAATGATGCGTCGCAACACATATCCACGCCCTTCATTGGACGGCAGTACACCATCTGCTATTAAGAACGCACAGGTACGAATGTGATCTGCAATGACTTTCAGCGAAGGTGAAGCAATGTCTTTACAGCCGGTTAATTGACTGGCATGCTTAATTAAATGTTGGAACAAGTCAATGTCATAATTGCTGTGCTTACCTTGCATAATTGATGCGATGCGCTCCAAGCCCATACCGGTATCAACACAAGGTTTAGGCAGTGGTTGTAAGCTGCCATCAGCTTGTTTATCAAACTGCATGAACACCAAGTTCCAAATTTCTATGAATCGGTCGCCATCTTCATCTGGGCTACCCGGTGGGCCACCGGCTATGTGTTCACCGTGGTCATAAAAGATTTCTGTGCATGGTCCACAGGGACCTGTATCGCCCATTTGCCAGAAGTTATCTTTGGCACCAATACGCAGAATTCGCTCTGCTGGAACACCAATTTCATCGCGCCAGATTTGTTCGGCTTCATCGTCTTCTTCGTAAACCGTCACCAGCAGCTTTTCTGCAGGTAAACTCAGCTCTTTGGTCAAAAAGTCCCAAGCAAATTGGATTCCTTCCCGCTTGAAATAGTCGCCAAAACTGAAATTGCCCAACATTTCAAAAAACGTGTGGTGCCTGGCAGTATACCCAACTTGGTCTAAATCATTGTGTTTACCACCTGCCCTGACACATTTCTGTGCAGTAACCGCGCGATTATACGCCCGCTTCTCAGCACCTAAGAACACATCCTTGAACTGCACCATACCGGCATTCACAAACAGCAAGGTTGGGTCATTGCCAGGAATCAATGAACTACTTTTAACCGCCTCGTGTTGCTGCTGGGCAAAAAAGTTGATGAATTTGGACCTGATTTGTTGGGTTGTTAACATATTGATTTGGTTTTCACAGTAAGCGAGAAATTTTATTGAACCGCACCACAATATACAACCTTTTTAGTGGCTATTAATCAACAGTATGCTGCGATTGATGGTTATGCCATTCAGCTATTTTCAAATCGTTCAATATCGGCTGCGGTATCAATGCCATGTGGCATCGGCTCAACGGTGGCGGCAGCAACTATGACCTCGCCCATGGCCAAAGCCCGAAGCTGTTCGAGCGATTCGGTTTTTTCCAACACAGCCATAGGGGTTTGCACAAACCGTTGCAAAAACTCAACTTTATACATATACATTCCTACATGGTGTTTAAAGTCAACATTGGCAGGTAAAGCTGCAGATAAATCCTGTGGCACTTGGAACAGGTTCTGTGACCACGGAATCGGTGCTCGACTGAAATACAAAGCTTGTTGCTGGTGATTGGTCACCAGTTTCACCACATTGGGGTTAAACAAGTCAGCCATGCTGTTTACTCGTTGATACAGGGTCCCAATACTGGCTTGGGGTTGAGCCTGGATTAATTGGATCACTTGTTCAACATTGGCCACTGAAATCTCAGGTTCGTCACCTTGGTAATTCAGCACCCATGTGGTTTCTTCCCAGCCCATGATCTCGGCACATTGAGCAATTCGGTCTGTACCAGTTGGGTGGTTTGCATCTGTCATCACTGCTTGGTGACCGTGTGACTCAACCAGTGACTGGATTCGCTCATCATCCGTAGCCACCACCACTTGACGGGCACCCAGTTGATTGGCAGCGTCAATGGCCCACAAAATCAATTCTTTGCCTTTCAGCTTTATCAGGGGCTTTCCTGGCAACCTTGTTGAGGCAAATCGAGCCGGAATACAAACCACAAAATCAAAGTTATTCATGACATCACCTTTTGAATCAGTGCATCCAAAGCATCACTGGTTTTGTTAGGCATGACCACGCGCATTTTAACCACATACACATGCGGTAAATTCATGCCCTCACACTTAACCGCATCTTTTTCTGTAATCAACACCAAAGTGTCTTTGTAGGGTTCGAAATCGGCTGCCGTTATCTGGTGGTGGTCTGGCAAAGGGTGCTTAATGATGGGCACGCCAGCCGCTGACAGCAGCCCAAAGAAACTGTCTGGATTGGCAATGCCAGCCATTGCCACCACTTTCCTGTTGCGAAAATCTGCTAAGGCTTTGGTGTTGCCAGCATGATTCAGTTGGTGAATAACTTCAATTGCAAATTCGTAATGGTGCTGCTGCTTCATGTAGCCTTTGAACACCACTAGGTCAACTGTGTTCAAGCGTTCCAATGGTTCACGCAAGGGTCCCGCTGGAATCATTTGGTGATTACCGGTTCGCCATTTCGCATCCAGCATCACAATTTCGGCTTGCCTGCCCAAGGCCAAGTGTTGCAGACCATCGTCAGTGACAATCACATTGACTGGATAGTTTTGTATTAATGTTTTTGCGGCTTTAACCCGATCTTTACCTACCATAACCGGTAACTGGGTTTTTTTTGCCATCAGCAAGGGTTCATCACCAGTAGCCGTCGGATTGGCATTGGCAGTCACGAACATTGGTTCTACCTTTCTTTTGCCACCATAACCGCGTGAAATAATGCCAGGTTTATAACCCATTGACTTTAAGTGATTGGCCAGCCAAATAACCATTGGCGTTTTACCACCACCGCCAGCGGTGATGTTGCCGACCACAATGACTGGTACTTTTAATCGATGGGTTTTAAATAAGCCTAAAGTGTAGAGTTTGGTTCTGAGCGCGACCACTGATGAAAATATTTTGCTCCCCATCCGATGGTACCAACGGACCTTTCCAGAGCCATACCAGCGTTGTCTAACTTTGTCTTCATCCATGCCAAGTTTCATGATTCAAGTGTCATATCTGAGGTTTGACTTTGTTGCAATTGGGCATAAATACCTGGCTGTGACAGCAGTTCTTGGTGACTGCCCACTTGAGCCACTCGCCCTTGGTCTAGCACCACCACTTTATCGACACTTTCTATGGTGGATAAGCGGTGCGCAATCACCATAGTGGTGCGGTTTTTCATCAACAGCTCCAGTGCTTGTTGTATGTGTTTTTCAGATTCAGTGTCTAATGCTGACGTAGCCTCATCTAGAATCAACAGCGGCGCATCTTTCAAGATGGCTCGAGCTATGGCAATGCGTTGTCTTTGACCACCTGACAAGCGGGTGCCATTGTCTCCTAAATTGGTATCAAAGCCTTGTGGTAGCTGTTGAATAAAGGCCAAAGCATTGGCTTGCTCAGCTGCCCATATGACCTCATCATCACTGCAATTAGATTGCGCACCATAAGCAATGTTATTCCTGACCGTGTCATTGAACAGCACCACATCTTGACTTACCAAGGCAATGTGGTCCCTGAGACTTTCTAAGGTGTAATCATTAACACTGTGTCCATTAATCAGGATACGGCCTGCTGTTACGTCATAAAATCTAGGTACCAAATTAACCAAAGTGCTTTTTCCGCCACCTGATGCACCGACAAAAGCCACACTCTCACCTGAAGAAATTTTCAAATTGATGTTTTTTAATGCCGCAGATTCTGTGTCGTAAGCAAAACCAACTTGATCAAAATCCAAAGCCACCTGGTCACTGTCAAAAACCCTTTCACCAGTATCTTTTTCAGGCTGTTGATTAAGTACCGTCATAACACTGTCCGCAGCAGCCATGGTGGTTTGGGTGGTAGCAATCACTGCAGACAGGTTCTTTATGGTCGGCACCAATGCCATCATTGGTAAAAAGAATGACATGAAATCCTCGGTACTCATGGCTGATTTGGCCGCGATGTACATGATCAAAGACAAAGTAATGGCAATCAACATCAAATTCACAGTAGACATCACCTCTTGGGTGGCCACTATTTTTACTTGCAAACGGCGGTTGTTATTGATGCCTTTATTGAACTTATGCAGCTCTTTCTCAGAACCTTTATAGATTTTAACAATTTGCTGTCCTTTAACCACTTCCTCAACGGTTTGCGTGATGTCAGCAATAGAATCTTGAATGCCATGCCCTATTCTGCGAAATCGTTTGTTAATGAAAGCGATGATCAGACCAATCAAGGGGAACACTATGAATGATATCAACGCCAACTTCCATGAGTACCAAAACATCACCCCTAAATAAAACACCACACTCAGAGACTCACGCACAATGATAACAAAATTTTTAGAAACGCCATTGGCCATTTGTTCGATATCAAAGGTCATGCGAGAAATCAAGCCACCAGAAGAATGTTGGTCATAAAAGCTTTGTGGCAAAGTTAAGTACTGCCTGAAGACCATTCGGCGCAAGTCATTGACCACTTTCCTGCCCACCCAAGTGAAGCCATAAGAAGCCAAAAAACTACCGAACCCGCGCACCAAGAAGATGCCAATGATAAATACAGGCAGGTATTTAATCCACAGCGGGTCTTGCTTAGCAAATGCATTTTCTAAAATGGGTGAAATGGCAGCCATAAAAAATGCCCGCGTACCGGCATCTATGGCTGTGCCTAAAATCGCGATAAAAAACACCAAACGATAAGGTTTGACAAATTTCATCAAACCCCAATAGGTTAGGTTTTGGTTTTCAGTATTCACCGCCAATCACCGGTTAAAGATGATGTAATAACTCATCAGTCATCACCACTGGATTGGGTGGTGGCCATGGACACTTTTGCAAATCCCATATTACCCAACACATCCATAGCCATCACCACATGTTTATGAGCGGCATTGGCATCGGCTCGAATTATTACTGGCATGTCTCTTGAATCTTTAACAATTTGCTGCAGGGCATTTCTTAACGATTTACTTTGGGCGTTGATGAGCTCATTGCTGTTGACAAAAAACACCCCTTTTTGGCTGATTGAAATCACCAACTCCTGCTGCTCAGACACAATTGGCTTGGTACTGGCTTCAGGTAATTCTATTTTTAACTTGGCCTGCTTCTCAAAAGTGGTGCTGACCATAAAGAATATCAACAATAGAAACACCACATCAATCAATGGGGTTAAATTCAGTTTGTTGTTTTCCGCTTGTTGACTGGAAATTTTCATGCTTTGTTGTTACTGATTGAATCAATCAATTGCATCACTTGCTGTTCCATAACAATGGTTTGGTCGGCTATTTTGTTTTTAAAATGACGACAAAACAACACCGCAGGTATGGCCACAATAAGGCCTGCTGCAGTGGTCGTTAAAGCTTGTGATATACCGCCTGCCAATTGGTTGGCGTTACCTACCCCAAACTCCATGATGTTAGCAAACACCTTCATCATGCCAATCACTGTGCCCAACAGACCCAATAACGGCGCCACTTCACTAATTGCACTCAGCCAATTCAACGGCTTTTCTAATTGATGAGCCAAATGTCGACCGGCATCCTCTACAGCTTCAATGATGATTTCTCGCGACTCATCGCGTTTACGCAAAGCCACAGCCATCAATGCGCCCAAAGGCGAAGTTGCAGCCAATTGGTCAATGTGCTTTTGGTCTAAGTTTTTCTTTTTTGACCACTCAATGACTTGATCGGGTAATTCTTTGGGGATGATTTCCTGATCTCGCAAACTCCAAAAACGTTCACCAACTATCATCATTGCCAAAGCCATTAACACCAACAAGAAAATCATCACCACACCGCCACTGCTGACTATTTCAAACACTCACATCACTCCTATATCTTGTGCAATCAAACCGGCCGTATTGTAACGACAGTTAAAGAAAAATTCTGTAAATAATATGGCGTAATCACCAATGCACACCTTTCATCAAACTGGCAAAGGCCATTTGTTCCGGCGTCACTTCACGTGCCGCATTGCCAGTTTCACCTTTAGCTGCCGAAGAATCAGGGAACATGTTGAACGCAGTGTTCATCATCACTTCCATAGATTTAGGAGCCACCGCGTGCATCACTTGAGCAAACACCCCCAAACGTGTGGCCACCCGTTGCGGCCTTCTGATGATGGCATCTTTGATGAACAGGGCCGATTCTTCTGGAGAAATGGTTGGCACATTATTATACATTTTAGTCGGCGCAATCATTGGCGTTCTGACCAAGGGCATATTGATGGTGGTGAAAGCCACATTCAAGTCATTGTATTCTGCAGCTGCACAACGCGCAAAAGCATCCAACGCGGCTTTTGAGGCCACATAAGCTGAAAAACGTGGAGCATTGGTTAACACCCCAATCGACGAAATATTAATCACATGACCTGATTTGCGCTCTGCCATACCAGGCAGAAAGCCCATAATTAAACGCAATGACCCAAAATAATTCAGATCCATGGTGCGCTCAAAATCATGAAAACGATCATATGACAAAGCAATGGAACGTCTGATTGAACGACCTGCATTGTTCACCAGGATGTCTACACCACCCAAGTCCTTCAGCACATCTTTAATCAACTTATCGGCGGATTTTTCATCGGATATATCTGCTGTGTAGGATGACACTTTGATTTTTTTCTTTTTCAAAGCTTTGGCTGTTTCATCTAATTTTTCTTGACCACGTGCCACAATTATTAAATGTGCACCTGCATCGGCCAACATTTCTGCCACCGCCAAACCAATGCCAGAAGTGGCACCAGTAACCATCACCCGCTTGTCTTTAACACGGCCTGAGAGTGAACGATCTATAAACAGATCTGGGTCCAGGTTTCGCTCCCAGTAATCCCAAAGTCGCCATGCATATTTATTCAGTTTGGGCAGTTTAATGCCTGAACCTTTAAGTGCTTTTTGGGTTTCACGGTCATCAAATCGAGTGGGGTAATTGATAAAAGTTAAAATACCTGGCGGCAGGCCCAAGTCTTTGAATACTTGTGAGCGAATGCGCTTAACTGGTGACAACATCATCAAGCCTTGTTTCACCGCACCCGGGATGAAGTTAAAAATCCTTGCATCAATTCGCATATTCATTTGCGGTGCATTGGCTGCTTCTGCAAAAATATTCAATACCGTACCAATTCTTTTCGGGTTGGAATCGGTGATGTGAAAACAACCACCATCCAAACCAGATTGGTGCGAAATATGATCAATCACATCCACCACATAGTCTACTGGCACCATATTCAAACGCCCCCCTTCAATACCCATCATTGGCATCCACTTGGGGAAGGTGTTGCGTAATTTTTGAATTAATTTAAAGAAATAATATGGCCCATCAATTTTATCTATTTCACCGGTTTTTGAATGCCCCAACACCATCGCTGGACGGTAAATTCGGTATGGAATTTGACAGGTGTGGCGCACCACTGCTTCAGAATCATGTTTGGTTTTGAAATACGGGTGATCAAGCTCTTCAGCTTCATCAAACATGTCCTCACGAAACACACCAGGGTACATACCTGCCACAGCAATCGAAGAAATATGATGAAAACACTTGGCCTTTATCGCTTCAGCTAAATGCACAGCATGCGATGTACCGTCGACATTGGCTGCCATCTGCTCATCTAAACCAGCACTCATGTCATAAATGGCTGCCAGGTGATAAAAGTGTTTAACCTTACCAACCATCATGTCGCGGTGTTTTTTGCTGACGCCTAAACTGTTTTTAGTCAAATCCCCGGTGATCATATCAATGCGCTTCATTGGCGCATCCATTTCCTCCAGCATGGCTTTTAATTTAGCCTTGGACCCAGCGCGCACCAACAAATAAATATGCCCCGTCCTGGCAAACAATTTTTCCAACAAGTGTCGCCCAACAAAGCCAGTGGCACCCGTAATGAAGTATGACATTCAGTTTCTCCCGTTAATTGATTGACCGTTGATTTAAAATCATGTCAAAATGATGGATATTCAAATTTTCGATAATCATACCATGACTGAATTAAATGATGCATTTGAGAATGCCCAGAAAAACATAAAAAAATTAAGCCAACGACCAGATGATGCCACCATGCTGAAACTGTACGCGCTTTACAAACAAGGAACGACCGGTGATGTCCAAGGTGACAAACCTGGCTTTTTTGATTTTGTTGGAGCAGCTAAATACGAAGCTTGGGAAAAATTGAAAGGGACAGCACCTGATGAGGCCCAACAAAACTACATTGATTTGGTACAAAAACTGAGCGATCACAACTGACACCATTGTGAAGACCAAAGAACGCATACTTGCCACTGCCCTGATGTTGTTTAACGAGGAAGGTGAACCCAATGTAACCACCAACCACATTGCCGACGAAATGGACATCAGCCCAGGTAATTTGTATTACCACTATAAAAGCAAGGATGACATCATTTGGCAAATCTTTATACAGTACGAAAAAAAAATCAAAGCAGTATTGGAATCAACCGAGCTCAACCACGCGTCAATGAAAGACATGTGGTTGTACTTGAACATGGTGTTTGATGTGATAGTTGAGTACCGATTCCTGTACCGAAATTTGATTCAATTGATGAATCGAATTGAGTTTTTGAAGCGCCACTTCAGACACATATTGGCCCTGAAATCGCAAACAGCTTTAACCATCCTTGAGCAACTTAGAACCGATGGCATCATTACTGCCGATCAACGCACCACCGCCAACTTGGCTGACCAAATCGCCCTCACCTCAACTTTTTGGCTGAATTACTCGGTGGCTATTTTTGATGACAACTTCGATGAACAGAAGAAACTGTCACACGGCATATTCCATATTTTACAGATGATTGCGCCTTTCTTAGACCCAAAAGAACGGGCATTTTTAGACGAGTTATCCAAACAATTTTTGTCTTAAGTCGGCAAAAATCAGTTACAACCTGAACAATTGATTGAACGCAGAAGTCCTGTCAATTGAGTCAAAGTTATGATTGATTCCATCGAATTCACCGTAATAATACTTAAATGATCGATAACCAATGTCTTCAAAATAGGTTTTGAGGTCAGCCGTTCCCAGCGGTCGGTCAAAAAGCTGTCCAGTGCAGTATGGAGTCACTGGAAACTCAAGTGTCATTTCACTGCCCTCGAAACTGAGGATTTTGTGACAGATTAACCAAAAGTTATAATCTGGATCATCTGTATAGCCTGTTTCATAGGATCGGGCACCATAGATACGCGGATTAGGTGGCGACTGATACCAGTTCAAATCAAAATAAGTCAAGCTCACCACCCTACTTTCGGACGCGTCATCACTGACCAATACCCAGTTACCTTCTTGACTGGGATAAACGAAAGCCTCATCATTGACCTTGAGGTGGTCAGTTTCGAATAACTCCACCCCAAATTTATAGTTTTGTATGGACTTAGGGTCTGAGCCATCAATACTCATGGTGCCAAGCTCTGTGCCCTGTAATTGAATCACTAAATTTGAAACCTCAGCATCATAAACAGCGCTCATGGGCTCAATAGAACTGATGTGCGAGCCACTGTTGGGGGTTCCCAAAGGCGCACTGAAGTGGCCGTTTTCATCAAACATACCGCTGGCAATTTGCCAGGTGGCCACACCCACATTGTTGTAACTGTAAACTAATGCCATGGAGTACAGGCCTTGCGTGCGCAACACAATTCCGCTGCCTACTGAAGTATCATCTGCGGTACGCCATAAACCATCGGCAGGAGCGAGTCGATCTAATTGGTCGATTTTAAAGGCTTGGAACTGCACAGCACCCGCAGAATCAGCATTCAACATCAACTGTTTATTACCCAGTAATTTATAAGGGATTTCGAAATTTTCACTGAATGAACCATTGGTGTCTAAAGTACAAAAATCTTGATCTGCACTGTCAGAACTGCCACTTAAAAGCAGCGGACAGTTGACTGTCCAAGTTGAGGTAGAAGGGTGAATACTTAAATAACTTTCAACTGGCTCCCCAACTGGAGTTGGAACACCTGAACCAGTCGTTTCATTGACTAAATCCAGCACAAATGACTGTTTTGTTTCGCTACTGCCTGCCACCCAACTACCAGTTAAATCGGCAAACTCATATGCGCTTCCATCGCTCAATTGCTGTGTTTCAGTAGCCACTTTTTGATGCCCAAAATTAAATGCTTGCATGGCTTTGGGTGGCGCACCGGATACTGAAACCGTGCCAATCTGACTGCCATCAAAAGTCATTTTTATGGTGTCGGTAGAGGAAAAATAAGTGGCTGAGTACTGCTCTGTTGCGGTGATGTAAGTGCCATTGTGTGTTTCCAATAATGGTGCTTCAAAAACACCATCTTCTGAAACTTGGCCTGCGGCACTGTACCAACGGTTGTCACCATTTTCATCATATGTAAACACACTGACCAAGGTTTGGTCTCCTTGGGTAAACAACACCACACCACTGCCAATACTTGGGTCATCAGAGGTACGCCATAAACCATCCGCGGGTACAGGATTTGCTTGCACAGCAACAGACAACACCAACAAAAAACAGCCAATTGATTTATTCATTAACGCCAACCTTTGATTTGAAAACAGCCAAAGTTTATCATTCAGTGATTAATTTTGCGTTAAAAAAGTACATTTATCTACTTTACATTTCACCGACTATATTAGCTGTGCTGAACAACAGTTAAAAATCATAGCTTGTTGTATCAACCAAGCACCCTGGTGCCTGTCAATTGCTCAACCAAACCATCGCCCAATAAGGTACAAGGAGTATGGTAACCTTTGGCGTTAGCAAAATCACCCAACAAGGCTTGAGCAACCAACACCGAACCTTCAGCAGTCACTTCGTAGCCATTGGCCACTTCAAGGCGGTACTGTTTAACTTCACCAGCGGCATTCTTCACTTCACCCCAAACAAAAGTAGTCAGTTTGGCACGGGTGGCTTGATCAGGTCCTTGGACTTTTTTATCTATGCGCTTTTTAATAAAGTTTTGCACCAAGCCCAAACCTAAAATAGGTTTAAGCCAATTCATGCGCTTCAACTGTTTAACCATACCAGGTGAGCTTGGGATGTAAACTTCAATATTGGGTATGCCGGTATTATGGTATGCCGTTGACACATCACCCCAAGGGATGGTCATGGCCATTTTTTCACCACCACCAAAATCAATCTTTCTGGTTTTAGCCGCCAACGGTACCGTAATGATTACTCCAGCTTTACGCACTTTGCCACCTTTGGGCAACGCTTCGGCAGAAGTTTTGGCTGTGCCTGGAGAAAATCCAGAACGTGAATCAAAACCCAAGGTCAAGTGCGTGGCATCTGGCATCATGGCTTTCAGTTTACCAGCAACACAATCGGTTGGAATGACATCAAAACCGACCCCTGGACACAACACCACACCTCGGTTTTTGGCCGCCTCAGATAAGTTAGCTGCCAATTCAAACACTTCAATTTCGCCTGTAATATCAATATAATGCGCTTGTTGTTTCAAGCAAGCTTGCATCATCACCTCTGCAGTTTGAGAAAATGGCCCAGCACAGTTCAACACCAAATCCATTTGACTGATTAAGGCATCAGATTGAGCCAATGAATCGATGTCAAACACCCGATAATCCAAAGCATACTTCTCGGCCAAGGCTTGTACCTTGTCTGCACTGCGGCCGGCCAATACAGGCTTCATCCCTTGACCAACTGCCCGTTCCACAATCAACTTACCGGAGTAACCTGTGGCACCATAAATCATCCACTTGTTGTTTTTCATTTAAGCATCCTCTTAATAAGTTTTAATTTTTGTTTGTAAAAGTAGTTAGGAAACCACCTGGAAATCCGATACTGCCATTTGGTTTGGCGATCACACAACAGCATGAACTGTTGGTTGTTAATGGCTTTTAAAGTCATCTCAGCCACATCATCCGCGGTGTAACTTGATTTGGCCATCCAACGGCTGATCTGCTGTTTGACTTTATCGTTGGCATCATGCATTGAGGCCACCAAATTGGTTTTAAAAAACGCTGGACACACCACCGTAACATGCACACCATCAGCCGCCAATTCACATCGCAGGGTCTCACTCAGGGCGACCACCCCAGACTTTGCTACATTGTATGATGCCACACCTGGTGCCAATGCTATGGCAGCAAAGGAAGCCACATTAACTACCGCAGCTTGCGGACTGTTCTTAAGGATTGGCACAAAAGCCTGACAGCCTCTGACCACCCCCATTAAATTGATTTGCCATTGTCGCATCCATTGTTCTTCGCTGGATTCACACACCGAACCTTGTGCACCAACTCCGGCATTATTGATCAGCACATCAACTTGTCCAAAACGTTCAAGCACTTGATCTCTTAACGCCATCAGCGCAGTTTCCTGCCCAACATCGCAATGGAAATAAGCCGCATCTTGGCCCAGGTCTTTGATGGCTGCCACCACTGCCAAGCCGTCAGCTTCTTGTACATCGGCGATGGCAACATGGTAGTTTTGTTTGGCTGCAGCCAAAGCCAAAGCCTTGCCCAACCCACTGGCAGCGCCAGTTATGACCATTATTTTTTTATTCATGACTGTATCATAACAAAAAAAGCGAACATTCATTCGTTTTTGTTATACTAAGGCAATACTCAGCCTAACTCAGAGCCAATATACACCATGAACAACACGCCAATCACCGCAGATAAATTCAATGACATGCTCAAGCGCATCGATCAAATAGTCAGCCAACAAATCATTCCCCTTGAACCACTGCTGTTGTCCCAACAATGGGATGCGTTGTCGGTAAAACTCGATGCAATCAGAAGCACCGTCAAAGCGCAAGGCTTGTGGGCACCTAACCTACCAACCGATCTTGGTGGCATGGACTTAAGCACCACACAATTGGCACAAATTGCTGAAGTATCAGGCCAATCACCACTGGGTCATTACTGTTTTGGCTGCCAAGCACCGGATGCAGGCAATACCGAACTGTTACATTTGTATGCCAATGACTTCATCAAAACCAATTTTTTACTGCCTTTGTCCTTGGGTGAGACCCGCAGTTGTTTTGCCATGACAGAGCCACACACAGCAGGTTCTAACCCCACACTGTTAGACACCACAGCTGAATGGGTTGATGGACACTGGGTAATCAATGGCAGAAAGTGGTTCACCACAGCAGCCGATGGCGCTGCGTTCACCATTGTTATGGCGGTTACCGATCCAGAAGCACATCGACACCAGCGTGCCAGCATGATCATCGTGCCATTGGATAACCCAGGTTACCGCAACCTGCGCAACATCTCAGTGATGGGCCACGCCGGTGCGGGTTATTTTTCGCACAGTGAAGTCGAATTTGTAGACTGCAAAGTTCCAGCCAATCACTTGATCGGCGAACGCGGACAAGGTTTCAAAATGGCCCAACAACGGTTAGGCCCTGGTCGCATCCAACATTGTATGCGCTGGATAGGCATTGCCAAGCGTTGCTTCGACATCATGTGTAATCACGTAAAACATCGAAAAATCACCCCCACCAGCACCTTGGCTGACCAAGCTGTGATTCAAACCAAAATAGCCGAATCATTTGCGGCCATGAATGCCTCGCGAGCCTTGGTGATGGAAACCGCACAGATTGTAGATTCTCAGGGGTTTGAAGCGGCTAAACACCACATATCGATGATTAAATTTGAAGCCGCTAATATGTTACAACTGGTGGTAGACAATGCCTTACAAACGATGGGTGCCTTGGGTATGACAGATGACAGCATTGTGTCTTTTTTCTACCGTGAAGAACGCGCTGCCAGAATCTATGACGGCCCTGATGAAGTGCATAAAATATCTCTGGCAAAAAGCTTATTGAGGCAATTTTGATCAACCTCAGTTACGCAACTTTTCAAACTGAATTCAATGCCTTGGTGGCTGATGAATGGTCCTGTTTGTTTGATTTAAACCATGAAAAACTGAATTTAAAAAACCGCAACACCGCCACCAAGAAATTTCAAACCATCATTGAAAGCGTGTTCATTCTGTCCAACAGCAAAGGATTTCAGGCCATGACCATGCGTGATTTAAGCCAACAATCCGGCGTCAGCATGGGTGGATTGTACAAGTACTTTTCCAACAAAACACAAATTGCGGCCATGATACATGGCGCTTTGGTACACATGGCTGAAATATGTTTAAACAACACCGAAACACGTGACCAAGATCCAATCTTTGAATTAAATGAACTGCTGGCCAGGCATATTTACCTCAGCGAACGGTTAAAAAAATGGTTTTATTTTGTTTTCATGGAATCCAAGTGTCTGGATAAACAGTTAAAGGAAAAAATCATGGCTTCTGAACAGTACATGGAGGCCACCTTGCTGAATCGCATCAACGCAGCCAATGACCAAGGCTTAAGCCAATGCAGCAACCCTGATTTTGTTGCTGCCATGCTTAAAGTAATGCTTCAAGAATGGTACCTTAAACCGTGGAAATACCAACAAAAAAATATCAGCGCTGATCAATACGTGGCCAACTTATTATTCAGCGCATACCAGTTACTGGGAGTTAAATCATGAACCAAACACAACAGCAACAGATCACAGCTTATTTAAAACAACAGCTGCCAATTGATGGCGAGTTGAACTTCAAAGCTTTCAAAGGCGGCGCATCCAACCTGACCTATTCAATCAAAGACAATCAACATGAATGGATCATGCGCACCTCACCACCTGGAACCAAAGCCAAAGGCGCCCATGACATGCACCGTGAGTTCCAGTTATTACAACAACTACACAACGATTTCCCCTTGTGTCCAAAAGCGGTGTTGATGTGCCAAGATACCAGTGTTTTTGAGCGTGAGTTTTATTTGATGGAACCCATCAATGGCATCATCATCAGACAACAGCTGCCGGACCTGTACCAAGGCACTGACCTGAGTCTGTTGTGTAAAGAGTTGGTGCAAGTACACCACCAATTGCACCAAGTGCCCACTGACCAACTTCAGCAATTCAACAAAGGCCCAGGTTATATTGACCGCCAAATTTCCGGCTGGGTACACCGCTACACCCAAGTGGCCCCTGCACAAGACATTGCTGAACCTGTGATCAAATGGTTGGTCAATAATCAACCTGCAGACAACCGAGCATATACCTTGATTCACAATGATTATAAATTTGATAATGTGGTTTTTGATCCGCTGAATACCAGTCAAATCATCGGCGTGTTGGATTGGGAAATGACCACCATTGGTGATCCATTGATGGATTTAGGTTGTTCATTGGCCTATTGGTTCGAGTCCACCGACCACGAATTACTACAACGCATCAGCATGATGCCAACCTACTTAGATGGTATGTTGACCCGTGATGAACTGGTGCATCAATACAGTTTAGCCAGTGGCCAAAGTTTTGATAATTACCATTATTACTATGTTTACGGGCTATTCAGACTGGCTGTAATCTTGCAGCAAATCTTCCGTCGCTATGAACAAGGTCAAACCGATAACCCCGCGTTCAAACCGCTGGGCATGGTGCGTGATTTGATTTTAAAACAAGCACTTGACCAATTAACTTAATTTAAATAATACACATAAATTCAGAGAAAATCATGACTCAATTCAAAGATAAAGTTGTCCTCATTACCGGTGCCAGTCGTGGCATTGGAGCCGCCATCGCCCACCAATTTGCAGACCATGGCGCACACGTAGTGGTCAGTTCACGCTCACAAGATGGCATAGATGCCGTGGCCAAGGCCATTCATGATGACGGTGGCTTGGCTACCGCCATCACCTGCCACAATGGCGACCAAGCATCCAGAGAACATTTAATACAACAGACCATTGAACAGCTGGGCCGAATCGATGTAATGATCAATAACGCCGCTGCCAACCCTTACTTTGGCAACGTTTTGGACATGGGCTTTGAAGCCATCAAAAAAACCATAGAAGTCAACATCGAAGGTTATTTTCACATGAGTCAGTTGGCTGGCCAACAGATGCGCAAACAGCAGTCTGGGGTCATCATCAACACCTCCTCTGTGAATGGCAAAGTGGCAGGCTTCAACCAATCACTCTACTCTGCTTCCAAAGCCGCCATCATTTCCATGACAGAAAGTTTTGCCAAAGAGTGTGCGCAGTTTGGCATTCGAGTGAATGCCGTATTGCCGGGCTTAACTGACACCAAGTTTGCCGCTGCATTAACTCAAAATGAAGCCATGCTGAAAATGATTTTGCCACAAATTCCATTGGGCCGAATGGCACAACCAGAAGAAATTGCACCCGCCTACCTGTTCCTGGCTTCGGATGCCGCCAAATACATCACTGGCGTGAGCTTACCTGTTGATGGTGGTTTTTTGGCTTAAATGAATTACTGGCCTCATAGACAAGGTTATTAATGGCAATGACTTGACTCAATTAACCACGTCATTAAGCTGCCTACCCAAATGCAGGCAGCTTGGGTGACTTTAGCAACACTTAAAAAGCTAAGCATGACACTGATTATTTCCTTGGTGCAGCGAACATTTCAAACTTGTTGACAAATAGTTCTACACATTGGTTAGCCAGTTGTTAAAATAATTAGCAGTGTTTACGGAGAATGAGAATGAGAATGAAAATGAAGCGATGTACAGTATTAATCCTGATGTTGATGTCTGCAGCGGTTTTTGCCGTCACAGATAAATCCGCAGTCAACGAGCTGGAAAAATTATCCACTGAAAACAATTCAACTGAGGCACAATTTAAGCAAAGTAAGAACAGCAAAAGCTGGAACAACAACCAATACAATACTGGCGGCAGATTGGTCTGTGAATCAGTCCGCGGTCAAAGACAGCATTGTCGCGCTGACACCAGTGGTGGGGTCAGACTGGTCAAACAGCTTGGCTACAACAAATGCCAAGGCAACTGGGGCTACGATTACTATGGTGTTTGGGTGACCAATGGTTGTCGCGCAGAATTTCAAGTCGATCGCTATCAACAACATTATGGCCAAACCGAAGACGTGCTGCGTTGTGAATCATACAGCTACCGCCGACAAACTTGTGCCACCAACTTACAAGGTGCCGATGTACAACTGATACACCAGTTAAGTAACCGCAATTGCAGCGGCAATTGGGGTTTTAACCAAAATGAAATTTGGGTGGCCAACGGATGTAAAGCAGACTTCAGAATCGTCAGAAACAATTACACTGGACCAGGCAGCCGAGATGGCATTGTGGAATGTCGATCTACAGGCACTCGAGTTGAACACTGTCAAGTGCCCGACCTTCAAAGCGTTGAACTGATACAAGAAATCGGCGGTTCATACCGCAATTCTTGTCGCGGCAATTGGGGTTATTCCAGCCATGGACTGTGGGTACGCAACGGCTGTCATGCTCAATTCAGCGTAGTTGAATACCAAGAACCCAGTTACAGTAACCAACCCGGCGGTCAAGGCAGAGAGGTGTATTGTGAATCAAACTACGGACAAGTGAAAACCTGTCGAGCCGATACCTCTGGCCGCGTGGAATTTGTTCAACAACTATCCAGTGCCAGTTGTGACAACCGCTGGGGTTATGACGCCAATGGTATTTGGGTAAAAGACGGTTGTCGTGCCAGGTTCATGACTTTCCCTGGAAGTGTTGGCAATCAAGCACCGGTGACAGAGTCCTTTGAGGTTAAATGTAAATCCAGACGCAACAACTTAAAATTATGCGACACCAAAGGCCCTTTCAGGGACGTTGAACTCATCCGTGAAATCAGCAAAGGTAAATACCCTTGTACTGGCAACTGGGGGGTTAATCCACAAGGACAGTTATTCGTAACCAATAACTGTTATGCCGAATTCAAAGTCTACCGCTGATACCAAGCAAATAATGCACCCAACAAGCCCAGCCTTAATAAACTGGGCTTTTTTTATGCCAGCACTTTAATTGACCTGCCGCTCACACAACCCCGCCAAGTTGCTGCTGCAAGTTGTTGGCATTGACTTTAAGTAGCCAATAACTGTATCAAATGTATTACAATCATATGCAATACGGACGGTACGTCAGGCAAAACTTCAGTGTTTGTTTGGTTGGTAAGAAATGTACGCTTTAAAACAACCAACACCCTCTAATTGAAACGACTAATCAGCTTGGCTGAGCCGCACAACAACTGAATAATTTAATAAACACCATGAAAATAATCACCTATCCGGTCACCGGTATGAGTTGCGGCGGTTGTCGCAAGCATGTCACAGCAGCTTTAACAGCGGTTCAAGGCGTCGCCGATGTTGCGGTCGATTTAGACCACAAAACAGTCGACATCAGCTGGCAAAATCAGGCCGATTTTGCAGCCTTAGAAACTGCACTCAACGACGATCGCTATCAGATCTATCGACCCGGTGTAACCCCGCCCGAGCCGGAAAAAACCGAACCGGTGGACGGCAACGGCATCTTTTATTGTCCAATGCACTGCGAAGGCGATAAAACCTATGATGGCCCCGGTGATTGTCCGGTCTGTGGTATGGATTTGGTGGAACAACAGGCGGTGCAATTTGGAGTCAGTGAACAATACACCTGCCCTATGCACCCCGAAGTGATTAAAGATGAACCCGGTGATTGCCCGATATGCGGTATGGACTTGGTGTTAAAAGAACCGGAGCTCAGTAGCGAGGAAAAAACCTATAAACGATTACTGACTAAACTCTGGTGGTCGATATTGTTTACTTTACCGATTTTTATCCTCGAAATGGGCGATATGATTCCCGGTAACCCCATCAGCAAAGCCTTCAGCGCCACCACCCGTAACTGGATGCAGTTTGCCCTGTCTATTCCGGTGGTGTTTTGGACCACCTGGATGTTCTTTGAACGCGCCTATAAAAGTATCAAAACCTGGAACCTGAATATGTTCACCCTCATCGGTATCGGTGCCGGGGTGGCGTGGTTGTTCAGTTTCTTTGCCTTATTATTTCCTGATACCTTACCGCCGGAATTTAAAACTGACAGCGGTGCGGTGCATGTTTATTTTGAAGCCGCCACCGTGATTCTGACCTTGGTGCTGTTGGGTCAGGTGCTGGAAGCCCGCGCCCACAGTAAAACCAGTGACGCGGTCAAAGAACTGCTGAAACTGGCGCCCAATAAAGCCACATTGGTTGATGTCGATGGTGTCGAGCACGAAATCAGCATCAACGACGTCAGACAAGGTGATGTCCTGCGCATTAAACCCGGCGGTAAAATTCCGGTGGACGGGATTATTAAACAAGGCGAATCATCCATCGATGAATCGGCCATTACCGGCGAACCCATTCCGGTGGATAAATCCACAGGTGATAAAGTCACCTCCGGCACCATTAACGGCAACCAATCCTTCACCATGACCGCTGAAAAAGTCGGTGCCGATACCTTATTGGCGCAGATTGTCACCATGGTCAACGAAGCCAGTCGCTCCCAAGCCCCGATGCAAAAACTGGCCGATACAATTGCCGGTTATTTTGTGCCGGTGGTGGTACTGGTTTCAATCATCACCTTTATCATCTGGGCGATATTCGGCCCGGAACCGGCCTATGTCTATGCCCTGGTGAATGCCATTGCGGTATTGATTATTGCCTGTCCCTGCGCCTTGGGTCTGGCCACACCGATGTCGATTATGGTGGGCGTCGGTAAAGGCGCCCAAAATGGCGTGCTCATTAAAAACGCCGAAGCACTGGAAAAAATGAACCACGTGGACACCCTGATTGTCGATAAAACCGGCACCCTAACCGAAGGCAAGCCCACCGTTGAAACCATTGAGACCACCACCGACAAACTCAGTGCCGATGAAGTCAGCGCCCTGGTGGCCTCACTTAATCGCAGCAGTGAACACCCTTTAGCCACCGCCACAGTCAACTATGCCCGTGAGCAGAACATTGAATTATCCGAAGCCCATGATTTTGATTCAGTCACCGGCCAGGGCGTGGTCGGTAACGTCAATAACCAATCTCTGGCACTGGGTAACGATAAACTCATGCACACAGTCGAGGCCAACTTAAGCGAAGGCATCATCTCCCAAGCCAAAGCCTACCAACAACAAGGAAAAACCGTGTCCTACCTCGCGGTGGACAAACAAGTCGTCGGCTTAGTGGTCATCGGCGATCGCATAAAAGACACCGCCGCCGAAGCCATCAAAGCCCTGCAAGACGACGGCGTCAATGTCATCATGCTCACCGGCGACAACAAAGACACCGCCCGCACCGTAGCTAAAGCCTTAAACCTCTCCGACTTTAAAGCCGGCATGCTACCGCAAGATAAAATGCAATTCGTCGAGCAGCTACAAAACGAAGGGCATATCGTCGCCATGGCCGGAGACGGCATTAACGACGCGCCGGCACTGGCCAAAAGCGATGTCGGCATCGCCATGGGCACCGGCACCGACGTCGCCATCGAAAGCGCCGAAATCACCCTGGTCAAAGGCGACCTCAAAGGCATCGTCAAAGCCCGTCTGCTCAGCGACGCCGTGATGCGCAACATCAAACAAAACCTGTTCTTCGCCCTGGTCTACAACAGCGTCGGCGTGCCGGTCGCAGCCGGTGTGTTGTTCCCGTTCTTTGGTTTGTTGTTGTCACCAATGATTGCTGCAGCGGCCATGAGCTTGAGTTCGGTTTCGGTGATTGGGAATGCGTTGCGGTTGAGGTTGTAGTGGTACAGTTAAATTGGCCACCAACTTAGAGGTGATATGATATCACTTCGGAAAAGAAGGTGAACAATGAAA
>CANNAM010000017.1 GCA_947502595.1 uncultured Marinicella sp. | reverse complement strand
TTTTCATAAAATTCTCCTTAAAACTAATTATAAGAAAATTCTACTTTTGACGTCAGCTATTTTTCGGGGGGATTACCCCTCCATATTTTGCGCGCCATTTGTAAAAAGTAGCTGAGCTTATGTCGTGTTCTCGGCATAACTCTGGCACACTTGATTCATTTTGTTAGACGTCAGCTATTTTTCAGGGGGACTACCAGAGTACTTATAATTATCATGAGATGTGGTTATCCTCATAGATAACAATTACAGTTTTTATTTTGTGCATTTTTTGGCCGTACTATTTTTGTTAAAATAATGACGTAATAATTTTCTCAATGGATCTTCCAGCAAATAGTATGATAAAGATGCAACAATTACTACAGCCAATAAATACAGTGGGAATATTAGGAATTTGTGTTCTCTGGCAACAGCTTTCATTGAGTATAGAATTGGTAGGTGCCAGAGGTATAATGAATAAGAAATTTTACCAAAATAATCCCCCAAACAATTAGCATAAATTATTGACTTGGAGGGTGTGAGGAAAACAACGGTATAAAAAAACAAACTAACAGATAGTAATACCAGAGGGTTTCCCCAAAGTATGAGTTCACGGTTAAAGATAGCATGGAATATTTGTGGAAAAACTAAAAGAAGAATAAAGATCGATAGTCCCCAATAGTTACTTACATATTTATTATTTTTAATTGAACTAGTAAAAATTAGTCCGAATGCAGAGCCAACAAGAAAGTAAGGTAGTGCTTTTATGATGTTCAATGTGATCTCATGATTGAGAAGGTGAAGCAAGGGTGCGTCAAGTGTGCTTAAAATCAACGACAAGACAAATAATACAATAAACCCATAAAACTTTATTGATAATTTATAAATAAAGAGCCACAAAAATACAAACAACATATAATACTGAATTTCGACAGGGATAGTCCACAAGACAGATACGCCATTAATAAATAGTAAGTGAGTAATCAATAAGCTAATACTGTTTATATCATATAAGCTAATTGTATTTATGAACTGTAATAAATATGATGTAATTACCATAAATATGAATAATGGAACAACCCTAGCAAATCGGGCAACAAAATATTTATATATTGATTTATGCGTAAAGTCTTTTTTTGCATATAGATATGTCATCAAAAAACCACTTAGTACAAAAAATAACATTACGCCAATTTGACCCCCACCTTTTCCTAAAACCCCTCCAAAAACTTTAGTTACATTACTATAATGACTAATCAATACAATGAGCGATGCAAAAGCTCTTATCGTGTTGAGCACTCTTATTTCATTTTTTATATCTTTGTGCACTTTTAACTCAATCCGTAAATTGAATAAAGTGAAGTGTAAGTATCAATGTCTTTGGCACATATATTTTTTAATAATATATTGTTATCCGTATTGTTTTTATAGAAATTTACTTTGTCTAGACCTACAACATTAGCATTTTTTTTCATTAATGTTGGTATTCTTAAGTCGCTAAATATATCAATGAAGCAGTTAGGAAGATCTTCTACAAACATAACATGGTCAATATTTTTTAAGATCTTGCTTAATATATCATCACGTTCTTTGGCTTCTAAATTACGAACATGCTTTTTAGCATAGTTCTCTAAAAACCAGTCAAATTGACTGTGTATTTTAGTTATCTTGTAGGGGTCGCACCAGCTTTTGAAGTCTAAAGTTTTATTTTCATACTTTTGCAAATATCCAGCGTATTGATTAAAGCGAGATATTTCCCAAGATAAAGGTTCTCTGAAGACTACGATCTCCTTTATTTGATTTTTGCTGACTAAGGTTTTTGTTTTGTAATTAACTTGGTGACCTAGGATAACTCTGGCTAAATTTCTTTGTTGTTCCGATCTTAATTGAAAAGGCTCTTGCAATATACTTTTAGCTTTTTTGTGACCTTTGTTTGCAAGGTGAATAAATTCAACCTGATCTTTTAGGTGATTTTGAAAATGAACTCTAAGTGATGATCCGGCTGTTTTGGGTATATGAGATATGATGTATGTGATTTTATTCATTGAGCTCACAATAGGGAGTAATATTGTTTATAGTAATGACCTAGTTCCTGCATGCAGCTTTTTATTTCATGGTATTCCGAAAGATTATAGTGTTTGTTTTTATTTTGCGATGATAATGGTGAAAGCTTAAGATCACTCTGAGTGTTGATTACTTTGGATAATTCACCTGTGGTTTTACTGATTAAATTTTCGTAACGAATGATGGTAATGTTATTATTAAATTCAGTGTATTGTTTAAAGAACCAGTCTGCAATTAAAACTTGTTTTTCTAATAGGTTTTTACTTTTGCTGGTGAATTGCTCATAATCTTCAGCATATTTTTCTGCAATTTTTAGATTGCCAAAACTCACAGGTATTTTTAATGATCGCCACGACATAATGGCTGAAACAGGGTTTCTAATAACACAAATAATTTGATATATCTTGGTATCCACCAACGCATTTAGACAAGAAGTAAACTGTGCGTTTGCCTTAATTACAAAAGTTGAGTTATAGCCTTGCTTTGGGATGATGACATCAAGTTCAGTTTTATCTGATAAGATATTTCCTTGCTTGTCTCTTAAGTAATAATTAGAGGGAAGACCTGTATTGTATTTGCTTACTTTAAGCTGGATAGGCTTGCCTGCCATTATTTGTTTTCTAATAAAATCAACTTGTATTTGTAGTTCTTTACTAAACTCAAGACTGTTGTTGGATGCTCGTCGTACATTCTTAAGCCATTCAGGTTCGCTGAATATAGTATATTGCAGGTTTTGAGGTATTAAAGAAGTTAGTAAGGTGGTTCCAGACCGAGGTATTCCAGTAATTAAAATGTTCTTTTTCATAAGAAAAGCCTCGTATAAAACGAGGCTTTAAATTTAATTGGTTTATTTGTAACTTTAGTTACAAGTACCACCAATGAAAGTTTGTCTTCTGCTTTCAAATTCATCAACATAGAAAGTTTGACCTGCAGTAACCTGGAAAGACTTGTCCATTGAGCCTAATCTAGCTCTTGTTATATTCGGCCAAGCTGCTGTATCTAAGCCCGAAAGGTTTACAACTGGAGTATCACCTTCAGAGGCAGCGTCAACCCAAACTTTGTATGTGCCAGCTGTTAAGTCTAAATCATACTCTACTCGTACTGGTGCGTTGTTAGGGATATCAATTGTGCTTTTGTTCAATGTATTTCCTACATTACTGTCTCGAACAAATGTATTAAGTTGATATTGCCCACCATTGTTTTGAATTTTATACTGTACAACGTCGGTGTTAGCACAACCTGAACATTGAGCCATATGTAATTTTATTCTTCTATTTGAGCCTGAATCAGGAAGAGTCAAGCCGTTTAAGTCTACACAAAAAGCAGCTCTGTATCGTGTTTCGAAGTTAGGCGATGAGTCTTGTACAAAATGCTTTGCAGCATTATTTGCTTGAGCAATAGTCTCAACTTCTAAACCGCAAGCAGTTCCACCCATTGCAGCAGGTGCAGTTACATTTAATTTACTGGCCGGGTTTTGACTGGTTGTCCATGCTGATAAGTTTGATACGTCACATGTTCCTCCAGCTAAGGCTGCTGTGCCGAATAGTGTTGCAGATACTGCGATTAAAGTTTTTTTAAGTTTCATTGTTTTACCTATTATTTTTGATTGTTATACATACAACGAATTGGCTAATTAATTTCGGTCAATTTTTTTTTTATTTTATTGAAAAAAATTATTTCCTTTTCTTGGCTTTGAATTAAAAAGCTCATATTGGTTGAATCTTCATTGAAAATATTGACTTTATTGTTTTTGCCAGTCACATTTTCGGCCTTCATTACTGAAGAAATACCTAGTTTATTAAATATTGGCGCTATATGCACTAACAAACTATCTACAAACCCTACAATATGATAGTTAAGTAGATTTTGAGCCACTAAATCAAAATACTGCTGTTCATCATTGGGTATATTTTGTATCAGGCAATAGTTTATTAAATACCATTCAAATTGGCTGTGAATTTTTTCAGTCTGATACCACTCTCGAAAACATAGAAAATTTTCAGACTTTAAGTTTCTAGCATTGGCATATTGATTGTATCTGGATATTTCCCAGGCTAAAGGATCTCTGAAAAATATCAGCTCAATAACTTTGTTTGACCCAACAAGTTTTTTTGTATTCTTATTTACATTATGGCCTAAAATTACTTTTGCTTTCATGCGAGCATTCAAATCCCTTTTTTCAAAAGGTATCCTGCCTGATGTTTTTGCTAGGTGATTACCTTTGTTTGCGAAATGAATAAATTCAACTTGATCTAGCAAGTGTTTTTGGAAATGATAACGCAGGGTTGTTCCTGCGGTCTTTGGAATGTGTGTGAAAATATAAACTTCATTCATAGGTTTATCTGCTGATATAATATTAATTTTTTTATCGTACTTCTATTAATTTATTAATGTCTAATATAAATCCTAACTATGGTTTAAATCTTGATTTAAATGCCCCGTAAAAAAACAGTACTATTTTACCAACATTTTGGAAGTAAATTTATTTTCAGGGGAGCTCATTATAAAACCCTTGATTATTATAACCACATTAAAAGCTTTTTTGACTATGAAGCAGTAATAGCTTTTGATGTGGATTCTCAGTGGGGTCCTGATATCCCTTGGTTTCACAAGTTTAAGTCGATGCCAACATTGGAATCTATAGGTCTGACTCCTGATATTTTATTTTTAAACTCAGGAAAGGACTGGATTAAGTATCAGGCAGCAAAGCAAATACCAGAAGGCATTCCAATAATTTCACCTGTAAATCATTTTCGTGCGCTCAACCCATCTCACAAGTCGTATAGTTTATTGTCGAAAAAGGCCACTCGCTTGTGTCCCAGCCCAGAACTTTTTAATGCGGTTTCAAAGCACCAACTAACTCAAGGTAAAACTGTTTATTTGCCTAACGCTGTGGAAAAAGTCCACCAAGATAATAAACAGTGGCATGAAAAAACCACTGAAATACTGATTGTGGGAATTAAAAACCCTGAGATGGCTGTAAAACTAGCTAAAACTTTAAGTAATGATTTTAAGCTTAAGGTTGTAGATAGGTGGATGTGTAAATATGATTTTCAAGAGACGCTTAACAACAGTCAAATTACAATTCATTTACCAAAAGAAATTGAAGCACACTACATTCCAGCCATAGAGTCTATGTTATACGGCTCTATAGTGATTATTCCAGACTGTGTGGGCAATAGGTCATATGCTAAACACATGGACACATGTGTAATGGCAGAATATAATTTAGAATCTTTGCTTAAGGCAGTTAAGCTGGCTTTGAGTATGGGTGTTGATGAAAAATTTTCGATGATAAAAAAAGGTCAATTGATTGTAGAACAGTTTTCGTTTGATAAGGAAAGAATTAGGTTGTTGGATATTTTTAATTCACTAGACCTTGGATAAACGTAGGCATTGAAGTCTTTGATTTAATATAATATGTATAAAGAATAAACTTCTCAAAAACATATTATGATTAAAAGCAAGGAAAGGGTATATCCTCAAATTTTAAATGCAGAAAAAATACAACCAAAAATTCCATTGTCTTTTGTAGTTATTAAATTTTCAGGTGACTATGAAAATAATTTCATATTATCTGAATGTGTAAATAACCCCATAAATCAAGTTATTAAGGTAGAAAATCACCGAAATATATATTTCAACAATTTATCTCATGCAATTGATTTTGGTGTTAGGCAAGCAACTAACGAAATCATCATTGTTGTACATGAAGATGTACTGTTTCCTGATAATTGGCAATTTAGATTTGAACAATCATTAACTGCTCTGGAAAAACATGACAAGGAATGGGGGTTGCTTGGATCGGTGGGTTGGGTTTTTAATCCCAATCAAAAACTAATTGGTCATGTAAGTGACCCCAATGGATATGTTAATTCTTTTGTTGGTAAATTGAAGCCCTATGCTGAAATTGACAAGTTAGATGAGCAAATATTGGTGTTACATAAATCCAGGCTGCCGAAATTTGATGTTAACTTACCCAGCATACACTTTTTGGGTCAAGATTTGCCTCATTCAATTAATGGTTTAAAGTCTTATGTAATTGATGCTCCAACAGTTCATAAGTACGCAGACGAGAATGGGAATATTATTTTAGAAAGAAAAGGGTCCCCAAAAATTCAAGATAGAAAAACTATTGCATACCTTGCAGATTTTGAGTTTTGTTTGGATTATTTTAAACACAAAAGACCGGAAGTGGTTACTCCCAAAGCTATTAGATCTAATTTCAACTTACCTGAACAGTTTAATGACGAGTTAAGAATGAAACAACTACTATCACCAGTATTTATAGTATCAAATTCTGCAATAAGTAGTCAGTTATTGTCTCAGTTATTTCTTAAGTCTAGCTTCTATGGTCTTGGAAAGTTTAATGGTGATTTTTCAATAAATATATCAGATGAATTACTCAAAGCATTTTATCATGCTGTTTTGATAAAATTTAAGGGGCATCAATCATGGCAATTAAAGAATATGAAATTACGTATTTTATATTATGCTGCTCAATCGATTAAGGATTTTAATAGTTTAGCTCGATGGTTTATTCATGTACCTGAATCTGAGTATTTATTGTTTGAATTAAAACAAAAATTTTCAATGGCAAAGTTTGTATTTTTAAGGCAAAAAAAAGAATTTGCCAGTACGGAAAAAATATATATATCCTCAGATTTAAACAATCAAATTGGTCGTGCTGTAATTCCTGCAATATATGATTATTTTAATTTAAACCGCAAATTGATATTACAACATTCAAAAACTGAAATTAATGTTCTGAGTGAGTTATTTAGAGGCCTACAAATTCAAGATTTTAAAAACAATTGTGAGCATCAAGATTGCTGGGTTAATATAGAAACAAGTGATTTAATTCGATCGCCAAACAAGGTGGTTAGGGAGCTATCAAAATTTTTAGATGTTCAGTTAAACCTCGAAAATGCTAGAGCTCTTTTTAAAAGTTTAAATCAAAACAGTCTTGTAAAATCGAGTCAACTTAAAAAACTAGCCTTGGCTAGAACGCTAATTAAAAAGTATTTTAAAAATTTTTAAGAGCGAGGTTATCAGCTATCCACGCTGGCAACTAATAAATCTGCATAAATAGACTTCAATTCATCTGGACAGTCTGCCATCTCAAACTGTTCTTGAGAGATTAAATTCGGATCAAAAAAGTCATTATTTTCAATTACTTTTAAGCCTATTTTTTCAGCAGCTTGTTTTACTTTTTGTTGATATTGGTCAGTAGCTGTATCAAAATTAACCACCGGGAATTGATGGTGTTGATGCAATTCCAAAAGTTTTTGATTATATATCTTCCATAGCTCATAACCCTGTTCTAACGGTAGGCTCAGACGTTCTCTAGCTGCCAATGAATGAGCAACGGCTTTAGGGTGTCTGAAAGTTCCAATCAAAGCATGGTCAGGTAAGCTGTTTTCCCAAAATGAATAGGTCAATAACATCCTAGGGTCTTTAATGCCCCATGGTTTTTCTAGGGTTTTGTATTCAGTTATGATTTTATCCCTACTATTTTCTAGTTCTGTGTTTAGGCTTAAGTAACCTTGAGGTGGATTTGACCAAGAGCCGCTGTTGAACTTTAATAAAGCCTCGTTTAGCCTAAAAACAACTTTATTTTCTTGGTTACCTTTTTGGTTGTATTTATTGTATTCAGACACAGATCCTAGCTGAAGTCCGTAGCTTCTTAAGCACCCAGTTAAACAACTGGTTCCACTGCGGTGCATACCTAAAATGATTACTGCATCAGTCATTATTGTCACCAATATCTTTATAGAAATAAAAGTCTTCTTTTAAGGAATGATATACCAACTCACTGTTTTTCGTGTTTTTAATCACCTCATACTTCAAAGGTAAAAATAATTTTCTAGCCAACCAGCGAGGCATGAGTTTTTTGGCTTTTCTGAATTTTTTTAAACGTTCTTCAAAATTTTCTACCTGATTTCTATCAATACGTGTACCAGGGTTTCGAAAGGCTGCCCCGTGGTGGTAAATTAAATCATCATAAACCCCAAACAGTAATGGGTGTAAGCTGTGTTGGTTGCTGCGATTGAGTTTGTACCAATCAACTTGATGATCTTGCATGATTTTTAGCATTTGGCCACCTACATCCCAGACTTTATTACCAAATTTATCAAGCCATTTCACATCTCCTGCTTTCCAATCACCTTGTATTTTGTTCCAGTAACCTACAGTGGTCATACAAAAACAAGGGTGAGGCTGAGTGTCCCCATTGTTTTCTAGCCTTTGTATAGCTGCCAGTGGGTGTTTAGGAAATACTTTGTTTTTAAATGCTGAAATTGACTCGATTGGGAATGCATCACCATCCAAGAAAACCAAATAATCATCATCACTTTCTGCGGCAAAAGTAGCTAAATCTGCCAATAAATTAAGTTTGATTGGATGAGATTTGATGTTTTCGGTTGAGCTGTAGAAAAATTTTTCTTGATGCTTTTCAGTTTGAGGTACATCATTGAGAAATGCGTACACTCGGTAAGGCTCATTTATATGTTTTTTGAGGTATTTTAGTTGGATATCTATCCAGTCTTCGGAATGCCAGTGAATGGTTAGAACGTGAATCATAATTTTTATCAATAAAGTGCTGGTATATTATAAAATCAAACAGTTAAACTAGCCATGTTTATTTATTTACACCACCCTCTCAATCAAGGAGAATCATATTGTCAGTTAAGCTCAACCTAATTTTTTGTGTAGAGTCGGGCCCACTGGAGCAACAAGCTATTTTGTTGATTGAGTCTGCAAAACATTGGTTAAAACCTAACTCATATAATTTAATAGCTTATTCACCACGGAAAAATCATTACCCTTCAGCAAAAACACTGAGTTTAATTAAACAACACGATGTTGTATGGGTTTCAGATGAATTAAATACACAGTTAGAGTCATACCCAATTGCTAATAAGGTATTAGCGTGCAAGCATTTTGTGGAAATGAACCCCAAAGCCCGTAACATCATGTTTTTGGATACTGATACGGTTTTTTTAAATGAGATCAATATAGATTTACTTGTTCCGCAAAGACGCATCTATTTGCGTCCTGTAGATAATAAGGGACCTGGCAGTGAATCTTTAGATGATAAAAATGATAAATTTTGGCAGCAAGTGTTTGGTTTGTGCGGAGTGCCGTTGCCAAAGGCTACAATCAAAACCACTGTAAGACCAGTTATAATAAGGAACTACTTTAATGCTGGTTTAATCTGGTCGCAAGGAATCCCAGAATTTTTTCAACAATGGTATAAGGACTTTATGACCATTCTTAAGTCCGAATTTAGACCATTCGCTTATGAGTCGAGAGATGGAAATGATTTCAGGTGTTTGGACCAAGTCGCTCTAGCTGTCACTGCTACTCGATACAAAGAGGAGTTGGAAGTGTTGCCTGAAACTTACAATTACCCTTTGCCCTTTAGGCCTTTGATGCAATTAAGGCCAGGCCATCCAAACTTTGCAGAGCTGGTGCATGTCCATTACCATAAATGGTTTCAGCATTCCGAATTTATAGCACATGTGGCCAATGACAAAGATAAGTTAAGTTTACAATATCAGTGGCTAAATCACAGGCTACCTATAAACCCACTGATTGATGGAGTGTTTAAATGTTGATAGAGGTAAGGTCCACTGAGGTGGACCTTCTTTAATACAAACTAAAGATATTATTAGAGTGACTTAATTGCAGCTTCTAGTGCTGATAATCTTTGATTAAGTTGTTCATTTTGAATTTTCAAAGATTGAATTTCCTGGTCTTTTTCTGAAACCTGTTTACCCAGTTCTTTGATCGATGCCAACGCCACGCCTGAAGTGTCGATAGTGGTAATCTTATCATCAGTTGCACCCAGGTTAAATTGCTTGAAAAAATCTTGAGCCATGGGTCCTAAGTGTTTAACTGAAGCATCATCAAATTTATAGTTCCATACAGAGATGGGTAAATCCATCACTTTGCTCAACACTTCAGCTGTGTTGACCAGTTCAATGTTTTCTTTCGAATTCACATCTGAATTTTGTGACAAGACGCCTTGAATAGTAACATTGCCTGATGCGTCCATATCAAAGTTAGGTGTTGCACCTCCGGCACCAATTTTAATTGCTCCGGTGTCATACACTGCAAACTCAGGTGATCCAGTACCAGATTTGGAAACTTCAAAGAATGATGATTTATTGGTGAATTTCCAACTGGTGCCTGTGCTGCCGTTTTCTAAAATAATTCCAGCATTACGTGATGCATCAAAAATGTGAATATTATTGTTAGGGCTGTTAATGCCTAAACCTAATCGAAATTCATTATTAATAACTGCGTTGTTATTCAAAAACTCAATACCATCAGGATGAATGTCTATAGAGCTTGTGGGTGAACCAGGTCTGATTCTGAATGGCAAGGTGCTGCCGTTGGTGGCATCTCTGACGAAATAGCCGGCTTCATTGCCTGCCACATCCCAAGTTTGTGGTGCAAAGCCACTGGTTGCATCTTGGGCTAAGCGTACAGTGGGTGTGTTGCCATCTTCGATATGCACTCTGACTGCAGGTGTTGAGGTGCCAATGCCTATGCGGCCACCATCATCTACGTAAAGTGCATTGGCTCTGGCACCGGCTTCAACGGTAAAGGGGCGTCTACCTGCTGTGACATCGGTGATGCCGAAGTAGTTCAGGCCGCCATTGGATGAGTCGTTGATGGTTATTTCCCAATCATTGGCAGCAAATGAGGCAGATGCGCTGGTGTCATCAAAATTGATTCTTAAGTTGTTTTCTTTCAGTCGAATGGTGTCAAAACCAAAGGCTTCAGCATCGAGACAATCTCCACCAACGCACAGCGAACTGCGTACAGATAAGTCGCCAGTGATTGGCGCGGCACGAAGTGCGGTGTCGTTGCTAGCCTGGTCTTCGGGTGCATCTTGATCGCTGGGTGTGGCGCCATTTAACACGGTGAAGCTACCGCTGAGTTTGTCAGCAGTCAGTGCTGTGTTTTCTTTGTCATTAGATTGGCGGATATTTTTAGTGGCTGAAATAGGTGTCAATTCATATTTATATTGGCCATCAGAAAACTCGTTGAGTGCGAAGTCATGGCTGGAGAAATAAATGGCTTCGGCGGGCTGTAGGGTCAGTGTTTTGATTTGCTTGTTTGGTAGCTGTAATTTCAAATGGTATTTTTGGCTGTCATCCAGACCTGAAATTTCCAGTTCATTGGCAACTACATTGGCTTGAGTTTGAGCCCATAAATTAGGTGTAAGCGCCAGCGCCAAGGCGGTAACTAAGGTTTTGGTTTTCATGTTGTTTTCCTCTTGATGTTGTTAATTATTATGGTCCTGAGATTGACGTTGCGTCTGAGTCAGGTTGGTGTATTATTAAATGGCCACCGTTCAACTATTGTATACTTTTTACCGAAGCAGTGAAATCTTTACAATTATAAAAATATTGATTTTGAGGGTTGTGTCACTGAATTGATTGTTATTTTTTTGTAATGCGAGGGTTAAGAGCCCGTAGTGGTCACTGAATTGATTAGGATTTGATCACTGAACACCAAGTGTGTTTTTGGTGCGAGGGTCAATAAATTTAACACTGGCTGTTGTACGCTTGCTTAAAACCATTACAATCTAAAGTTTATATAATTGGTTGTTGGTTAATACATGTCGAATAAAACTTTGTACCTAGTAGATGGTTCGTCTTATCTGTTCCGAGCTTTTTTTGTGCCTAATTTGCGCCGGTTGACCAGTAAAAATGGTCACCCGACAGGTGTGATGTATGGGGTAACAAATATGCTGCAACGGATGCTGGATGAGTACGACCCTGAATATATGGTGGTGGTGTTTGATGCCAAGGGCAAAACTTTCAGACACGACATGTATGCTGAATACAAGGCCAACCGCCCGCCCATGCCGGATGAATTGCGCATGCAGTTACAACCCACCAAAGACTTGATTAAGGCGATGGGTATTCCGATGTTAGAGATTCCGCATGTGGAGGCGGATGATGTGATAGGTACTTTGGTCAAAAAAGCTGAGGTGTTGGGTGTAGAAACCTTGGTCTCAACCAGTGATAAGGATTTGGCTCAGCTTGTTTCTGACCACGTAACATTGGTCAACACCATGTCGGATTATGTGATGGATGAGGCGGGGGTGATGGAAAAATTTGGTGTCAGGCCTGATCAAATAATTGACTATTTGGCACTGATCGGAGATTCATCTGACAACATTCCTGGGGTTAACAAAGTGGGGCCCAAAACAGCAGTCAAGTGGTTACAAGAATATGATACGGTGGATAACATCATTGCCCATGCGGATGACTTCAAAGGCAAAGTGGGTGAGTATTTACGTGAAGGCATTGACCAATTGAAACTGTCGCGTGAGTTGGTGGTGATCAAAAAGGATTGTGAGGTTGATTATCAAATTGGTGATTTTCAATTGCAAGCTAAAGATGTGGCTGCATTGAACGAACTGGGGCGCGAATACAGCATGAAGCGTTTTGCTGAATTGGATGCCGGTGATGCAGCGCAGCAAGTGCCACCAGTAAAACTTGAATACACCTGCATTCAAGACATGGAGACGCTGCAAAAATGGCTGAAACAAATTAAACAAGCGGGTCTGGTGGCTTTTGACTTGGAAACAGACTCCTTGAATCCAATAGGTGCCAACATCATTGGGATGTCATTTGCGTATGAGGCGGAAAATGCTGCCTATATACCGATTGCGCATAACAGCACTGCAACACAATTGGAACTTGATGCTGTTTTGGCAGCAGTTATTCCGGTTTTACAAACGGTGGATGTAGTTGGGCAACATTTTAAATATGACTTGAATGTATTGTCTAATTACGGCTTGGATATCAGCAGTCAAAAATTTGATACTATGCTGGAATCATATGTGCTCAATGCATCGGTAACACGGCATGACATGGACTCATTGGCGGCATTGTACTTGGGCAAAAAAACGGTTAAGTATGAAGATATTTGTGGCAAAGGGGCCAAACAAATTCCCTTTGCAGACGTGTCGATTGAGGATGCCACACACTATGCAGCAGAAGATGCGGACATCACTTTGCAATTGCACTTAGAGCTGTGGGGGCAGTTGGCAACAACCGATCAGGTTGCAGTATTCACCGAATTAGAAATGCCGTTGGTACAGGTGCTGGCTGGTATGGAACAGACAGGGGTATTGATTGATCGCACCGAGTTAGCCAAACAAAGCAAACACCTTGAGCTGAGCATGAATAAACTGCAGCTTAAAGCCTATAATTTGGCAGGCAAGGAGTTCAATTTAGGGTCGCCAAAACAATTGCAAGTGATTTTATTTGAAGAGCAAGGCATACCAGTGTTGAAAAAAACCGCTACCGGTCAAGCATCTACGGCTGAGGATGTTTTACAAGACTTGTCGGCTGATTATGAGTTACCTGCTGTGATTCTTGAGTACCGTTCTTTGAGTAAATTGAAAAGTACGTATACCGATAAATTACCGCTTGAAATCAATGCAAAAACTGGCCGAGTACACACCTCTTACCACCAGGCGGTGGCGATTACCGGGCGTTTGTCTTCTTCAAACCCAAACCTGCAGAACATTCCAATTCGCACCGAAGAAGGCCGCAAGGTACGTAAAGCGTTCATTGCTCCGGAGGGTTGGCAATTGATGGCGGCAGATTATTCGCAGATTGAGCTGCGCATTATGGCGCACCTTTCTCAAGATGAAAATTTATTACAGGCTTTTAATGACGGCATTGATGTGCACAGTCAAACCGCTTCTCAGGTGTTTGCTACCCCGTTGGCTGAAGTCAGTGGCGAACAACGTCGGGCCGCTAAAGCGATTAATTTTGGCTTGATGTATGGCATGAGCGCTTTTGGTTTAAGTAAGCAGCTGCACATTTCACGCAAAGAAGCGTCAAATTATATGCAGCAGTATTTTGCGCAGTACCCGAAGGTCAAAGGTTTTATTGATTCAGTCAAAGCACAGGCGGCTGAACAAGGGTATTTAGACACCTTGTTTGGTCGTCGCCTGTATTTCCCAGAAATCAACAACCGCAATGCACGTGTACGAGCAGGTGCTGAGCGCGCCGCTATTAACGCACCGATGCAAGGCACTGCTGCGGACATCATCAAGAAAGCAATGTTGGCAGTGCATGATGAAATCAGCCAAGCCGATGACATCAAGGTCATTATGCAAGTGCATGATGAACTGGTGTTTGAAGTAAGGCGAGCAGTGTCCAGTCAATGGGCCGATAAGATCAAAGCAGTGATGGAGTCAGTGGTTAAGCTGGATGTGCCTTTGGTGGTGGATTATGGTTTTGGTGAGAATTGGGACGAGGCCCATTAAGGTGATTGCTACAGGGCCGCTTCTTTATGCTGGTTGAGGTTAACCCTTTATCTGATGTAATTATCTGGCCATAAAACCGCAACCCTTTCGCAGACTAAGATGAGTTGCCCTGTTTGACTCGCTGGCTCGCCAAGGGTCAACATGGGTCAAGCTTGCCACCGGTCATGCTTCTTTATGCTGGTTGAGGTTAACCCTTTATCTGATGTAATTATCTGGGCATAAAACCGCAACCCTTTCGCAGACTAAGATGAGTTGCCCTTTCTGACTCGCTGGCTCGCCAAGGGTCAACATGGGTCAAGCTTGCCACCGGTCATGCTTCTTTATGCTGGTTGAGGTTAACCCTTTATCTGATGTAATTATCTGGGCATAAAACCGCAACCCTTTCGCAGACTAAGATGAGTTGCCCTGTCTGACTCGCGGGCTCGCCAAGGGTCAACATGGGTCAAGCTTGCCACCGGTCATGCTTCTTTATGCTGGTTGAGGTTAACCCTTTATCTGATGTAATTATCTGGGCATAAAACCGCAACCCTTTCGCAGACTAAGATGAGTTGCCCTTTCTGACTCGCTGGCTCGCCAAGGGTCAACATGGGTCAGACTTGCTGGTGTCTCTTACGAAGCCACTTGGCTTAAATGTAATGCCGTAGTCCGTGTTAGCTGACTTTTTACCATGAACTGGCATTTGTTTTAATCAGGCATCAAATCAGGATTGCCCCCCTTGATTCTGTTTAAGGTTTATAAGGCAAAAAACCGTAACTTCTCCAGATGCTTTGATGATTTGTGTCTCTTCTGATGTTGAAGTCTGTTGCGGGGCAAGGCAGGGGCAAGCCCTGCAGCTACGTTTTAGCTCATATATTTCTTTTTCGCTGTGCGTTGTAACTGCAGATTGCACTTCCAGTTGACTGGGTTTAAATGCTGGCGTTAAGGTTTTCTTGTGGGTAATAACTAAGGCCATATTTTGATGGGTATCGGCAATCAGTATAACTGCTTAGATATACGGCTGCTTATTAGGGTGATGAATCGGTTCTGTAAAATAGTCAGTTTTTGTGTTGACATGTGATTTTTATACACAAGTGCTGCTTGGTTAATCAGAAAACAAGAATTTAGCTTTATTAGCTTCCATTTAACTTTTACATAACATTATAAGTGTTTGATATATATATGTTATTTGATTTGGGTTGTTTTTAACCACTGTGTCTGATGTCGAGCGGTTGCGACTCATTGGCTTATAAAAATGAAAGTTATAAACAAAGTTATCCACAGCTTTTGTGGATAACTTGTATGTTTATGACAAAGGTGCTGGAGGATCCGAGAATGCTTTGGTCTGTGTAGGATGATGCGAAGGCAAAGTCGAGTGCAAGCTTTAGCAAAGGCAGATTGGTTTATGGTTCATTTTGATTGTTAGGCTGCAATCGCGTACGGCGTTAGGCGCTGACTTTAGGCTTTGTTTTAGTGGATTATCCGTACGCTTGGATGGTTTTATTGGTGCAGTTGTCCCAACTGAATTGTTTGCTGTGACTGAGGCCATTGGTTTGGGCATTCAATAGCCAAGTGTGGTCTTCCAGCATTTGTTGCAAACAGCCAGCGATGTGGTGCACATCCAATGGGTCGCATAACATGGCATGTCCGCCGGCCACTTCTTGCATGGCTGAATCTTCGCTGGTCAATACAGCTGTTCCAGATGCCATTGATTCGATGATGGGCAAACCAAATCCTTCATACAATGAGGGCAATGCAGTTAATTTGGCTGCGGCGTAGAGGTGTTGTAATTGTTGTTGATTGACATAGCCTAAACTGATGATTTGACCCTGATTGAGTAGTGACTTGATTTGTTGCTCTAAATCTTGGTTGAGCCAACCTTTAGAACCCACCAAAACCAGTGGATGGGACTTTCTTAAAGTTTCCGGCAGTTGGGTGTAGGCCACAAGTAAACGGCTGAGATTTTTCCTGGGTTCGGTGGTGGCCACTGATAAAATGAAATTTTTGTGTTGTAGCTGATGAGTTTGTAAGGTTTCAGCGCATTGTGCTTCAGTATAAGGTTTAAAATCGGCACTGACACCGAGCGGCGTCACGTGTATATTGTGTGCTGGGTAGGTAAACTGCTTAATAATGTCTTGTTTAACGAACTCAGATGGGGTTATCAATGCATCAGCTTGAGCCAAGGTTTTGGGTATTTCTCGGTCTAGAAATTGTAATCGGTATTGAGGCTGTGTGTGCCGATAGTGAATAAAAGACAAGTCATGAAAAGTGGCCACTGACCGTCCTTCAAACGGCATCAAAACAAAATTAGGGCTGTGAAATGTGTGGTCATGCAGGCCAACAGTCAGCCGCTTGAATTTGGCTGCCCTGCGTTTAGCATACAGGTTCAGGGCCAATGCTTTAAAAGGTACATGTTGTCGAATTTGACTCAACCATTGGTTGTGTTCTGCTGTGGTAGAAATGTCCTCAATCCATTGGTCCGCAGAAAAAAGCTTAAGTTGGGTGATACTTGGTTGATGCGCTAATTGTTGCCCCAGCGCTTGGGTGTAATGGCCAATACCAGTTAAAGGATAGGTGATGGCATCAACATTTAAAATGACTTTCAAAAGTTCAGTCCTTACAGTTAAAATTGTACATGCTTTAATTCTACCAAAAATATCCTATGGTCAATCCATTTCATTTAGCTATACCTGTGAGAAGTATAGGTGAGGCTCGGCGTTTTTATATCAGTACCTTGGGCTGTAAGCTTGGGCGTTCAACAGAACAGTGGATTGACTTAGACCTATATGGGCATCAATTGGTTTGTCACCTGGATGAATCGTTGGGTGCTGATGGCAAAGTGCGCTTAATTAATAACAGTGTTGATGATCATGGCGTTCCTGTGCCGCATTTTGGCGTGGTTTTAGGCATGACAGATTGGCAGCAGCTGGCTGCTAAGCTCCAAGCTGCAGGTACAGCTTTTGTCATTGAGCCTTACATTCGATTCAAAGGTTTGGCTGGGGAACAAGCGACCATGTTTTTCCTGGATCCATCGGGTAATGCGCTGGAGTTCAAAGCATTTAGGGACTTTTCACAACTTTTTGCAACTGATTGATTAACAGTTTAAGCCCCATATTGCGCCATTGTTTTTGTTCATCTTTTAAATCAGCCTTAATCAGTGGGTGCTCAAACAGCCAGGTCCTTTCAATTTGCAAGTTGATACACTTTTTGTGCCAGGATATCTGCTCAATAGGCACCGGCTCATAGTGTCGATTTCTGGCAAACACCACAGATAAGCGCATTATCATCAGTAGTTTAACCACCACTTCATGCTGTCGCTCAGTCAACTCTGCCAACACGGTTTTACTTATTTTACGGCGGTGTAATCGAATTAAAGTCGCCATCACCAACTTTTGTTGATTGGAGAAACCTGGCATGTCGGCATGTTGTACCACATAAGAACCAATAACGTGAAAATTGCTGTGAGCGATTGACAAACCGATTTCATGCAATTTGATCGCACCGTTAAGTAATGCCTTTATACGTTTCTCAATTTTAATGTTAATTTTGGATAAGATGTCTTCGGCATAGCGCTGCACATGTTCAGCATGTAAAGAATCAACAGTGAATTGTTCACATAGCTTTCTGATGCTGCGTTTGGTGACTGAGGTGGTTTTGGGGCCATCAGACATTTCATAAATCAAACCTTCACGCAAAGCACCCAATGAAACATCCAGTTGTTCAATAGAGAATGCTTTAACCAAGGCATACACAATCGCTAAACCGCCAATGAATACAGGTCTGCGATCTTCGCCCAGTCCAGTCAATTGATTCAATTGATCAATATGCCCAAGATCAAAACAGTTTTGCCTCAACTGTTTTAAGCCAGCCAATGTGATGCCAGAAGATGCCCAGTTATTGGCTTCTAAAATGTCTGCAGTGGCACGCATGGTACCAGAGGCTCCAACGGCACTTTGCCAGCCGCGTTGTTTAAAATCTTGTAGGTATGGATTCAATTCTTGTAAGGCGTTGATGACGGCTTTTTTCCAGTTTTCTTTATTAATAATGCCGCCTTTGAAGTATTTTTTTGTGTAACTGACACAACCCATATACAAACTTTCACGGGCCACTGCTTGCATGCCATCACCAATGATTAATTCGGTGCTGCCGCCGCCGATGTCCATGACCAACTTTCTTGATGGGTTGCCGCTGGTGGATTGTGCGACGCCTAAATACAGCATCCTTGCCTCTTCGCGACCTGAAATGATTTCGATTTCATGACCGAGTATTTTTTCAGCTTGGCGCATGAATTCAGCTGAATTCTTTGCCACTCGCAAGGTGTTGGTGCCAACTATTCGGACATGGCTCTTAGGGATATTTTGAATCCTTTCTGCCATGGAGCGAAGGGAGTCATAAGCTTTTTCAAGGTATTCATCTGAAATCACCTTGTGTTCATCCAAGCCGGCTGCCATTCGCACCATATGCTTCACGCTGTCGATGGGATAGATTTGGCCAGATCTGAATGTGGCCACCAATAAATGAAAGGAATTTGAGCCTAAGTCAATGGCAGCGTAGTTATGGCGATGTGAAATTGGCATTGAATTATTTTACCCAATGCCAATTACTTTGTATGCAGAAATTATCGTTTCATTGAACTGAAGAATTCTTCATTGGTTTTGGTGTCTTTTAATTTGTCTAACAAAAACTCAATCGCCTGGATGTCATCCATTGGATTTAATATTTTACGCAAAATGTGGGCTTTTTGTAAGAATTCAGGCTCGACAATCAGGTCTTCTCTTCGGGTGCCAGATTTGTTGATATTCATGGCTGGCCAAATGCGTTTTTCAGCGGCTCTTCGGTCCAAGTGTACTTCCATATTACCAGTACCTTTGAACTCTTCAAAAATAACTTCATCCATTTTTGAACCAGTTTCAACCAGTCCCGTAGCCAAAATGGTTAAGCTGCCGCCTTCTTCAACGTTACGAGCTGCGCCAAAGAATTTTTTCGGACGATGCAATGCGTTGGCATCGACACCACCGGTGAGGATTTTGCCAGAGGCTGGCGTCACGGTGTTATAAGCCCTGGCTAAACGCGTGATTGAGTCCAATAAGATGATCACGTCTTGCTTGTGTTCCACCAAGCGCTTGGCGCGTTCAATCACCATATCGGCCACTTGTACGTGGCGAGTGGCGGGTTCATCAAAAGTAGAAGCAATTACTTCACCTTTCACCGTACGCTGCATGTCTGTGACCTCTTCTGGTCTTTCATCAATTAACAACACAAACAATTTAGCTTCTGGGTTGTTCAATGCAATAGACGTCGCAATGTTTTGCAAAATCATGGTTTTACCAGCCTTAGGAGGCGAAACAATCAGGCCACGTTGGCCTTTGCCAATTGGTGCAACCAAGTCAATAATACGGGTGGTTAAATCTTCTCTTGAACCATCACCACGTTCCATTTTAAGTTGTTCTGTGGCGAACAAAGGTGTGAGGTTTTCAAATATGATTTTACCTTTGGTGTTTTCGGGTGGCTCATAGTTGATGGTACTGATCTGTAACAGCGCAAAATAACGCTCTGAATCTTTGGGTGGTCGAATTTTACCAACAATGGTGTCGCCGGTTTGTAAGCCGAACCGTCTGATTTGACTGGGTGAGACATAAATGTCATCGGGGCCAGCTTGGTACGACCCTTCTGGCGCACGCAAGAAGCCAAAACCATCTGGCAACACTTCTAGTACGCCATCACCGAAAATGTCTTCGCCTTTTTTGGCGTGTTTTTTCAGGATGGAGAAAATCATTTGTTGTTTATGAACGCGTGAGCGGGTCTCAACGCCGATTTCTTTGGCAATTTCTGTCAAGTTGGTGGTTGACATTTGTTTCAGTTCAGATAGTTTCATAGATTGTTTTTATTTGGGCAGAGTGCCGGTTTGATGGTTGTGAATAGTTAAATTTTTTAAAGTTTAATGTCCCTTATTAAAGCGCGCACAATGGTAAAAGTCAGTGGCGTAAAAATTTTAAATTTCAAGGATAAATATTTTCGACAATAGGCATGTCGGAATTGATGAGGTATAAACTACCATGTAAGTTTGTTGCTGTCCAGCGTGGAAATAAAAAAACGCCCAAATTAGCTAAAATTCAGGCGCAAAATTTGCTTGGTCGGTAAATTAAGCGGTGTGTTTGCTTAAAAATTCTAATAACTGACCCTTAGAAACGGCACCTACATGTTGGTCAATCATTTCACCATTTTTGAATACCATTAAAGTTGGTATACCACGAATGGCCATTTTAACTGCAGTTTCTTTGTTGTCTTCAATATTCAGTTTGGCTACTGTAACTTTGCCATCTAGTTCATCAGCTACTTCTTCCAAAATAGGCGCGATCATGCGACAAGGTCCACACCATTCCGCCCAATAATCAACCAGTACAGGAACATCTGAATTGGTGATTTCGTCAAAAGTGGCATCAGTGGCATTGATTATTTTTTCGCTCATGTGTTTTCTCCATAATGACCTTGGGCTCAAGGTTGGGTTGTAATATGAGTGCCTATATGGGGCTGAATTTGTTTAATTCAATAAAATAAATTTTATTCCAGAACCTGCAGAAATTTAGGCATATCGATGATGGTTATTTGTTGGTCAGCTAAAGACAATATGTCATTCTTTTTTAGTTTGGTAAAAATCCGACTCAATGTTTCTTCGGCCAAACCCAAATAATTGGCTAAATCTCGTTGTGAAACTTGGAATGGAAACTGATTGGCTGAAAAGCCACGGGATAAATACAAATCAGATACGTTTTGAATAAAACTGACCAGTTTTTGTTGGGCATTGTATTCACTGTTGGTGATTTCAAACTGAATGATTTTTTCACTCATCATTTTCATTAAACGGGTTTGAATGTCACGGTGCTTCATCGACAGCTCTTGCAGTGGATAGAATGGTATCACACAGTACGACCCTGAGCTGACGGCTTTCACTGTGGTTTTGTATTTACCTTCATGAATACCATCAAAACCCATGACTTGACCTGGGATAAATACATCTACAATGCGCTCATCTCCTTGCTGAGTTAAAAACACTGATTTAAACATACCAGAATGAACGGTGTAGAGGTTTTGAAAAGTGGCACCAGCTTCATACACCACTTGATTTTTTTCAATCATAATATGTGAATCAATAATGGCCTCAATTGCAGCAATTTCTTTGCTGTTTATCCTCACCCGCCGATTGTCAATATTTTGTGTGCACAATTCGCAGTCACCACAGTTGTTTGATGTGGTTTGTTGGTTATTTACTTGGGAGTTAAGCATAAATGTTAAGTTATTGTTCTAATAATGATTAAACTTGACCTAGGTCAATCTTTTTAAGGCTATGGAGTAATTATAATTCAAATCAATCACAATTTGGGCTTTTACGCATTGTATCTATGATTGATTTTAACGATAAAGTAATCAAGCAATTCACCATTGCAACCATATTTTGGGGCATTATTGGCATGTTGGTGGGCGTTTTTATCGCCGCTCAACTGGCTTGGCCGGCATTGAACTTTGATATCCCATGGCTGACTTACAGCCGTCTTAGGCCGTTACATACCAATGCAGTTATTTTTGCTTTTGGTGGTAATGCGCTGATTGGTACCTCGCTGTATGTGGCACAAAGAACTTGTCAGGTTAAGCTGTTTTCTAACAGTTTGGCCAGTGTGGTTTTTTGGGGCTATCAATTGGTCATTGTCGGGGCTGTATTGACCCTGCCATTTGGTTACACCCAAAGTAAAGAATATGCTGAGTTGATTTGGCCATTGGACGTGTTATTGACCGTGGTTTGGGTGTTGTATGCCGTGGTGTATTTTGGCACCATTGCCACCCGAACAGTCAAGCATATTTATGTAGCCAATTGGTTTTATGCAGCTTTCATTATCACCATCGCCTTGTTACATATAGTCAACAATTTAGCTATACCTGTGAATTGGCACCTTTCGTACCCTATATTCTCTGGTGCTGTTGATGCACTGACACAATGGTGGTACGGGCACAATGCAGTGGGGTTTTTCTTGACTGCAGGGTTCTTGGGTATGATGTATTATTTTGTACCTAAACAAGCTGGTAGACCGGTGTATTCATACCGCTTGTCAATCGTTCACTTTTGGGCGTTGGTTTCGACTTATATGTGGGCAGGTCCTCATCACTTGCATTACACATCGTTGCCTGATTGGGCACAGTCTTTAGGCATGGTTTTCTCATTGATTTTATTGGCACCTTCATGGGGTGGCATGATCAATGGAATGATGACTTTATCCGGCGCTTGGGACAAATTGCGTTCTGATCCTATCATTAAAATGATGATTGTGGCGTTGTCATTTTATGGCATGAGTACTTTTGAAGGACCAATGATGTCGATTAAAACCGTCAATGCATTGTCGCATTACACCGATTGGGGTATTGGCCATGTTCATTCAGGTGCCTTAGGCTGGGTTGCTTTGATGACTATGGCTTCCATGTATACTCTGGTGCCAAGGTTATGGGGACGTGATGGCATGTACAGCACCCATTTGATTAACGTGCATTTCTGGATTGCTACCTTGGGAATTGTTTTATACATAGCTTCTATGTGGATTGCGGGTGTGATGCAAGGTTTGATGTGGCGCGAAGTGGATGCCAATGGTTCTTTGGTATACAGCCATGTAGAAAGCATTGAAGCCACTTACCCTTATTATGTGATTCGAGTGATTGGTGGTTTGTTATTCTTGGTTGGTGCAGTTATCCAGGCTTACAACACTTGGAAAACCATCAAAGGCCACCAGTCTGCAACAGCGCAAAGTACTGAAGTTGTAGGAGCAAAGGCATGAGCAAGCATGAAAAAATTGAAAAAAATATTGGCCTCTTAGGTGTGTTGGTGGCAATTGTTATCAGCTTCTCTGGAATCATTGAAATTGTGCCTTTGATGTCGCAGGCCAGCGTGGTTGAACCGGTTGAAGGTTTAGAACCACGTAATCCATTGGAACTGGCAGGTCAAAATATATATGTTGCTGAAGGCTGTTATGGCTGCCACTCTCAACAGATCAGGCCATTTGTTGATGAAACCTTGCGCTATGGACATTACTCATTGGCTGGTGAGTCGGTGTATGACCGCCCGCACCAGTGGGGCTCAAAACGCACCGGACCAGATTTGGCACGAGTGGGTGGTCGCTATTCTGATGAGTGGCATGAAATTCATTTGATTGATCCTCGTGCCGTGGTGCCAACTTCTAATATGCCAGGTTATCCATGGTTAGCTGACATTCCAGTTGATGTTGAACAAACTGTGGCCAGTATGAAAGTACTGAAAAAACTGGGACACCCCTATTCAGATGAAGAAATTGCCAATGCAGCTGCCAGCTTGACAGATAAAACTCAGCTGGATGCACTGGTTGCCTATTTACAAGACTTAGGTACTGCAATGCCTAAGAGTTACCAATAAGGAGGTCATCATGTTAAGCGGAATTTATACTGGACTTATGTTGGTGGTGTTTTTAGGCATCGTTGCATGGGCTTGGAGTAAACACAATAAATCTAAATTTGATGAATTATCACGCATGGCGTTAAAAGATGATGAGCAAATGACTGATCAGACTGAGGAGAAAGTTCATGAGTAATTTTTGGCACTGGACGGTCATAACAGTGGTGGTATTGCACTTGGTGGCGTATTTGTGGTTGTTGTTTTCTACTGCAAAAATAAAAACTGAAAAGCAGGATGATAACACCACAGGGCACGTCTGGGATGAGGACTTGACCGAGTTAGACCATCCCATGCCACGTTGGTGGTTGTGGTTATTTGTTATCACCATCATTTTTGCCGGCATATACTTGTATTTGTACCCGGGACTGGGTAACTACAAAGGCAGTAAAGAATGGACTTCTATTAACCGCTTTGAAGCGAACTACGCCGCTGTCAGCGATGCCAGAGATAAGTCATTTGCTGGTTTCATCAACAAACCAATTGATGCACTGATTCAAGATGACCAAGCCATGATGATTGGCCAACGAATTTTTGCCAACCACTGTGCGCAATGTCATGCTTCAGATGCACAAGGCAATGTAGGCTTTCCCAACTTAACTGATGATGACTGGAACTGGGGTGGTGAGCACAGTGATATAGTGACCAGCATTACCAATGGTCGAATGGGTGTGATGCCGGCTTTTGCGCCTGCCTTGGGTGAAGATGGCACCAAACAGGTGGCTGCGTACGTCAGAAGCATGTCAGGTATTGAGCACGATGCAACCTTAGCTGCCGAAGGTGAGGCTAAATTCGGTATGTTTTGTGCAGCCTGCCATGGTGTTGATGGAAAAGGCCAGCACTTGTTTGGCGCCCCCAATTTGACCGACGATATATGGTTGTATGGATCTGATGCAATCATCGAAACGGCCTTGTATGAAGGTTTAAGTGGTAACATGCCATCACAGCAAGGTATTTTAGATGAAAATCGCATTAAGTTGGTTGCAGCTTATGTGTATTCCCTCAGTAACAAATAAGTAAATATATATCAATGCAGAAACATGACAACTCAGCCCATAGTTAAAAATCAAGGATTTAATGAGCGCCAAATCAGACGCATATTTTGGCGTCGCATGGCCATAGTGCTGTGGGTTTCTTTTTTTACCGCAGCGGTTCAGTCTATGTTGTTTTTTGCTGTGTTTGATCCTGCTTATTTAGGTCAGTTGTCGAGCTTTGATGTAGACATATCCCGCTGGCAGGGCTATGCTCTGGGTTTCATTTTTTTCTGGGCATTTACTTTTTCTGCTGCTTTGTTCAGTGGATTGGTACTGGCATTACCCAGAACCCGTTTAGCCAAACGCAACCCTAACTCTTAAAGGACGGACATGTCTGATCAAGATACTAAGCCCATAGAACTGAGCTTATACAAAGCGCATGAAAAGGTTTACCCTCGAGAGATAAAAGGTCGATTCCAATTCAAACGTAAATTAGCAGTTTGGGTCTTGTTGGGTATATTTTATCTGTTGCCATGGCTTAATTGGGCAGGTGAACAAGCCATCTTGTTTGACTTGCCACAACGGCGCTTCCATATATTTTCATTGACCCTTTGGCCGCAAGATTTCATCTTCTTGGCATTGATGTTGATTATTGCTGCCTTTGCGTTGTTTTTCTTTACCGCTTTGGCGGGTCGGTTGTGGTGTGGGTTCGCCTGCCCGCAAACTGTTTGGACCGAAGTGTTTATTTGGTTAGAGCAATTGACTGAAGGCAACCGCAACAAACGCATGAAGTTGGACAAAGGCCCTTGGACCCGTGAAAAGGTCATGCGCAAGTTCAGCAAGCAGTTTTTGTGGATTACGTTTGCTTTGTGGACAGGCTTTACGTTTGTGGGTTTTTTCACCCCCATCAGGGAATTGGCCATCAATGTCTGGGAGTGGGACCTAGGCACATGGGAAATATTCTGGTTGTTCTTTTACGCCCTAGCCACTTATGGCAATGCGGGCTTTCTGCGTGAACAGGTGTGTTTATACATGTGTCCATATGCACGCTTTCAAGGTGCGATGTTTGACAAAGAAACATTAATCATTTCATACGATGAAAAACGTGGTGAACCGCGGATGCGAGGCAAGCATCGCCGTGAAGCGGATGCACCTGGAGATTGTATTGATTGTACATTATGCGTACAGGTTTGTCCTACTGGCATCGACATCCGTGATGGTTTGCAATATGAATGTATCGCATGTGCAGCTTGTATTGATGCTTGTGATGAGGTGATGGAAATCAGTGGCATGCCTAAAGGTTTGATTAAATACACCACTGAAAATGCCTTAGAAGGCAAACCCACGCATATTATTCGGCCACGAACCATTGTTTATTTTATTATTCTGATGACTTTGGTTTCTTCTTTTGGTATTGCCTTGGTGAAACGCAGTTCAATTGATATGAATGTAATACCTGACCGCAACAGCTTTTATCGTGTTATTGATGCCAATACCATTGAAAATGTATACACCCTTAAAGTGATGAATAAAGGCAAAGCCAGTGCTCAATACTTGGTGAGCGCCAGTGGTATTGATGGATTAACCGTAGAGCTGGGCTTGAACCAGACTACAATTGAAGCTGATCCGGGTCAGCTGGTAACTGTACCAATTAAGATTCAAGCGGATAAAAGTCTGGCCAATAAGAAAATTCACACCATCGAAGTCAGCGTGGTAAAAACCGATGATGACAGCGACGAAGCCACAGAAAAAGTTAAATATTTTGGATATGACAAATGAATAACAAAGCCAAAGAAAAATCGTATAAAAATTTACCTTGGTACAAATACCCCTGGGTCTGGTTCATGATTTCATTGCCGGCCAGCGCTGTTGTTGCTGGTCTGTACACGGTTTATATTGCTCATCAAAACGCCCCTCAAGTGATCTCCAAGCAGAATAAGTTTCAAATCGAAAAAGACTGATTATGACCACTTGCTTTCACTGCGGTGAGACGCTACCCAAGGGCTGTGAATTAACGGTCCAGATTGATGGTCAAGAACAACCCATGTGTTGTATTGGTTGTCAGGCTGTAGCCACTTTTCTGAATGACAACGACCATGCAGTGTTTTATCAGTACCGCCAAGGCCAACTGCCGGCAGAACAAGTTGAAAGCAGTAGGCAGGCTAAGCCATGGGGGCATTTAGACGCCCCTGATGTTTTCAAACAATTGACTCAGCAAAACAGCGATGGGTCGTCCCAAGTAACCATCAAAATTGAAGGCATGTATTGCAGTGCTTGTGGTTGGTTGTTACAAAAGGTTTTGCGCAACCGTGAGGGTGTTTTGGGATTACGCATCAATTCCGTGACACAAAACATGCAGGTTGACTTTAATCCGGCTGAGATTAAATTAAGTGAAATTTTCGCGCAAATCCAACAGTTAGGCTATCAACCTTTACAGCAAAACAGCACTGAAAACCCAGCGGATGATGCACGAAAAGACCAGTTAAAGAAAATTGCTGTGGCAGGTTTTGGCATGATGTTTATCATGACTTTGGCGGTGCCATTGTATTCCCCCGAAGATTTTGCTGTGGCACCTGAAATTCAACGCTTCTTTTTGATGGTCAGTTTATTGATTGCCACCGGGGTTTATTTCTACTCAGGTCAAGGCTTTGTCAACAATGCCATTCGCGACATTAAGAATAAACACTTAGGTATGGATGTGCCAGTGGCACTGTCGATCAGTTTGGCCTATTTTGTCAGTATCTACTTCACTTTTAACCAACAAGGACATGTGTATTTTGACTCGATGTCGATGTTCATATTTTTCTTGTTGCTGGGTCGGTATGTTGAATCACAAGTGCGTCACCAAGGCATGAATGTGCGTGAATCATTGTTTGCTCTGGTGCCAGTCAGCGCCCAACGCATCGTTGCGGCCGACCAATTTGCTGCGCAACAAACGACAACAGTGCCGCTGAGTCAAATTGTAAAAGGTGATCGTCTGCGCGTCATGGCCGGAGAAGTTATTCCTTGTGACGGTCAAGTTATTAAAGGCTCAGGACAGGTCAATGAGGCCATATTAACTGGTGAGTCGAAACTGATTCATAAAGACATCAATGATTATGTGTATGCAGGTTCGCAGCTGACCAGCGGTGAACTAAATTACATCACAACAGTGAACAACCAAGACAGCTTCTTGGCTAAATTGGCTGATTTAATGGAACTGGCACAAAGTAAAAAACCTGCCAGTCTGCTGTTGGTTGATCAAATTGCCAGTTACTTTGTTGCTGTTGTTTTGCTGCTGTCATTAGCAACTGCCATTTGGTATGGCTTGGAACAACCGGATGCGCTGATGACTGCCTTGTTATCGGTCTTGATTGCCACTTGTCCTTGTGCGTTGTCATTGGCTACACCCACGGCATTAACAGCTGCGGGGGTTAACTTGTTACAACATGGTGTGTTGGTCAATAACACCGAAGCCATCACCCGGTTGGCCAAAATACAGCAGTGGTATTTTGATAAAACTGGTACTTTGTCCGAAGATCAGTTGGCGGTTGAGCGGATTCACAGGTTCACTGCACACAGTGAACAAGAATTGGCGGCTATCACAGCAGGTTTGCAGCAAATAAGTAACCACCCGATTGGCTCTGCTTTTCAGCACCCTCGGCCTATGGCTGTGGTGGATGCTGAAGAAGTTGCAGGGCATGGAGTCAGTGGAAAGATCAGGCTACAAGATCAGCTCCAACAATGGTATATGGGCAGTGCAGATTGGTTGAAAAGTGCAGCTTTTGAAATACCTGAAATTAATACCAATGATGATTTAAGTCAAATATATCTGGCCTGTGAGCATCAGCTGGTAGCAGTTTATGAGTTACAAATGCCTGTCAGGGCTGGGGCCATGGAATTGCTTAACACATTAAAAGCGCAGGGGAAAAGCCAATTCATCATCAGTGGTGATAAACCAGCCACGGTTGCCAGTTGGGCGAAGAAACTGGGCATAGAGCACCATTTTGGTGGACTCAAAGCAGCCGATAAAATCAATCATATTGCCGCACAACAGCAGCAAGAACATGCCTGTGTTATGGTGGGTGACGGGGTGAATGATGCGCCGGTGTTGTCCCAAGCTGATGTATCAATCAGTCTGAAACAAGGTGCCTACTTGGCTCATTCAGCTTCGGACATGATTGTATTAGGTAAATCTTTGGCACCGATTCAACAAGTCATTGCCATTTCGGCAAAAACCAACGCCATCATCAAACAAAATTTAACTTGGTCATTGGTATATAATCTCAGTGTTACACCGATTGCCATGATGGGCTTGTTGGCACCGTGGATGGCGGCCATTGGTATGTCATTGAGTTCACTGTTGGTGGTTTTCAATTCTCGTCGTTTGTTGTGAAAGAGGTCAGTTTAAAATGAGCATGGTTTTTGTCTTGGTGTTACTCAGTTTGGCGTTGGCAGGTTTTGCAGTCTGGGCATTGATATGGGCCATTAATAAAAACCAATTCGATGATTTAGACAGCCCCGCATATTCCATTCTCGATGACGACAACGAACCATTTATGCGGCAAAAAAAACCAAATACTGCTGAGCCAAAACCTGTAAAAGGCATTAAAACGGATGTTTAGGATTGACTGATGCTGTCTGCCATCACCCCATTAATCATTGGATTTTTCTCCGGCTTTCACTGCATTGCTATGTGCGGTGGCCTGTGTGCGGTTATATGTCAAAAACAAAACAACCGCCAAACCTTGGTGACAAATTTGGGCCGGGTGGCCACCTATACTTTACTGGGCGCACTGTTTGCTGGCTTGGTTCAAGGTGCCAGCATACAATTAGATCTGGCTGTATGGGGTGGGTTTTTGAGGTTGCTGATGGGCGGCATGTTGATACTGACTGGTGCAGTAATTATTTTCAAAGACCGCGCCAAATGGTTGACCATTCAAAAGCCGCTGCCTTTTTGGCCCAAAGTCAGCAAGCAACTGAAACAACTTCAACAGGCCAATAGCGGCAGCGCTGTTTTTGTCAAAGGCATGTTGTGGGGATTGATTCCATGCGGACTGCTTTATGGTATGTTAATCATTGCAGCCACCACTGCAGATGTGTTCAGAGGTGCCAGCTTTATGCTGTTCTTTGGTCTTGGAACGGTGTTACCTTTGCTGTTTTCGCAAATGATGATGCGCCGATTGATGGCTGTCAGTGGTGGTGTATGGTTGCGCTCTGTCTCCGGTACGTTAATCTGTATATTGGGAATTTGGATCGCTTTTTCACCCTGGTTTGCTCACGGTTTACTACCCGAAGACAATGTATTTTTTACTGAGCTCAGTGCTGTACTTGCTATGTGCATGCCTTAATTTATTTTGGTTTTCACAGTACTTGCACAATTGCAGCATAGAATGATTGAACTTTATGGATTTGTTGTGGTTTAAACTACCAGTCAGCAAATGATAAATTTGACAGGTTTGGCTGTGGCTGCACCCAATAGACTGGCTTTTCATTAATAAGGATTAAAACAGGGACTACATCACAGATGTTGGATTTAAAGCAAATATCTAAAATATACCAAACCCAAGGCGAGACCATTACGGCATTGGATCATGTTGACTTAAACATCAAGGCCGGGGAGTTTGTGGCCATCATGGGGCGTTCGGGCTCAGGTAAATCAACCATGTTAAATATACTGGGGTGTATGGATAAACCCACTTCTGGACAGTACCGCTTAGCTGACCAAGATGTGAGTTCATTGAATGACGATGAATTGTCCAAGATACGAAATGACCACATCGGTTTTGTGTTCCAGGGATTTCATCTGTTGCCGCGGTTAAGCGCACTGGAAAATGTCATGGTGCCGTTGCGATTTGCCTCACCTGAAAAACAACAAGGTGGTGAACAACGTGCCAAGAAATTATTGCATGAAGTGGGTTTGGGTGAGCGCATGCATCACATGCCGAACGAAATGTCAGGCGGCCAAATTCAGCGTGTGGCGATTGCTCGTTCATTAATCAACCAACCTGCGGTGTTGTTGGCCGATGAACCCACTGGGAATTTAGACAGTGCCATTTCTCAACAAATTATAGACCTGTTGGTGTCATTGAACCAAACAGGACAAACCATTGTGATGGTAACCCATGAACCTGACATTGCTGAAAATGCTGGGCGTACCATTCACTTCTTAGATGGAAAAATAGTCGCATGAACAGTGGATTAAAAACAGTGTTGTTGGTGATGTTGGCATTCAACTGCCAAGCTAAAATGTTCACCGGCATGGTTGAATCAAGTCAAACCCAGGTGGCGAATATGCCGCAGGTCAGGGGATGGCAAGGGAAAATCAGTGAAATGACCGATGAGGGTACTTTTGTTGAAATCGGTGATTTTTTACTGCGTATTGATGGCAGTGAGCTGGACAGTACCATTGAAAGTAAAACCGAACAATTGGATGTGTTTAAAGCCAGTGCCAAGCGTGACATGATTCAAATTCAAATTGATTTGAATAACGCACATTTGGCATACGAAAAAGCCCAGGTAGCGCGTAAAGTGGCAGAACTTAAAGCCAATGTGCCGGCTAATTTCATTGGTGAGCTTGAATACAAAGAACGTCAGTTGACTTTGAAAAAATCCATCAAATCATTGGCAGAAGCAAACAATGAACTGTTGGCAATTCAACAAAAACAAAGAGAGAAAAGCACAGAAGTTGAACTTGGAACCGAACAGAAAGAAAAAGATTTGGCTTATTGGAAAGATCAATTAGAATCTATGAACATCAAAGCCACCCAATCTGGCTATGTGATTTATGCATCACATCCATGGACGGGCAGTAAATACCAAGTGGGCGACCAAGCCAACAGCGGCATGGAAATCCTCAAGGTTTCAAAGAAGCAGAACATGAAAGTCAAAGCATGGGTGAATGCCATTGATATCCCATCTATAGCTCAAGGTGATAAAGTCAGTGTCACTTTTGATGCTTTACCCAATGCCCAAGTTGATGGCCAGATTGCGGCCATATCATCGGGCGGGCGAGACAAGAAAGATTGGGGTAGTGGTCTGTATTATGAAGTTGAAATCAGTTTGAACAACGCTGATTCTGTGCCCTTATTACCAGGCATGAGTGCCTTGGTTACACTGACTGAGACTTAACATGAAACAATTGATATTAATGGTGCTGTTAACCAGCCTACAACCCACAGCCTATGCAGCAAATTTTACCGCCAACGGGGAACTCAAAGCGGTAGAAACTGACAGCTATTCACCACCTAAAGTACGTCGTATTTGGCAATACACCATTGCTTTTATGGCGCCTGATGGCAGCCAAGTCAACCCTGGAGAGCCGGTTTTGATGTTTAAAACAGACCAGTTGAATGAACGTTTGATGGATAAGCAAGGTGAGCTTAATGTCAAAATCTCTGAGTTGAAAAACACCGAAGTTGGTAAAGTTGAAACCTTGCAAAACAAAGATTTGGCGGTAGAGGAAAAAAAGATGTTATTGGATAAAGCCACCAGAAAAGCTGAATTGCCTGGCAGTGTCATTGCCCAAAATGAATACCAAGAAAATCAATTGAATTTTGAATTGGCCAAACTTGAATACCAACATGCCATCGATGACCGGCGTTTGAACGAAGAAAAACTGCATACCGAGATTCAGATCTTAGAAGCCAACATTGCCAAACTTACAGCCGAAGTAGAAGATTTAAAAAATTCCATCAAAAGCATGCGTATCATGTCTAAACGCAAAGGTATAGTCATGCACCAAACAGATAATGGCAACAACAAATATGCAGTGGGTGACTCTGTTTGGGGAGGGGCCCGAGTCACCGAAGTGGCTGATTTAGATCAAATCATAGCTGAACTGGAAATCAAAGAAAATGACATGTCTCGGGTTGCAGTGGGACAAAAAGTTAAATTTATTTTAGATGCTTACCCAGATATGGAGTTTTTTGGGGTGATTGAATCGCTGTCTAAAGTGGTGCGCAGTAAATCAAAAAATCAACCATCTAAAATATTAGATGCGCAAGTCACCATCAAAGATTTGGATTTAGAAATCATGCGCCCTGGCATGAGCATCAAAGCCACCATTCTGGCGGAGGCAACATGACAAGAGTCGGTTCAATCAGTCTGGCTTTGCTGTTACTTTATGGTTGCGGCAGTGAAGAGAGACTCAGCACGCCAGTGATTCAAGTAAACGCCGATAAGGTGCTGTTTCAAATTCATGCTGAAGGCGAATTGGAGGCAGTTAAGTCCACACCCATCACAGCACCAGCCGTTTCCAGGCGGCCGCAAACATTGGCTTGGATCATGCCACAATTTTCTGTAGTGAAGGCTGGTGATGTGGTGGCTCGATTTGATGGCAGTAACTTTCAGATTGAGGTCGATGAAACCAATTTTGAAATCCAAAAGCTGATGTATTCAATGTTGGCTAAAGACCGTGAAATTGATAACAACAAATTCAGTTTTGGTGCTGAGGCTCAGGTGATTGATTATGAATATGAATTGGCCAAACAATTTAACATTGATGACCCTTTGTTGTACACAAAGATAGAAATGATTGAGGCTGGGGACAACGAAGAGTTTTTAAAGGCCAAAGCCGATCATATCGGTAAAGTTGAAGCCAATTTTGCAGAAAAGTCACAAACAGAAAAAGCAGTGTTAGAAAGCTCACAACAAGTTCAAAAGGCCAAATTAGAAATGAATAATGCCAGTTTAAGTGCATTAGAAATGGTGGCACCGCATGACGGTTTGTTTGTTTTGGAGCCCAGTTGGGATGGTTCCCTTCCAGAGCCTGGTAAATCAGTTTTTCCTGGTGCTAAACTGGCATCTTTGCCTGATTTAAGCTTGATGCAAGCCAAAGTTTATGTGCCAGAAGTAGAAGCCATTGGCATCAAGGAAGGGGTTGCTGTAAAAGTCAACTTGCACGCCTATCCTGACATGACTTTTGCTGGTACAGTCAGCTCAATCAGCCAAACTGCACAACCCAAAGAACGCGATAATCCAGTTAAGTATTTCACTGTTTTAGTGGCTTTGGATGTTGCTAACAATGACAAGCTTAAACCTGGACAACGGCTGGATGCCAGTATTCATGTTGTGGAGCAAGCAGAAGGTTTGGTGGTACCAATTCAAACCGTGTTCCGTGAACAAGATGCCACTTGGGTGTATTTAAACCAGGGCAACAGTTTCAGTCGACAAGCCATCACCACAGGTTTTTGTAGCTCCAGTTTATGTACCATTGAATCAGGCTTGAGTGACGGTGATGTCATTGCCCTGAGCCAACCCACTTCTGAGGCTGATTTATGAATGCTTTAACCATCAACTTAAAACACGCCATTGCGGAAATGTTACACCATAAACTGCGTACCTTACTGACCTTATTGGGCATGGTATTTGGTGTCGGCGCGGTGATAGCCATGCTCAGCATTGGTGAAGGTGCAAAAGCTGAAGCCACGCGCTTGATTGAGAAAATGGGCTTGAGAAACTTGGTGATTGAAGAGAAAACTTTTGACCAAGAAACCTTAAAAGAAATTCGTCAGGACTCTTTGGGGTTGACGGTTAATGACGTCAGGGCGATTCAAAACAGCTTGCCTTTTGTAGAGAAAACTTGCGGTGAAAAGACTTTAAAAACTTGGAGTTTGTTCTCTGTCAATGCCAACTCAGACGGCGCTGTTAAAGCAATGTCACCCAGCTGTTTTGAAATGTCTAATTTAGAAGTTTCAAGTGGTCGTTTGTTCAATACCGAAGACAACAATGCATTTGCTCAAGTGGCCGTGGTGGGTTCAGAAGCAGCCGCCCAATTATTTCCTCAAGGTGATGCCTTGGGACAGCGGATTAAAATCAATCACTTGTGGGTCGAGGTGATCGGCGTGTTGCGCAAAGATGAATTGTCAAAAGATGAAATTCAAGGCGTTAAATTGGGCGCCGAGCACAACCAAATTTTTATCCCAGTAGAAACTGCATTCAAGCGCTTGAAGTTAGAAATGTTGGAAAGCCAGCTTGACACCATAAGGGTCGGCTTGGATGAATCAATCAAACCCCAAGTGGCTTCAGTGGCCATCGACCGGCTCTTAAAGCGCCGGCACGGTAACATCGATGATTACCAGATTGTAGTACCTGCTTCTTTACTTAACCAACAAAACCAAACCCAACAAATATTTACCATCGTGATGTCCAGCATTGCAGGTATTTCATTGTTGGTGGGCGGTATTGGCATCATGAACATCATGTTGGCGACTGTATTAGAGCGGACCAAAGAAATTGGTTTATTGCGTGCTTTGGGCGCTCGCAAAGTGGACATCAAAAATCAATTTTTAATTGAAAGTGCCACCATCGCCGCAGTGGGAGCGGTGCTGGGGATTATTATGGGCATTGTGCTGTCGTTCTTGATTCAATCGTTGGCTGATTGGCCAGTGGCATGGAGTTTCTTTTCAATCATCTTAGCAGTGGGTGTGTGTTTGATTACAGGTGTGGCCTTCGGGTACTACCCAGCCAAACAAGCCGCTGAGCTGGATCCGATTCAGGCGTTACAGAAAAACTGAAGCTGTGCAATATAGAGACAGTACAAGTTCGATTGATACTGCAAAAAAGATACTGAAGGTTAACCACGCCGGTGAGTTTGGTGCCATCAACATATACAAAGCTCAATTGTTAGTTGCTACACGGTTTATGCCAGACATGGTGCCTTTGCTTAACGACTTCATGGCCGACGAGCGGCGACACTTAGATGTGTTTTGGCAAGCAATTCAGGCCCGTCAGGGCATCAAGTGTAAAAGCCGCTGGTTGTGTGGGGCTGGTGGTTATTTTATGGGTTTGGTGTCTGCTTGTTTGGGAAGAAAAGGCATCATGGCGTGTACTTGGGCTGTTGAGTCGGTCGTTGTCAATCATTTGAAAGAGCAATTGCTGTATTTAAAACAATGTGGTGATATTGCAGCATTCAATGCTGTGAGTTCAATTTTGGAAGACGAAGAAAACCACCGAGACATCAGCGCCATTCACGGTGGTAGGAATGTGTTTTTTAAACCCATGAGGTTAGTTATTAGCACCTTCACAACACTGGTTATTAGATTTGGTATGCGCTGAATCTATTTGGTAACTTTACAGTTTATGCCAGTCGGTTTTTAGTTGGCCTGCAATTGTATAAGCGGTAATTCAAACCCAGCTATGAATAAAGTGCAGGTAAGCCAGCTGTCGTTGTAGCGTCAGTCTTGAATGGCTTGAACTCACCTTGTTTGATCAATTGCTGCCAGTCAACAGCCTGGGCTTTGGTGGCATTGCCATACAACTGCTGCTGCAGATCACTGATGGCTTGCTGCACATGTCCGGCCTCAAGTTGTTCACGAATTTGGCCTAAATTGGTGGTTTTTTGTTGGTATTCCTGATTCCACCAAGTAATCAATGTGGCTTGAATTTGCGCCGGACTGGCTTGTTTTAAACCTTTTAATGAGACGGTGTTAACGGTTTGTTCCACTGCAGGGACTGGTTGTGCACGGGCTTTGAGTTTCAGCCAAAAGAACAGCGTGGTGATCAACCATAAAGCAGCAAAACCATAGGTTAAAGATTGCCATAAGCGCAGCTGATTATCAGCCATCCCAGGGCTGATGTCAGCACTGGTTACGGTTGTGGGCTGTATGGCTGGTTGGTTGAAATCTATTGCCTTTGGTGCTTGTGTGGTATTGAGTTCAGCGGCTTCAATGGCTAGCGTGGTTGCAGGAATGCGAGCCGTTTGTGCCGTCTGTGTGTTGGTATCGAACCATTCAAAGCGCAGTTCAGGAATAGCCAAGTTGCCTTTTTCAGTGGGGATGACTGCATACTTTATTACCTTGGAGGCAATTAACTGCTGCCCATCGGTCCGCGTCAGGGTATCGGTTTTGTCTTGATAGATTTTGGCCCCTTGTATATCTGGGATACTTAAATCAGGCAGTTGAGTTTCTGAAAGCCCAATGGCGGTTAAGTTGATGGTGCGGGTGATGGGTTCACCGACTTGGTAAGGTTTATTTTGTGACCAGCTTTGTTGCAAGGTGACTTGTTTGGCGGGTACCCAAGCTTGATTGACAAAATTTTGAGGAATTTGCTTGATGTCTAATTCAAGCATTTGAGAGACCTGTCTGACCGGCCTGCCACGTTGGAACATACTGAACGACTGGCGGCTGTTGTCGGTCACTTCACCCTCAAAAACCAAGGGGTTTAACGTCAATTTACCACTGTTTTCAGCGAAGATGGCGTATTTTCGCTCTAATACTTGGTATGTTTTGCCGTTGCGTTGGGTGGTATAATTAGCCCCTTTGTTGATTTGCTGGACAATCACACCATCAGCGCCTGGTTCGGACAGTGCACCGTTTTTGAGGTTGATGGCGTACATCAAACGCACCGTCAACAAAATTTCTTCTTGCACATATGCACTGTCTTTATCGGTTTCTACTTCAATAAAAATATCGCCATTGGCTTGGGCGTTTGGGTCTGGTTTTTTCACCTCTATTTTGACAACTTGACTGCGTTCACCATCGACTTCAAATGGCGGGATGATATGTGAACCCAAGGTTTTAGGTACCAATAAAACTTGCCAAGTGGTTTGGGTTGAAACTTCACCATTGATGATCTGGGTTGAAGAGGATTTACCCGTTTGGCCGACATGAAAGACCGCATCCAGTAACGTGAAATCAGGTTGGCTGTTGGTGGTTTGATCTGTGGTGAGGGTTAAAGTTAAAGATTCACCAAGAAATACACTTTGACGGTCAACTGCTGCTTTGAGTTCCGCTTGAGCCACAGCGCTGGCTAACATCAACAATGCAGTCAAAATAATATTGCGTGCGAGTAAGGACATGTCTTTACCAATCCTCCGTGGTTTGATTGTCATAGCTTTCACCGTCTTGATTGCGTTTATGGTATTGATACAAAAATTTGCGCCGCATCAGTCCGCCTGGATCATCTTTGATGCGGCGCAACCATTGTTCCATGGCTTGTTTCTCTTCCGCATCCAGCGCCTTTTCTTCAGGGGTTAATTCAATTTCTGGAGCTTGTTCAGATGACTCTTGTTGTTCAACCGGTTGTTCCTCACTGGCTTGGGCTTCCTGCTCTTGGCTTTGTTCACTGTCAGCTTCAGCTTGTTGGTCTTTTTCGGCCTGCTGTTGTTGTGCTTGCTTTTCTTGTTCAGAACTTTCTTGCTGTTGCTGATTTTGTTGGTTCTGTTCTGAGTCTTGGCTATCCTGTTGGTCCTGATTTTCTTGGTTTTGTTGATTTTGCTGTTGTTGTTCTTGTTCTTGTTGTTGCTTCAAGGCTTGCTCAACTATGCTTTTATTGTACAAAGTGTCTGCATCTTCAGGATTGAACGTCAAAGCTTGGTTGTAGCTTTCAAGTGCAGCTGCTAAATCACCTGCTTGGGCCAATGCATTGCCACGGTTGTAGTAGTCATTTAAGTTTTGACCGTGCTCAGGGTATAAGTTTTTGGCGGTTTTGAAATCTTGTTTTTTGTAAGCCGCTGCGGCTTTGATTTGTTGGCTTTCAGCTTGTTGGTAAGCTGCAGCAGGTGCGGATTCAAGTTGACGGTAAGCTTGTTGGTCTTTGTTCAGCCAGAAGTCATCCCATGACACCGCAAAACTGTTTTCACTGTTGAGCATAAAACCCAGGCACATCACCAATAAAATACCCCTGCGGTACAACAAGGCCAACAACGGTATCAACAACAGGGCCAAAGTCGGACCATCATCAATGTAACTCTGACTGGCAGGTTCATCGCTGGTGGTATTATCAGAGTGGTCTTGTGGTTGAGCTTCGTACAACTGATCTTCGCTGACTTGATTGGACAATACGCTGAATCGGCCTTTACCAATTTGCGCCGCCGATTGTAAGCTGGCGTAGTCCACTTGAGGGATAACAATTTGCCCGCGCAGGTCTTTCAAAAAGCCTTGGGCGGTTGGAATGGGGGCCCCTTCAGCGGTTCCTACTGCCAACACATGAATGGTTGTGCCGGCGTCGCTGATTGCCGTTAAACGGTCTTTGGTTTTGTACATATCTATGCCATCGGTGACCATCAGGATTTGGCCTTTATTGACACCAGCTTGGGTCAACAGTTCAGTGGCTTTGTCTAAAGCGGCCACCGTATTGGTACCAGTTACCGGCATGATATTGGGGTCTATGACATCCAACAATGACACAATAGTGGCTGTGTCATCAGTCAAAGGTGTGACCACAAATGCATCACCTGAATAAACCACCAATGCGGTTTGACCGTCTTTGCGGTTTTCCAACAAGTCTTGAATTTTAAATTTCGCACGCTGTAATCGAGAGGGCTTTAAATCATCGGATAACATACTTTTAGATACATCCAAAGCAATGATCAAAGCCGATTGGTTTTTCAGCATTGGAACTGGCATTTGTCGCACCGCAGGGCCGGCTGCTGCGATGATGGCTATCAGTGCTATGGGCCAATATAACCATGTCCAGCGCGTGGCTTTGGCGGAGCTTTGGATTTTCATGGCTTGCAATAATTCTGGGTCACAACTTTGTTGCCAGCCGTCTTGTCGACTGGTGTTATTCAACCAGAAGTACAGCAGTATGCCCGCTGGAAGCAGTAACCACAGCAACAGTGGTCGAATAAAATGCAGTGAAGTCCAAATGATTTCTTGGGTCATTGTAATCGCCTCAACCACAAAGTCAGAAATAAGGCCATCAAAGCGCCCAGTAAGGGCCAAAAGTACAACTCATCTGTTGGTCGATAAAACTGTTCTTCTTCAGCCAAAGGCTCTAATTCATCAAGGATGCTGTATATTTGTTCCAGTTCTTGGGTGTCGCGTGCGCGAAAATACTGTCCTTCGGTGATGGCTGCAATGCGCCGCAAAGTGGCCTCATCTAAATCAGATGATGGGTTGATGCGACGTTGCCCACCGAAGAAACTATTGACCACCAATTCATCGGCACCAACACCAATGGTGTATATTTTCAAGGCTTCAGCACGGGCCAATTCTGCTGCTTTGAGTGGTTCAATCACACCTGCAGTGTTTTGGCCGTCGGTCAGTAAAATTAATATGCGATTACTGTCTTTGGTTTCTCGGGCTTTTTTTACCGCCAATCCGATTGAATCACCAATGGCTGTTGATTTACCGGCCAAACCAATGGCGGCTTCATGCAATAGGGTATTTACGGTTTTCCGATCAAAGGTCAATGGGGCTTGTAAATAGGCGTTTTCAGCAAATAAAATCAGCCCAATGCGGTCTCCAGTACGGCGTTCAATGAACTCACCAGCCACTTTTTTAACTGCGGTTAAGCGATCAACAGGCTGGCCACTGATTTGCATGTCTTTCTGTTCCATGCTGCCAGAAATATCAATCGCCAACATCAAATCACGTCCCTCAATTGGAAGCGCCACTGGCTCACCAATCCATTGTGGTCGGCTGGCAGCCAATAGCAGCAATAACCAGGGCAGCCAATTCAGCAGCGAGGACCGTTGTTGTAATTCACCGGTTTTAGGCCCGAACAAATCGTTTAAAAATGGGGCTTCAATGGTGGTGATACTGGCTTGTTTTACCCGTGGCAACATTTTGACCAGCCACGGCAATGGCAACAACACAAACACCCATGGCCAATACAGGTTATACATGCTGTGGCTCCTGTTGTCCGGCAGCAGTGATTGGAGTGGGGTGCATGACTTGTTGTTTGATGAATGCACGCGTGGTGTGTAACAGACCTTCAGCATCATAATCACAATCGGCTTGATAGACGCCAGCTGTCAATGCCGACAGATAAGCTGCAAAGGGCTGTTTAGGGTCGTACAGGTTTAAATAAGCTATCCACTGCTCACCGACCAGGGTGGTGGCCTGGTCTTGGCGCAGTTGGTATTTCACAAAGCGACGCAGAAAAACAGAAATTTCAGTCAATAACTGTCGTTTGTCTTGGTCTTTTTTATAAGCAAATTCAAGCGCAGACAATTGTTCGTTGATGGCCAGCCAGCGACGTTTTTTCTGATGGTATCGGTACCATTTAATGGCCAACCATATCAGCACAAGTGACAACAAAATCAGCAACAGCCACCAGCCAGGTGCCAAGGGCCAAAATCCAGGTTCACTGGGCAATTTAATGTCACGCAAAGGCAGCATTTGAGCTTCTTGACCTGGCATGGCAGGGCTGGGTGTTTGGACTGAATTCATGACTGCAGCGCCCCTTGTGAGCCAAGCCAATGGGTGAAGGCCAGGTTGGGATTGTTCAAACCATTTTTCAGCACATTGACCCAAGCATCATTGGTTTGGATTGGAACCAATGGTACACCGGCTTTGATGATGTTGTCTTGCAACGACTGTATGTGGTTTTGCTGTTTGTTAAGCAACTTGTTGCGCATGCGAGCGTTGTTGCTGTCCAAAACCCGTGCTTGATGCTGGGTTTTTACTCCATACAGTGCCGGTAAGGGTAGTTGGTTTTCAAACGGATCACAGACTTTAATGCCCAGCACGTCGTTGTGCTTTCGCAATTGTAATAAATGTTTTTTTGCATCATTACCCAGGGCGTAAAAGTCACTGATTAAAATCACCATGCTGCCAGGTCTGATGATGGTACGCAATTGTTTCAATGCTTGGTCTAAATGGTGCTGTTCACTTACCTGTTCGGCGCCTTGGTCAAAGGCTTTAATCAGGTGTGCCATCATTGCCATCATACCGCGTTTGCCAGCGGTGGCTTTGCCGATGTGTATGCCGTTGCTGCCATAAGTTAATACCCCAATGCGATCACCTTGGTGGACAGAGGACCAGCCGAGCAAGGCTGCAATCTTACTGGCCAAAACGGATTTGAATTGAGTTTTGGTGCCAAAATGTAAGCTGCTGTTGGTGTCAACTATCAGGTAGGTAGGGCGTTCACGCTCTTCTTGGAATAGTTTGGTGTGGGCTTTACCCGTGCGGGCTGTAACACGCCAATCCATGTTGCGTATGTCATCACCAGGCTGGTACACCCGTGATTCTTGATAGTCCATCCCACGGCCCCGAAACCTGGAGTCATGTAATCCTGAAATTGCAGAGGTAGCCTTTTTTATGCTGCTCAAATTAAACTGTCGCGCATGGTGACGGGTTTTCACCATGGTTTTGGCGGCCACTTGAGTGTTTGGATTGGATTTGGTTTTAACCTGAGTAGACATCAGTTGATTAAGGCAGTGGGACAATGCTCAATAATTGGTCGATGACTTGATCCACAGTTAAACCTTCAGCTTCGGCTTCAAACGACAGAATGATGCGGTGACGCAATACATCGTGAATAACAGCATGAATGTCCTCAGGTAATAAATGATCGCGGCCGGATAAAAAGGCGTGAGCACGTGAACATCGGTCTAAAGCGATGGTGGCCCGAGGTGAGCCGCCAAATTCAATTTGACTGGCCAAATCAGGGTCATATTTGCCTGGGTTACGGGTGGCTAAAATAAGCTCAACCATGTATTTTTCTAAGTTCTCTGCGACAAACAATTTAAGGATGTGCTTTTGCGCGGTAAATATTTGCTCTTGGGTCAACAGTTCTTCGGTGGCAACTTTGTGACTGAATTCCGCCAAAACTTTGCTTTGCGCTAACTTCAATATGTCTAATTCGGTGTCCGCTTCGGGGTAGCCAATGGTGACATGCATTAAGAACCGGTCTAATTGCGCTTCGGGTAAAGGGTAGGTACCTTCTTGTTCAATGGGATTTTGGGTGGCCATCACCAAAAACAATTTGGGTAAATCATAGGTGGTTTTACCCACGGTGATTTGTTGTTCCCCCATGGCTTCTAACAGCGCTGATTGTACCTTGGCTGGTGCACGATTGACTTCATCTGCCAATACCAGATTATGGAACAGTGGGCCCTTTTGGAATTCAAAGCTGGCTGATGCTGCATGGTAAACATCGGTTCCGGTTAAGTCAGCCGGTAATAAATCAGGGGTGAACTGGATGCGGTGAAAATCACCTTCAATGCATTCTGATAAAACCTTGATGGCAGTGGTTTTGGCCAGACCTGGAGCGCCTTCTACCAGTAAATGCCCGTGTGACAATAAGGCCATCAATAAGCGGTCAACTAGTTTTTGTTGACCCAAAATCTGGGTACCTATGGTGGCTCTGATTTTTTGGAAGGCTTGGGTTAATTCAACTGTGTTTTGTTCCATATTTAAACCTGTGTTTGTCTGCGATGTTCAAGCTGGCGTTATATTTAGTGTCAAAAACCGTGTAATCAAGGTTTTTAAACGAATCGATGATTATACAAGATACCCGCCTGCTTGAATGTGTCAAAAGTAAGCTAATGTAACATTGACTGTAGAAATAGGGTGTCTGGTGATTGATTACACGCTTTGCTGTATTTGCTAGACAGCAAGAGTCGCGCAATTGATTCTTTAGTAGATGGCTGTGGTTGTGTTGTTTTAACGCAGAGCAGCCTCCTTCATGCCATCAATTG
>CANNAM010000016.1 GCA_947502595.1 uncultured Marinicella sp. | reverse complement strand
CTTGGCTTGATACGGAGGTTTAAAGCCAATTCACAGTAGATTCTATACACACGTTTGTGATTCCAACCAAAATGCTTCACATTGCGTAAATAGTCAAAGCACAAGCCGAAACCCCAATCAGTTTCCTTGGTTGTGAGCTTTATCAACCAATCAGCAATTTCATCATTTTCACTGGACAATTTAGCTTGATATCGATAACACGTTTCACTGATACCAAAGGCTGCACAAGCTAACCTCATGCTCGAGTCATAACTGGCTATGGCCGCCTGAGCCATTCGTTTACGAAAAGACGGCCTTACCACTTTTTTGATAGTGCATCTTGAACCATCTCAGCTTTTAAACGTTCTTCAGCATACATCTTTTTCAAACGACGATTCTCATCCTCAAGCTCTTTCATTCGTTTCATCAGCGATGCATCCATTCCTCCATATTTTGCTCGCCATTTGTAAAACGTAGCTGAGCTCATGCCGTGTTCACGACACAACTCTGGCACAGGTACACCTGATTCATTTTGTTTGATGATAGCCAATATTCGGCTGTCTGAATATCTTGATGTTTTCATAAAATTCTCCTTAAAACTAATTATAAGAAAATTCTACTTTTGACGTCAGCTATTTTTCGGGGGGATTACCGAAGCGTGTACTACCTTGAGCCAGTTTTATAATTTCTTTTCTAACATTTGCGCTTCTAAAAAAGAATTGGGAAAACTCAGGCAGGTAAGTATTTTCTGTTTGCCTATATCCAAAACAAAAACTATTCAAGTAAATCTCATCAATATCATCAACTATAACTGATGAAATACCAATCTCATGTGGTGTCTCAGAAGATGTTGTAAATAAAACATCACCTTTATTTAAAAGAGTTTGTTTTTCATTACTTGAAATTTCAACTAATCCACACTCATCAATATTAATTTTTGAACCTTTAAAAATTTGTGTATATTGAATATATCGTTTACCCCGTCCAAAATTTTCTTTGGTCTTTCCTGTCAGTCCATTTAATGTATTTCCTATATCGCCTAACTTAATCTCCACCCAATCAGAAAAACCCTTTCCATCATCATCTCGGAACCGAATCTTCTGACTAAAGATTTTTTGCATCAGGCCTTTTTTGTATAGTTCTAGGGCGGCTTTTTTTTGTTTAAGTAAGATGATGCGTTGATCAATGGCGGTGAGGAAGTTGGCGATTTTTTGTTGTTCTTTCAAACTGGGAACAATTATTTTAGATTTAGCGAATTCATTTTGGCCTAAAGTTTTATTTCTGCCAGCACCTCCAGGTGAAGCTAATTCTAATATGTGCTTTCCTTTTGGTCTTAGAAAGAAATACAGCAAAAACTTTAAATCAGATTTATTCTTTAGCGGTACAAACATTGGAAATCGGTGAGATGCTATAAAACCTTTTTCAAGTTGTGATGATTTAGTAACAGCTTGTTCCCATGCGAATACAATATTCACAATAAAAGCATCTGGATGTACCCAGAAAACTCTTTTATTGCCTAGTTCTTTACCTGTAACAGCAATTTTATGAAAGATTCCTTTACCATGAGAACGAATGCCTATTTGTTTATATTTTAGTTCTTTGTCAACTTTTACAGGATTATTTTCCCTTTTAACAAAGCTATCGACTCTATCTTTAACCCATGCATCCCCAAATTCCTTAAACCTTAAACTTGGAATCAACTTTTCTGTATCCATTACAGCGCCCATCAAAACGGTGTAGGAATGCCCAATTCCTTGCAGAACTTGGCAATTTCTTGATTAGTTTGTTCTAGGTCAGCATCAATTTTTTTGAGCTCATCTGATACGACTTTTAAATCTACCGCTTCTTCTTCCTCAAAAGTATCGACATACCTTGGGATATTAAGGTTGTAATCGTTCTCGGCGATTTCGGCCAAGGTCGCGACGTGGCTGTATTTGTCTTTGCTAATCCGTTTTCTGTAGGTTTCAATGATTAAATCCACGTCTTCATCACGCAGCGCGTTTTGGTTACCTTCTTTGATGTAATGGCCTTCGCCACTGGCGTCGATGAAGACGACTTTGTCGTTGGGCTGGCGGTCTTTTCGCAGCACCAAGATACAGGTCGGTATCGATGTGCCGTAGAAGATGTTGGCGGGTAAACCGATAACGGCATCTAGGGCGTTCATTTGTTTGATGATGTATTCGCGGATGGTGCCTTCGGCCGCACCACGGAACAGCACGCCGTGGGGGAAGACTGAGGCCATGATGCCGTTATCATCCAGCTGGTGTAGCATGTGGGTGAGGAAGGCGTAATCGGCTTTGGTCTTGGGTGCCAGTCGGCCGTAGGGACTGAAGCGTTCGTCTGAGTCGTTCAGTGGGTTGGCGCTGGATTTCCAATGGGCTGAGAATGGCGGGTTAGCCACCACGGCTTCAAAGCGCATGTCTAAATGTTTGGGTTCTTCTAAGGTGTCTTCTTGTTGGATATCGAAATCACGGTAATGCACGTCGTGCAGAATCATGTTCATGCGTGCCAAGTTATAGGTGGTGCGGTTCAGTTCCTGACCATAGAATTCAGCCACTTCGGCTTCACGCGCCACACGCAGTAACAAGGAGCCTGAGCCACAGGTCGGATCGTAAACCGAGCGCAAGCGGTCTTTACCGGTGGTGACCAGCTTGGCGAGAATCTTCGAGACTTTTTGTGGCGTGTAGAATTCTCCGGCTGACTTCCCTGCTCCGGCGGCGAACTTGGCGATTAAATATTCATAGGCATCACCGAGTACATCGGATTCAATTTCATTCAGTTTAAAATCAATCTTACTTAAGAAGCCCAGAATCTCTACCACGATGTCGTTGCGGGCTTTGACCGTGCGACCGAGTTTATTCGATTGTAGATCGAGGTCTTCGAACAAGGCATTGAAATCTTCTTCGGATTCGGTGTTGCGGGTGCTGTCCTCGATGTGGTTCAGTACCGCTTGGAGTTCTTCAAGTATGTAATTAGATTCGTCGTCAACTTGTGATTGACCTTTTGCGACCAGGATTCTGAACAGTTCATTGGGTGCCAGGTAGTAACCGAGTTTCAGTACCGATTCTTCTTCGATGGCTTTAAGGGTTTCTGAGTCGGTGACAAGCGTGTATTCAGTAACGTCTTCGCCCTCGAGTAATTCATTGGCGTAGAGGTATTGTTTTTCTGACAGGTATTTAAAGAAGATGAAGCCGAGGATGTAGTCTCGGTAATCATCGGCAGAGATTTTGCCACGCAGTAAGTTGGCGATGCCCCAAAGTTGTGTTTCGAGGTTTTTCTTTTGGTCTTCGGTCATGCCTTTTTGGTTCCCTTTTATGATTCACACTGAAGTTATTCAATATACCTAATTCAAAGATGCATTTCAATGCACAAATTGTCTAACCGAAGTCTTACCATGAGCTGGATTGTTGCTTTGGTGTATGGGCTGTGATTTAGGTTGGGCCTTGATTGGTAGTTGGGCAATTTTTGTCAGTTTTGTGACGGAAGTGGTTGTGGCGTTTTAGAGTGGATGGATGGTGTTGGCATTTTGGTGGTTATTTGGATGGGGAAAAATAATTTCCGGTTGTTTGTCTCACACATTAGCGGGACAGGTGCTGTGCAGGGCTGAAAGGCTGTGTTTATTTAGGATTGCGTTGGCATCAGGAGATTGCCACAGTCGCTTCGCTCCTTCGCAATGACATGTTTATTTATTTGGGATTGCGTTGGCTTTGGGAGATTGCCACAGTCGCTTCGCTCCTTCGCAATGACATGTTTATTTTTAGTTTTACCCTGAATGACAGGATTCCCTGTCATCTTGAGCGCAGCGGAGCGCAGTCGAAAGATCTGGGTTTGAGTTGGTGTGGTGATTGTTTAGGATTGCGTTGGCATTGGGGGATTGCCACAGTCGCTTCGCTCCTTCGCAATGACATGTTTATTTATTTGGTATTGCGTTGGCGTTGGGAGATTGCCACAGTCGCTTCGCTCCTTCGCAATGACATGCTTTTTTTGGAGTCTGGCATCACGCAGGACTGGCATCTTGAGCGCAGCGGAGCGCAGGCTAAAGATCTGGGTTTGGTCTTGTTTTATAAATTATGCCACTGAAGTGGTTTTAACCCAGTAGTACGGCGTTGAGGTCGTAGAAGCCGATGGGTTTGCCGTGAATCCATTGGGCGGCGTCGAGGGCGCCTTGGGCGAAGATGGTTGGATCATGGGCTTGGTGTTTGAAGGTCAGTGTTTCATCTTGTAGTTTAACTGTGACTTCATGGGTGCCAGGTACTTCACCGGTACGGATGGCGTGTATGGCAACCTCACCCAGTTGGTAGGATGCGGCAGCGGTTTTAATCATTTTGCTTTGTGGATCAACTGCTTGGGCCAGAGAAATGGCGGTCCCAGAAGGCGCATCCTTTTTGTGCACATGATGTGTTTCGGTGATGCTGAACTTACCTTTGGGATTGGTCTGTTTGACCATTTGTAGCAGGTTTTTCAAGATTTGGATGTTCAATGAAAAGTTTGAAGTCCACATCACTGGTATGTATTTAGAGGCTTGGCCAATGCGATCAAAACTGTCTTGATTCAAGCCGGTGGTGCCGCTGATCAAGGCGGTTTGTTGGAGCACACAATAATCCACCAACTCATCAAAACCAGCTGGTTGGGAAAAGTCTATCACCACATCGGCTTTGACTTCGGCCAAGCTCTCAACCGCTTGGATGCCGGTGGCATTGGCGCCAACTAAATCACCCAAATCACGCCCCAAGTATTGGCTGCCTGGGGACACCAAACCAGCCACCAGTTTAAATTGGGGTTGCGCAGTTTGGCCATCCGCCAAAATCAGCTTCAGCAAGCGGCGCCCTATTCGGCCGGAAACGCCAGAAATTATGATTTCGATTGCTTGGGTCATCAGCCGGTCATTTTATCCAGAAAGGATTTTACGTTGTCGAACCAACCTTTGCGTTGCGGGTTGTTTTTATCACCGGCGTCTTTGATGGTTTGCGACAATTTTTCTAACAAGTCTTTTTGCTCTGCAGACAGGTTAACCGGCGTTTCTACCTTGACCTTACAAAACAAATCACCGGTGCTGTGTGAACGCACTGACTTGACGCCTTTGCCGCGCAACCTGAACTGCTTACCGGTTTGGGTTTCAGTTGGCACTTTAAGTTTTACTTCACCTGATAAGGTTGGTACTTTAATTTCGCCACCCAAACATGCGGTGGTGAAATCGATTGGCATTTCACAGAACAATGAATCGCCTTCACGCACAAATATATCATGTGGCAACACATGAATATCAACATACAAATCACCTGCCGGACCACCTTTGGGCCCTGCTTCGCCTTTGCCAGATAAGCGAATGCGGTCACCTTGATCTACACCTGCTGGAATCTTGACATTCAGCTTGCGGTTTTCTTGACGCCGACCTTGGCCATGACATTCATCACAAGGGTTGCTGATAATAGAACCTTGGCCACGACAGTCTGGACACGCCTGTTGCACTGAGAACATGCCTTGTTGCATGCGCACTTGACCGATGCCGTTACAGGTTTGACAGGTTTTGGTCTCACCGTCTTTTGAACCAGTGCTGTTGCAAGGCTCACAAGCCACCATGGTAGGGATGTTGATTTCCTTGTTCACACCGTTGATGGCTTCTTCCAGCTCAACAGTCATTTCAATTTGCACATCGCGGCCACGTTGTGGACCTGATGAACGACCGCCGCCACGGCGTCCGCCACCAAAGATGTCACTGAAGATATCACCAAATATATCACCAACATCGCCTTGAAAGCCACCACCGAATCCACCGGGACCACCACCTTGGCCAGTGACAGCATCAAAACCATATTGGTCATAAGTTTGGCGCTTTCTGTCATCTTTCAGTATTTCATACGCCATTTGAGCTTCTTTGAACTTGTCCTGTGCTGAAGGGTCATCCGTATTCCTGTCTGGATGGTATTTCATTGCAGTGCGTTTAAAAGCTTTCTTGATTTCAGCTTGGGTCGCTGACTTCTGAATCCCTAGAATTTCGTATAAATCTTTTTGTGCCATGGTATTGTATGTTTGCTAAAATTTAAAAGCCGCCTTGGGCTATAACCCAAAGCGGCATGTTATCAACTGAATTTGATCATTCAATCAGTCAGAACTTACTTCTTGTCTTCGTCATTGACTTCTTCAAACTCGGCATCAACCACATCATCACCTTGATCGGCTGCTGCTTCACCAGCTGGCGCTTCGCCACCTTGTTGCGCTTGAGCCGCTTGGGCCACTTTTTGCATCACTGGTTGGGTGGCTGCTTGTAAAGCTTCTACCGCAGAATCGATGGCTGCTTTGTCGTCGCCTTTGGCGGCTTTTTCAGCAGTTTCAATGGCTGCTTCAATGGCAGATTTTTCACCGTCATCAATGATTTCCTTGTGCTCATCCAACATTTGCTTGGCTGTATGAGTCATGGCATCAGCTGAGTTTCTGGCTTGTGACAACTCTTTGAAAGCCTTGTCTTTGTCGGCGTTCAATTCAGCATCTTTGATCATGTTTTCAATTTCTTCGTCAGACAAACCTGAACCCGATTTGATCTCAATGCGTTGCTCTTTACCAGTGGCTTTGTCTTTGGCTGACACGTGGATGATACCGTTGGCATCAATATCAAAAGCCACTTCAATTTGTGGCATGCCACGCGGTGCTGCAGCAATACCTTCTAGGTTGAACTGACCCAATGATTTATTGGCAGAAGCCACTTCACGCTCACCTTGTAAGACATGTACGGTAACTGCCGACTGGTTGTCTTCGGCGGTTGAGAACACTTGTGATGCCTTGGTAGGAATCGTGGTGTTTTTCTCAATCAACTTAGTCATCACACCGCCCATGGTTTCAATACCCAATGACAATGGTGTCACGTCTAATAACAACACGTCTTTCACATCACCAGACAATACGCCACCTTGTACGGCTGCACCCATGGCCACAGCTTCATCAGGGTTCACGTCTTTGCGAGGTTTTTTACCAAATGTTTGTTCTACAATGGCTTGTACAGCTGGCATACGGGTTTGACCACCAACCAAAATCACATCAGAAATTTCGCTCAATGAAATGCCTGCATCTTTAATCGCAATTTCACAAGGAGCTGCGGTTCTTTTCACCAAATCTTCAACCAACGACTCTAATTTAGAGCGGGTGATTTTCACATTCATGTGCTTAGGACCTGAAGCATCTGCTGTGATGTAAGGTAAGTTCACTTCAGTTTGATCTAAAGTAGACAATTCAATTTTTGCTTTTTCAGCAGCTTCTTTTAAACGCTGTAAAGCCAATGGGTCGTTTTTCAAATCAACGCCTTGGTCTTTTTTGAACTCAGCGACTAAATAATCCATCACGCGGTTATCAAAGTCTTCACCACCCAAGAATGTATCACCATTGGTCGCCAATACTTCAAATTGTTGCTCGCCATCGATGTCAGCAATTTCAATGATAGAAATATCAAATGTACCACCACCTAAGTCATAAACCGCGATGGTGCGATCACCACCTTTTTTGTCCATGCCATAAGCCAATGCAGCTGCAGTGGGCTCGTTGATGATGCGCTTAACTTCCAAACCAGCGATTTTACCGGCGTCTTTGGTTGCTTGACGTTGTGAGTCATTGAAATAAGCAGGTACGGTGATAACCGCTTGCGTCACTTCTTGACCCAAATAATCTTCAGCTGTTTGTTTCATTTTTTCTAAAATACGGGCTGAAATTTCTTGTGGCGCCATTTTTTTACCACGCACTTCTACCCATGCATCACCATTGTCGGCACCGACAATTTTATATGGCACGATGTCTTGGTCTTTTTTAACCACATCTTCATTGAATTTTCTACCAATCAAACGTTTGATAGCAAACAATGTGTTTTCTGGGTTGGTGACGGCTTGTCTTTTAGCCGACTGACCAACAATTGATTTACCGTCTTCGGTGAAAGCCACAATGGATGGTGTGGTTCGATCACCTTCGGAGTTTTCAATGACTTTGATGTCATTGCCTTCCATGATTGCGACACAGGAATTGGTTGTGCCTAAATCTATACCTATTACTTTTGACATTTTTAAAACCTCTAAATATTTTGTTCTTGATTGAAAGTGCCAGACGGGTCTGGCATGCCCTTCAGATTTGTTCTATCACAGCGGCTTGGTGCTGATGCGACATGTTTCTATGACCACTATCTAAGGTCAATCTGATTTAATTCAAGTGAATGATTCACGCTTAAATCAATGACCTGTCATGGTTATTGTGCGACCACTACCATGGCTGCCCGAATCACACGGCCATTCAATAAATAGCCTTTTTGAAACACATTAACTATGGTGTTTTTTTCATGCTCAGGTGAGGCCACCATGCTCATGGCTTCATGAATTTCCGGATCAAATTGTTCACCCAATGGATTAACGATTTCTATGCCGTTGTCTTCTAGCACTTTGGCAAAGATTTTGTGGGTGTTTTGGGTACCCTCAATCATCGCTTCAATGGTGAGTTCACAATTTTCATCGTCAATCACTTCCAAAGCCTTATCAAAGCTGTCCATCACAGGAATCATGGCTTTGATGATTTTGTCATTGGCAAACTTACGGGTGTTGTCCAAATCTCGTTGTGAGCGTTTTTGTAAATTCATGCCTTCAGCTGCAACCCGCAGAATCTCTTCATCTTTTTGTTTCAGCTGAGCCTTGGTTGCTTCAAGCTCTGCATTCAGTGCTTCAATCTTGGCCTGCATTTGTTCTAAGGCTGACAGCTCACTGTCATCCAACTCAGCAATGATTTCATCGCCATCATCAAATTGGTTGGCGTCTTGATCAAAAGCTAAATCGTTTAAATCAACATCATTTTCAGTTGGCTTACCGTTTTCTTCAGTCATAATCAGTAGTACGAGTTAATAATGGCTGAGATATGGTGTTTAGAGATGACTTTTCAAGGCAGGATGGTTAAAATTAAAAGTCATTTAGCAAATTAGTTACTTCTGTCTATGCTGCAATCTTTGTACATTGAAAATTTTGTTCTGATTGACCATTTAGAAATAGACTTCGACCCTAGAATGTCGGTGTTTACTGGTGAAACCGGGGCTGGTAAGTCCATCATCATTGGCGCTTTGTCTTTGGCATTGGGCAACCGTGCAGACACACAAGCCATTGGCCCATTTGCGGAACAGGCAGAAATCATTGCTGAATTCAATATTGAAAACAACAAACTGGCACAAAATTGGCTGACCCAACAGGATTTGCTCAACAACCACCAGTTGATCATCAGACGCACCATCAACCAACAAGGTCGCAGCAAACAATGGGTCAATGGTCGCCCCACTCCTTCTGGCTTGGTTAAAGAACTCAGTCAACATTTGGTTCAAATTCATGGCCAGCATGATCAAATCAGGTTGTTAAAAAACCACAACCAATTGTTGATTCTAGACCAGTCTGGTGACCATGAGTTACTGCTGAAACAAACCCAAGAAGCAGTGAAGGAAATTCAGCGCATTGAACAAGCCATCACAGATTTAATGACGGCCGGTTCTATGGGCAAAGAACAGGTTCAGCTGCTGCAATACCAATTGGATGAACTTGAGTCATTGGCGTTAACCGATGATGAATATGAAACTTTGCATCAGTCACTGAAAACTGCTGCCCACGCCCAAGATTTAACGCTTACTTTAGACCATGCCATTCAGACCATCAGTGAAAATGAACACAATGTTGAGGCCCAATTGGCGCAGCTGATTGCACGTTTAAACTCAGCCAAAGGGTATGATTTCAGTGCTATTGTACAAATGCTGGAAGAATCGTTGATTAACATCAATGAGGCCCATCAACAGCTACAAGCCGTGTCAGAAACTATCGACAACGATCCGGATAACCTGAGCCAAATTGAAGCCCGTTTGGAACAAATAAATCATGTCGCGCGAAAACAAAACGTGATGCCTGAACTGTTGTTTCAACAACACCAGGATTTGGCCAACACTTTAGCAACGCATGCAGATTTAGCCAACCAACAACAACAGCTGAACCAACAACTGGATCAGGCCACACAAGCCTACCAACAAGCAGCCAAACAGCTGTCTGAACAACGACAGCAAGCGGCCAAATCATTGGCCAGAAAAATAACCAGTATGATTCGTGACTTGGGTTTACCCGAAGCGGATTTCAGCATTGCGGTTAACCACCAAAGTGATGCCAAGCCCAAAAATCTGGGCAATGACCATGTTGAATTCATGATTGCTGCCAACAAAGGCCAAAAAGCCCAGCCATTGAACAAAACGGCTTCAGGTGGTGAGTTGTCAAGGATTTCGCTGGCCATTGAAGTCAGCACCCAACAGCAGGACAACAAGCAAGCCTTTATCTTCGACGAAGTGGACACAGGAATTGGTGGTGCCACGGCAGAAAAAGTGGGTAACATCATGCAACAACTGAGCCTGAATAACCAAGTTTTTGCGGTGACGCACTTGCCGCAAGTGGCTGGACACGCACACGACCATTTATTGGTCAGCAAATCCAGTCAAGGCCAATACACCACTTCTAAAATCGCCCATTTAAGTGAACCGCAACGCATTGAGGAATTGGCGCGCATGTCTGGCGGGCAGAACATCACCGCTGCCACCCTGGCACAAGCCAAAGAATTCCTTAAAACAGGCTCATAACTTGAGTCGGCCTTGCACCACAATACACCCTGGAAATAAAAATATGAAACTAGCATCAACAAGCATTGTGTTGGCATTATTGGCCTGCACTGCCCATGCCCAAACATCCCAACCTGAAACCGATATAACTGTCGATAACAAAGCCGAAGTCAAAAATAACAAAAGCACATATTCTGAAGACAATTTAAACCAGGATATGGCGGTTATATTCAGCGAAAAATCCCTTGAACGCCAAACTTCAGAAGTTGAATTTATGGCTTGGAACAACCAACTCAATGAGTTCTTATTGAACTCAGATGATGACTTTTCCAAGGCCATGACCTTAGCCAAAATGGTCAGTGATGTTAAAAACGCGCAATTGATGGCAACAATACAAAACAAGCCAACCCAATTGGATGCGCTGAGCAACTTGGATTTTCAGCCCTTGGCGCATTCACTTAATCAATTGATTGCCCAGCCTAAGCTATCAGCAGCAACTTTAAGTGTCCTAAACAATGTGTGTTTTACTGATGAAATCGCTGAGTACTGTCATGCCAATCTATTGCTTGAAAAACGCATGCAACAGGACACTGAAAATTTACAAAGTTACCTGCGTCCATTTGCACTGGCTCAACAGGCCAAAGACAACCAATTAATGACCCAAATATTTAAACTGATGGCTGCCAGCAAACACAGTCAAATACCGCAAGGCATCAGTCAAGAAATGGCTGCTTTGATTGATGAATTCATCATCAACAACCCGATCCCCGCATCAGCCGTTTCCAACATGATTGAAGATTACCGCAAGCTATCAGGCCTGTCACCTGAGAAGAAAGCCCAACTGGATGAATTGATGCCACAGTATATGCCCTCCCACATCAAATTCTCGTACACCCACTTAATTGATTCAACACCCTACCGAGCCATCTTGAATTACTGCCAGTCACACATTGGCGCAGTACCTGGTTGTCGCAACATCGCAGAAACCATGATTCAAAAGAGTAATTCAGTCACAGCTATGGGCGTCGGTCATGCGCTGTTGATCGCTACCTATGAGTTAGAACGCGATGCACAAGGTATCAATGCAGCCAAACAGCTGAATGACCAATTCCGCCAATCTTATCAATGCGTTACAGATTTAACAGCTGAAAAATATTTTATTGACAACTATTTTGACCAGGCATGGCAAAACATTTCTACGCAAGTCACCAGTGAACTCGAGATGCTGATTCAACTCGCTGAATTGAACTATTCAAAAAAACTAACTCAAGGTGATAAATCCGCTGTCAATCCTGACCAATGCTTTGCTGAAGCAGAAAATTAAGCAGTTACAAAAGCATTACACCTTTAACGGCATTTCGACCTGCATCTTTGGCCTCATACAGCGCACTGTCAGCAGCTTGATACAATTTATCAGCTGTGTATTTGGTGGCATTGATACTGGCCAGGCCAATAGATATTGTAATATGTATCCTTTTATCTGTGCCAATCAAAAATGTTTTTTGCTCGATGGTATGACGAATGTCCTCAGCCAGTTGTTCTGCATCGGGATGTTCACAATCTACCAGCAACAAACAAAATTCTTCACCACCTAAGCGTGACAGGCTTTTAATTGATGGTTTTTTGAATGTCTTTAATGCTTCAGCCAATTGAATCAAAACCGCATCACCTGCTGGGTGTCCATAGGTGTCGTTGACTTTTTTAAAGTTGTCTACATCAATAATAAGCATAGACAAAACCTGTAAATTGTTTTGGCTGGCTGCCCATAAATCATTCAAGGTTTCAGTGAACACCCGGCGGTTTTCAAGTTGGGTCAGTGAATCTTGGCGAGCCATTTTATTCAGTTGAATATTGGCCAAGTGCAACTTTTCTGTTCTTTCCGCTACGGTGTCTTGCAAACTTTTGTTTATACTTTCAATTTCTTGGCGACTGTTTTTGATTTCATGGAATAAGTTAATCACTTCAGCCGGCAATCTTTCGTTGTTTTCGAAATCCGTAATCTCACCATTAAAACCTTCATCAGACTCAACCATTTGATTCAGTTTTTGCATTGAATACGACCACCGATGACTGATTAAATGGGCCAACAATTCAGCAATCAAAACCATCAACACAATAGCAATGGCAAAATACACCAAAGTTTTTTCAACCACCGTGGCATACCTGGACTCGTTCTGTAAGGTTATTAACTTCCAGTTCCAATCAAACTGAGTTTCACCGTAATAATAATAAGTATTTTCCAAGTCCTTGCTATCATCTTGTTTGATGCTGACCAAATCATTCTGATAGACACTGGCCGCAACATGCTGCATTTCAATGGGCTCTAAGCTTTTCAACACCAGGCCCTCTGAAGACAACAAAACATTGCCATCTTGGTCTAAAAGCAAACCAACCACATCACCGCCTACGACATCGACAAAACGTTGAAATTCATTCAAAGAGTCCAATATAAAAGAACCTTCCAAAACACCTACATTTTGGCTTTCGTTGCTGAGATCAGGAATCCCAACACTGACAGCTGAAATGATGCTATTGCCAAATCCCCTGCCGATAAACCCAGGTGAGACATAGACCTCATCACTGTTGATGGCGGATTTAAAATAGTCACGATCGGAAATATTAATGGATTCATTTTGCGCCTTAACATTGGCCACCAATGCTGCTGGTGATGAGTGGATTAAATTGGCTTGAGCATCTGCTACCAGCATGGTTTTAAACTCAGGGTACCTTGAATTGAACTGAAGTAGAAATTCAGCCCTCCTGTTCTCATTGTCCCAAACACTTGCCAAAGTGTATTTAAATTCATTCAACACACTGATTTTTCGTGTTAAAAACAAATTCATGCTGGTAGCCAGACTGTTGTGTCTCATTTGGTGTTCAATACTGAATTTATCACTGCTGTTTTTAATGGTTAAGTTGAACGCATAGAAAAAAAACAAGATACCCACTGTAATCAGTAAAATAGAAATCACATAGGACGACTGTTCTTTGATAGAAAACATGTGTTGCTTAACGTTGCGCCTTAACAATTTCCTTATTTTAGGCAGGTACAACAACAATGCAGTCACATGAGCATACAAAATACCATTGGTCAGTTGTTTAATTAGAATTGAAGTGCGGTGTGAATCTAGAACTTGTCCATAGCTAGATATGGCATACCATGAGATTGGCATACCGATAAACAACCAGTAAAAAATGACCACCAGCATGACATTGATTTTTTTGTGCGCGCAAATATAGCCGACAACCCAAGCTTCTAAACCAAAAGTCAGTGTAGACCAGAAACTGCCCCACGCCATAGCCAGAGGCAAGCTGGCTATGGCACTGGTTAACAGCCCAACCCATGGTCCTCTGAATACCGCGACCAGTAACACCAAAGCCGGACCAAAAACAAACTCAGACTCGAAAAACAACGGCAGCCTGAATAAATTGACTGTGGCAGCTATGACACCAACAACACAGATTATCAACAGGTCTTTACGTTTAAGTGGATGGTTCATTGTCTTTGTTTATTTCGTTGAATCCTTGAAACATTGCTTAACATAGGGTCTGCACCTTATTTATCATACAGGATTATTTTACCGCATGACAGTACAACTCTTAAAACAGCTGATTCAGGTAGACAAAAACCTTAATTTAGCCGACAGCTTAATCGCTGGTGGTGTGCAGAATACACAACACAAGTAATTGCTTACTCTAACTCAGCCAATACGCAGCGCAAAGTGCCGTAATCATACATACCGTCCAAGGCATCAAACACCGGCTTGAGTTTTTTCTCTTCTAAATAACCAGTCATTTCGGCCATTTGAATGATGTAATCAATGTCAGCATCGACTAAACCAGTGACGTCCTTTTTGTCTACCAAGCCGACAGCAATGGCTTTCGACAGGTGCATATAAACCGTGTTGATATTAATGCCCAAAACCTCAGCCACTGTTTCTACCGATTTATGTTCTAAAAAGTGATCCAGGGAAACGTTGACCTCATCATCAAGCCGGTTATCCAGTTTTTTAGGTAATGGATTGGCTTTAATTACTTGAATAAACTCTTCACCATACTTGGCCAACTTGTACTCACCCACACCCGAAATATACATGAATTTTTCACCCTCTACAGGTCGTTTCTTCACCATTTCCAGTAACGATGCATCACTGAAAATCACATACGGCGGTACGCCTTGATCAGAAGCCAAGTCCATTCTTAATTTTTTCAATGCTTCCCACAAGATTTGATCATGTCGACCTAAGTCCACCTCATCGGCTTTCTTGGTCTTGTTTTTGGCTTTGACCACATCCCGCAAATAGAAGGATTCTTCACCTTTTAAAATGGCTTTGGATTTATCTGTGAGTTTCAAGGAACCAAATTCTGGTTCAACATCTAGGTAGCTTTGGCTGATTAATTGGCGGTACAAACGACGCCACCAGGTTTTTACATGGTCTTTACCGAGACCAAAGACATTCAGTTCATGGTGCTTGAGTTTGGCCACCCGTTCATCACCATCATGACCCAATAAAATATCAATCAAATACATGATGCCGAATTGTTGCTCGGTGCGGTAAACTGCTGACAAAGCCATTTGGGCCTCTTTACTGGCATCAATTTTTTCTGGTGGGTTCAAACAATTATCACAATTACCGCAAGGCTCAGCCAAAGGCTCATCGAAATATTTCAACAATGTTTGTCTTCTGCAGTCCAACTGTTCACACAAATCGACCAATGAATCTAATTTATTGTGTAATACATTTTTATGTTCATCAGCAGCATCTGAGTCACGAATAAATTGCCGCTGCATCACCACATCTTTATAGTTATATGCCATCCAAGCATTCGAAGCTTTGCCATCTCGACCTGCACGGCCAGTCTCTTGGTAGTAAGATTCAATGTTTTTTGGCATGCTGAAATGCGCTACAAACCTGACATCGGGCTTATCTATGCCCATCCCAAAAGCGATGGTGGCAACAATTATCACCCCGTCTTCACGTAAAAATTGGCTTTGGTTGTTGGCCCTGACCCTGCCGGATAAGCCAGCATGGTACGGCAGTGCTTTGCGGCCTTTGCCAGACAAAAAGCTGGCTACAGTCTCGACTTTACGACGTGATAAACAATAAACAATGCCCGCATCATTGCGGTGGTTGTCATTGATAAAACGCCACAATTGTTGTTTACCATTTTCCTGTTCTTCAATCGCGTAAGTGATGTTAGGCCGATCAAAACTGGACACATATATTTTCGCGCCATCCAACTGTAATTCTTTGACTATTTCAGCCCGAACTTTTTGATCTGCTGTGGCGGTCAATGCAATGCGTGGAATGTCTGGAAAACGTTCGTGCAATACCGACAATTGTTGGTATTCTTTTCTGAAATCATGACCCCATTGCGACACACAATGGGCTTCATCTATGGCAAACAAGGCCACATCAATGGTTTTTAAAAAGGCTTGGGTTTCCTCACCGACCAACCTTTCTGGCGACAAGTACAACATGTCTAACACACCTGTTCTGGCCTGATGTTCTACCTCACTGACCTCACTGGCAGATAAGGTTGAGTTGATATAGGCTGCTTTTACACCCAGTTGTTGCAAAGCATTGACCTGATCTTGCATCAATGCAATCAACGGTGAAACCACCACGCCAACTCCTTTCCTTACGATGGAAGGAATCTGAAAACACAAGGACTTACCACCACCTGTCGGCATCAAAACCAAAGCATCTTCACCATTAACTATGGCGTCAATAATTTCGGCTTGTTGATTGCGAAATTGGTCGTAACCAAAGACTTCTTTTAATATATTTTTAGCTGCACACATTCTAATGATTTTAAACCATCCACCAGCTAATATTCAAATAATTGTAATATTTCTTTGCCAACGTGATACAGAACAACCCATATTTTTAGCCATTCTCATGTTTTGCGAAACACCGGTGATTTAATTAAGTCATTCATTCACTTAAGGGCATATTATGATTAAATCAATCACTCCAGTTATCACCACTTTTTTGTTACTAGGTGGCAGCTTTTTAATCCTCGCCATGCCTAATTGGCTGGCCTATGTTTTATTGACCAGCATGGCAACCATTTTGATTGCTCATTTGGCTTATAAGCACAGCCATACTTGGTCGTTGGTGTGGCATTTTTTTGCTGAATTCATCGGCTTTTGCTTTTTGGTGGCGTTGTTTGTTGGCACCGTTGTATTGATGAATGGCTTACTGAGTCAAGCTTGAAATCCCATCAAGGCTGCTTAGGTTTGAATTCTACAAGTTAAATATTTGCGCTTGATTCAGCTGCTATTCAAGTTATATGATGATAATAATGAAGATTGACACAACTTATTTGACCATGAAAAAACTGCTTACTATCACCTTATCTACACTGCTTTTAAGTGCTTGTGTTCAACCACCACAACCACTGCGTGGGAACTTCAGTGACATCAGCCCCAGGGCCTATCAAACCAAACCCATCAAAGACCTCAACATCCGCTGGACTGGTTTTGTGGTTGATGTAGAAAACACTGAAAAACACAGCTGTTTAACCATCCGTGCCAAAGTGGCTGATGAAGTAGGCAGACCCTCCAGGCGTGTACGCATTGACCAAGGACGTTTTATTGCTTGTAAGCCTACTTTTTTGGAACCAGCCAGCTTTATGCGCAAAGCCGTCACCGTTACTGGGCAAGTTAAACGCATGGTCAATAAGAAAATTGGTGAATTGGATTATGCCCACCCTTTGGTTGATGCCAGGGTGATTTACGTTTGGTAACTACACACCTGTAACGAACTTTTGACTCACCATCAGCAGTGACAGTTAAAATAAAGTCTTAACTTTGTGCATCACCGCTTCGACAGTAATCAAATCCATAGCGCCTTCAAACTCTGTTTTGGTGCCCCATTTAACTTCATCCACCGATTTATTGAGGAATTTCTGACAAGCCTCTGGGTACAAGTCAACGGTCAACTCTGGAAATTGGTAGGAACCTGATCTTTGGTAATTACTGGCAGCCAATAAACCAATCACTGGTGTGCCCACACTACCGGCCATATGCAAAGGCCCCGAATCTGGAGAAACCACCAAATCTGCTTGTTCGAGCAAACACAGCAGTTGTTTCAAGGTGTCCTTACCTGCCAAATTAAGCACTGGATGATGACTTGTGGTGGCTATTGCAGCCACAAAAGCCTGTTCTTTGGCTGCTGGTCCGCCGGTTAAAATAACCTGCATCTGCAGTGTTTCTACCACTGCATCTATCAATGCTGCATATTTAGTAACTGACCAATTTCGCAACTCATGGCTTGAGCAAGGACTGATGATCAAGGTTTTTTTATTGCCATCAATGTATTGCGTGGCAAATTGCTGATCTTCATCACTGACAGGAATGTGCCAATCCATTAATTTATCTGTACAACCCAGGTAAGTTGCAAACTGCATGAAGCCATCAAGCACATGACAGTCTTTTAAATAAGGTATGCGCTCGTTGACTGCCAAGCCATGCAGCTCTTTGGAGCGGTGTCGATCAAAACCAATGCGTCGTTTGGCTTTAATCAGCCTGGACACCAAATTGGCCCGCAGCGACAACTGCATCTGTAACAACACATCAAAACACCTTCCTTGTAATTGTTTGCGCAAGGCTTTTACACCTTGCCAACCACTGGATTTATTGAACACAATAAATTCAACTCCCGGCAAGCCCTGCAGCAGTTTATGCTCAAGCTGACCTATCACCCACGTAATTTGGGCGTTGGGGAAATGTTTTTGTAAAGTTTTTACCACCGGCACAACATGCGTCGCATCACCTATGGCAGACAAGCGAAAGATACAAATTTTCATTGACTGATTGTATTGAGTTTTCTGCGGATTTGGCTGTGGTTTTGAACTTGGGTTTGTTGTCATCAGCTAAATCATTTAAAATAAGCCATTCTATCATCGACCAAGCCAACAACTTGCACACAATCAAAAAAAATAATCTTTCAATCATCACCTCAGATTCATTGAAAGATGAAGTCAATCAACAATGGTTTGAGCAAGACTACTGGATGAATCAAGGTCGCTTACTGGGAGCCAATTCTGGCCGTGGCTCTACCTGGGTCATCAAAGCCGAATGGGGTAAATGGGTGATACGGCACTACTTCCGTGGAGGCTTGTATGCCAAGCTCAATCGTGACCGTTACTTTTGGACCGGCCTAGAAAATACCCGTGCCTACCGCGAGTACCAGTTACTCAATAAACTGCAACAGTTGGACTTACCCAGTCCCAAACCAGTGGCTGCATTGATTGTTAAAAAAGGTTTGTTTTACCGCAATGACCTGATTATGGAACACATTCAACACAAAATGACACTGGCTCAAGCCATCAGCAGCGACGATCCTATGAGCTTAAGTATATGGCATAAAATTGGCACCACCATTGCCCAATACCACCACAACGGCATCTACCACTCTGACCTCAATGCACACAATATTTTATTGAATGATGACCAAGCTTTTATAATTGACTTTGATAAAGGCGAGGTTCGAACCCCTAAAACACAATGGCAACAAGACAATATGAATCGATTGAAAAGATCGGTTGAAAAAGTCAGTGACAATAAGCACACGGAACAATTAAGCCAACAATGGCAGTCCTTGCTTGATGGCTACCATGGCTGATGCGGCCAACCCACCTGTCCTAGACCAATTACAGCGACCGCTGAAAGACTTGCGCATTTCTCTGACAGACCGTTGCCAATTTCGCTGCAACTACTGCTTGCCTGCAGAACATGTTGAGGTGATGCGCCAACACAGTCAAAGTGAACAACAACTCAGCTTCACTCAAATCACAGCAGTGGTAAAAGCTTTTGCGCAATTGGGTGTCAATAAAATCAGACTAACAGGTGGTGAACCCTTGTTGCGTAAAAACCTATCAAATCTGATACGAAAGATAAAAAGCATCAAAGGCATAGAAGAAGTGGCTTTGACCACCAACGCCGGCTTATTAAATCCTGTGTTGGCAGATTTAGTCAGCGCTGGACTGGACCGCATCACCATCAGTTTGGATGCCATGGAGGCAGATAAATTCGCCCAAATTACTGGCAGTCAGTACCCGCTAAATAACATTCTGAACAGCATTGAAAAGTGCTTAGCAACTGAAATCAAACAAGTCAAAGTCAATTGTGTGGTGCAAAAAGGAGTCAACGAAGACCAAATCATACCCATGCTTGAGCACTTCCGTGGCACTGGCGTGGTGGTCAGATTCATTGAGTTTATGGATGTGGGCAACCTCAATGGGTGGCAAGCTGAACAGGTCTATCAGTCCAAACAAGTGCTGCAGATGATCGCAGCACGTTGGCCATTCAGCCCTAAACCTGCCAACCACATTGGAGAAGTAGCCAGTCGTTATGTTTTTGATGACGGGCTGGGTGAGTTTGGTCTGATCTCTTCTATCAGCGAGCCGTTTTGTCAAGACTGCAACCGTGCCAGACTCAGTACCCAAGGGGAAATTTATACCTGCTTATTCGCCAACCAAGGTCGCAGCATCAAAACACTGATTGACCAACCTGATGAATTGTTGACTGCCATCAGCACCATTTGGCAGCACCGCCAAGACCAATATTCTGCACAACGCACCAGCGCCAAACAAAACACTTTACCTAAGGTCGAAATGTTTGTGATTGGCGGCTAGAGAAACACCATGAAACCAGATACCGATAAAACCTTGAGCCACATTGACCAACACAACAACCCAAGCATGGTTGATGTCAGTGACAAACCAATCACCAGTCGCACCGCAACTGCACAAACCAAGGTGCTGTTACCGGCTGCTGTAAAAGCCGCACTTCATCAAGCGCATGCAAGTGAAGGTTTCGAAATAAACAGTAAAAAAGGCCCGGTGTTTCAGACCGCCATCATTGCTGGGGTGATGGCAGCGAAGCAAACCCATGAACTGATTCCATTTTGCCATCCATTGGCTTTGGACAACTGCAAGATAGTGATAAATGTAGATAATAATCAAGACCTTATTATTAATTGCGAATGTAAAACCTCTGGTAAAACTGGGGTTGAAATGGAAGCCTTGACCGGTGCCTCTGTAGCCGCGCTGACCATCTACGACATGTGCAAAGCCTTGAGTCACAACATCCTCATTACTGAAACACGGCTGTTGGCTAAATCAGGTGGTCGCGCTGATTTTAGCAGTGACCAGACACCAGGTTCTGAACAAGCAAGTGGGCAAATTACGATTGAGTTCTACGGCCAACTGCAATCAACCTTCAGCCAACAACCACTGCAGTATAAAATTCCAAATAACACCACCAGCATTGAAGCGGTTTATTTAGACTTATGCGCAACCCACAACTGCACAGCTGCTACTGCCACCATCAAACCCATACTGAATGACAACTTTGCCCAATGGAACGACCTGCTTAATGACCGGGATGTGCTGGGCTTCCTCCCTCCTGCAGCAGGCGGCTGAATGTTCAGCATAAGCAATAAAAGCATTGACATCAATAACTTGAAACAACAAGTTGACAACCCGCAAAGTGGCGGCTTCGTCAGTTTTGAAGGTTGGGTAAGGAACCACAACTGCACCGCTGATACCCCCCGTAAAGCGGTGCTAGAATTACACTATGAAGCTCATGAAAAACTGGCCTTACAAGTAGGCAATGCCATCATCGATGCTGCCATGCAAAAATTCGACATCAATGCCGCCTGTTGTTGTCATCGTGTTGGCCGCTTGCAAGTGGGTGATGTAGCAATTTGGATCGGTGTATCTGCCGACCATCGCCAAGCGGCATTTGCAGCCTGTGAGTATATCTTGAACCAAACCAAAGCCACAGTGCCTATTTGGAAAAATGAATTTTACCGCGACGGTGAATCAGGTTGGGTTGAAGCCAAGCCATGACACCCTATATCTGTAAGTATGCCAACCTTTAACCACCAAAAATTTGTCCAAGACTTACCAAAGCTGCCAGGCGTTTACCAGATGTTTGACGCTGACAACGAAGTGATCTATGTTGGCAAGGCTCGGGTGTTAAAAAATCGAGTGGCAAGCTACTTCACCGGCCAAGCCAAAGACAACAAAACCATGGCATTGGTGGCGACCATTGATCACATGGCGTTTCATATCACCCGCTCTGAAGCCGAAGCCTTGTTGTTAGAAAACCAGCTGATCAAAAAGCACAGCCCTAAGTACAATGTGCTGTTAAAAGACGGCAAAAGTTACCCTTATATTTACTGTTCAGTGAATGAAGATGAATTTCCCTTGATTGAATTCAGGCGTGGCAAAAAACATGGCAAAGGCCGTTATTTCGGCCCTTTTCCCAGCGCCAACTACGTGCGTAATTCATTGCATTTTTTACAAAAAGTATTCAAAGTCAGGCAATGCAATAACAGCACATTCCAAAACCGTTCACGGCCTTGTTTACAACACCAAATCAACCGCTGCACTGCGCCCTGTGTAGGCTATGTCACACCGGCTGAATACCAACAGCAACTGCAATATACCTTTGATTTTATCGAAGGCAAATCCAATCAAGTGGTGGACTCTCTGATGCACCGCATGGAACAGGCTGCCAATGCACAGCACTACGAACAAGCTGCCAGTATCCGTGACCAAATCAAAGCCATTCGCATGATACAAGCCAAACAATCGGTGGAAATGCAGCCCGATGATAATTTCGATGTGGTTACGGTGGCTCAGCAAAACAATTTATACATTGTCACTGTTGGCACGGTGCGCAATGGTCAGTTTATGGGTTACCGCAACCACTACCCCTCAGCCCCCAAAGAAACCACTTTGGCTGAATTCCTGTATGCATTTCTGGGTCTGTATTATGACGACCAAATCACTGCCGATGCCATATTGTGCAACATCGACCCAAGTAACAAAGCTGAAATCACGGACATCTTGTCAGCCATTAAAGGCAAAAAAGTGTTTGTCACTTCAAAACCCAAAGGCAATCGTTTGAAGTTACTCAGACAAGCCGAAGAAAACATGCAAAATGCTTTGACCATCAAAGCCAATAAATACCAAACGTGGCAAAATAAGTGGGCTTTGTGGCAAACAGAACTGGGCTTTGAACAAGCGCCTAAGCGGGTTGAATGCTTTGACATCAGTCATCAAATGGGTGAGCACACCCGCGCTTCTTGCGTGGTGTTCGATGACAAGGGTGCGGTGAAAAAAATGTACCGGCAATACATCATGGAAAACATCACTGCAGCTGATGACTATGCTGCCATGCGCCAAGTGATAGAAAAGCGCTTGGCCTCAATCAAAAAAAGTAAACTGACTTACCCAGATGTTTTTGTGATCGATGGCGGCAAAGGACAAGTGAATCAAGCTTTGGCCATCCTGGAGGCACAAGACATCACCAGTATTCGAGTCATTGGTGTTACCAAAGATGATCACCGAACTGCAGGTGAGGAAAGGATTTACCTGCCGGACACCAAACAGTTCATAAAGCCGGAAAGTCATGGCTTGTTGTCTTTGATGATACAATACATCCGCGATGAAGCCCATAGATTTGCCATCAAAAGCCACCGCAAAGCCTATAAAAAATCACGCAATACTTCAACCTTGGAAGACATTCCTGGGATTGGCACCAAACGAAGGAATCAGCTGCTTAAACATTTTGGCGGCATTCAAGGTTTGAACAAAGCCGGCTTAGATGAAATTAAACTGGTCAGCGGCATCAGTGAAAAAATGGCCCAAGTGATCTACCAGTTCTTGCACAGCAAAGGCAGCAACCCATGAACCGATGTTCAATCAAGCCACTGCCTGTATTTTTGCTCTAAAACCAGCAATTAATTACCACCACCATCACCCTCATCAGTGGGCTCTGCCTGTTCTTCTTGAGCTTCCTTGGGTTTTTTCTTTGACTTAAACAAGCCTTCCAATAAATCACGTTTAAGTTGGTCTTTTTCGGCCCGTTTCTTTTCTCTGTCGGTTAACTCTGGTTCTGCAGCATCGCCCTCTGCGGCTTCACCCTCTGCCGCTGTGTTGTCCTTAGCCTGAGTTGACTCTTTTTTACTGCCCAAAATGGCATCAAACAAATCTTCTTTGAGTTCGGCTTTTTTCTCATCAATTTTAGCTTGCTGGGTGGCCAAAACCAATGCAGCCAGATCAATCGAGATATTTGGTTCCAATAGCTGGCCAGATAATTTAACGGGTATTCTGACATCAATCAGTTTTTCAAAATTCTTATTCAAGACCCCTTGCGGAATGTTGGTCAACATCGGCTTGATGGTGCCCTTGATGGTTTGTTGATCCAAATCAATTTCAACGGCACCATTGAGGTCGAAATAAGGTGAGTTCAAAACCAGCTTGTTGGTTTTTAATACGCCGTTGTTGATATCGGCTTTGATTTCCATCAAACCAAAGGCGGTTTTCAGTTCAGAATTGGCCTGTTGTGCATCTGTTTTATTCAACAAACTCAAGCTTTGCTGCAAAATTTGAAACACATCAATACCGACAATATCACCGTCAGTCAATGTGTATGAAACACTGCCATTGGCACTTTGCAACGGCCTTGCACTGAAAGGCTGGTCAACTTTGATGTCGGCATTCAATTGTCCCAAACCTGTTAAATATTCACTGCCGATCAAATCAGTCAACAAACCACCGGCTTGAAAATCTTGCATTTGATGTGTGATATGCAGTTTTTCTGTGCGGTTATCAGGCTGCAGTTTTAAACGGGTGTTGAGCAAGCCTTGGTAAAAACCAGCTTTCAATGGTTCTACAGTTAAATTCTTGCCATCAGTACGAATATTCAAGGTAATGTCCGTGAGTGTAACGCCAGCGGCCACCAGTTTTTGCATGTTGATTTGACCGTTCATTTTACCCAAATCAAGTGCAGTTGAACTTGAACTGTCACTGCTTGTGCTGGCGGCTTCAGCACTTGGTAAGTAGTGATCCAAATTCAAACTGTCAACGTTTAAATTAAACTGGCCATTGAGTTGGCTGAGTTTTTTGATGTCCACATCACCACTGATACCAGAATCATCCAATTGCATGGCTATAGATTGCAGCTGTAAGCGATCACCTATTAATGACCATTTCATGTTGCCCGACAAGTCATTGTCGGCTTGGTTAACCAAAGGCGAGCCCATTTGGGCAAATAATTCAGCCAATGAAAATTCAGCAATTTTTAATGCTCCTGACAAAGCCATGTTGCCGGATAATTGTTTGCCATTAACTGGTGTGTTTATCTGCATCACACCATAAGCCAATTGCAAACTTTCGACTGTTAATGTGTCCTGAGCCAAGTCCAGTTCAACTTGACCTGATGTGTCGAAACTCAATGGTACCGCTGCAGAGTGGCCTTTGAATTTCAACTGACTGAAAGTCATTTTCATGCCGCCACCATTGACCACATCCTCAGCCTGCCACGCTGCTTGTAACTGGCCATCTAACTGTTGTGCTGCCAGACTCAATTTGGCTTTTACTGACATGGGTGTGGGTACATCAGACTTGATTGCTGCACTGGTGAAATTTAATGCAGTTAACTGTAATTCCAGATCAGCAGCTGAATCGGTATAGGACAAAACACCACTGTTGATGTTAATGCCTTCGATTTCTAAGTTAATAGCTGCGTTGCTATCGGCAGTTGAATCTTCACCATCTGCCAATTGATCCATGATTGATTGCCAGTTATTACTGCCAGATCTAGCAACTTGTAAGTTGATGTTGGGTTGCTGCAGTTCAACCTGACCAATTTGAATTTGTTGGCGCAATAAGGGCAACAACTTAACCCGCACTGCCACTTGTTCAACTTCAGCAATGTAATCACCTTTGAAGCCTGGTGCGTTGCTGACAGAAACATCGTTTAAATTGATAGCCAGCCAAGGGAATACAGACCACTCTATGGGCCCATTCAACACCACTTCGCGGCCTATACTGTCTGCTGCCATTTGCTGAATTTGTGGTTTATGTTCATTCGGGTCAAAGAATACCGGTAGCAGAAATACCGCCAAAACCATTAATAAGGCCAATGCTATAACTAAACCTACCACCCATTTAATTAACTTCTTCATTATTTTATCAATCAATTAAAAAGCACTCATGTTACCACCACAGGGCTAAAAATGATGTGAACAATTGCCAACATTTAAACGCTATTTATGTAAGCAGCATAAGCACATCTAGCTCTACCTTGAACAGTTGTTGTATCAATTCAGAATGGTGCCAACAAATCCTGCCATTGGTGTTGTCCCAAAACTTCACTGATGGGACTGTTGGCGGCCAATACATTGTCTGCCAGCAGTGATTTTTGTTGTTGTAGGTTGTGAATTTTTTCTTCAACTGTGCCACGGGTGATCAGCTTGTACACAAACACTTGCTTGTCCTGGCCTATGCGATGTGCCCGGTCGCTGGCTTGCTGTTCTGCAGCCGGGTTCCACCACGGGTCATAATGAATAACTGTATCAGCTGCGGTCAAATTAATGCCAGCTCCACCGGCCTTTAAGCTGATCAGAAACACCGACTTTTCTAAGGCTTGAAAACCTTTGATGTACTCAGTCCGTTTGGCTGCGGAGGTGCTGCCTGTCAGTTTGAAATAATCAATCTGCAGTTGTTCTAACTCATTGGCAATGATTTTCAACATGCTGGTAAAAGAGGAGAAAATCAACACCCTTCTGCCCTCTTCTACCAAATTAGGCAAAGCGGTAAGTAACCAGTTCAATTTGGCTGATTGTGCATTGGACTCAACTGATTCAAGTTGAACCAACTGAGGATGACAACACACTTGGCGCAAGCGCAACAAGGCATTACCGATCAATATTTGGTTGTTCTGTTGGCTTTTTACTGCTTGGCGAATTTCTTCAGCCATGGTCAAACGAATACTTTCATAAACCGTGGCCTGTGATTCTTCCAGATCGATGTATTTAATGATTTCACTTTTATCCGGTAACTCTTTGGCCACTTCAGCTTTGGTTCTGCGTAAAATAAAGGGCGCCAACCGGGTTTGTAGCTCAGTTAATTTTTGTTCGTCAGCTTGTTTTTCAATCGGCCATTGATAGTGTTGCTGAAATTGTTTTTCACTGCCCAGAAAACCTGGCATCAAAAAGTCGAAAATAGACCACAATTCACCCAAATGATTTTCAACGGGTGTGCCACTTAAACACAGCCGATGCTGAGCGGATAAACGTTTGATGATCTGCGCCACTTGGGTTTTGCGGTTTTTAATGGCTTGGGCTTCATCCAACACCAACAGGTGTATTTTTTGTTGGTTCAAATCAACAAAGTCACGACTGATTATGCCGTAGCTGGTCACAATCAAATCATATTGATCGAAGGCTTGGTACATGCTTTGCCGACTGGCTCCTGTCATTATGCCCACCCTTAAATCTGGGGTGAATTTAGCCGCTTCCGCAGACCAATTACCCAACAAACTGGTGGGAGCCACTATCACGCTAGTGGGCACCTGTGGGTTGGCAGTTTTTTGTGCTTGTATAAAGGCCAAGGTTTGCAGTGTTTTACCCAAACCCATGTCATCTGCCAATAACCCATGCAGTTGGTGTGAGGCCAAAAACATCAACCAAGAATAGCCTTCTTGTTGGTAAGGCCTGAGTTGTGCTTGCAAGCCCTTGGGTGCTGACAACAGCTCCAATTGACTGATGTTTTGTAAGGCGGCAGCTTGCTGCTGAATTTCGTCACTACCCAACCAATTCAATGGTGACTGATTGATTTGCAAAGCAGACTCTAGTTGTTGCTTTGCTTGTGCCATGCGCAGCAACTGATGTTGGTTCAACAGCAATGACTCGCCCTTGCTTTTCGCTACCCCAGTTTTGGCGTCATATAATTCACTGATGGTGGCGATGATTTGTTGCAGCTGCTCTTTGGCCACCCCTACATTAACACCTTGGTCTAATTGAATCATCAGTTCCTGTTTGATTGCATCAAAGCCACCGGTTTTTATGGCTTTGATCAGATAAGGTACCAAATTAAATTTCTGTTGATTGACCTCAATACCAATTTGCAAATCAAACCAACCGCCCTCAGCGCCTTTGCTGTGCTGTGCTGTTGGCTTAACATCAACATACCACTGATCTACAGAAAGGTGATTTAAACGGTATTCAGGCGCTATGTCCACCTGCCAATCCATTTCCTGTAAGGCCACCAATAGCGGTGCAATGGCGGTAAAATCATCACCAGCATGGCGGTCATTGACGTGGAAGTATTGACTGATTGGAGGTTCAAACTCAGCCCATATTGAGGGTAACTTTTGAATTTGATAACAGGCAGCCGCAACCGCTGTTAATTGTTCAGCACTGACCACCACCGCACCACTGATTAAATCTTGCAAATCAAATGATGTTTGACCGAGCAAAAAATGCGGTTGCGCCACATCAATTTGCTGTACCGGCAGTGCATTCCAATCCAAACTGATGGGTGAGGTGGTGAGGTATAAACTCACTTCAAGGTCAGTATACTGACTTAAGTTTTGTGGCTTGCTTGGCTGTGAAACTTTTAAATTGGCCGCATTTTCAGTTACCAAAAACTGCAGGTTTGCAGTTAAACTAATGGCCGAAGCAGGCAGCTTTTCACTTACTTCATGGAAACTGATGGGCGGCCGGTAACTGGCTTTCCAAAAGCACCTTTGGGTTTTCAGCATCATCACCAGCATTGACTCATACGACTTGGTTTCGGCCTTATCACCACTGCTGTCAAGGGTGAATTGATGCACTTTGGCCAAACCATTTTGGTTCATTTGATACAGCACATACTGGTCGGCCAAACTGACAAACTTAGGCAGTTGTTTTTTAAAATACAGACTGCTGTCAATAGCAGCCTTCACTTCGTAGCGGTCTTCCTGAGTTAAATAAGCTTTGAACAAGCTGACCTTGATTTTGCCATCCTTGGTTTGATCCAGCACATAAATAACTCGGTGCCTTGCCATATTCGGAAATGGGTCATGTTGTTGTCGGCTTAGCCATGCCATAAACGTGCTATTAATGTCACGCAGGGCTTTGACTTGTTGGGTGAATGGTGGCAGTTGGTCCAGCTTGGCTTTGTTGTAAACAGTCAAGGCTGCTAGGTGTACACATGGTTGTGGCAGGCCACAAGTACAAGTGCCCAAGGGTTCTGAATTCTCAACTGCTTGTTTTTCAATCGGCCACAGCATGCTGACATGCAACAACTGACCAGCTTCATCCCTGACTTGGGCTCTGGACACTTGGGAAACACTGTTATGTGACCAAGCACTCAGCTGGCCATTCAGCAACCATGTGGTGGCCTGATATATCACTTTTTCAGCGAAAAAATGCTGAATTTGACCGGCCGGTCCTTTGAAGCTGATGGGGGTCTTTAACATCTAATAAGCCAACAAAAATCACTAACAACCGACCATTATAAAGGAGTCAAGATAGATTGATGTGAATATTCAACAGCTTTCTGAGTTGGTGATTAACAAAAAATCCCTCGCAGTGCCCTGTGGCACTTATTTCAGACAGCTGGATTTAAAAATCGGCTTAATCAAATTCCTTCGACAGTTCAACAGAGCGCTCATGCGCTGCAATCAGGGCCAGTTCGATGACTTGCTGGATGTTACTGGCATCAAAACTTTCTAGTGCTGCTGCCGTGGTGCCATTGGGTGAAGTCACACGGTCTTTCAGTCGCTGTAAGCTTTCGGTGCTGTTGTCAGCGAGCATCGCCGCACCCATGGCGGTTTTTTTTGCCAGTAAAGTTGCATCAGCTGCACTTAAACCCAGTTTTTGCGCGGCCTGTTGTAGGTACTCCATGAACATGAAGAAATAAGCAGGACCACTGCCAGACAAAGCCGTCACGGCATCGATTTGGCTTTCTTCATCAACCCAAATTGAGGTGCCTAAAGCAGCCATCACCTGTTCGGTTAAGGTTAACTGCTCTGCACTGACAAATGTGTTGGCATACATGCCAATAGCGCCCTGTCCAATCAAAGCCGGGGTATTGGGCATGGTGCGAACCACCGGCAAATCAGCTTGTAACCATTGGTTGATCTGTTGGCTGGTAATTCCTGCCACCACTGAAATCAACAATGGATAGGCGCTGCGAATACTGACCGCCACATCTTGTAGCACTTGTTTCATGATTTGTGGTTTAACCGCAATGATAACCATGTCCGGCATACCAAAGTGCGCATTGTTTTCACTGAAGCTTTGAATATTGAATTGTTTCTCAATGTATGCACGTTGATCCGGCCCTGGGTCACTGGCAGTGATTTGACTGGCACCCATGCCTTTATTGATTAAGCCACCCATAATACTGGCTGCCATATTTCCCGCACCTATAAAACGGATGCGTACGTCTTTGATCGTTTTCATGTATTTATTCTGTTGTCTCAAATGATTTGGGCATCCACAGTTCAACTTTGAATCCAGCTGGGTCAATAAACCAGCCAAAATCACCATAGGATTCTTTGACAATTTCACCGGCTTGGGTAGCACCACCTTCGACCACTTGTGCAATCATGGCGGCCACATCATCAACAATAAAGTTGAACATAAATGCTTGTTTTGATGGAGCAAAGTAATCAGAGTCTTTACTGAAAGTGCTCCAAACGGTTCTATCTAGAGTTTGTGCGTCATTGGGATTGAACATGCCATAGGTATCACCATCCAGTTGTATACCTAAATATTTTTGGTACCAAGCCGCTAGCTTCTCAGGCTCTTCACACTGAAAAAACAAACCACCTACTCCTCTGACCTTTTGCATAATCACCCTCAGTTACCAGTTTTTAAGGTGCTTGATTGTACCAAAAGCGCAAACCACTGTGTCTGCTAGTTTGTCGTTTAACCGCCATTTTTAAAGCCTCTGGAGCGGCATAGATACCGACAGATTGTTTGGCCCGTGTCATACCGGTATAGATGATTTCACGGGTTAATAAGCGGTGATTTTCATCTTCTGGCAAAGGCATCAACACATGTTGGAATTCAGAGCCTTGGCTTTTGTGCACAGTGATGGCATAGGCTGAAGTGAAGCGCGGCAACACATGGATGGAGTGTGATATAAAGCCGCCTTGGTGTGGCAGTACTGCACGCAATTGACCGTTATTGGATGCCAACAGAATCGCCACATCACCATTGAACAAACCTAAAGTTGTATTGTTTTGACCCAGCATGATGACTGAACCATGGTACCTGTTTTGCATACCTGAAACGCCCAACTGCTGTTTCATTAGAGCGGTGATATGTTCATTGATTTGCACACTGCCTACCGTTGATTCATTAACCAAGGTCAAAATGCGGTTGCTGTTAATCAACTTAAAAATTTGTGTTAGTGGTGTTTGGTATTGGGTCAATTGGGTTTCATCGAACCCATGCAGCTGCTTTATTAAGGCTTTGAAATCAGTTGATTGGGCAAAATAATGGCTTTTAATCCAGTTTAAATAGTTGCGTTGCCAAGTTTTAAAGTCTGAATCTGCAGCCATAAAATAGACGCCTTCAACCGTTTGCTCAACGAAATCCTCTGCAGCAATTTGTAACAAGTCTGACTCAAACATTTGCTCAGCGCGTCCTTGCCGAACGAGCTCACTAAGCGCTGCAATGTCAGGTTGACAGCGTTTAGACACAGTTAAAACAGCCACATGGTCGGTCAACAGGTGTGCGGTGTTCACCGGCGTCAGTTCTGCCATCAAAGTCGACTTACAGGCAAAACCATCCAGTGCCAAGGCCAAGTTTTGACACATCGACTCACTGTACTGGTCTGTGGTGCCTACCGGCGGCATTAAATCAGCCAGCACTGCGCCAGAGTCCACCGAAGGTAACTGAAACTGATCACCCAACAGAATCACCCGACAATCCAATGGTACAGCTTGCAGCAACTGGCGCATCAAGGCCGCATCAACCATTGACACCTCATCCACCACCAACAATTTACAATTCACCAAATTGTGTGCACCGTATTGAAAACCACGCCAACCAGCTCGCGCACCCAACAACCGATGGATGGTTTTGGCCTCAAGGTCCATCAAACCTTGATCGGTATTGGCAACCACCTTGATGTGCTGACTCAAAACTTCATGCAATGATTCAGTCATGCGGTTGGCCGCTCGCCCAGTGGGCGCTGCCAACACCACATCTTCCGGTCGATAACCTAATAACATCAAGGCACGCAACACTGAGCTCATGATGGTGGTTTTTCCTGTGCCTGGGCCGCCAGATATGATGCCAAAAGGCTGTAACAAACTGATGACAATGGCCAGCACCTGTCGGGCTTCAATGTGCTCAAAACTCAGTTCATCGGTGACTTGGCGAGCCGCTGCTGCCACCTGCTGTGCGGTGAATTCAGGCCCCGCGTAGTCTCTCAACAAGCGTTCTAAAGCGCCTTGCAACTGCTGTTCTAACTGCCGGTATTTGGCAAAATACAAACAGTCATTTTCACAGTGTAGGATGGCTGTTTGCTGCAAATGCAGCTCAGACCAATCAATCGATCGCATCAACTCTGAAACTTGCTCGACACCTAACCTTTGTAACTTTTGCTGTACCGAAGGCTGTTTTAAATCCAAACACAAAGACCCTTGGTTCACCGCATCAACTAAAGCCAGTAACACCAGCCAAAATTGTTCATCGGCAGTTTCCCATGCTTGGTAACAATCACGCAGCAATTGCACATGACCCAAGTCTAAACTCAAGTGACTCAACACCCGTTCATGGTTTAAGTTCAAACCATCAAATACATGGGCCAAATGCTGTGCTGTGACCTGAAACTTCATGACTTCACTCCAAATTGGTCAATCTGCAACAACTCTGTTTTGATGTCTGCCAACTGCCAGCTGTGGTCACTGAAATCATCATAGAACACGCCATTCTGTACAGCTTCATGGCAGTTAATGCCCCTAGAAAACACATATATTGCGCCTTTTAAACGGGCGTTTTTTAAGTTTAGCGCATCAAACCAACTTTGCACCGCCAAAGCATACAACTGATACTGCCAGTGGTATTGGTGTTGGGTCATCACCTCATCTGACAACACGGCAGGACTGTAGCCATTGGCACTGTAGTTACTTTTCCAATCTAAAATATAGTAATCAGTGGCACCGTCGTTACCCGGAACTGCGAACAACAAATCAATGAAGCCAGTTAAATGCGTGGTGCCGTGGTTCCAAAAAAACGACAGTTCATGACAACGATCAGCTGCTGAAATACCTGCCAAACACTGCCCATTCAGAGCAGCCAATGGTTTGTTCAAAGTATGCCATGCCCAGTCAGCAAACTGCTGCCGGTAATCCAAAGGTTGTTTTTTCTCAGCGTTCAATTCCATCGCACCTTTATTAACTGTATCAGCAAATGCTTTGTTGTCTAATTTAAACTGCTGCATTTGTTGATCAATTACAGCCATGATCTCGGCATCCTGATACACAGCTGCAGCTGATTCATGCACACTGATTTGCTTGAAATCAACATGTTCAAATATACCATGCAACACATGTCCGGTTTTAACCCCTCCTGGAATTTGTGGGCTTGACAGGGCACTGCTGTCTGGCCTGATTCGATCCTCAGTACTGATCAATTCAGCAGTCAAACTTTGACTGAAATCGGCAGCAATTGCTGTGGAGCTGCTTTGCTTTTTAAGCTGACTCAAAGAAGAAAACGAGTTTAAATTACGACGCCTTGAATACAAGTTCCGTGGTGGTTTTAAATCGTAAGTTACAGCTGCAACTGGCCCTTGTGATGAATCAATATGAACCACTTGGTCACTGCTTTCAGCTGGTATTTGTTGGTGCATACCTGTTTCATTTAATCGCTGCATCACTGTTTTTACATACCAGCCTGGCCTGGTGATGGTGTTTTCAGATTGGTCTACATAGGGCAAAAACAGCATGAATATGGCACGGGTCATGGCCACATAGTACAACTGATGGGCCTCTTTAAGTTGCTGTGATTCATACGCTAACTGGTGTTGTTTAACCAAGTCATATACCATGCCCTGACGCTGTTCATCGTAAAATTGTAAAAACGCATCACCAGGACCTTGACCAAAGCCCCCAAACAGAAACACCACCGGGAATTCCAAGCCTTTACTGATGTGCATGGTCATGATCTTAACGGCATTTCTTTCGGTGTCTTTGTGGTGTAAGTCCTCATCATTGGATGTTTGTTGACGTTTTTGTTGAAAGAATTTCAACAAAGCATCCGCGCCCAGGTTGTTTTGTAAGGCCGCTTTAAGCAGTTGCTGTTTTAACTGTTTGATATTTGCCAAGCGTCGGCTGTTGTTTCTGGCCCTGAATAAGGCGCCACTTTCATTCAGCAACAAATCAAACACTTTAACCCAATCTTTGGCCAGCACCGCTTCTTTGGTACTGAGCCATAATTCGGTTGTAGCAGGCAGCTGCTCAGCTGCAAAATCTGCAAGTTGCATGGGCTGTAAGCCAAAAAATAAAGTCAACAAAGCGTTGTTAACACGCTTAATCTCATTCGGCCGGGCCAGTGCTGTCAGTACAACATGGAAATGTATGGCTTCTATTGATTGGTACAGGTTTTTCTTTTTATGAAAGGTGAAAGGAATATGCTGTTGCTGTAAAGCCGCCTCGATATATTCAGCGTCTTTATTGCCCCTGACCAAAATACACACGTCAGCAGCATTGAGCTTGCGCTGCTCGCCTTTTAACTTAACTTCCACTTGGTTGATGATTTGATGCTTGATGGTGGCCACAATTTTTTCTGCCAACTGACGTTTCACTGTATCGGCATCACTTTGTTCAACAGACAGACAATTGAAATAACTTAAACCTTTGTTATCAACTATTTGTGGCTGTTTGTTAATTTCGATTAGAGTCGAATCTGGCGCTTTTACATGCACCGCTTCGGGCTGAAACCAGCCACTTTCCGCATCGGCAAAAAATCGATTCAACTCGGTTATCAAACCTGAAACAGTGCGGTAATTGGTACCCAGACGGTAGGCGTTTCCTTGGTAACTTTCAATGATGCTGGTTTTCGCCGCTTCATAGGTATGTAAATCTGCACCTCTGAAACCGTAAATGGCTTGTTTGGGGTCGCCAATCACCCACAAGCGGTGATCAGGTCCATTTGATTGACTGCCCGATGCTTTGAGGAACAGTTGCTCAAATATTTGCCATTGCCTGATATCGGTGTCTTGAAACTCATCGATGATGGCCACTTGGTATTTATCCCTTAATGCACGACTTAACAACTGATCAGCCTGTGGCAGCCCTCCCTCTTGGCGCAATTGTTGCCACAGACGTACAATCATGTCGTCATAACTGAGCAAGCCACGGTCTAATTTATAGTGCTGACTGCGTTGCACCAACTCATTTAACAACTCAGGGATGGCCGAATATTTCAGCCCCTGCTGGTGGCTTTGAATGCTTTCCCAAACCTCATTCAACCCAGTTATTAGCTCAAACAATTGGGCTGACGACTGCAAATTGACGCCCGCGAAAGCGTCTTTGTGATCAACTTTATAAATGGCTGGACAGCCTTTAAAAAACACTTCATTAAGGTCCTTTTTATTCGTATACGTTGACGCTAACAACTGCATAAGAGCGTCACTGTCTTCGGCATCCACTGCCGCTTGCAAGGCAGTGATAAAGGGTTCAATAACACCCAACCACAGGGTTTTATGCGAAGTTTTCTTCAAGCCCTTTAGTGCGACAAATTGCGCTTCATACTCAGCCAAAGACAAACCCAATAAGCCTCTGATATCAATAATAATATCTTGAACATTCAGTGCAGTTGAGTTGGGGTAAATTGTGTCAAATTCAGGTTTAAACTGAGCTGCCAATTGCAGCAACAAATCATCAATGGATGTTATTTTCTTATCCGCTGTATAAGCCTGCAACTGCTTCAACAGTTGCTGGTTTGCAGGCCATTGGCGTTTCATTTGACGCAGCGTCAAATTCCACACATCGTAATCACTGATCACTTCGGCTTCAAACACTGCACCCTGCTCAAAAGCAAACTCTCTTAATGCGCCATGACAAAAGCCGTGGATGGTGAAAACCGATGCTTGATTGAGTTGTAAAATGTTATGTTCTAAGTGCGCAATCAACGCAACATCCGTCGCTCGCCTCAGCTCATCTTGTAACCGTTCACGGATGCGTGCTTTGAGCTCACCGGTGGCCTGTTCGGTGAAAGTCACCAACAACAATTTTTCTATTTGCATGCGTTCTTCAAGCAGCAAGCGCATCACCAATTCAATCAAAGTATAGGTTTTACCGGTGCCAGCAGAAGCCTCTATCACCGCATGTTGGTGCAAGCTGACTTCAGCAGCTGCTTGAATGTCAGTAAAATGGATTGTTCTCATGACTGACCTCCCTGCTCCACAACATCAAGCCGGCCTTTTACCATGGCGAATAGTGGCATTAAATTTTGTCGATAAGTTGTTAGCGGGTCGTCACTGGGCTGCACCTGGACCAACTGAAATATTTCTTCGTAACTGGGCCAGTGCATACCGCTCATGTACTTAGTAAGCACTGCTTGAACGTCTTCACTGCACAGGTCAGTATGTTCATAGGCCAAATAATGGTTGCTCTTGGCTTTGGAGCCCTTTCCAAGAAAAGGCACTGCTTGTGGCACCTCTGGTTTTGTTGTCACCTTTAAATCATTCAATAAATCACTGGGTAAAAAATATGCTGGCAGGGCCAAATACTGCTGCACCAGTTTTTGCAGGTAACTTTCGATGCCAGGTTTTGTGGCAAAACTTGCACCGGCTGCATACCATTGTTTGAATTCGATGTGTTGGTACTTGTCAGGAAACACCAGGTGGACATTGAACACTTCTGCCACATTAACCTGATTGGACAATTGCCACAAACACCAATTGATGAATGGCTTAATCAGTTTTTTATTCCATTCACCGGATTGTTTACTGCTGCTGATGACCACTTGATCACTTAAATAACCGGCTTGTTGGTACAGCTGTTCAGCCAGTCCGTTGATTTGGACTTGTTGGCCATTGTCTAGAGTCAGCAAAACACCATCAACTGCCAAATCCGCCGTTGCTTGGGTACTGGCTTGGCCTACTTTCAATGACCCCAAAACTTGTTTATCAGCCAATTGATCAACCAGCGCTTTATTCAGCGGCTCTGCTACTTTGGCTAATTCAGCTAAATCAGCAAACAATGCCAAGGGCGCTTGAGACAGGCTTAAGTGGTGCTGGTGTTGTTGCTTGATGATGGTTGGCAAATTTGCTGTCTGTGGCTGCTCTAACCATTGTTTAATGCTGTCTGTGAAGATGGCATGTTTAAGCAAAGGCGTTAACTGTGTTGGCTCATGCTCAACCAAAGAACGGTCTTCTGGGTGCTTGCTTTCAATCCCCAGTTGCTGCAATACCGCAGCCTGTGGATTGCTTAAATAGTCGGCCAATTGCTGGGCATCCAGCTGTATCACTGAGGCTGAACTGCTGTTGGTATCGACCATTTGCTTTAAATTCAGCACCTTGTCAATATCTGCTTGCTCTTGGGACTTCACCGCTTGTAAGCGCTGCCATGCACTCAGTTGAGCTGGACTCAAGTCATTACTGCGTGGCTGCCAATCTGCTTGTTGCCGATTGACCTTGAGCAAGTAATCGGCAAAAGAATAATTAACCCCCCAATCCTGCAATTCTAATTGGCTGCCATCAAAATGCGCAGACTCACTGGCATCCAATGGCAATTGAGTGATGGGCAGGCAATCCAAGTCAAGCGCATTCAAATCAAGTAAAGACGTTGCATATTGATACAGCGTACTGAATGCGGGAGATGGCTGAATGATCTCGTCTCGCAGTAAATCCATTCCTACGTATGAAAGGTACAGCTTTTCACGGCTACACATCAACGTTTCTAACAATAAATAGTTGTTGTTTTCAACGGTATTGATGTCCCCTATGCGCCTAGATCGTTGGGTTAAATCCAGAGTTTCATGGCGAACTTGCCCAGGAAAGGTTTTTTCATCCAGACCCAAAACATAGGTCAATTTAAAAGGTATGGGTCGCATTGGCTGCAAGGCAGCACAAACCACACCACCGGACAGGTAACTGCCCTTACTGGCCGGTAATTGTTGCAACTCATGACTGATGAACTGTTTGATGTCAGCAAAACTTAAGCGCAAATCAGGTTCAGCTGCAGCCAAATTCAGCAATGATTGCTGTAATGCCATTTGGATGTTGTGTTCTTGCTGATTGTCAGCCGGAACTGCAATCAATAAGTCGAACAGTTGATTCAGTTGTTGCTCCCACTGAGCGGCTGTTTGTACCTGATTCAGTCGCAACTTATACTGATAAAGGGTTTCCAGTAACACACTCAGCTGACCAATGCGCTCAGCCCCTATGGCACTGACATCAAACTCCGCGCCATTATCTGACCCGGTGGCCAATGATTGGTGTAATCGGCTCAAGCCCTGCTGCCAAGTAAACAGTTGATCAACAGCCACATTGTAATCGTCTTGGCTGGCAGGATACAGAGCAGAAAATCCGCAGTAAATGCCGAGTTGATCAACCACCGACAACCAGTCTTGCCAATCATTGGCATCAAAGTGATTGGCCGCTTGCACACAAGGGTTGTCCAACCACTTAAACACCGACGATCGAATAAAATCTTCATCCAATACAGTAAACAAGTCCAATACAGCAGCGGCATATAGGCTTTCTTTGGCCGCTGAGCTGTCGACAATCGCATAAGACAGCTGCAACTGATGTTGATGGTTAAGTTCTTCAAACACCTGCTCAAGTACAAAACGGTATTGATTCATGTCAGTGACCAACACCGCTATTTCATTCAGGGCCAATTCAGGACTTTGTTCGAGGTTCCACAAAATACTGTTATACACCGCCTCAACTTCTCTGATGATGGAAGGAGCACAAGCAAACTGCAAACTACTCAACGCATCCTTTGCTTGAATTTGTGCTGCTGCGGCACTGCGATTCAATACATTAGACTGCAGCACATGCAACAGTGAATGGGCCGCAGAAAAATCCGGTATCAGCCAATCATCCTGGTAAGCAATTGAGTGATGGATGGCATCCACTTCAATTTCACTGAACAGCTTCAGTGCTTCACGTCCCGGTTTACCCCAAGCTTTTAACAGTTCATTTTCATCTGCAAATGATGACAACTCAACAAACACTTCTCCTGTTACTGTATCAGCAGTGGGCAAGCCATCGTTATCCACTGTGGACACTGGGTGTGACTTATATGATTTTAGCAAGCGCTGTTGCCACCTGACCTCTTGCTCAGTCTGTAAATCCTCCCAATATTCGGAGCACACGTTGAGCGAATATATGTGAATACTCATAAACTGCCCCAACTGCAACAACAGTTTACGGTGCAATTGCGATAACCTAGAAGGGGTGAAAATATGGATACTTTGTTGGGTGCTGTTGTATTGTTGGCGTTCTAATTTCAATGCAGCCTGGAATAAAGTGATGCTGCGTTGACTGAATTCGGCGTTGTAAATACGTAAATACAAGTCCTTTTGAAGCTGTTCAGACTGTTTCAAACGTGTATCTGAACTGGAGTGGAACACTTGCTTACCTTGTAACCACTGGTGGACCATTTCAGGCCGCTGGGCTTCATAATCAAGCATTAACTTGGCCAACTTTTGACTGAGCTGCCAACGCTTGGTGGCCAGCAATTGTGCTGATTCGATTCCGCCTAAGTAGGTTTTGATGGAAGCATAAACTGGGTTTTCCAACAGCTTTTCATCATGTAACAAGCGCCACACGGACCATGCCACCATTGTCCCACTTAGGTGAGTAAACTGTTTATCAAGCAATTCATTGACCGCTTGAAACAGTCCAGTTTCCAAAAAAGGAAAATCCACATGGGCACAGACACCATTAATTTTAGCCATGGTTAATTGCAAATAGCGTTGCATATTGGCATTAGGAACCAATACCTTTGGCGCAACAAATATAGAACCACTGGCTTGCTGCAACATGACTTGATCAGCCAACACTTGGGCCAATTGTTCGACGGAGTGACTGAAATATAGATTGATTGAGTTGCTTGCCATGAAATTCCGTATTTTATTCAGTGCCCATGATACACAAGTTAATTCTCAAAAGCTGAGAATGCTGACATAACACCGTTGAATCATGCAATGTTAATAACGGATGGCTTTAACAACTTGATTTCGACCTGACTTTTTGGCCTGATACAAGGCACTGTCTAATCGCCCCAACCATTCTTTGATTGACTCATCAGTGTGCTTTTGTGCCACCGCCATCGACAGTGTGATGTGATGCTCTTTATTGACTGCACTTTGATTGAACTCAGTGTGTATTTTATTTGCCAATTGATAGGTATAGTTGAAGTCCTTTCCAGTACACAAAAGCGCAAACTCATCACCACCAATGCGGTACATTTGGCATTCTTTTCCAATTATGGACTTAACGAATTGAGAAGCTGATTTAAGAACATCATCGCCAATACCATGACCGAAAAAATCATTCACTTGCTTGAATTTATCTAAATCAAATATGATCGCTGATTCTGTATCATTAGATGTAGCCAATTCATTGGTATCTCGGTTAAAGGCACGGCGGTTAAATACTTGCGTCAGCGCATCTTCGTAGGCAATGTGAACCAAACGTGCATGTTGACTGGCCATTTTTGCAGAAAACAAATAACAAAAAAATCCGGTGGTGAATAGTGTCATGCCGATGGTTATCAACTGGATGGCTGGCAAATCCCTTAATATAAACAGAACAGTGAGCGCCGCTATGGCCCATAAAAACAGGGCTTGCTTATTTGGCAACAAATAAAACACCATAGCAACTGATGGGTAGGCCCAGTAGATTTGTCCTGACCCTTTCAAAACCAAAGTTGCTATGGTTCCAATGATTGAAATAACTGCAATGACATATGCGTACTTTTCAGCATTACCTGAAATCCAAACATGTGAAAAGACCAACAACCCGATTGAAGCCAGCAACAAATCCAAGATTGCTACCCCCCACTCTTGATTCAATAAGCGGATGACGGCAAAAACACTGATACAGACTGCATAAGTGAGCCCTAAGGTCATCACTATTACTGCTTTGTCACTTCTTTTATTTGCCATAATTCCTTATTCAGCCAATGTGACCAACCACCAATAAAATTGTTGAATCAACTTAACTTAAAAAAACTTATGATTCAAGTCATTGGTATGACTCGTATGATTTTTCTTCAGTCAATTCTGAACCTGTAGCCAAATTGATTTGTTTTTTAAGCGCTGCACGTTCATCGTTTTCAAAATATACACTGCGCGCCAATTGCACAAAGTCTTCATCAAACTTTTTATTTTTTTCAAAAATGCGAATGTCATCTTCAATTTTCCAAAGTCGTAAATTAACTGCTTTTAAGGCATTTTTCAGTTCTTCAGTTTTACCACTGATTAACCCTGTCTGTTGCCATGTATTGCGCAGTAATTGAAGCTCATGATTGACGTTTTTTAATTTTTCTTGGTCTTTAATTTTATCGGCTTTGATTTCAAGAATGGTGATCTTATCCAATAGCTCACCAACCGACATGGGTGTACTGACTAAACTCATTAATTATCCTCCACATCATCGGTGTCAAATTGACCCGTGATTCGTTTTTTGACATGAGACCAAGAGATCCCAATACCTAAGACTGTTGAAATCATGAATATCATGATCCAAGAAAGTATGCCAGAATCAGCTAAATCTAACCACCCCTGATCCACAAACAACCAAATCAATGTGCTACAAAAAGCCACCAATATGACTACACCTAACAAACCCAAAGATTTAAAAGTGGCTGACAAGATAAAAAAGTAGCAACCCAATATAAATATTACGGTTAAAATTTTCAGTGGCAATTGTGCATCAGACAAAGGCAAAAGCCAATGAAACAACGAGTAACCAGTTGGATTAAAGGTAATCAACACCAACAAAGTAGTAAACAACCAACGCAGTAAAAATCCACCCAAATTCATAATCGACCTGTTTCCAATAGCAAAGCACCAATATTATAATGTACACTGAACGAGTTATACAGACTCAAAATCAATTTGATCCCTTTAATTAGAAAACAATAAATTTGGCTGAATCAACTGTAATCATTAGGCATTTTTTTAACAAACATTTCAAAGCAATGATTTTGTCAATTCTTGCCGTGCTGTTATATATTACGCTGCTCAGTCCCTTTGTATCGATGTCGCATTGGGATCTAATAAATAAACGGGGCGTTATCAAGTTTGGGACCAGAACATCTTTATTGTCTTACTTTAAATCAGGCGACACCATTATTGGCTATGAATACCAACTAATTAAACGCTTTGCAGAAGCCAACAACTTAGCCATTGAGCCCATAGTTTACTACAATAATGGCTCGATGTTTAACGACTTGAAAGCAGGCAAATTAGACTTGGTTGGTGGTCACCTTACCGTCACCAAAGCACGTCAAACTGATTACAACTTCACCCTGCCAATCAGTCAAACTGGTATCGATTTAGTGACTCACTTCAATTATCGAAACAATACTTCATTGCAAGATTTCGAACCCACAAAAGGAGTCATTTTAGACAACAGCAGCTACAAGGAAGTGCTGAATGACCTACCAGGTTTTGCGCCCGAAAACCTGTCTACAGTGGATGGTATTTCACTGTTTGAATTAATCAGAAAAATTAACAGCAAAGAAATTGATTACACCTTTGCCGATTCTGAAATAATTAATATTTATCAATACTTCATCCCAGGCATTTACCAAACCATCCAACTCACAACAGACACCAACACCGCATTCATGCTGCGTAAGGAGCGCAGCACTGAATTCAAGCAACAATTGGATGGGTTTATAGTTGAAGCAAAAAACGTCGGTTTAATAAAACAACTGAAAGAAAAGATAATGGAACATTTACCGGACATTGACACCGCCAATACAGTGACTTTTTTCGATAAACTCCAAACCAATTGGCCAGCTGTTAAAAACATGATTTTTACTGTCGCTAAACAGCATGATTTTGATCCGGCTATGCTGGCCGCCATTAGTTATCAGGAATCTCATTGGGAAGTTGATGCAGAGTCATTTACTGGAGTAAAAGGACTGATGATGTTGACCGAATCTGCTGCACAAGACATGAACATAGAAGACCGTACTGACCCAATACAAAGTTTAGAAGGAGGTATCAGGTACTATCAGCACATGAAAGATAAACTACCTGATCGAATAGCAGAGCCTCACCGAACCTTATTTGCACTGGCTGCGTATAACGTTGGTTTTGGGCACTTAGAAGACGCCAGAATATTAACTCAACGTGCAGGAGAAGATCCTGACAGTTGGTTTACAGTTGAGCCTTTTTTAGCAAAACTCAACAACCCCAGTATCGCCCATGAATTAAAATATGGTAATGCAGATGGGTATACTGCTGTAATATACGTTAACAACATCATGACATACAGACAATTAATGAGTTGGAAAATCAACAAAGAAAGCCGTCCCATTGGCACCCAACCTTCAATTCTGTGAATAAGGGCGCATTTTTTTTCCCTTCATAATATCGACTAGATGCTACAATCAGATATACATTCAGCATCAGTAATTAAAATAACTACAACCAATATCAACCAATGAACATAAAACTGGGGCATATTTCACATTCAGGGATTAAGCGAGATCACAATGAAGACACCTATGGCATTGATTTAAACAGTGGCTTGTTTTTAGTTGCAGATGGCATGGGCGGTCATGATCACGGCGAAATTGCCAGTGCATTGGCGCGTGATCACATCCTTTCTTCGGTAAAAAACAACGTCCCAATTGAACAAGCCATTTTGGCTGCCAACCAAGAAATCATCAACAGCTCAATGGAAAAGCCAGGTGATTTACCAATGGGCACCACTGTTGCAATGCTACAAATTGAGGACCAAGACTACCAGTGTGCTTGGGTTGGTGATTCCAGAGTTTATAAACTGTCAAAGCAGGAACTTATCCCTATCAGCTCTGACCACTCTTATGTACAAGAATTGGTAGACCAAGAGCTGATAACGCCCAATCAAGCCAGATCCCACCCTCATCGCAATGTGGTGACACAAGCGCTGGGGGTGACTGACAACAGTGAAATAAAGATTGCTGTTGCCACTGGAAAAATCAAAGTCGGTGATAAATTTCTGTTGTGTTCAGACGGTTTAACTGAAGAAGTTGATGATGAGAAAATTGCTGAAATCATGAACAAGCATTTGTCCCCCAAAGAAATTGGCGACCAACTACTGATTTTGGCACTAGAAAACGGTGGTTCAGACAACATCACATCAATTGTCATTGAAGTTAAACACTGAGAATAACATCCCCTAATTAGTAGGACTTTGAAAGGGAAAATTTTATTTCAAAAGTTTAGGTGGTTTTTTCTCTCATGTGTTTATTTTGAGACAGCACAGTTATCACCCCAAACATTCCAGCAAGCAGCAATAAAACCGCCGTGGCATTCAGCACATAGGCAGCAGATATTGTCAGTAAAATACCCCCAACAGCACCACCGACGAATGCACCTAAAAACTCACTGGTGGCAAACACTCCCATGGCCGCACCACGGTATTTTTCATCAGCGAATTTTGCAATGGCCGAAGGCATAGAAGCTTCTAAATAATTAAACAAGCCAAAATACACAACCAATAACAATGCAATCATCCACATTGCAGACAGCTGAAGATTAAATAACGCCAGGTTAGCTCCTAACAACAACAAGGCTAAACTCATTAATTGCAGGTGCTTTTTGCGCCTCTCCTGCCAAAATATAAGCGGTATCATAATGCCTAGTGACAACAATAAAACGGGTAAATATAGCTGCCAGTGGCGACTCAATGCAAAATCAAATTGACTGATTAAAATATTAGGTAGAACCAAGAATAATGCAGTCATGCTGGCATGCAAAGCAAATATACCAAAATCCATCAGCAGCAATTGATGCTGCTTTACACAGTGTAACAGCTCTTTAAATTGGTAATCACGAGGTCTTAATTTGGCCGGCTCTTCAACAACAAATATCAGTACAGCCAATGCAGCAACTGCCAACAAAGCAATGAACCAAAACAAACCAGACAAACCAAATTGAGCAGCCAATACAGGTCCTGTGATAAAAGCCAGCATGAAAGATAAGCCTATCATACTGCCTATGATACCCATCATTTTACCGCGCTGTTCTGGTCTAGATACATCCGCCACCAAGGCCATTCCGGTGGATGCAATGGCGCCCATGCCTTGTATCAAGCGGCCCACCACTATCCAATATATATCATTAGCCAATGCAGCAATGACAGAGCCGAGGATAAATAAACACAAACCCAGGGCAATGATCCTCTTTCTGCCCCATAAGTCTGACAAAAAACCCATTGGAATTTGTAGCAAGGCTTGAGTTAGACCATATACACCAATAGCTAAACCAATCATAAAAGGACTCGCGCCTTTTAATTCCGTTGCATAAACAGCGAATATTGGCAGAATCAGGAACAAGCCGTACATCCGCAAGGCAATCATAAAAGCAATTGCGAAAGCAGATTTTTTTTCTATGGAATTCATCTTAGACATAATGGTGGGGCATGTTATCAAACTTATACAATCTCCACTATAGTTAATTTTAACTGCACATAAAAATATGCCTTAATTACTTAATCTATCTGCCTCAGCAGACTTTATTGAGCGTGGATATAATATATAATGTGCCCTAACTTGAAATCACTTTTAAGCACAATATCGTACATAACTTACGCACCACAATGGAAAATCATACCCACCAAATCAAAGATGTATTCGAGCTGACCGACTCTGGCATGCAAAAAGTTAATCAACACTTGCGTAAGCAGCTCAATTCAGAAGTCATTTTAATCAATCAAATCGCTGAATACATCATCAGCAATGGTGGCAAACGTTTGCGCCCCATTCTGATGTTATTGATTTCAGACGCACTACAATACAAAGGTCAGCAAGCCATTAATTTAGCCGCTGTGATTGAACTGATTCATACAGCCACTTTGTTACATGATGATGTGGTAGATGAATCTGAAATGCGCAGAGGCGAAAAAACTTCACACGAAATATGGGGCAACTCCGCCAGCGTACTGGTGGGAGATTTCCTGTACTCAAAAGCTTTTCAAATGATGGTCAAAGCTGACGATATGCAAGTGATGGCGATCCTTTCAAATGCCACCAACAAAATTTCTGAAGGTGAAGTTCAACAATTACTCAATGTAGGGAATCTTGAACTCTCTGAAGCAGACTACTACACCATCATCGCCAACAAAACAGCCAAATTATTTGAAGCCGCTTGTCAACTGGCTGCTGTTATCAGTGACGAAAAAGATGACCTACAAGATGATTTAGCTGCATTTGGTATGCTGCTTGGCACCGCCTTTCAAATTGCCGATGACATCTTAGATTACACTGCAGATGATGAAGATTTAGGCAAAAACCTTGGGGATGACTTCAATGAAGGAAAATTGACCATGCCGTTAATCTACTTGTTGAAGCATGGAACCCAACAACAAAAACAAACCATTACCCAAGCCATCAACAACCCAAACGAAGCTGATTTCAATGCCATCAAACAATTGGTGATTTCATCAGACGCCATTCAATACACAATACAACAAGCTCAGAACGTATCAGCAAAAGCCAAACTAAAATTAACTCACTTGCCTGAATCAGCAGCCAAGGAAGCTTTGTTGTTTTTATGTGATTATGCTTGGCAACGAAGCCAATAATTGGTAGGTCCTACCTGAGCAATCAGAGCTGATATACAGAATATTTAATGTTGGCGTCCCCTAGGGGACTCGAACCCCTGTTACCGCCGTGAAAGGGCGGGGTCCTAGGCCACTAGACGAAGGGGACA
>CANNAM010000015.1 GCA_947502595.1 uncultured Marinicella sp. | reverse complement strand
TATCTGGCTATAACCGATGCATCTAAAAAGTGGACGATGCCGATTCGGAACTGGAAACCAGCTCTGAATCGTTTCGTGATAGAATTTGAAGATCGCTTAAGCGATTATATTTGAGATGGCAGATACACAGAATTATTTACAGGGTCCGTCTATCAGACAATTACTAAAGGTGTTGGGTGCTCACTTGTACAACACTCTGTTTTTATCAGCCCTCCAAATATATAATTGTATTCATTATGCAACCAACAACCATTTCCTCAGATTTAAACAAATACCCAACTTGATAACATCAATTAGTTCATTAATAAGTTTGTGTCCATTTATATTGCACCAGTATTTATTGTTTGAGGGTTTTACAAAAAAAACCAGAAGCGGCATTTGGCCGAATCTGGCTTTTGGTCATATTCCGGTGGGTCATGCTTTTATAAAAGCTCCATGAGTTGCTCTTGAGCTTCGCTGTCATCACTTTGTGTGATCCAAAAAATGGCTTGTTTTTTGACTGTTTTTGGGTAGTTGCCTTTGATTATATTTAACAGCACTTGTTGGTTGATATCATTGTGTAATTGTGACAGGCTAAATACCAACTGTTCGCTTAAGTTGCTGTTGTTTTGATATTTATCTAGCAGCTGAAGCAAACGTTTCGACTCGTCTTTATGCCCTTGGCCTAACCAAAATATAGCGTCTTTTTGTTGTTCACTGTCTGCATCATTTTCGGCGATATCATGTAACATTTGTGCTGCTTGACTGTTATTATTCTGGTTGTATTGATGGTTTAAACCCATATTTATCGCACGTCTAGTATCACCAGCAGGAAGGGCTTTCAGTAACTTTTTAAAATACGGTAAAGCATCTCCTTTTTTGTGGCCTAACCAGAAAACTGCTTGCTGAGAATATTCCTCATGATTTTCCTTGGCCAAATCAAACAACGCATCAGCAGCCAGTGGATCTGTATGTAAGCTTAAGGCATACAAGACACTGTTTTCATCACCGTCATTGTTCAAATGAGTTACCGCTTTTAACCAAGCAACACTTTGTTGGCCTTTAACCTCAGCCAACCAGTTCAATTCAATGCCGTCTGCCTTAACCTTGCAATGATCGCCGACTGGTATCACCCGTTGTGTTTGGCGGTTTTTCAATTGCACCAAATAATGCACCTGATCAGTCTTTGGGTTGTCACTCGAAGAACCGAAGCTGTTATTCTCTTTATTCAAGTCACACACTGCTTGTTGACCCTGGTTCCAGCAACACATGGATGGAGTCCCTGGGGCGGCAGGTAGACTGTAAGCTATCCAACCGTTTTGTTGCTGCTTGATTTGATGTTCAATGGTGCTGTCTACCACTTGTACGTTCAATTCCTCTGTATTTAACATCACTTCACCACTTATCAGTGCCAAAAATGTGATTATCATTTCAATGATCATTGCCCTGCTCCTGCGCTTCAATCAGTTCTAATAACAAATCAGCATCAATCATACCGATGGTTCTGAGTATGCTCTTTTTACTGTCTTTGTCTTTGGTTTGTTTGTATAACGCCACCAACCCCTCTGCATCGCCTGACATTAAAAATGCTTGCAAGATACTTTCTTGAATGTGGCTATCCGCTTTGGCGTATTGTGCTTTTAAGAAAGCCAAGTCTCCAGCTTCTCCTGACATCCCCAGGGCCATATAAAATGCTTCTGACTGCGTTACTTGTGGGTGTTTTTTGGCCAGTTGATTCAACAGCTCGATTTCACCCATCGCACCTAAGTGATGAAGTATTTCTTCCTTAATCTCCGGACTTGCTTCATTTTCATAAAGCGCTGCCAGGTCACCCATAGAGTGGTTAGTCATCAGCGACATCAACAAGGCCTTTTTTAATTCACTGTTGGTTTCTGATTTGTACAAAGACTTGATGTCTTCAGCATCCATGTCGGCACTCATCATCACAGTAGCCACTAATTGTTTTTCACCTAAATCACGACTATTTCTGTACAAACTCAATAAATAATCGCCATCAGTTTCACCGCTCATCATTAATGAATGGATTGCTATCTTTCTCAATTCAGGATTTTTTTCGTTACTGATTACGTCATGAATCATTGCAGATTCACCTGCCATAGCCAAAGACTCCAATAAGGCTGATTTTGTTTCTAAATCCTGTAATTGGGTATACAGTGACTTCAGTACTTGAACGTCACCCATGATGCCCATCATGTGAATCAACTGCTGTGATAATTCACTGTCATTTTCCGCCGCCAATAAATCCTTTAATCTGTTGGCGTTGTCTTGATGAACAAAGCTCTGAATAACAGCCCTTTTCATGTTTTTATCGCTGGTTGAATGATACAAGCTGACCAGTTTATTTGCTGTTTGCGCTTCATTCCTCATGCTGAACATTTGTAACGCCATGGCCCGTAACTCAGTATTTTCTGCATTTTTAATGAAGTCGAATAAAGTAGCGGAAGCTTCAGGTGATTCGCTGATACCTAATAAATGAATGGCACTGGTTTTTGCTGCAACAGGGGTGTTTTTGTTTAACAACTCTTTCGCCATTTTTGCGCCTTTTTCTGGGTTTTGGTGCATGATTTCTTGTATTGCGAACAGCCTTAAATCATCTTCTACGCTCATGGCGTGTGAAAGTATTGGAGGCTCAGGTAACACAGGAGGAACCGATGCAACGGGACCTATGGGTAAAGTGGGTGGTTTGGGGATGTTTAAATCGCCATGCTCTGCCAATAAAATTTGTGCATCATCAGCCCATTGGCTTTGTGGGTATTCTCGTAACAACTTTCTCAGTAAAACCCTGGCACGGCCTTTTTGTTTACTTTGGTAAAGTACATACGCCTGCCAGTAAGTGGCCGAGTCTTCCAAAGATTTATCGTTGGTGGCGGCTTTAAAATTTTCCGCAGCTTGTGCCCAGCTTTGCTGTGCCATGGCTAAGTGGCCTGCTTGATAAGCATCTTGTTCCGGAGTAGCAAAAGCCGGCGTTATCGCTAATAATGTTAGCCCTAATGCCATTGTGAGTGGTTTTAATTTCATGGTCATCTCCTAAATTAAGTTGTTGTCTTTAGCCAGCTGCTGCTTGATACTTTTTACTTGAAAAAGCAAGTTTTGTCCGGCTGTGGTTTGTTCCTGATTGGCAGGAAGGGTAATCGAATGGGTCGCTGAGCCGTTGGCATATTCCAACAGTACCAACTCTAAATTCGACAACAAAAGTGCAGTATATTGACCTTCATGACTGGTCAATGCCCGTTTAAAAATGCGGTTACTGTTCAATAACCGCTGTGCCATGGTTTGAAGTTCTGCGCCAATCCTTTCATCCGATTGATGACTGGCTTGAGTTAAGAAAATTTCGCTTTGCGTTAAGTGCATCTGTATGTTTTGAGCCAACAGTTGTTGACCCAGGTTTGAATCCACTGCCCCCTCTTGTCTACCCATCCAATAGGCGCTAAGGACCAACATAGCCACCATACTCATGGTGACAAATGAATACTGTGGCAGATGAAACCAGTCAGAGATGCGCTTGAAGATACCTGCTTGTTTAAAGCCTTTTCCAGCAGGTTTAATGCCTTCTCTTATTCGGTTCCATAATTGATGACCATAGTCTTCAGGAAGTGGGTTGCTGTGCTGTAATTCAAAGGAGTGCATAGCTGCTTCTAATGACTTGAGTTGTTTACGCACTTTTGCTGATTTCAATAATTCAGTTGATTCTTGTGCGCTTAATTCACCCATATACAGCAACATGAGTTTTTCTTCATTGATATTCATAAACTGGCCTCGGAGGTAAGTTGTTGTCTTAATTTTTGCACCGCTCTGAACAGGGTTTGTTTACAGGCGTTGCTGTTGATGTTTAATTTTTCAGCAGTTTCAGCAATCGAATACCCTTGGTGGTGTTTCATGGTAATCGCCAAGCGTTCCACAGCTGTTAAACGTGACATGGCATGCCCTAGGCTGTCCTGCAATTCATGCTGCTTGGCTGGAATTTGGTGCATTTCTGGCACATCTATTTGTTGCGCCTCTGTATTCAAAGAAACAGCCATTTCGCGGTTGGCTTTTCTTATATGATCAATCGATGTATTGGTTGTTATGCGAAGTAACCAAGTTGAAAACTTAAAATCACTGCGATAACGCGACATGGCTTGAAATGCTTTGATGAAAGTGTCTTGTGAAATGTCTTCAGCGTGTTGAGCATCAGCTGTATAACGGTATGCCAAAGCATTCACTGCTTTGGCATAATGCAGCACAATCTGCCTGAAAGCGAGGGCATCTCCTTGCTGTGCTTTTGCTATCCATTGTTTATCAACTTCGTTTTTCATACTTGCTTAAACGTCAGGTGAATAATTTGGTTATAAATATTTTAAACTTTTTTACCCATGATAATCTTGATATGAATATACTTGTTTGAGTTGTTATGTGGTTAGATTAAATTATTAATTCTTAATTTTTGATAATTGATAGACTGAAAAAGCCATACTGCCTTATTACCGCAGTAATGCTTGAATCTGTGAAGAAAAAGTAATCAGTAAAAAGCGCTTTGTGTATTGGAATTTTGCTGCAGAATCGCAGAACAACTAAAAAATACCCAACATAAACAAAACCTAAATATAGGCTTGGATTTAAGCTTAAGCCAGCTCTGGATTAACTAAAAATATTTAACAATACATCAACTGATTTGAGCCTGTAAATAATTCTGTGTATCTGCCATTTCAAATATAATCGCTTAAGCGATCTTCAAATTCTATCACGAATCGATTCAGAGCTGGTTTCCAGTTCCGAATCGGCATCGTCCATTTTTTAGATGCATCGGTGATAGCCAAATAAATGACCTTCTTGGCCGCATCGTCAGTTGGGAATAACTTCCGCTTTTTAAGTGCCTTTCTGATCACGCTGTTAAGTGACTCAATCGCATTGGTGGTGTAAATGGCTTTGCGGATATCAGGCGGGTAATTAAACAAAGTATTCAGGTTCTCCCAGTTATTTCGCCATGATTTACCAATCTGAGGGTATTTGCCGTCCCAGTTCTCGCAGAATTGATCCAGTGCCAACAAGGCTTGATCTTCTGTGGTTGCTTGATAGATCAACTTAAGATCAGCGGCCACTGGCTTGTAGTCCTTCCAAGGCACGTATTTCATTGCATTGCGAACCATATGTACAATACACAGTTGAACCTGGGTGTTTGGATAAACTGCGTTGATTGCATCAGGAAAGCCCTTCAGACCATCCACACAAGCAATCAGGATGTCTTTAACACCTCGGCTTTGCAATTCAGTCAAAACACCTAGCCAGAACTTTGAGCCTTCGTTTTCACTGAGCCAAATACCTAGCAACTCCTTTTGACCCTCCATATTCACACCTAGGGCCAGATAAAACGATTTATTGATTACTTGTCGGTCCTGACGAATCTTAACCACAATACAATCAAGGTAAACAATAGGATACACAGCATCCAATATCCTTGATTGCCACTGTATGACTTGATCCATCACAGCATTGGTGACCTTGGATATCAGGGTTGTTGACACATCAGCATCGTACATTTCTTTGAATGTGGCTACGATTTCACGGGTTGTTAGACCTTTGGCATACAAATATAAAATTTTGTCATCCATTGAAGTGAACCGGGTTTGGTTTTTCTTAACCAATTGCGGTTCAAATTCACCGTTACGATCACGAGGGGTATTCAGCTCGAATGAACCATCTTCAGTTCTCAAGGTCTTTGATGTGTGGCCATTGCGGGTGTTGCTAGATATTTTGGGAGTACCTTTTTCATAACCAAGGTGGTCATCTAGTTCTGCATTTAGTGCAGCTTCAACTGACATCTTGGTCATGGCTTTGGTGAATCGGGCTAGGTCTTCCTGGGTTTTCAAGCCTTTACCAATTTTCTGGCTCAGGGCTTTCATTGCTTCAAATTCTTCATCTTTCATAGTCTGCCTACTTTAACTTAGTTAGTTAATAATAGGCAGATACACAGATTGGTTTACAGTCTCACTGATTTTGTCCACAACTGTTCAGCTCGATAAATTCAACATCCTGCTGTACTTAATATATGCGCTGGATTGAGGTCTCGCAACTTGGAATTCAGTGTATGGTTGCGGTGGAACAATAATTTGAATAAGTTCTGAAAATTGGTGATTTCATTATAAGCCTATACAGGATTGCCTGTGGTATACGGTATGGAGTAAGTCCTTTATTATGTAGTTTATACCAGTATTTTTTACCTTTTTAAATCAGCAATTAAGGCCTGCATTTCTTTGATTTCTCTTTCTTGAGCGGCAATAATTTCATTGGCTAACTTCTGCACCCTGGGATCTGAAAAATCAGCCCTTGAACTGGTTAATATTGCAACTGAATGATGCGGAATCATCGCTTTCATCCAAGACACATCTTCAATGGTGGTTTGTGATCGCACCAAATACAGAGCCCCTGAAAAAAGTACCATACTCACCACAATTATCGATGCATTAACCTTTTTACTTGGGTATTTACCCAGCATGAATAACAGCATCACAACCGCCATGATTGAACCCATTAAAATTGACATGTAGAATCTGGTTTCACTCCAGTACACATGGTCAATTGCATAATTATTCAAGTACATAGCCAAGTACATGATGAATGTTGAAGTGAGTATCATTAATAAAAACTTACTGTATTTCATACGCTCTCCCATTAAATTAAGCACTAAAACAAAGGTGTTATATTCAATCCCAGTACACCATAAACAACTGAAACTGAAGCAAAGCACATCGCGGCTATAATCACCTCAACCAATTTATTCTTAACCACCATCTAGCGCGATGCTACAAATATTATTCTGCACAGGACTCTGGATCTGGAACCACCCTAATTACAGGATAATTGCCTGACAAACCCGCCGCATCAATTTCGTAAGTCACATGTGCATGAGCACAATCAGTAAATTCAATGCGCAAATTTCCATAGCCATTGGCACCTACTAACACAGGGTCAATTGGGTCATCAAACAATCCGCCAGCAGTGTAATAAAGTTGATAATTGATGATGTTGTTGTTGTTTGGATCGACTGCGCCAGCACCGACCAGCCAACGTTGCCCTTGGGCACCTATTTGGCTGTAATCGATACCCATTGGCAGGGATGTATCGTAAGTAAACCATCCCATGAATGCGGCATCAGTGCCTTTAAATTTATCGATAAACAGGCCTTGACCGGAAGTTTCAGGGTTATACCAAGCGCCATTTAGACGGTAATCAAATGAATCCTGATTACCTGGTTCATTGATCAAATCATTATCAAAATAATCACATAATTCACCACTTGTTGCCACTTGGCGTTGTATTGAGTAGCTGTTAGATAATCCAGCGGCAAACAGTTCATAACTCACTTCAGCTGCAGCACAATGCTCAAATTTAATAGACATTGAACCATAGGGTGCGGTGTTGAATGTTGTTGCGTCTCTGGGGTTATCAAACAGCCCGTCATAGGCGTAATACAACTGATAGTTTATGGTAAGTTTAGCTTGGTCAATCACACCCTCTCCTACCAACCAACGATGTCCTGCAGCGCCAATTTGCCCTAAGCTATCATCATTACTGATGCTGGTGTCATAAGTAAACAAGCCCATAAAAGAATAGTCCCTGCTTGGTACCACGTCTAAAAACAAGCCCTGCCCTGATGTTTCGGTGTTGTACCAATTACCATTCAGCCCTTGATTGATTTTGAAATTAGCTGCTGCTAAATCCTTAACCCAATAAGCAGCGCCATTGCGGTACCCGCGTTGGCTGTTATTAAAATCTCCAATCAGCACTTCTTTGTTATAAACCTTGATGTCATTGTGGTAGCTTGCGCCAACAAAGGGTTTAGATAATACATATTGGTATTGCCAAGTGTTGTCGATGTATTGATATACTCTGGCAGATGATTTATCAGTACCTCTTTTGCTGCTCAATACCAGCCACTCACTGTCAGCACCGATGTCTAAAATCAAGTCAAAACCTTCATCAAAATCATTGTCCAATGGGTAGGGTTCAGAAAGACCACTGCCAGTGAAGTTGTAGACCAACGGAGAATCAAATCCTGCACTGGCTATTAATTGATTATTGACTAGGTTAATTGAACGGCCAAAAATATCAGGATACTCTATATCAGACTGACTTAACACATGAACTTGTAGCCAATTATTATGGTTGTTTTCAAATACAAATACCTTGCCTGTTAAGTAGGTACTGACTGCCAATCGACCACCTGATAAACTGAGGTTAAAGCCAAATGTGTTGATTTCACTTTCAGCTGTGGCCAGCAGTTTTTGTTGTTCCACCCACAAATTATTTTCAAGTTTAAACAAATAAACCGCACCCGTATCTGTTTCATTGCTCTGATACATGGCTGACACTGCCAACAGTCCATTATCAAGACTCAAAGCATAACCAAAATAATCAGTCGGCAAGCTGTCTGCAGGTTTGAATTTCGACTGATAAACCCACTGGTTTGACACCAGCTTATAATAATGAACATAGCCGTCTATCACTCGATTACCAGTTGCAGCAACGAGCATAACATCGCCATCTAAAACTAGATTTTTACCAAATTGTTGTTCATCCTCAGGTACTTCAGCATAAATCTTTTTAACAAAATCTAATGAGCCTTGGGACTTTCTATATAAGTAAACCGCACCCGCACTTTCACCCATGTCATTGTCACCATCGGCACCCACCGCCAACCACTGGTCATCCATAGCCAGCGCATTGCTGAAAAGGCTGTCATCATTAGTGGGCAATGGTGCAATAACTTGGGCTTCACTCCATAGTCCATTACTTAATTGGAAACTGTACACTTTGCCTGCGTTGAATACGTTGGTGTCCGCACGCATGGCACTGATGACCAGTTCATCACCTTTCAATGTTGTTATGCTACCAAAGTTATCAAACTTGGCACCATCAGATGCCAGCAGTTTTTGCTGTTGAACCCATTGGCCATTGATCAACTTAAAATAGAATGCAGCCCCTGCAGCACCAGCTGTTTCATCATCCCCATACGAGCCAACCACCAGATCTTCACCTTGTAATTGAACTGAAGAACCAAACTCTTTATCCATATCTGCTTCAGGTCCTTCGATGGTTTGTTGTAATTGCCACAAACCATTGGTTTTCTCAAAGAAATACACCACGCCAGCATCAGAGTTATAACTGTCATCAGCAACCACCAAGCGATTACCATCAAGCGACAATGCATTGCCAAAACCATGGCTGGCTGGGGTGGGCTGGAGTATTTGATAATTTGACCAAGTATTTCCAGTCAAATCATAAACACGCAGCAAGGAACCAGCAGATCCAGATTGGCTTCGACTGAGTACCATATGCCTCTCATCGAAATCAATATCAAGCTGTGAAGTTCCTGGCTGTGAATCCAAATCCATGTCGTCGATGGTTTTGTCTAATTGCCAACTGTTATTGTTGAACGTGTATATATAAAACAAGTCAGATTGGTTCACCCCTAAATGATGCGCCACTAACAAACGATCACCTTTAAGGGTCACTTTAGGTCCCGCGCCTGCCCTTCCTCGGGTATGCGGTAATACGATGGTTTCTGCGTATTTCCAGAGCCCGTCTATTAATTCATAGACCACTACGCCGCCGGTTTCTGTATCGGTATATGAATTCACTCTGCTTCCGACAACCATTTTATTGCCAGAAATGGCTACTGAACTGCCAAAATCAGCAAGCCCGTCAAACCCTACAGTATCCAACATTTGCAGCAGTTCCCATTGGCTTGACGATTTACGGTACACCGCAACCGCGCCTCTATTTAAAGCGTAGGCTGCACTGACCACTAAATATTCGCCATCGATGGCTGTAGTAAAGCCAAAAAGTCCACTTTCCTCTTCAAGACCGGTTATTTCAGGCAGCAGCTGCGTAAATTGCCCCTTTTGGCTGATTGCCAGACTGTTTAAATTTGCCGCCCCTACTAAGGTTGTTAATAGTAAAAACGGAATAAGTATCAGTGTATTTTTCATTGGGTTGATTTTTAATAAGTTGCAAATATTATAACTCATACAGTAAACATATTTTGGTCACCAACCTTGGATCGGATAACATGGAAGAACCAGTGAGCCAAACTCAGCAGATGCGCGACAGCTTATAAGCAGTTAAATGTTTAAGTTTAAGTTTAAGTTAATCTAAACCATCAATAATCTTTCCAATTATTTGCCTAAACTCCTGAGTGACCCCCTATTCATTTGAACTTAATACGGTTTTCAGCTGCTCTATAACTGATGGTCATTTTTCTCCCCATGAATCAGGTGGTACAAAATAGGCAGTACCAATAAAGTTAATAAAGTGGATGAAATAATACCGCCGATAACCACTGTGGCCAAGGGTCGTTGTACTTCAGAACCTATGCCGGTATTCAGCGCCATCGGCACAAATCCCATACTCGCCACCAAGGCGGTCATTAAGACCGGCCGTAATCGGGTCATGGCACCTTGGATAATCGAGGCATAAAGCTCACCTGTTTGCTGCCACATATCGCGAATGAAGGACAACATCACCAAGCCATTAAGCACGGCCACGCCAGACAACGCAATGAATCCAACGCCGGCTGAAATTGACAATGGCATGTCCCTTAACCACAGGAATATAATGCCGCCGGTCAGCGCCAAAGGCACACCAGTAAAGATTATAAATGCATCTTTAAAAGAGCTGAAGGCCATAACCAGTAGTCCGAATATGATGGCTAAGGTGATTGGCACAACAATGGACAATCTTTTATTGGCTGATTCTAACTGTTCAAATGTACCGCCATAATTCAGCCAGTAACCGGCAGGCAAATCAACTTCTGCGGCGATCTTTGTTTTGGCTTCAGCTACAAAAGAACCCAAATCTCGGTCTCTGACGTTGGCTGTTACCACCACGCGGCGCTTACCATTTTCACGGCTGATTTGATTCGGTGCTGGTGCCAATATGAGGGTGGCGACTTCACTTAAAGGCACATAACCGCCAGTACTTAATGGCACAGGCAGTGCCTGCAAGTAATTAATGTCCTGGCGTGAATGTTCATCTAAACGAACCACAATTTCAAACCGACGATCACCCTCATAAATAAGTCCGGCCCCTGTTCCGCCAATGGCTGTTTTAATTACATGCTGAACGTCAGTAACATGCAGGCCATAAAGTGCCATAGAGTCACGTTTTGGCTCGATAGACAGCATGGGTAAGTTGGTGATTTGTTCAACCCTGGCATCTGCGACTCCGTCTATTTGATTGAGTCTAGACAGTATGTCATTCCCAGACTTGAGCAACACATCCAAATCATCACCAAAAATCTTGATACCCAAGTCCGCCCTGACCCCGGAAATCAGTTCGTTGAATCGCATCTGGATCGGTTGTGTAAATTCATAATTATTACCTGGTAGCTGCTTAATTGATTGTTCAATTTGTTCAATCAAGGCCTGCTTGCTCAGTGTGGGATCCGGCCACTGATCATAGGGTTTTAAAATCACAAAATTATCGGTGACATTCGGTGGCATCGGATCGTTGGCAATTTCTGGTGTACCACTTTTTGAAAAAACTTCAGCTACCTCAGGAAACTCTGCCAGTTTTTCTTCCAATAAATACTGCATGGCAACCACCTGATCAAGCCCGGTGCCGGGTATTCTGATGGCATGAATCAATAAATCCCCTTCATCCAACTCAGGTACAAACTCTGAGCCCATGGTGGTGTATAACCAAGCGGAAAAACCAACCAAGGCCATGGCTCCAACCAACACCAACCAACGCAGTTTAATCGCCCCTTTGAGCATGGGCTGATAAATTGTTTTGGCGGCACGAATAAAGATACTTTCTTTTTCGCTCACCGTGCCACTCATAAATAAGGCGACGGCAGCTGGAATAAAGGTGAATGACAACACCAGTGCTGCCAGTAAAGCCATGACCACAGTGGCAGCCATGGGGTGAAACATCTTGCCTTCGACGCCTGTCAGTGAGAACAAAGGTATATATACCACCGTGATAATAATCACCCCAAACAAACTGGGCCTGATCACCTCATTGGTGGCACTGAAAACCACTTCCAATCGCTGTTTAAGTGGTAATTTGGTTTGATTGTTTTGTGCTTCAGCCAGCCTTCTGATGGAGTTTTCCATAATAATCACCGCACCATCGACGATCAAACCAAAATCCAAGGCCCCTAGGCTCATGAGATTGGCAGATACACCGGCTTTTACCATCCCGGTTATGGTGACCAACATGACGATGGGAATCACTGCAGCAGTTATCAAAGCTGCTCTGAAATTACCCAGCAACACAAACAAAATGACAATCACCAACAAAGCACCTTCGGTCAGATTCTTTTCCACCGTCCAGATGGCTTTATCAACCAAAGTGGTTCTGTCATAAACGTGATTAATGATAACGCCTTCAGGTAAGGTAGCACTGATTTCTTGCATCTTTTCAGCCACCGAATGCGCCACCGACCGAGAATTTTCGCCAACCAACATCATGGCAGTTCCCAGGACCGTTTCTGCGCCGTTTTTGGTGGCCGCTCCTGAGCGCAGTTGTTTGCCAATATTGACTGCGGCAATGTCTTTTATTTTAATCGGTACATGGTCAATGGTTTTCACCACGACATGTTCTATGTCGATAATGGATTTTAATTGACCAGGTGATCTGACCAGAATTTGTTGGCCATTGGTTTCAATGTAGCCAGCACCTTGGTTCGCATTATTTTGTTGTAAGGCATTTTCAATGTCTTTGAATGAAATGCCATAATTCAACATCTGCTCTGGGTTTGGGTTGACATGGTATTGTTTGTTGTAACCACCGATGCTGTTAACCTCTGTCACACCTTTTACCAAAGCCAATTGGGGCTTAATAATCCAGTCTTGAATCTCTCTTAATTCTATGGCATTAATGCGGCTGCCATCTGGCTTTTTATAGCCTTTTTCAGCCTCAACGGTGTACATAAATATTTCACCCAGACCCGAAGTAATGGGGCCCATTTCAGGTTCTAGACCCTCAGGTAAACTGCTTTTAATAACCCCCAGTCTTTCATTGATTAAATTTCGCGCAAAGTAAATATCGGTGCCTTCTTCAAAAACCACCGTAACCTGTGATAAGGCATAGCGCGATAGCGATCGGGTATAAGATAAATGAGGCATGCCTGCCAGCGCTGTTTCAACTGGGTAGGTTATCCGTTGTTCCGTTTCTATGGGCGAATAACCAGGGGCATTGGTATTAATCTGGACTTGAACGTTGGTGATGTCAGGCACCGCATCGATGGGTAAGTTGCGGACATTCCAAAGCCCTAAGGCTATAAGTACCAGCACAGCAACCATCACCAACCAACGTTTTTGGATGGATGTTTTGATTATTGATTCAATCATTATTTATGCCCTCAATGATGATGCGAAGCGCCTGACTTTTCTAAATCAGCCTTAATGATGTAACTGTTTTCAACCACATACTCATCACCCACGTTTAAGCCGGATAAAATTTCAGTCAATTGGTCATCAGTGCGTCCCGTTTCAACGGTATGGGGTTCATAGGATTGTCCGTCTTTGACAAAAACCACTGGATTGTTATCCACCACTTGAATGGCTTGGGTCGGCACCACAATACCTGCATGGCCAGAATCAACGGTCACTAATGCAGACACCATTAAGCCTGTGATCCATTCGTTAGATTGATTGTTTATAGCGACTCGTGCAATGGCATAAGGCCTTTGGTCATGGGCCGGAATGATGTGCTTTATAACACCGCCAGTGGTTTTATTATTGCCAGTGATACTGACTTGTTGTCCGGGCTTGATGTGGTTAATTTGACCCGGAAATATTTTTAATTCTGCCCAAATATTTTTATAATTAGCGATGGTAAACAGTATTTGCTCATAAGCCATTTCACCTGGGTTCGCGTGCCGATTAATGATAATGCCTTGCAGTGCAGATTTTATTGGGTATTGTTTGAGACTTTCGTTGGATTCAACAAATGCCAGGGTATCCCCTGCTTTCACTGTATCACCAATTTGTACATTTACCGCCGTAATGGTTCCAGGAAATCGGGCACGAATATGACTGATTTGACTCGGATCAAATTCAGTTTGTCCATAAACCTTCAATCGTTTGGCAATGCGGCCGGAGCTGGCAATTTGAGTGGTAATCATGGATTGTTTGGCAATTGCCTCATCAATCGTCACCATGGCCTGCTCTTCACCATGATCATCATGTTCGTCATGATCACCTGAAGCTGAGGCTGAAACAACAATCAGTAATAGGATGAGCGTATTGACAGCTTTTAACAACATTGATTTCATGTTTCATCTCCTTGAGTCTTTTGGTTTTTTTGCGGGTCAGTATAAATTGGCATAGCCATAATGCGTTCTAACTGCACCCCGTATTTAAGAATACTTTGTGCGGTTTCGATTAATGACATTTTTGCTTGGATTAATTCTGTTCTGGCTGTTGAATAAGCCAGGTAGCTGTACCGGCCATCTAGATAGGCTTCACGAGTCATCTCGAGGGCTTCAGTTAATGCGGGAATGATGTCATTTTGTAAGGTGTTGAAGCGGTCTAAGGCCGCAGTTCTCAGTGAGTAGTATTCATTGATCTGCCCATACAGTTCAATTAATGCCGTTTGATGTTGTGCCTGGATTGAATCAATATCAGCTGCTGCTTCTATCAGTGCACCTTGGTTTCTTTTGGATTTAAACAGTGGAACACTGATACCAGCAGTTAATGCAGCATCATTTGTTTGTTCAAGTCTTTTAACCCCCAACGACCAATTCACATCCACTTTAGAATCAGCTTCAACCAGATTCAGCTTTGACTCGGCTATCTTCTGATTGATGGTAATAAGTTGCATGACAGTCGACTCATCGACTTGCTCATAGAGCACCTCAATACCTTTAACGGCCCCAAATTCGTACAACTGACCTTTGAGACGTTCGAAATCAGGGGTTCTTTCTGACCAAAATAAACTCAAGCGAACCCGCTGCTTATCAAACTCAGCCTGCTCTGCACGTTGGTTTAACTGCGCGCTTTTCAAGGCCACCAATGCCCGTTTAACTTCAATGTCACTGATGGCGCCGACACCGGCTTTGCGTTGCACTGAGGTATACATATCTTCGCTTATATGCAATGCTTGTTGGGCCAGCTTGATGCGTTCTTGGGTGGCTAACATGTCGATATACAGTGCAGTCAATTCAGCAATAAGATCCAATGATTTTAGTTTTCTATGGGCTTCGAGCCGTTCATACTTACTCAGCACAAAATTCTTTCTGGCGGCTTTTTTATCACCAAGCTCGATGACTGAAGACAGTGAAATGGATAATTCCGTTTGCTCGAATGAAGTATACGGTTGACTACCGGTGAAGTTCTCAGCCTCGACACCCAAGTTGTATTCAGGGTTTAATGCGGCTGTGGCGTGAGCACCATCAAGGCCTTGTCGCTTTAAATCAAATATTTTAAGTGATGGGTTGTGTGCTGACATCTTTTTAATAGCAGAAGTTAAAGTCATCTCTTGAGCGCAGAGTGGACTTGATAATAACAGCGCCATTATCAACATCGACAAGCCAACGCATTGCCATTTTTGAGTTTTAATTAAGTTATTTTTTTGAACATCTATCATGCTAAATACCCTAAAAATTTATTTTATCAATACATCACTAACTCACAGTTAAACTTTATGAGTCAGATCAAGCGTGTAATTTTAAAAGTCAGGTTTTGGCTTGCGGAGGGCGTAATAATCGGGTGATTACGCCACTGGTATAGATGTGCTCAGCGATGGCACTGACCTTACTTTTATCTAAGTAAAGTAAGTTGATAGTCATTGGTAAGACCGAAGACAGTTGACCACAATGACAACAGCAGTGGTCACAATGCGTTGATTTTGCTTCGCTTTGTGCGCTACTGATTGATGTACTTTCACAAATTCCGGCGTATGCTGATAAGTTGTCATCAGACACAGCTGACAAGGACTGACAGGAGACAGCCAATGCAATCAGGACTAAAAGTAATTTATGGTTCATTATCAGGGTGTGTTTGTAACAATTAAGTGCGCCATTGGTACAATTAAATTTGTGTTTATTTTTATCGCAGTTTAATATCTACAGTAACTATAGAGTCAAGAATATTTATGAAAATTGGTCAAGTATCAAAACAAACCAACATTCCGATACAAACAATTCGTTATTATGAATCCCAACAATTGATTCAATCATTAGGCAGAACAGAGGGTAACTTCAGAATTTATGATGATCAGGTCATCGATCAATTGAAGTTCATCAAACACTGCCGTTTATTAGATTTACCGCTTAATGACATCAAACGCATCAATGAATTACGCAACAATTCACAAGCCCCGTGTAATGAGGTTGACCAGATGATCGCCGATCAAATAAAACAGCTTAAAGTAAAAATGGAAGAACTCATGCAATTAGAAAGCCAGCTAAAAGCATTGAGCAATGCATGCACAAGGAATAAGAAAGTAAGTGATTGTGGCATCATAAAATACTTGCAGGAAAAGCATTGATCTGTTCTCTACACATATAAACCAACGGCAGTTTACCCATTATTAACTGACTACAAAATCTGCATGTCTACATCTATCCAGATTGTTAGTGTCTATTGTTAGAACACCTAACCCAAGTTTTCCTCAGTTTTTAACACAATATAAAGTATGGCTACAGAACAACAACCACTGGCTAGAAACAGCAATGCTGTTCTGCATTTTTTAAGTTATGCAGCGTTTTAGTGAATGTACGGGTTTATTGGTGCTGGCCTAAACGAACAGAAATTATTTGAGAATATGTGCATTGATTTAACTAAAGATTTACGTCCATTTCAGTACCATCTCTGCACTTTTTAAACGGCCAATCTTGTGCACCCATTTCTAAGCCCCCTACTCTGCTGTGCGATTCTTTTTCTGGGCTCATGTCAGCTTAATAACAATCGCTTGATATCTGCCAACAATGGACCGAGGGTAGACTGTCAAATCATGACCAATCCCGCGTACTTTAAAAAACTGCGAAAAACAAAGCTCAATGTTTTGGATGCATGTTTCAATCAACCTATTAAACAACTGGTGCTCAATGAATTGATTATTGGTAAGGCAAGGTATTTCGCCTTCAAGTTGGCAGCAGCCATCAAAACAATACCTGTTTATGAATAACGAATTTTAATTTTTTAATGAGGAATAATATGTCAGATATAAAAAGTAGTTTACAAGAAGTTATGTCAATTGATGGTGCTTTGTGCACATCTTTGGTGGATGCCAGCTCAGGTATGGTACTAGGCGAAGCCGGTACAGGTGTAGATATGGAACTCGCTGCTGCTGGAAATTCAGAAGTGGTTAAAGCCAAATTGAATACCATGAAAACCTTAGGGCTTGGAGAAGCGATAGAAGACATTCTTATCACACTAGATAATCAATACCACATCATTCGACCTATGGCTGCACAAAAAGGTTTGTTTATGTATTTGGTGTTAGATAAAAACAAATCAAATTTAGCACTGGCTCGTCGTAAAGTACAAAATATTGAAGAATCATTAACTGTTTAAACCAGCTTCAATTGATGCTGCATCACCAAAAACAATGATTGATATTGGTGTGAGCAGCCGGTAACCGAGTACAAAGGGCTCGATATTTTTTGAGCCCTTTGTTTGCGGTTCAATATATAATTTGTCCCATCGAGCAAAACACAAAACCGTTCCGCTCCTCTGCAGTGTTATCCATTCCAATGCTGCCACAGCATCCACAGCCCTTCTTTGAAAACAACACATTAAATTTGTTCTAATTTTTATCAAGTAAGACACGAACTTTATTACGAAGCCTCTGGTGTCAACATTGATCCAATCGAAAAGATAACTCTGGCTCAGTAATTAAAACTGATCCGGTGGCTTTGGCAATGTAAACCTGCTACAGAATTATTGCATAACAACAGATTTATCTGGTAATGATGTTTTTGATTTAATTTAAAATGATTTTAACCATTAAGCTACTCAGATCCAATTGAGTGTTTAAACTTCTGTGGCATTAAAAGCAACTGCTTTTTTCAGCCTTAGGTTAGCAAGCAATTAAAGCTTAGTCCAGACAATGAATTAGTTTCAGATGACTATAAAAAAACGATTACCGGCCAGGCATAAATCAACACTTTATCGCTTTATTAATACCAATAAATACTTGACGGTATTGCTTTCTGTTTTCATTGCATTCATGTGTATTGGCGTGTTTCAAGATTACATCGAGTCGAAAAGGAAAAGTTATTCGTTCTTTTTCTCTGAGTCTTTACTATTAAAAAGCTTTTGGTTGCTTTTCCCACCTATTTTGTGGCTACTTAACTGTTTTCATCAAATCAAAAAAATATCACAACATACTACAGAATAGGCCTCACACTCATTGCTGCAACTATAGCGCACATATTTTTAATCTCCATAACTGTTTGGTGTTTGTCTGCAGTCTTCAGGGAACAATCTTACGGTGTATTCAAAGTACTGACTGATACGGAATCTAACGATTTAATCAAAATAGTATTGGTTTATGGTGTATTTCTTTATGCATTAAAATACCTGACAAAACATAACATGCAAAACAAGTCCGTGACTCAATTGTTTTAGGTGCTCAACTCAAAAAATAAACCCAGTTCGGATGAAAACACCATAGAAAAGCATGATCAACTGGATACCTGCTGGTTAGCTCAGGAATATACAACACCGGAATAAACCTAAGAGAAAAATATATAATACATTGCCATGTTGGTTTTAATCGACTTCATCGATTACCTTAAAACTAACAAACCTATTTGAACGCAGTAGCTGGCTGGTTAGGCGAAAAAAAAGATCTTGCTACCTATTTTATTAGAGCGGTATGCTGTTGGTGCTTTGACAGCACGGGTATTGTAATTTGTATAAATTCATAACAACGATTGGATAGGTAACAAGCCAAGTAGCTTGATGAAGGCCCTTTGTTGCCATGTACTGTTCGGGTCATTGCTGTGTTCCAAGTATGTTGATTCGCTCACTTTTTCGCGCCAAATGATCTTATTGGCCTCATTAAGACTCAGGGTGTAAGCGTCATTCGGTAATTTATCATCGAAATGCTGGTGTATTCTATTGGCCAATTTTTCACTTTTAATCAAGACCCCCATTTCAGTGTTAAGCATGGTTGATCTTGGGTCGAAATTAAAGGAACCTATGAAAGTCAGTTGTTCATCCACTGCAAATGTTTTGGCATGTAAACTGGATGCCGATGAACCTACAATACCTAAACCTTTGTCTTTATTGATTTGGTGGGCTTTCAATTCAAACAATTGTACCTCGGCTGCCAATAACTGTTGGCGGTATTTGGCATAACCAGAATGGACTGGTACCACATCGGTGGCTTCAAATGCATTGGTCAAAATACGCACATTAACCCCTTTTGCTTGGAGGTTAGTGAAAACTTCAACCCCATCACCGGGCACAAAATACGGTGAAACCACATCGATTTTTGTTTCGGGTGAATCAAGTATGGCGTTTAAGCGGGTTACCATCAATTCATCTTCATAGTGAATGCCCAAAGTTTTTCGAGGGTCATCACTGATCATGGTTACTTTTGTCCACTCATCAATAAATTGCCCATTCAAGATGTCTAGCAAAAATTGACTGGATTTGATGTCAGATGTATAACTTGCAAACTGTTCAGAGTCTACGAATGGTGATAATGCATTGGCTAAATGATAGAACTGGGTACCTGATGGGGTTGGATGCAGAATTAATTCTGCAGGAATTGAAACCTCACTGTTAAAAAACACCGCAAAATTTTCCAGCATTGAAGGGATTACTTGACCCACCGTTAATATATCTAGGTCTACAAATTGAGCGTGTTCACCCGTCCCAAAATATTGATCACCAATATTACGCCCACCACTGACAGCGGCTACACCATCTACTATCAATGCTTTGTTATGCATGCGTCTATTCAGTCGAAAAAAATCAAAAGTGAAATTAATCACTTTAAAACCACGAATCATGAACGGGTTGTATAAGCGAATATCAATCAGAGGATGTTGGTTCAACTCTGCAATGATCTCATCTAAGCCATCAATACCATTGTCATCCAACAATAAACGGACTTGCACACCCCGGTCAGCGGCTTCTTTGAGTGCAGATAATAACAACAAGCCAGTTAAGTCTTTATGCCAGATGTAATACTGTGCATCGATTGATTGCATGGCATGTTTGATCAAGAACATTCGAATGGTGAAGGCATCCATGCCATCGCTCAACACTTTGATACCTGTCAGTCCCTGATGGTTGGCATTTACAGGTTTGAATTGTTGGCTTAAATAAGTGTCAGCCAACACAGAAGTGGGTTTCAAATCAGTGCTGTGATCGACAACTGGTAACTTAAAAACCCACCTGGCAACAACAATACAAGTACTGATTATGAGCAGTAAAACAGCGGTGTATTTTAAGACTTTTAACGGCCATTTGGCTGAGATGGTAATCATTGGTGGTGTAGGCCTCTTTTCAGTAACTCTATATTTGGCTGGTCGATTATTTATTTTTACATGTATACCAAATGAATGCCACAATTTGAACTCACAGATAAAGCACAGTCAGTGAACAGTGGTCATTCAAAGCCTCATTAGTTTAATTATACAATGATTTACAGTCAGTTTACTTTAACGACACTGCAACACACAGTTGTTTGAATACAATGCTGAAAGCCCTATAATTATAATTCACCGTTCCGCAGTGGTGACTTACATTCAAACGCTAATCACCTCTGATTATTGCTTTGTAACCACTTTTAGCTGATACAGCTTCAATGAGAGGTATTTTTAATGAAAAAACAGCCCAAAGCAATTCCTGGTGACTTGGCAATGTGGTTCATCATATTTGCTGAGTTGTTGGTGTTTGGCATATTTTTCATTACTTACGCAGTCGTTAGAATAAATAACGTTGATATGTTCAACCATTACCAACTCACTTTAAACCGTGAAACAGGCGCCATCAATACGATATTGCTGATTACTGCCAGTTACTTTGTGGTCCGGTCAATCCATGCAGTCAAACTAAATAAGTCAAAAATAAGCAGTAATTACTTATATATATCAATAACTTGTGGCTTATTATTTATATTAATTAAAAGCATTGAATTTTACGATAAATTTTCTATTGGAATTGACCTCTCTACCAATACTTTTTACATGTTTTATTTTTTACTGACCTTGTTTCATTATTTCCATGTCATTTTAGGACTGATGATCTTAGTTGCAGTGGCCGTTAAAACTCGGAAGGGGCATTACAATACTGACCAATACCATGGCATAGAAACTGCTGGTGCATATTGGCATATGGTTGATTTGGCTTGGATAATCATGTTTCCATTAATTTATGTGATCAGGTAACAAAGTGATGAAACTTTACAACATACATACCGTTTGGCTGTTTTTAGTGCTGCTTACTTTGATGACCTATGGCTTGAGCTATATGGATACCAATGGTGTTGCAGTCATGTTGGTCCTTATGCTTGCAGCTTTCGTTAAAGGGGTTATGATTATTCGTGAATTTATGGAATTAAAAGGTGTGTCATTGCTTTGGCGATTGATTATGTATGGTTGGTTAACACTGGTGTGTCTAGCAATTGTAGCTGCGTATTTGATGTCATAAAAATCAACCATTCAAGTGAAACCATCGGTTACACTGGATAATAACAGCCTGATTTCACTGCATACACGGTATTTGCTTTGTTTGCTTTCATACACCAGCCTTTTATTTGGCATCTCTACCTAAGTCTGATTTAATTGCATTATTTGATAATTTTTAATCTCCTCAATTGTGTAGCCATGTTATCAGCCACTAAACAAAACATGTAATTAAGAATTGCATGACACGATATTGACCGAACGGTCAGTCAGCGTCTATAATCAGTCGCATGGACATTTCGAAAAAACAAAAAATACTCAATGAGTCACTGACATTATTTGCAACACATGGCTATGCACATGTATCAATTTCTATGATTGCCAAACAAGCTGGGGTAACCAAAAGTTTGATCTTTCATCACTTTGAGAGTAAAGAGCAACTATGGGAAATCGTTAAAGAAAACTTTTTCAAACAGTACACCGAAAACCAGTTAACCTTATTTGAATCAGAAAAGAACCCTATTGAATTAATCAGAAAGTCAATTCGGCACTACTTTGAATTCATCCAAAGCAACCCTTTGATACCTCGTTTTTTTGCTTATGCCCACCTTGAAAATGATGCCAATTGTGGCAAAGTAGACCAAGCTTTGATAGCGCATAGCACACAAATCATTGAAACCGCACAAGACCAAGGGTTGTTACGCAAAAACTTTAACCCTGTGATCCTTGTGATGAGTTTCATTGCTGTGATTAACCAATACTTTACCGCTGAATGTCACTTCAACCAATGGGATAAAAGTATTTACAGCAACCCTGAATCATTCATCAACGACCTGATAGATAACACCATCCAAGGCATATTACCATGAAGCAATCAATTCAACTTTTAACACTGGTCAGCTTGCTGTTTCTGGCAGCTTGTTCACAAGCCCCTGAAGCAACCTCAGCAACAAAAGAAACAGCCAGTTACAGTACAGCCCTATTCAGCCCAACAGCACAATTTAAAACCCACCAAGTGGCTGCATTTGTAGAGCCCACCAACCAAGCCAATTTAGCCTTTCAAGTCAGCGGTGTCATCGCAACTCAATACATAAAAATTGGTGATGAGGTGTTACCCGAACAACGACTGTTCAAAATAACCAATCCCTCACTGGTGCCACAAATCAATCAATTCGAAAGTCAAATAGAAGCAATCAATGCCACCATGGCACAAAACCAAGCTGAAGTGCTGCGGTATAAAAACTTACAAAAAACCAATGCCATAAGTCAAAATGATTTAGATAAACTGACCAATGAAAAAGACAACTTAGCTGCCAATAAAAAAAGCCTTGAAGCACAGTTAGAGCAAGCCAAATCATTGTATGAAGAAAGCTATTTAAAAGCCCCTTTTGCAGGCAATGTGGCTGAAATATACAAACAACCAGGCGAAGTCATCAGCCCAGGTGAAGCGGTGTTGGTGATTGGTGGAGTTAACTCATTGGAAGCGCCCATTTATCTGCCCTCATTCTTACATGATAATTTGCAGCTGGGGCAACTGTTGGCGGTTAAATACAACCACCAATCCATTGCAGCAACTGTCAAAGAGATCAGTCATACAGCCAACCCCAAATCACAACTGTTTAAAGTAATGCTGGATGTGCCCATCACCGAAGGACTGAAATCAGGTGAAAAAATAACCGTTCAAATAAAAGAAAACATGGGCGATTATTACCGGCTACCGATTGAAAGTGTGATTGATGATGGTATCAATCGACCGTTTGTACTGCTGATAGTTGACCAACAAGTACAGCGAGCACCGATAGAGTTGATTGAAATCGTCAATGCTGAAGTGATTGTAAGCATGCCACAACAAGGCGAGGTCGAGGTAGTTACTGGCGGTCAAGCCAACTTGTCACCGTTACAAAAATTGACGCAATCATGAGTGCAGTACGTGTTTTGGTTGGTCAAAAAAGACTGATCCTCACCACCTCAATATTGCTGGCAATATTCGGTTTGTTTTCCTGGTACAACATGAACCGCCAAGAAGATCCATTCTTTCCCTATCGACAGGGTTTTGTTTTGGTTCAGTACCCTGGCGCTGATGTCAACAAAATCGAAAAACAGGTGCTTAAACCACTGGAAGAGGAATTGGCACAAATTGAAGAAATCGATGAAATCAGGTCAACTGTTCGCTCAGGCTTTGCCCAAGTTATCGTCAAAATGTTGGACCACATTACCGATACAGATCGGGTTTGGGACCGGGTCAGACTGGCTGTCGACAAAGCCCAAGTCAAGTTTCCAGATGGGGTTTTGGAGCCAGCAGTTGAAGACCGATTATTGGATACCGCGGTTGCAGTGTATAGCCTTTCAGGTATCAATGACATCATGCAATTGCGCCAAGCGGCCAAGTCAATCAAGAATCGGATGTTCAATTTGCCAGGCATTGGCAAAGTGGCACTTTATGGCATGCCCGATGAACAACTGACCATCAGCCTCAAGCCAGCGTTCAACAACAGCGCCATCATCAACCATGAATCAGTGGCCAAACAAATCAATGAGCGCACCAAAGCCCAACCCATCAATGCCCTACATGTTGGTAACAACCGCATTAATATTGATGCCCACACTGAGTTCCAATCGATAGAGGAAATTAAAAACACCAGCATCATACTCACCAATGGAGAACAACTGCCATTATCCGCCATTGCTGACATCAAGCTAGAGGCAGAAAACGTCTCAAATTCAGCCTTTTGGCACCACCGAGAACGTGCCATTGCCTTGTCTTTGTATGTACCGATAGACCAATTGAATGTGGTCGAATTTGGCCAGCAACTCAGGGTTTATATGGATGAAATGCGGTCACTGTATCCGGCAGTGACCATCGAAGAAGTGTTGTTTCAGCCTGACCGGGTATTAGCTCGAATCCAAGAATTAGGCGGTTCTTTATTAACTGGTATGCTGTTGGTGACCATCATTTTGGCTTTGTTCCTGGGTATTCGACCTGGATTGGTAGTTGCCACTGTGATTCCATTGGTGACTTTTTCAGCCCTGGCTATTTTCAATATGGGCGGCGGGGTGTTACACCAAATGGCAATCGCAGGCATGGTTATTGGCTTAGGCATGTTGGTCGATAATGCCATTGTGATGGTAGAAAACATTCAATACCACATAGATGAAGGCATGCGTGGTTCAGATGCTTCAGTTACTTCAGTGAAGAATTTGGCCATGTCTTTGGGCTCCGCCACTGGCACCACCATTGCAGCCTTTATGCCGATGTTATTGTCACAAGGTAATTCAGCAGATTTCACCCGCGCCATCCCCACCATGATTATACTGTCCATTACGGTCAGTTATGTTTACGCCATCATGGTCACCCCTGCTTTCAGCCATATATTTCTCAAACAACACACCAACAATCGCCAATCATCATTACAAAAACTGGGCCATAAACTAGGTCGCATTGCTGTCAGCAAAACCAAAGTAATCATTTTAACAGCCTTGGGGTTTCTGGTGCTTTCTGGCTACATGTTCAGTTTCGTGCAACGTGAATTCTTTCCAGACACCGATCGCAATCAGGTCATTATTGACATTAAATACCCTGAAAACTCACACATCATTCAAAACACCCAACACACCCAAACCATTGCAGAACAGTTGGCAAATAGAGCACATGTAGAAAAAACCATCACCTTCGTTGGCAATTCAGGGCCGGTATTTTACTACAACTTGGTGGAAAAACCCCGCGCCCCTCACATCGCTAGGATAGTCGCTATATTGGACTCAGTAGACAACAGCCACGACATCATCGAATGGGTAACAAAAGAAGTTGCGCCAAATTATCCGCAAGCCGAAGTGGTGGCCAGGCGCTTGGGACAAGGCCCACCATCTGAAGCTCCGATTGAAATTAAAGTGATTGCAGAGGACCGCCAGGAATTGACTGAGTCAGTGCGCAAAATACAAGACCTATTGGCACAGACCGAAGGCACCAGAACTTTACGTAACACCATAGGCTTAGGCATGGCCAAGCTTACCCTGACACCCAATGATGCCCTACTCAATTTAAATGAGGTGAGTCGTGCAGAACTGGCCAGTGGTTTGGCATTGCGCACCTCTGGTCAAGTGATAGGACAGTATCGAGGTGCTGAAGATCCGGTCAATATAGTGATGCAGTCACCTGAACATGTGAATTTCAAAGTTCAAGATTTGGACGACATATCGATACACAATGGTACGTATCAACTGTCACTGAATGCACTGACCGATAAAAGTGTACAATGGCTACCAGCGTCCATTAACCACATTAACCTACAAAGAACTGCATCGGTGTTTTCAGAAACAACAGATGGCTACACTTACGATGATGTTTTGTCGAAATTTTTGCCTGAATTGGCGAAAATCGAATTACCTAATGGGGTCAGTTATTACGTGGCAGGTTCAGTCCAGGAATCAGGCAAAGCCAATAAATCTTTGGGTAAAGCTTTGCCAATTGGCATCATCATGTTGTTGGTGTTTTTGTTGATTGAATTCAATTCATTTAAAAAAGTGCTGATTATTTTGGTTACCGTACCACTGGCTTTTGCTGGTGTACCTTTTGGCTTGCTTCTTACCCAAACACCATTTGGTTTTACCGCCACATTAGGCATTTTGGCGCTGGTCGGGATTGTGGTGAACAATGCCATTGTACTGCTTGATTTGATTCAAAAAAATCAAGATGCTGGCTTGGTCATGACCACCTCAATACAAGAGGCGGTGGCCAGACGGACACGCCCCATTGTATTAACCACCTTAACCACCATTGCCGGCTTATTGCCTTTGGTGATGACAGAATCGACTTTATGGCCCCCCTTGGCTTGGTCAATCATTTCGGGCTTAATCGTATCCACCGCACTGTCTTTATTGGTGGTGCCATCGATGTATAAATTAATGATAAAACCACAGGAGTTTGTCGGCCAAAGCTGAGGCCAATAAAATAAACCATGAAATTACATAAGCAATACGCCCAACTCGGCTCAAAATTCAGCAACCAAACACGACCTGAAAAAATCAAACACCCCAAAGTTGTGTTATGGAATACAGCTTTAGCAAACGCACTGGGTTTTGAGTTTGAAACAAATCAAGTGGGCAGCTATTTTTCAGGACAACTGTTGTTACCTGGAAGCAAACCAGTAGCCTTGGCATATGCAGGTCACCAGTTTGGGCATTTCAATCCACAACTGGGTGATGGGCGGGCGCATTTACTGGGTGAAGTCATCGACCAACAAGGCAAACTTCATGACATTCAACTCAAAGGCTCTGGCCCAACGCTTTTCTCCCGCAATGGCGACGGCAAATGTGGGATTAAACCAGCTGTCAGAGAATATTTGATGTCCGAAGCCATGGCGGCCATGGGTGTACCCACCACGCGCTGTTTGGCGGTAGTGGCTACAGGTGAAACCATTTACCGACAAACCAGTACACCAGGTGCAGTGGTGACACGGGTGGCCAGTTCACACCTACGGGTGGGTACTTTTGAATACTTTGCCGCCAGACAAATGTACGCAGAAATCAAAACTTTGGCGGACTTAAGTATCGCCCGTCACTGCCCTCAGATTGAAAATGACGACCCTGATAAATACATTAAATTATTCTCATATGTTGTTGATAAACAGATTAATTTAATCACCGAATGGATGCGTGTTGGATTCATTCACGGGGTAATGAACACCGATAACACGCTGCTCTCAGGCGACACCATAGACTACGGTCCATGCGCAATGATGGGGGTGTATGATCCAGATACGGTATTCAGCTCAATTGACCGCAATGGCCGCTACGCGTTTGGTAACCAAGCCAATATTGCACAATGGAATTTAGCCAGATTGGCTGAATGTTTATTGCCTTTGATTGATACCGATGAACAGCGAGCAATAGATAAAGTGATGCCATTATTGACAGCTTTTCCTGATAAATTCAAACAAAGCAATAATCACATGATGGCCAGTAAATTGGGCTTTGAGCAGTCCAATGAAGCAGTAAACAATTCACAACAAGCGCTACTGGAGTTGCTGTTACAGCATCAATTGGATTACACCCAAAGCTTCGTTCAATTACAGCACAGCCTTGGTTCTGATTTGGACGCAAAATCACAAAGCTTGAATCCAAATTTACAGCAATGGCAGCAAAATTGGGTACAGCTTTTACAGCAAACTAACACACCACTTGCACAAGCCCAACAACTGATGAGCCAACACAATCCTTTGGTAATCCCACGCAATCACCACATGGAAAAAGTACTGGATGAAGTTGAAAGTGACTTACACACTGACTCACTTGCAGTGTTTTTATCGGTGCTGCAATCACCCTATACATTAACCAAGCACACCCACCTGTATCAAGACGCTGCAGCGGATGATGACTTGAACTACCAAACCTTTTGTGGCACTTAATTCAATCAGTGGTTTTGGCTATTTGACCACCTTTAATGACTGTTTTAATCTCAGTCATCACATTGATATCAACCAATGGATTGCTGTCAACCACCACCAAATCAGCATAGAAACCTGCTTTGATTTGCCCCAATTGATCAGCTTGCCCTAACAACTCAGCAGCATGTACCATCGCCGCTTGCAGCGCTGCTGCAGCTGTCATGCCATTATCAACCATCAAAGCAAACTCCTCACCATTCCTGCCATGCTCAGAAACACCGCTGTCGGTACCAAAAGCAATCTTAACCCCGGCTGTATGGGCGCGCTTGAAAGAACCAGCCAACAAAGGCCCGATGGTGGCGGCTTTTTTAGCCACAACGGCTGGGAAAAAACCATCAATTTTAGATTTCTCACTGACCCAATTACCGGCGATTAAAGTGGGCACCAAATAAGTCCCCTGCTGTTTCATTGCCCTAATGACTTCATCATCTAAATATGTGCCGTGTTCAATACTGGCCACACCGGCTTTGATTGCACGCAACATTCCCGCTTTGCCATGCGCGTGGGCCGCGACTTTGAAGCCATAGTCTTTGGCAGTGGCTATCACCGCAGCCAGTTCTGATTCGCTGAATTGGGTGTTGTCACCACTGGCAGCCTGACTTAAAACCCCAGCTGTTGCAGTGATCTTGATTAAATCTGCACCGTCTTTGTAACGCTGTCTGACCGCGCGCATTGCATCACTGGAACCGTTCAACACACCATGTTCAGGGGTGGTATGAGGGAATAAACCATCGCGATGACCGTTGCTTGGATCAGCATGGCCGCCAGTGGTGGCGAGTGATTTGGCGGCAGTGAATATTCTGGGTCCCGCAACCTTACCTTGATTGATGGCGTTTTTTAGCGCCACCGATACATTGAACTCATCACCCAGATCTCTGATGGTGGTGAAACCAGCCGCTAAAGTGCGTTTGGCAAACACCGTGGCATTGAACGCCACATCAGCTGCATCGTGCTGAAACCGTTCCAAATATCGAGTGGCGCTGCTCTCGTGGGTGATGTGGGTATGCATATCGATCAAACCTGGCAGACAATACTGTTGAGAATAATCTAAGTCAACAGTTTGGTTGCTGTAAGCCGCCAAAGCAACAATGCGTTCATTTTCAACTTGAATGATTTGATTGCTTAACATGCTGGCTTTGTTGGCATCAAAAACATGGCCACAATGGATGTTCAGTGCCGCCACTGACTGACTGCCGAACAGACCTAAGACCAGCAGGCTTTTGAGGGTATTGTGTGTACTTATCATTGCTTTTAACCTTTCATTGTATGTTCAATTTCATCAATGGTTTTAGGCGCTTTATTACTTAAAACCACAGGACCTTTTATCTTCACCTGTATATCGTCTTCAATTCTGACCCCCATACCACGCCAGACTTTGGGTGCGTTGGAGTGTTCGCTGATGTAAATACCTGGTTCAACTGTCAGCACCATATTTTCTTCTAGTTCAACCCACAAATCATCCACCCGATAATCACCTACATCATGCACATCCAAGCCCAACCAATGACCGGTCATGTGCATATAAAATGCAGCGTAGGTTTTTTCTTCCAAGACTTGCTCTAATGTGCCTTTGAGGATTTTTAAATCCAACAGGCCTTGGCTGATGGTTTTAACTGCTGCATCATGGAACTCATTCCAGTGATTGCCTACCTTCACTTGCTCAATGGCATCCATTTGGGCTTGTAACACCACCGCATACAAATCTTTTTGTCTGGCAGTGAATCGGCCATTGACTGGAAAGGTGCGGGTGATGTCTGAAGCATAAAAATCGTATTCAGCACCAGCATCTATCAACACCAAATCGCCACTGCGCATTTGTTGGTTGTTATTAATGTAATGCAAAGTATTGTTATTTTCACCGCTGCCAATGATTGGTGGGTAACTGCTGTGCGATTGGTTGGCCGTTAAGTGGTAAGCATAATGCGCCTGCAACTCGTACTCAAACTGCTCAGGGCGACAGTTTTGCATCATTCTAATGTGTGCCCCCGCGGCAATGTCTGCCGCTTTCTTCATGCATTTGATTTCCGCATTGCTTTTATACAAACGCATGTCATGAAGCACATGACTGATCGACATGAATTCATCAGGAATATTGGATTTTTGGCCTTTGCGCGTTTCAATGGTTTTAACCCATTGCGACAAACGCTGGTCAAATTCATCGTTCTCACCTATTTTAAAGCAAATTTTTTCACAACCTTGAATCAACAAAGGCAAACGTCGATCAATTTCTTTGATGTCATAAGCTGCATCAAAACCACATTCATCGACCGCTCTTTGGGTGCCAAGCATAGGCCCGTCCCATAACATTTTTTTGGGGTCAGCCTCACGACAAAATAAAATTTGTTGTTGGCCTGTTAAACTGGGAATCAAGACCAGCACGGCATCAGGCTCATTGAAACCGGTTAAATAATAAAAATCACTGTCTTGGCGATAGTAATGCAAAACATCACCATTGCGAATGAGCTCTGGGCGACTGCTGAGTAAGGTGATTGATTGCTCACCCACTATTTTCATCAGCTGTTTGCGGCGTTTGACGTACTCTTTGGTTTTAATCATTAAGACTTAATAAATTGACTCAACCAGGCCATTGATATAAAGAAAGATCAATTGTATCACTCAAGCCGAATTCAATGCCTTCTTGTTGCAATTTTTTCTTTTGTTTTAAGTGACTTGAATGATCTTTAGGCAAGGTGATTTTCCCCGCAGCGCCAATCACACGATGCCAAGGCAACTGATACTTATGACTGCAAGTGTGCAATACCCTAGAAACTTGTCTGGCCGCTCGATGGTTGCCTGCCATGGCAGCGATTTGTCCATAAGTGGCGACCTTGCCAGCAGGTATAGCGGCAATGGTTTGGATGACTTTAAGGGTAAAATCTTGCAAAGGACAGGAGCAGGCACATGCCAATCATGTGCCTGCTGATTGTACTTACTTGTCTTCTAATTGGGCGGCTGCTTCGCTTTTACCACCGAATTTAGACTTACCCCAGTCCAGGGCTTTGTCTTTCAGGGCCACAAACTTTTTAGAACCACGTTCTAATTTAGCTTCCCACTCAGGATTAGGCACTTGCCCCTCGGTCACTTTGAAAAACACTTGCATCAATGCAGTCATCGCTATGGGATCTATCAAAGCAGACTTGATACCCCAAGCAGTCACAATGGCCAGTATCAATACCCAAACATTGCCTTCATAACCAACCACACTCAATAATGCTGCCAGCGGGGCAAACACAACTATCAGCACCAATAATGACAACACCCAAGTAATGATGGTTAAAAACACCGCATTTTTAAGGAATGTTTTGTAGTTTTGTGCATACAACACCAAAGCTTTTCTGGAGTCCTCCCAAGGGTTCTGAGAATTGTTGCGAATATAGTAGGCCAGTATCACTTCATCTACATAAGTTAAAGACATATTAACTACACCATTAATGAAACTCACCAGCGGTTTTGGAATGATTGGTAAAAAGGCCATCACGCCTGAAAATATGCGATTGAAGGTTTTCAGTACACCTTTGATTAATTGGTCTACACCAAACAACACCGATGACTCTTTAAAACGTTCTTTGACCACTTCTTGGGCGTATTTAATCTGTCCCTTTCCTTCTGGCATGGGCTCACCATCAAGGTGTTTAACAATCACAGCAATGTGCCCAGCTTTGACCAAATACAACACATATTCTCTGACATAGTACAGCACGCCACTGACCAAAGAAAACCCGCCGACCATGCCATAAAACAAACCAGTTTCCTTACCATCACCAACACTGCCCAACATATAGCCAATACCACCACCGGTACCAGTACCAACAATGTAAGCCAGTGTGATGCCCATGTAAATCAAAAACCGAAACAGAACAAACTCTTTGGTTTTCCACATGGTAGACATCACTTGTCCAAATTTAAAATCAATCATAATTCACCTCACTTTATGCAACGTTACTGGTTTTACACCAGGCGTTGATTCACTTAATCGGTCGAATGCCCACCGCCGCTTTTAACTTGGCTAAAAATGGTGTTGCATACGCTCGAGCCTTGACGGCACCCTTTTGTAATTCAGCTTCAATTATATCGGGGTTCGACATCAACTCTTGGTATTTTTCACGGGCTTCTTGCAATTCTGTGTTGATCATCTCAAAAAGCATCTGTTTGGCAGTGCCCCATGCGATGCCGTTCACAAATTCAGCTTTCATTTCGTTAACCTGCTGTTCAGTTGCGAAGGCTTTATAGATGTCAAACACAAAAGAATCGTTTGGATCTTTCGGTTCACCGGGTTCCAATGAGTTGGTTTTGATCTTCATGATGTGCTTTCTGAGTTGTTTCTCAGGCAGCCACAAAGGAATGGTGTTGTTATAAGATTTGCTCATTTTACGGCCATCCAAACCAGGTAAAACCGCAACATTGTCATTAACCACCGTTTGCGGCATCACAAAGTGCTCACCAAAGTGATGGTTGAAGCGCGCAGCAATGTCTCTGGCCATTTCCAAATGTTGGGTTTGGTCCTTACCAACTGGCACTTGGGATGCATTGAACATCAATATATCGGCTGACATCAGCACTGGGTAGCTGAACAAGCCCATGGTTACACCCTTGTCTGGGTCGTCCTCGCCCTGTTCTGTGTTTTCTTGAACTTGTGCTTTATAAGCATGAGAGCGATTCATCAAGCCTTTGGATGTCATGCAAGTTAACAACCAGGTCAATTCTGGAATTTCAGGTACATCAGATTGGCGGTAAAACACCGCTCGATCCGTATCCAAACCCAAAGCCAACCAAGTGGCGGCAATTTCTTTGGTGGATTGTGCAATCCGGTCTGGTTCCCAACATTTTATTAAGGCATGGTGATCGGCTAAAAAGAAATAGCTTTTCATGTCTGTCTCTTGACTGCTGATAATCGCTGGCTTGATGGCGCCAACATAATTGCCTAAGTGGGGAGATCCAGTGGTGGTTATTCCAGTTAATACAGTGCTCATCAATCATCCAAATATGTAAACCCGACTATTGTATGCAACTACATCAACTAAATACAGTGGGAATATTCAAATTCGAAATCTATGGGTGGTTCATTGGCCGATAATACACAATGTCTTAGCTATTTTTGGGCAGTAAAAAAAATTAACTCATTGAGGCATCACTTAACCGCCCTACATGTTAAAATGTATGCTTTTAAATCAGACGTTTATATGGCTTGGAATGGCAAATACATCAACCCTTATGTACCTCATGGCAAGAAAAGTGAGCAAGTAAAAAAGATCACTGTATCTATTCCTTTTGAAGTACTGAAGATTTTGACCGACGAACGAACCCGTCGTCAGGTGAACAATTTAAAGCATGCCACCAACAGTGAATTGCTGTGTGAAGCATTCTTACATGCCTACACTGGACAGCCGTTACCGACTGACGAAGACTTAAGCAAGACCAACCACACCTACGATAAAAAATTAGAAGGCAAATAACTCAATCTTTCAACAACCAAGCTTTGAAAGTCTTGCCTTTTATTTTGTCATGCCTGAGTTTATTCAATGCCACTGTGGCCACTTCGCGATTAACCGCCACATAGGCACAGTAATCAAACAATGTGATTTTACCCACTTGTTGGCCATGAATGCCATTTTCACTGGTCAATGCACCCAACACATCACCTGCCCTGAGCTTCTCTTTTTTACCACCTGAAAGTCTGATGGTCATCATCGGCGGTTTGTATGGTTTACTCTGATAGCCAGCTGTCTGGGGCAGTTGTTGGTTACTGATTTGAATGCCCAAGAACTCAGACAACCGTTGCATCTTATAACTTTCCTTTGCAGCATAAAATGAATGCACTGCACCTTGTTTACCTGCGCGTCCGGTTCTACCAATGCGGTGTAAATGCACCTCGGTGTCACTGGCTATATGGTAATTAATCACCATGTCTAAATCATCGATATCCAAACCACGTGCGGCCACATCTGTAGCCACCAAAACAGTGGTGCTTTTATTGATGAACCTGATTAAAGTTTGGTCCCGGTCCTTTTGTTCCAAGTCACCATGCAATGCCAGTGCATTGAAGCCAAAATCCAATACCGCTTGGGTGACTGCTTTGACATCTGCTTTGGTGTTACAAAAAATCAGCACCCGTTCAGGGCGGTGTACCAACATCAACAATTCAATGCCTGCCAAACGCTCATGATTGGCTTTGACCCGATAGAAATTTTGTTCAATGACGGCATCATTAGTGCCTTCAATTTTGAGCATAATGGGTTGTTGCATCACCCGATTGGCAATGCTGGCAATTGTTACTGGGTATGTGGCGCTGAACAGCAGGGTCTGTTGTTGCATGGGAATGAAGGCAATGATTTCATCCAAGGCATCTTGAAAACCCATATCCAACATACGATCGGCTTCATCCAAAACAAACAGTTTTAAGGCATCAAGCAACAAGGCGCCACGATCCAGCAAATCCTTTACCCGTCCAGGAGTACCTATCACCACATGAGCACCATGCTCTAGTGAGGTGATTTGCGACCTGGTTGATGCGCCACCACAGACAGTGATTATTTTCACATTAGGAATACCACGTGCCAATCGCCTGAGCTCAGCAGCCACCTGATCAGCCAACTCACGGGTCGGACACAGCACCAGACTTTGTACATTGAGCGCACTGACGTCTAGCTTGTTAAGTATGCCTAAACCAAATACCGCGGTTTTACCTGAGCCAGTTTTGGCCTGCGTAATCACATCCTTACCAGCCAATACCTCTGGTAAAGCAGTGGCTTGCACTGCTGTCATCTGCATATAACCCAAAGATTCCAGGTTGTTCAATAAAGCCGGTTTAATTGGCAAGTCAAAAAATGATAGATCGCTCATGTGTGTCTCAATGGTAATATCAATGGTATAAATTTGGTGGATTTGGTGCCGCCGGGTAGCTACTGCACAGTTATTATGCCGCGCATTCTACACGGCTTAGCCCTTGAGCGTTAGCTTGTATTGATTTGTTTGGTTAAAATGCAGACAACAATGGTTCAATCAACCAAACACCCCTCCGGAATGGCTATGCCCGGTAACCACATGGGTGCTTTATGCTGCAGCCAAGATTGCTTAAAGCACCCATGTGAAGGCAATTTAACCCTGAGTATTATTGATTGCTATCAACCCTTCTGAGGTAGTTGAGCAAATCTATGCGGGTAATCAGCCCTAAAAACTGGTTTTTGTCTTTCACAATAGCCACTTTACCGTCATCAAATATTGGCATCAATTGTTCCAATGGCGTATTGACGCTCAAAAACTCCAAATTACTGGTCATGGCAGATTCAACGGTGTCATTGAATGCCTTGGCATTTTCAAACACTTTCATCAACACATCAGACTCATCAATGATGCCAACAATAACATCACCATCCATTACCGGCATTTGCGATACATCATATAACTTCATGCGCTGATAAACAGTAGCCAGATTCTCACTGGGGCGCATCACGATGGTGTCATTCGATTGGTAAGGACGTGAAATTAAATCCCTTAAATCACCATGCTGCTTGGTTTCGATGTAACCATTGTCCATCATCCAATAGTCATTGTACATTTTCGACAGGTATTTATTACCGGTATCACAAACAAACACCACCACCTTCTTGGGTTCAGTGGCTGCTTGACAGTAATTCAAAGCCGCTTGTAATAATGTTCCAGTTGAAGAGCCACCCAAAATACCTTCTTTACACAACAATTCTCTGCCAGCAGCAAAGCTCTCAGCATCACTGATTGCATAGGCTTTGGTCACTTGGGTAAAGTCACTGATACTGGGCAAAAAGTCCTCACCAATACCCTCTACCTTCCAACTGCCGCTGTCTTCACTTAGCACCCCTTCGTTGATGTATTGAGCCAAAATACTGCCCACAGGATCAGCCAAAATCAACTCAGTTTTCGGGTGATGTTCCTGTACATACTGACTCAAGCCAGTAACAGTACCGCTGGAACCGACACCGAACACTATGGCATCCACATCGCCGTTAAGTTGCTCAAAGATTTCTGGCGCAGTGGTTTGGTAGTGTGCTTTGGGGTTGTCAGGGTTGGCAAATTGGTTGATAAAATAGGCCCCTGGTGTTTGTTCTGCGATGGTGGCCGCCAAATCTTGATAATACTGTGGGTGGCCTTTGGCCACATCTGAGCGGGTCAACACAATTTCCGCGCCCATGGCTTTGAGGTTAAAGATTTTCTCTTTACTCATTTTATCAGGAATCACCAAAATCAGTTTATAACCTTTCTGAGCCGCCACCAATGCCAAACCAATGCCGGTGTTGCCAGCAGTGCCTTCAACCAAAGTGTCACCTGGCTTGATGTGACCGGCTTTTTCGGCTTCCTCAATCATCGTCATGCCAATGCGGTCTTTGATTGAACCACCTGGATTCATGTTTTCTAATTTCAGGTACAGGTCACATAAACCGGTATCCAAATGATTGACTTTTACCATGGGCGTGCGACCTATCAGGTCGAGCACTGAATTAACTACTTGCATGTGGGTCCCTTAAATTATAAATATATGATTATTTGAGTATGATGATGTCTACACGGCGGTTCTTGGCTTTGCCTGCAGCCGTGTTGTTGTCTGCGACAGGCATTGACTCACCCATACCTACGGCTTCAATCCGTGCAGTATCAACACCGTATTCACCTAACAAGGCTTTGACCGCTTCGGCTCTTTGTTGCGATAAATTCAAGTTAAAACTTTCGCTACCGGATGAGTCGGTGTGACCTTCAATACGGATGTTTCGATTGGGATAGCCATCGATGAACTCAATGACTTTATCAAAATTATCAACCGCAGTTTGTTTGATTTCAGCTGAAGCTGAGCCAAATACAAAGTCGCCCAAAGTCATCACCAATCCATCAACCGTCTCACGCGCTGCCAATGATTCCAGCTGTCGTCGCAAAGCATCAATTTCTTCGAACGCCAAATCGGCTTCTTGTTTGGCCAGATCGGCAACTTTCTTTTGCGCTGCAGCATAATCCTTGGCCGCTTCTAACTCAGCTTGGGTCATTTCAGCTTCAGTGGCTATCTGTGAAGCCAACTCTAAAGCGCGTTGTTTTTCCAACCGCTCTCTGGCCACTTCTTCCGCTTGCAGGCTTAATTGTAATTGTGCACGATCAGCCTCCATTCTGGCCACTGCTGCTTCGGTTTTTAAGATTTCAAGGTTCAAGGCGGTCAGGGTTTCTTCCTCAGCTGCCAACTGCGCATCCAGGTATTCAGACTCAGCCACCATCTTGGTTTTCACCAATGAATTTCTGGCCATATAAACTGCATGTTCTTTGACTTTACCACGTTGATTGTACAAGGCTTCAATGATGGATTTTGTGTTCATTTTTTCGGTTTTAGCATAGGGCTTATACTTGATATCTGTGATGAAATTATCATATTCAATACGCAAGGCTTCTAACTCTAAATTCTTTTTTGCAGCAACACTGAGTTGCGCCACCAGTATCAGTAACAGAATCAACAGCGATTTACTCAAACGTGCGTTCATGGTCAAGCTATACTTTTTCATTGTAAGCGCTCCTTCAATTCCATCAGGTAAACTTGTGCTGCCGAAACTTGGTCACGCTTATCCAACAACTGGTTGTTCTTTTGATTCAACTCCGCACGCAGCTTTGCGGTGGCAATATCGGCATAAATTTGTTCGGTGTATTGCGCTTCTAAACTGCGTTTCTTTTCGGCTTTGGCCTGTTTTGCCAGCCTCAGCTTTTCTTTGATGAATTTAATTTCCAGGGGTGCCGCATCAGCAACTTTAGAGTTGATTATGGCTGCCACGTCACTTTCTAATTGATAATAGGTGTTGTCGTCAATTTTTGTCGCTCCAGGTGAACCACAGCCGGATAAGACAGTCAAAAACGCTAAATTCATCACAATCAGCGTTGTTTTTAGTTGATTTGAGCCAATAAATGCCTTTATCAGTTTGTTAAAAGCCTTTGATTTACTTATAATTTGTTTTTTCATAAACCTATCATTCATCTCTATCTATGATTGTTCAACGTAACCTCACTGTCAGTTTTATCCTGTTAAGTCTATTTTTAGGCCTAGCTGCCACAGCTGTCAATGCCAGCAACTTGAAAGTTTTTAAACACGTTGATAAACAGGGAATTATACACTATTCATCAAAAAAGCCGGCTGGAAAATCATATTCTATACTGAACATCCGCTGTCCTGAATGCAGAGTCTGGCGGAACTCAGTGAACTGGAACACCACACCTTTGATTTTAGACAAATTCACTGCGGAAATAAGTTCAGCAGCCTTAAAGCATGGCTTAAATGCAGCCTTACTGAAAGCAGTTATACACGCTGAATCCGCATTTAAACCACAAGCTGTATCATCTGCTGGCGCCCAAGGATTAATGCAACTGATGCCATTGACGCAAAAAACCTACGCTGTGAACAACCCCTATGACCCCGCACAAAACATCAACGGTGGGGCTGCATACTTAAAACATTTAAAGAACACATACAACAACATGGATGTGTATTTGGCCGCCTATAACTCAGGTGAAACAGCTGTAGAACGCTACGGTAAAACCATACCACCCTTCCCTGAAACACAGGAATATGTGCGCCGTGTTAAAATTCTTTATAACCGCTACCAAAGTAAGTCAAAAAGCGTGGCAGTTAAAACCGAACCATCACCCAATACTTACATCAGTGCCACCAGTCGCTGAAGGTCATGACTTTTACAGTCAGGCCAGTCCACAACCTTAAGCATCCGTGCCAGCTGCAACTGACAATCTGACTTTTAAACAAAGTATATGGATTGCAACCTGGGTGTCGCTGTGGGTATTGTCAGCAATTGCACTGTTACTGTATTTACCCGTTAGCTCAGTGCTTACACCAGCGTTATGGCTGCACTTATCAGCTACTTTGCTGTTGTTGCTGTTAAGTTATAGACTGAGTGGTCAGCGCAAATACAACTTATTAATTAACCCGGTTAAACTTAAATGGCTGCTACTGAGCACAGCCGTTGGGGTGGCATATTGGCTGATTGATCATTGGCTGATTGATGTCTGGTTGAACAACAGCAACAACTCAGCAAGCATTGAAAGTTGGCAGCAAGCCAATGCACGCTACCATTGGGTCAGCGTGTTCATCAGCTCAGTGATCATGGCACCGGTATTCGAAGAATTATTTTTCAGGGGCTTGATTTTCAGGGCGCTGGCTTTACGGTTTAATGTCGTATTGGCGGCGTTGACCTCAGCTGGCTTATTTGCATTGATTCATTGGAGCTGGCCTGAATGCATCAGCTTGTTGTTGGTTGGTTTGATTTACGCTGCATTAACCCATAAGAGCAACAGTGTGTTAACCCCTATCGTGGCACACATGACACATAACTTAATCACCTACCTGTATTACAGCCAGTATTGAACAAAACCCAGTGCTGACTCAAAGGTTTTTCTTTTGCAGTCTTTTTTGCTTAAAGAAGTCACTGAGGATTTGCCCACATTCAGCTTTTAACACCCCAGATTGACTGTCAACTGAATGGTTGTGATGGGGTTTTATTAAAGCCTGTTCAACACTGTCAATAGCACCGGTTTTAAGGTCACTGGCACCGTACACCAAGCGTTTGATTCTGGCATGCACGCAAGCCACGGCACACATGCCACAAGGCTCTAAAGTGACATACAGCTCACAATCAACCAATCGGTAGTTACCTAGAATTTGCCCGGCCTGTTGTAGCACCAATACCTCAGCATGGGCGGTGGGATTGTGCTGGCCTATGGTTTGATTGTGCGCCTGGGCCACCACTTCACCCTGACAAACCAACACCGCACCAACAGGTACTTCATCTGCATTGGCAGCTAACTGCGCCTGGCGCAATGCCAAGCGCATGAAGTACTCATCTGTAGGCTGTTTTGTTATTCCCATTCAATGGTGGCTGGTGGCTTACTCGACACATCATAAACCACACGAGAAACCTTATCTATCTCATTGATTATTCTACGAGAAACCACATCGATAAATTCATACGGCAAGTGGGCCCAACGGGCGGTCATGAAATCAATGGTTTCAACTGCACGCAGTGCAATTACATACTCATAGCGTCTGGCATCCCCAACCACGCCCACTGATTTAACCGGTAAAAACACCGCAAAAGCTTGGCTGGTTTTGTCGTACAAGTCATGGCGCCGTAGTTCTTCGATAAAGATATGATCCGCTCTGGCCAAAATATCCGCATATTCAGCAGTTACTTCACCAAGTATCCGCACCCCAAGGCCTGGACCTGGGAAAGGATGCCGGTAGACCATTTCTGGAGCCAAACCCAAACTCACGCCCAGTTGACGTACTTCATCTTTAAATAAATCCTTTAAGGGCTCAATCAATTTCAAGGCCAAATCATCAGGCAAGCCACCCACATTGTGGTGTGATTTAATCACATGGGCTTTACCGGTACTTGAAGCAGCTGACTCAATCACATCAGGGTAAATGGTACCTTGAGCCAACCACTGTATGTCATTCAACTCTCTGGCTTGTTGCTCAAAAATACGAATGAATATTTCACCAATGATTTTGCGTTTGCGCTCAGGATCATTTTCACCTTTCAATGCAGAGAAATAACGTTCTTGTGCATTGACACGGATGACATTGATGTCCATCTTATCAGCCATGGTTTGCATCACTTGGTCACCTTCTTGGTAGCGCAACAAACCGGTGTCTACAAACACACAAACCAATTGATCACCAATGGCTTTATGCAATAAGGCCGCAACCACGGAAGAATCTACCCCGCCTGATAAGCCCAGCAAAACTTTTTCATCACCGACCAAGGCCTTGATATTCTCTACATGGGTATCAATGATATTATCGGTTTTCCAGAGTTTTTCACAGCCACAAATTTGGTGTACAAATTCAGCCAATATTTCGCGGCCATCAGCAGTGTGTTCAACTTCAGGATGAAACTGCACCCCAAAAATTGGCAGCTCAACATGCTCGCAGGCGGCATACGGCGTAGAACTGGTGTGTGCAATGGCACGAAACACTGGTGCCAAAGATTTGACTTTATCACCATGACTCATCCACACATCCAAAGCCTGCTTTTCAACCTGAGCAAATAAGCTGGATGTATCGGTTAAATTAACTTGTGCATAGCCAAACTCCTTGTCTTCTGACCCTTCTACCACGCCACCGAAGTATTGGTTCAATAACTGCATGCCGTAACAAATACCCAGAACTGGAATATTTAATTGCATGACCGACTCATTCAAAGTCGGTGCGTTCTCCATGTGCACTGATTCAGGGCCACCGGATAATATGATGCCTTGTGGTTCATAAGCTGCAATTGCCTCAGTGCGTGCATCCCAAGCATAAATCTCACAGTAAACATCCAACTCACGCACTCGACGCGCAATTAACTGCGTGTACTGAGAGCCGTAATCTAAAATAAGGATTTTGCTGTGTTTAATATCCATCATTTTGCTCGCTGTACTGTTGGCCACTATGTTCTTGTCCTGTAATTAGGTGCTTCTTTGGTGATATGAACATCATGTACATGAGATTCAGTAACACCTGAATGCGTTATTTTAACCATCTGCGGCTTGGTCTTCATTTCTTGAATGTCTTTACAGCCCACATAACCCATAGAAGCCCTTAAACCACCCATTAATTGATGAACAACCGGTGCCAAGGCACCTTTGAATGCCACCCTGCCCTCAATGCCCTCTGGGACCAACTTCTCAGCATCAACTTCATCTTGAAAATAACGGTCTTTAGAGCCTATTTCCATGGCTCCCAAGGAACCCATGCCACGGTAGGATTTAAAGGTTCTGCCTTGATACAACTCGACTTCACCAGGGGACTCTTCAGTGCCAGCAAACATGCCACCCATCATGATGGTTGAGGCACCTGCAACTATGGCTTTGGCCAAGTCACCAGAGTACCGAACACCACCATCTGCAATTAAAGGTACTCCAGTGCCTTCAAGCGCCTTGGCCACATCGTCAATCGCTGAAATCTGCGGTACGCCAACCCCTGCAACAATCCGGGTGGTACAAATTGACCCAGGTCCAACACCCACTTTAACTGCATCTGCGCCTGCCTCGACCAATGCGGTGGCTGCTTTACCAGTGGTGATGTTGCCAGCAATCACATCAACATTTGGATACTGTTGCTTAACTGCTCTGACACGATCTATGACACCTTTAGAATGACCATGTGCGGTATCGATAACCAGTACGTCTACACCGGCTTTGACCAAAGCGTCGACCCGTTCAACAGAATCTCCGCCTGGGCCAACAGCTGCCGCTACACGGAGTTGTTCGCTTGCATCTTTAACCGCCAGTGGATAATCTTGAGATTTTTGAATGTCTTTAACCGTGATTAAACCTTTTAACTGAAAAGCATCATTCACCACCAGTACTTTTTCAATGCGGTTGTCATGAAACAACTGAAGCACTTCTTTGGCATCAGCATCCTCACCTACAGTCACCAAATCGTCCTTGCGGGTCATGATGTTTCTGACTGGGTCATCTAACACAGTTTCAAAACGCATGTCACGACTGGTAACTATACCAACCAAGTCATCACCATCCACCACTGGCACACCAGAAATGCGGTGTTTGCGGGTGATTTCTAAAACTTCTCTGATGGTGGTCATGGGATTGACTGTAATTGGATCTTTGATCACCCCTGACTCGTATTTCTTAACTTTTATTACTTCTTCACATTGCTGCTCGATAGTAAGGTTTTTATGAATCACACCAATACCACCTAACTGAGCCATTGCTATGGCCAGCCTGGCCTCAGTCACTGTATCCATGGCAGCAGAAACCACCGGTATATTGAGCTTGATATTGCGAGTCAGCTGTGTAGACAAGTCAACATCCTTGGGTAAGATGTCAGAATAATCAGGAACCAACAAAACATCGTCGAAGGTTAAGGCATCGTATAAAACTCTCATGGTGGCCACCTTTGGTCTAAAAATTAGCGGCGCATTTTAACACACAATTATCTAAGCAACACCATAGCAACTGCCGTGCAGCAGTGAAAAACCATAATAAATAACATTAAACAGTTTACATTCAGCTTGCAGGGAACAAAAATGCAGCTCAATACCAAGTCATTCACCGCACTTTAAAGCCAAAGACTTTAGGGCTGATGGCCTGTAAATTACCACTGCGGTAGGTTTCAACACTTGCCATACAGTAACTAAAGCTTTATGCTGATGCCTTGTTAAAGGCACCTGATGCTGGTGTCAAACCAATCGATTCAGACCACGGCATGTATTGCTGTGATAAGCAAAGAACTATGATATCAACCAGTCCCGGAAAATCCGCACAAAACCCTTTAACACCTTCTGTATTGAACCAAATGCTGAAAAAATATTTGGCCAATGAATTTGGCAGTTTTTGGCTCACAGGTGAAATATTCGAAATATATCAATCTCCAGCAGGTCACAGCTATTTCACTTTAAAAGACCAAAATTCGAGCATCAAATGCGTGATGTTCAAACAAAAGCAAATCATCAAGCTGCAAAAAAACATGCAAGTAACTGTTTTAGGCCAAATGACCATGTATACGCCTAAAGGCGATATTCAGGTGAATGTACTTAGGGTCATACTGGCTGGCCAAGGAGATTTGGCTCAACAGTTTGAGGTATTAAAACAAAAACTGATGAATGCCGGTTTATTTAATAACAGCAGAAAAAAACCCATTCCCAGCATCATCAATTCATTGGGCATCATCACCTCCCCGAATGGCGCTGCCTTACAAGACATCCTCAACGTTTTTCTTAAGCACAATCCATTGATAGAGTTGAGCATTTACCCGACTCCTGTGCAGGGCGCCGAGGCAGCAGCACAAATCAACCACGCCTTAAGAACTGCCGACGAACAGCATCACGATGTGTTGTTACTTACTCGTGGCGGCGGTTCTAAAGAAGACCTGTGGTCCTTTAATGACGAATTCCTGGCCCACCAATTGGCTCAACTCAACACCCCAGTTATCAGTGCAGTAGGCCACGAAACCGATGAATCAATCAGCGATTTAGTCGCTGATATGAGCTGTATCACACCCACTGCCGCAGCCCATTTAATTGCTGGAGACTTTGACCAAATTGCACAACATTTGCAGCACAACAAGCGAATATTGCATTTGTTGGCTCAAGATAAATTGCGGGTGTTTCAACAAAAAATAGATTCACTCCAACACCACTTAGATAAACAACACCCTGAAAATTTACTGAAACAACAACAAACTCTGCTTAAAAACCAGCAACAACAACTGAATCAAGCTTTTTCCAAACAACACCAAGCTCGACTTAACAACTACCAACAAAAACACCAACGGCTGTTGAACCGACAACCCAATTTCCAGGCCAAACAAATGGTATTGAACAACACCAGGCAACAACTCGATTGGCAAATCAATCAAAAAGTCAATCGGGCCAAACAAGGCATCAGCTTGGTTATCAATGACTTAAACCACCAAAACCCATTGTCAATACTGGCCAAAGGTTACAGCATTACCAGTAAATCAGACGATGGCAGTATAATCAGCGACTCATCTCAGGTGAAAGTTGGCGATCAAGTAATAACTCAATTGAAATCTGGTAGAATACACGCCAAAATTTTTGAACGATTAGACGATTAAACACTCTAAGCGCAACTAACCATTAATATATAACGAGGAATACACAATATGTCTACACAATCAAAATCAGTCTTGGTACCCTTTTTGATTATTGCAGCACTGATCTTTGCCGTGGCATTGGGCTGGAAAATGATGAACGGTGATTCAAGCACCGCCAATGTGACAGAGAACAAGGTTGCAGAAGTTAAAACAACAGATAAAGCAGAGGCCACAAAAAAACCAACTGAAATTCCTGAGATAGAAGTTGTTAAGTACGAAGCTGAAGACAACCTTGCCAACATCCCAGTGACTGAAGAAGAAATAAAAGTCGCTAGAAACAGAGGCAAAAACTTCATGACATTTTCGATGCAATTAAAAACCCCTGAACAGGCTTTGAAAGCACTTCAAGATTATGTTGATATGAACAACACTGAAACTGCCAATGATTTAATCCTGTACATCGAAGACACCTTCCCAGGCACTGAAATCCCTTCAGACCTGCTTGACTTTTAAAGTATTAAAATCCACCAACACCAATGAAGAGCTGATTAAAAAAAGCACATTCATTGGTGTTTGTGCCCAGGTTAAATCCAGTGCTGAATTTCATCAATTTCTCACCCACCACCAAGACCTGAATGCCACCCACAATTGCTGGGCTTATCGGATTGACAATGAATACCGCTTTAATGACGATGGTGAGCCATCCGGCACTGCTGGAAAACCAATTCTGGCAGCCATAGACGGATCAGGATTTAACCGGGTCGGTGCTTTGGTTATTCGGTATTATGGAGGCATTAAATTGGGCACCGGCGGCTTGGCCAGAGCCTATGGTGGCACCATTGCTAAAAACCTGCAAACAGCCGCCTACAAATACCACATCCCAAGCACTCAAATTAAGCTGCATGTGACATTTGAATTCAGCCAATTGCTGTTCAAAATAACCGCAGAACACGGTGGTAAAACACTGCATCAAGAATACAACCCACAAGGCATCGTATTTCAGGTTTCAGTACCAAGCAATCAACTGTCAGCGTTTAAAAAATCCTTGCTAAATGCCACCAAGGGTCAGGCTAAGTTCATTCAGCCCTGAGCGCTTTTAGTGCCAAACCACCAGGTAGCAACAATGGCGCCAAATACCATGCTTGTACCCACACAGCCAGCAACAGCCATAACAACCAGCCAATCGCCACCCAAATTTTAAACTTGGGTTTAAATAACAGTAACAACGCCAATGGGTTGAATAACAGTACATTGAAATTCCAATCAGCAACCTCATGGGGTGTCATCAACCATAAAAACAGCAGCACCAAGCCCACTGTACTGTGCCAAATAAACCAAGACTTGGCGGTTAACTTTTGCGTGCTCTTGAGTGACAACAACAAACTCCAAACCACAACATAAAATATCAACACCCAATGAGAACGCATTAAACTATAAAATTGATCGAATTCAGTGGCGGTATATATAACTTGTTGTGGCTCTAGCCTGTCATCCATGACAGCCATTAAATGCTGCTCCATGAAAACCGGAAAGGCCATAAGTTCCCAGGCATTGCGTTCGGTGTAGGCTGACCAACCAAACCCAACAGCCAAACCCAGGTTCATCAAGCCCTGGTGCCTGGCTGGAAATGTGGCAGAAAAATAACTGCTACCAGTTGGCTCTTGACTGACTTGGTTTAGGGTTCCACCCCATTGTTGATTCAATACATCACGGATTTTAGTGGCACAATTATTCAGGAAATAATCATAATGATAGGTTTGGTTTTCTGGTAAGTAGTGCCATTCTAGATAGGCTTCAATTTCAGCGACTTCTGTGGCACTTAACTGTAATTCAATGACTTTAAAATCACGGTTGTAATGTTCAGCCAAGCGCAACTCTTGGTTGAAGTCACTCACCCCTATGGCATACTGCATGCGGTTGCCAATGAACTCCTCGATCACATCATCTTCAAAGCTGAAATACCCAAACCCATAGACCACATCATCAATGGCAATTGCACTGTGGCCAAATGCAGACCAGAAGGCATCACCTGGGCCAATGGTAATCAGCCGCACGGTTTTTGCTGCCACCATGTGACAAGCAAGCATTAAGATCAGTACGAGAGTAAGGCGCTTCAATTCAGCTCATCAAGTCCCGATTGACTCAGGTCGAGTTCAACAAATTCAACCCGGCGCTTATTGGCTTTAATGACTTTGAAATTCAAATTTGCGACTTCAATCAGTTCACCGGCTTCAGGCAAACGACCCGCTTTACTCGCCACCAAGCCACCGACTGTATCAAACTCAGTGTCATCAAAACCTAAATTGAATTGTTCATTCAGTTCAGTGATGGTGGTCAATGCATTGATGCGATAAACATGATCCGAGACCTTCAGTACATAAGGGTCTTCTTGGTCATCATACTCATCATCAATTTCACCAACAATTTCTTCCAAAATATCTTCAATGGTCACCAAACCTGCCACCCCACCATATTCATCAATGATGATGGCCATGTGATTGCGTGTGGTGCGAAACTCATTGAGCAAAATATTGACTTGCTTGGATTCAGGAATTACCACTGCTGGGCGAATAATGTCTTTAAGACTGAAGTCACTCTCCTCTTTAACAAAGGATTTCAACACATCTTTGGCCAATAATATGCCTTCCAATTCATCTTTATCACCACCCACCACCGGAAATCTGGAGTGTCCAGATGTAACGATAAGGGGCAATATTTCTTCGATGTCTAAAGTGTGTTGAATCACCACCATTTGGGAGCGAGGCACCATCACCTGACGAACTTGTAACTCAGATACTTTCAATGCACCTTTCATCATGTTCAGGGCATCGATATCGAGTAATTCGTTGTGATAAGCTGCATGGAGAATTTCCACTAAATCGTCGCGATTTTGTGGCTCATCGGTAAATATATTGGCTAATTTACTGAGCCACGACTTCTGATTTTCCGTATCAGAATCTTTACTACTCTGGTCGTCTGTCATTCGGGTTTTTTTAAAACACCTACAAATAATTGAATAAGCGCCTAGTTTAATGCAGGATTTATTCCGTGTCTATTGTAAAAATAAGGATTTAAACCAGTTTTTATTGCTGCTTTATTGGTTAGAGAACAGATACATTAAGCCAGCCACTGAAACTATTGACAGGATCAAACCAACAATTTTATATACACTCCATGGCCGCTCTCCAAAAGCTTTACCATTTTGACCATTGATGACATAACGGTAAGATTTGTTTTTATAATTGAATGCCGATACCCACATGGGTGCTAAAATTAATTTAAATCCCACTTGCCGATAATCAGAGTTGATTTGATGAATGATTTGATGGTCACCACCAATATCCCCACGCACCGTAGCTTGGATGGTTTTCAACATCACATCTTTAGCCAGATTAAAGGCCTCAGGCAAACCAATTTGATACAGCTCAGATCGAAAACCACTGAGGAATTTCTCATTGTAGTTTTGGGTTTTACGCATGTCCCAGTCCGACAAAAAGTTTTGAAATTTGAGCGGTAAGCTGGTTGACCCCATAGTAATCACATCATCAAAGCTGTTATGCACATTACCTGATCGATTGCGCCACCTGATTTTAACCACTGTTCGGGTCTGAGTTTGCATGCGTCCATTGACCCTGGTACGTACCTGCACTGTGGTGGTGTAGTTGTCTCCGCGCTGTCCAGAGTAACTGCTGTAAACCTGTGCATCAAATGCCCACATCGGCACATAGGAGCCCAATATAGGTTGTGCTTGAACGGCCTTCCTTTTCAATGCTGTGGGGGCAAACCACAAGCCATTTATCCAACCCTTAAATGCCGCTTCGGCTTGGTGCTGGTGTACTTCAAAAGGCATGACTCCATCAGGCTTGAGCTGCCTAGACAAAGCCACAGGCACCACCACATTTAAATCACAATAAGGACATTCCTCGGCATGCACATTGGCTGGTAAGATGAAATTCGCACCACAATTTTGACAGTTCAACTCATGGTTGACAGCCTGAGGATCGAAATAATCAATGGCTGAAATAGCTTCTTTGTAATCATGGGCTAAAAACATGTCCAAAGGCGTGGCCTCAATTGGATCAACTTCGCCACAACTGACACATTTAAGTGAGTGCATACCAATGGCATAATCTAAATCCGAGCCACATTGATTGCACTTAAAATAGGTGTAAGCAATCATCTACTTAAGTATTAATCAATGCTTATTTTGGCACTGCTGGTGGCTGATTGTTTAAATGTAACAGCACTTCAGACAATCCTTCAGCTGTCACCCAATCTGCCAAACCTGCTGTCCACATCAAGGTTTCTGCATTGATTTGATTGTTTGTTATCATTTCAGCCACAGCAGCTAAATTAATTGGGCCGACTCTGTCACCATCAACAACAGCATAATAATGTTTAATTTCTTGTGTTTTTTCAGGTACTGGCGGGGGCATCAAAGGATCTGTGGCATCACCTTTGCCTAAGGCTTGACCAAAAGATTGGGCCATACCAAAGCCCATACCCATCGCCATGCCACCACCAGCGGCACCGCTTGTGTTATTGGCAGCATCTCGCATGGATTGCGCTTGTTGATAGCGAGTAAACCGGTTCAAATCACCAACTGCAATTGAACTGGCACGTTCATCCAAAGCTTTTTCAACAGAGTCTGGGACCGATATATTTTCCACCAACATGGTTTCAAGACTCAATCCGTAAGCCGCAAACAAGGGTTGTATTTGAGCGGTTAAGAACCGACCTAAATCATCATAACTGGCAGCCAAATCCAGTACAGGAATACCCGATTCACTGATGACTTTTGCAAAACCAGTAACCACCATGTTTTTCAACTGTCCAATGATTTCTTCCAACACAAAATGACCGTCAGTGCCTACAATTTCACTCAACATTTTATGTGGATCGGTAATCCGAAATGCATAACTTCCAAAGGCCCTGATTCTGATGACACCAAACTCTTTGTCCCTTAAAATCAGTGGGTTTCGCAAGCCCCACTTCATGTCGGTAAATACTTTGGTGTTGAAAAAATACACCTCGGCCTTGAATGGGCTTTCAAAGCCATGCTTCCATCCTTGCAACGATGAAAGAATGGGCACATTGGCAGTATTCAGTTCGTATAAACCTGGGGTAAAAACATCAGCCACCTCACCCTCATTAACCAACACAGCCAGCTGTCCTTCTCTGACAGTAAGCATGGCGCCATTCTTAATTTCATTGCCATAGCGAGGAAAACGGTAAACCAAGGTATGACGTGTGTCATCTGTCCAGTCAATTACATCTACCAATTCACCAAATAATTTGTCCCAAATGCCCATCTGCAATACCCTGAAATAAAAAACAATAATTATACCGTATTTAAGGCGAAAATCTTGACGAATATGTAAGACTTGCTTCAGGAAAATGTCAGCGAATAGGTGCTTGAACTGCCAATGGACAACACAATTGTGAATTATTCATCCGCTCAACCACCCGCAACCAAGCACAATCAGTCAGCTGATTTACTGCCAACAGAAATATTCAAAATGACGAATTGTTGGTGACTTTAAAACTTACTCAGATTCTTTGAGTTTTTTCTTATAAGCTTTCAAATCGGCCTCCAGCACATGACTGGCAATCTTAATTAAGTCATACTCGGTGATGACGCCCTCTAGCTTGCCATTATCAACTACAGGCAAACAACTGATGCGTTTATCACGCATAATTTGTATGGCTTCAACAGTGGTCGTTTTGGGGTGAGCAAAAATCGGTTGCTTATTCATTATTTCATTGATGGCAGTGCTTTTATATCCATCGCCAGCAACGATTCTTTTCAATATTGAACGGTGTGATACCAAACCAACCAATTCACCTTCGTCATTCTCAACCGGTACATGTCTGACTCGCTTCCAATCCATGATACTGGCCGCCAAATCCATAGAATCATCAGGCCGCACCGTAATTAATTTGGTGGTCATGAACTGCCCAACCAATAAATACCCAGCCCGCCAATCAGTGCGCTGTACAGGTACTGCCAGTGGCCACTCATGAATCGGCGTTTCAATGGTTTGTTGGTCATGCATTTCAGCCACCACAGCCCTGACTTTTTCATCAGGATGCAACTCTTTGTTCATCTCTGTGATTGATTTAATCGCCCACTTGGCACCGGTTTGCTTGCTGTCCACTCGTTTTTCAATGGTGGTTAAATAACGCTCAATATCGGCTTTATCAATGCCTGACATTTTTAAACCATTTTCAGCAATCGGTAACAATTCGTCTTTTATTAACTGAGCAGCTGAAATACTTTCACCATTAACCCATGTGAAGTGACACTCCAAGCCGGTTCGACATGCTTGTAAAAAGTTGTTGCGGGCGTGAGAAAAACGCAGCGATTGGGTGATGTCCTCAACTTGATGACTCATGCCTGACATCAAGCCAAAGTAAAACGCCGAGTTAGCCACTTCATCAATTACCGATGGTCCCGATGGCAACACCCGGTTTTCAATGCGCAGGTGTGGAATGTTGTCTTTGACACCATAACAAGGCCGATTCCAACGGTAGACAGTGCCATTGTGTAACATCAATGCTTTGAGTTTAGGCATTTCTCCAGCATGAACCATCGCCACAGGGTCTTCTTCATAATCAGAAGTCAGCACCACTGAGAACCTAGAGATGTCATCACGAAAAACATCCACTATGCTTTCAATCCATTCATTGCCAAAATGTACCCGTGGTTGAGTACCTCGTTTTTGATGGGCTGTTGAACGGGTATCAATGGAGTTTTGGAACACCGCTATTCTGGACTCATGCCACAATCGGTGGTGGTGGATTAAACCAGAATTAACTGCCACCGCCATCAACGGAGCGGTCACTGCTTGGGACAAGTTATACATATTGACAAACTCATTGCCACTGACCTGAAAGTGAACCTGAAAACTGGTGTTCATGGCTTCTAACAAAAAGTTATCATGGGTGATTGATAACTCGTCTACACCACGAATGTCTAAGCGAAAATCAGAGCCTCTGATTTGCTTCAGCCGATCATTCAACTCATAGTAGCGATCAACCGGCGTGATGCTGTCTAAGGTCAAGTCCATTTGTCCCAGGGTGGGTAAAATACCTGCTAAGATGATTTTTGCATCATGGTTGCCTGCATGGTGTTTGGCAATCGAAATCACTTCCTTGATTTCTTCTTCCATTTCACTCAAACATTTACCTTGAAAACGCCTGGGTGTCAGGTTGGCCTCAATATTGAACAAGGCGATTTCATTGGTAAAACGTTCGTCAGTGATGTCAGCCAGTATATCCAATGCGGTTAAACTTGGACTGTAGTCATGATCAGTGATGAACATTTCTTGTTCTGCACCAATCCTTCTGGCTCCAGTTTCTATCAAGCCTTTATCAATCATCAGTTCAAGCGCCCTGAGGTCATTTAAAACAGCCCTGGTGAAAAGCCTTTTTGCCTCGTTATCTCCGCCTCTGGATATATTTTGTTCGCCCATATATGCTCGCTTTAGAAAGTTTATTTGTCGCAGCCAATTAACTGTTTACAACAACATATTAATACAATTGGTATATCCATGTCAGCATTCCTGTCAACATGGCCCAAGTAATGATGGTTAATGGCACACCCACTTTAACAAAATCAATGAATTTATAACCACCGGCGTTCATCACCAGCAAATTGGTTTGATAGGCCATTGGTGTGGCATAACTTAAATTGGCTCCAAACAACACCGCCAACACAAAGGGTTCAACCGGCATCCCCAAACGTTGTGCAATACTGACCGCAATGGGTGTGCCAATCACTGCAGCTGCATTATTGGAAATCACATTGGTCATGATGGCCATAGAAAACATCAGTATACCTAATACCACACCAGGTGCCAGGCCATTGGTAGACACCACAAATAAATTAGCTAAATAGTCCGCCCCACCAGTGGCCATCAATGCCGCCCCCAAAGCCAATGAAGCAACAATAATGAAAATTACTTGCGCGCTCAAAGCATGGGTGGCATCCCGCCAACGTAAACAGCCAGTAGCAATCAACACAAAACAACCAATCAAGGCACTGACAGAAATGGGTAAAATATCAAACGCAGCCAAACCCACCACACCGCCCATAACGGCCAAAGCCAAAGGGGCTTTTTCGGTGTGAGGTAATTCTTCGCCACCATCTAACACGAACAATGAACCGGTGCGTTTAACTTCTTGTATGGCCTGGTGCGTGCCCTGTACCAACAACACATCACCAGGACGAAATATGATGTCATCCATGCCCTTGGCAGTGGCGGTGGTTTCCTTGCCTTGTGAGTGCACTGCCAACAAGGTTAAGCCATATTTACTGGTTAATCTAGAGTCACCGACCCGCACTCGATCCAACAAGGAACCTGAGGTGATGACCAATTCTGCAATGGACTGATCACCGGCAGATAAAGGGTGCGACTCATCCACCTGATGTTCGCCAGTGAACAAAGAACCGCCTAACTCAATTTCATATTCACGTAAATTATCCGCTGTATCAGAGACCACCAATCGATCACCTGCCTTAATCACCACATCCGGTAAAGTGGCTATCGACAATGATTCACTCCTGACAATGCGTTGGATTGAAATCTTGCCATCCACTTTGTCACGAATTTCTGCCAATGTTTTGCCATCAGCAAACTCACCGGGATTGATTTTTATCTCTGCGGAAAATACCCGCGGCGAAGTGTTTTTTAACGGTGGAGTGCGCTCAGGCAGTATTTTAGGAACGATCAACCACAGGTACAAAATAGCCACCACGCCAGTGATCGCTACAGGAAAAATAAAATCAAACATGCCAAATTCAGGCACCCCTAAATCTTCAGCAACTTTAACCACCAGTAAGTTGGTAGAAGTACCGATGGTGGTCGCCATACCGCCCAGCAAAGTGGCCAACCCCATCGGCATCAGAGTACCTGATGACGATTGTCCCGTACGCAATGAAACGCTGATCAAGACTGGCAGTAACAACACCACTATGGGGGTATTGTTTACAAAAGCACTGAGTACAGCACCTGTAATCAAGGTGAGCAGCAAAGATAAGGAAGGACTGATTTTCCATAATTTAGCCAAATACCGCCCAATGGGTTCCATCGCACCGGTTCTGACCAGCGCTTGGCCAGCCACCATCAAAGCACACACCGCAATCAATGCTTCGTTACCAAAGCCCAAAAAAAATGTTTTAACTGGAAATATACTGCCGTCACTTTGCTGGTATGGAAAAACTTGAAAACCCAACACCAAAGCACACAGTACAAACAGACTTGAAGTCTGTAGAGGGATGGAATCCTTGGCAAATAAAATCAATGCCAATACTGTCAGCAGCAAAACTGCCAACGCGTGGGGTTGTAATGAGTTAGCTAAAAGTTCAGATCCCATATATGTATCTAGTCAAAATGAAATGATAGTCTATCAAATTGGTAGATAAAATTCATAAAAACATTTATTATGAAAAGGAATTTTCAAACGCAATCAGTGACATCCATTGTTTATCAATTGCGTACCTGAGTTCACTGAACAACAGGGTGTGAGTGTGCAATCAACTGTTTTAAATCAACTCATAATCTGAATATTAACCACAACCGTAATTAGGGGTGATATGACAATCGAAAGACCTTGGCTTAAGCAATACAAACCTGGCGTTCCAGCTGAAGTAGGAAAACTGCCCCATGATTCAGTGGCAGAAGTTTTGGTTAACTCTTGTAAAAAGCATCACGACAAAGTTGCTTACGTCAACTTCGGTAAATCCATTACATACCAAGAATTGGATGATTACAGCCAACAGTTTGCTGCTTATTTACAATCGAAATTTAACACCGGTGACTCAATCGCTATCATGATGCCCAACGTCTTGCAGTACCCAATTGTGGTACAAGCAATTTTGCGTGCAGGAATGGTGGTAACCAATGTCAACCCACTGTATACACCGAGAGAGCTGAAACACCAATTGAATGACGCCAATGCCAAAGCCATCATTGTGATTGAGAACACCGCTTGCACCTTGGCAGAAGTAATCAATGAAACCAACATTGAACAAGTCATCACCACCACCATTGGTGAAATGATCGGAGGCATCAAAGGTGCCATCATGGATTTCATGATTAAACGGGTCAAAAAAATGGTGCCACCATTCAGCTTGCCAGGTGCAGTTAAATTCAAAGCCACCTTGAAGGCTGGCCAATCACTGCCCTACACTCCTGTAAAGAGAAGTTTGGATGACATTGCCTTTTTACAGTACACTGGCGGCACTACAGGCGTTTCTAAGGGCGCCATGTTAACCAACAGGAACATGGTTTCCAATGTCACCCAAACACACCTGTGGATTTCCAATGAAATCACCTCAGGGCAAGAAGTCGTAATCACTGCCTTACCGCTGTACCACATATTTGCGTTGACTGCCAATTGCCTGACCTTCAGTCAATACGGTGCCAAAAACATATTAATCACCAACCCCAGAGACATGCCTGGTTTTGTTAAAGAATTGTCACAGCACAAATTCACAGTCATCACTGGCGTTAACACCTTATTTAACGGTTTATTGAACACCCCGGGGTTTGCTGATTTAGATTTCAGCAGCTTGAAATTCACCTTAGGCGGCGGCATGGCAGTTCAAAAAGGCACGGCCACCCGTTGGAAAGAGGTCACTGGGGTCACGCTGGCCGAAGCTTACGGCTTAACTGAAACCTGCCCTGCAGCTTGTATGAACCCGATTCCAATGGAAGCCTACAATGGCACCATTGGCTTACCAATATCCTCTACAGACTGCCAAATTCAAGACGATGACGGCAACCCATTGCCAGTTGGCCAACCAGGTGAACTATGTATCAGAGGGCCGCAAGTGATGTTGGGTTATTTAAACCGACCTGAAGAAACTGCCAAAACCATTGTAGATGGTTGGTTAAAAACCGGTGATGTGGCCGTTATGGACGAAAGGGGCTATTTTAAAATAGTAGACCGCAAGAAAAACATGATCTTGGTTTCAGGGTTCAATGTGTACCCCAATGAAATCGAAGATGCCGCTTGTTTACACGATGAAATCATTGAATGTGCGGCCATTGGCATACCCGATGAAAAATCCGGTGAAATTGTAAAACTTTTTGTGGTCAGAAAATCTGATACTTTGAACGAGCGGGATGTGATAGAACATTGCAAAGCCAACTTAACCGGCTACAAAGTACCTAAAATTGTTGAATTCAGAGATGAGTTGCCTAAATCTAATGTAGGCAAAATCTTACACAAAGACCTCAGAGATTCATAAACAATACTGGGGCTCAAATTCATACAAATTGAGCCCCTTTTCAAATTCAACGTTTATAATACGCATACTTTTAACTCACAGCAAAAACGGTTAACAACCGCTTCAACTGCTCAATATTAAAAACTATGAAAGCACTGGTCAAGAAAAAGCCTGAGATGGGTATCTGGATGGAAGACGTTCCCATGCCGCAAATGGGTCACAATGACGTCCTGATTAAGGTTGAAAAAACCGCCATTTGTGGCACCGATTTACATATATATAAATGGGACGAGTGGTCAGCCAAGGCCATCAAACCACCTTTGGTTATTGGTCATGAATTTGTCGGTGAAATCGTCGACATGGGCAGTGAAGTCAGTGGCTATACCATTGGCCAACGCGTCAGTGCCGAGGGTCACATAGTCTGTGGCGTTTGTCGCAATTGTCGCGCAGGTACACCGCACCTCTGCCCTAACACCCAAGGCATAGGTGTAAGTCGCGATGGCGCATTTGCTGAATACATCACTATGCCAGTCCAAAACTTATGGCCCGTTTCAGACAAAATACCATCCAACCTGGCGGCTTTCTTTGATCCGTTTGGTAATGCAGCTCACTGCGCTTTGGAATATGACATGGTTGGCGAAGATGTACTGATCACTGGCGCCGGCCCAATCGGTATCATAGCAACCGGTATCTGTAAACATGTGGGTGCACGCAATGTGGTCATTACCGACGTCAATGATTACCGCTTGTCGCTGGCCAAAGACATGGGCGCCACCCGCTGTGTTAACGTCGCCAATGAAAAAATTGCTGATGTGATGCGTGAAATGAACATCACAGGGTTTGATTTAGGTATGGAGATGTCAGGCAACCCACGCGCCTTCAACGACATGCTCGACAGCATGTACAATGGTGGTAAAGTCACCCTACTCGGCATGTTGCCGGACAGCACCCAAATCAATTGGGATAACATCATCTTCAAAGGCTTGTCAGTCAAAGGCATCACTGGCAGAAAAATGTACGAGACTTGGTACAAAATGACCCAGATGCTGCTCTCGGGTTTTCCTTTAGAAAAAGCCCTAACCCATGAAATTCACATCGATGATTTTCAAACCGGCTTTGACCTGATGGCTTCCGGCCAATGTGGTAAAGTGGTTTGTAGCTGGAATTAATAACTGCAACTTTTAAAAAGTAAGACATTCATATGAAACATTACGCAAAAATCATTCAAAACATCAAAGATGAAGGCTTGTATAAAACCGAGCGCATCATCACCAGTCCACAGTCTGCACACATCGAACTACCTGGCGGCCAAAAAGTCATCAACTTTTGTGCCAATAATTACCTCGGTTTGGCTGACCACCCTGAAATCATTAAAACGGTGAAAAAAACCTTGGACACCCATGGTTTTGGTATGGCTTCAGTGCGTTTCATTTGCGGTACCCAAGACTTACACAAAGAATTAGAACAAAAAATCAGTGATTTTTTTGGCACTGAAGACAGCATTTTATACACCTCTTGTTTTGATGCCAATGGTGGTTTATTTGAAACTATTTTGGATAAAGATGATGCGGTCATCAGTGATGAATTGAACCATGCTTCCATCATCGACGGGATCCGCTTGTGCAAAGCCCAAAGACATCGGTACAAAAACAACGACATGCAGGAGCTTGAAAGCATTTTACAAAACACCCAAGATTGCAAAAAACGCCTGGTGGTCACCGACGGTGTTTTCAGCATGGATGGCACAGTGGCCGATCTGAAGACCATAACTGACTTGGCAGAAAAGTATGATGCCTTGGTGGTGGTTGATGACTCACACGCCACCGGATTCATTGGCGCAACAGGTCGTGGCTCAGCAGAATTGGCCGGTGTCATGGATAAAATAGATATCTTCACCTCCACCTTAGGCAAAGCTTTGGGCGGTGGTTCTGGCGGTTTCACCACCGGCAAAAAAGAAATTGTTGAGTTACTTCGTCAGCGTTCCAGGCCCTATTTATTTTCCAACACCTTACCACCACCATTGGTGGCTGCCAGCATCAAAGTGTTTGATTTAATTTCTGAATCAGCTGAATTGCTACAAAAACTGGCCGAAAATACCGCCTATTTCAGAGCCGAAATTGTCAAACTAGGTTATACCGTCTCAGGTGACACCCACCCGATAACGCCCATCATGTTAGGCGATGCCAAATTGGCACAAAAGATGGCTGACAGGCTGTTAGAACTGGGTATCTACTGCATCGGTTTCAGCTTTCCAGTGGTGCCCAAAGGTCAAGCCAGAATTCGCTTGCAGATTTCAGCGGCTCATTCAAAAAATGATTTGGATTTGGCTTTGGCAGCATTTGCTCAAGTCAAAGAAGAATTCAAACTGGATGACTGAATTAAGTATACCGGTGCTGGCCTATCACGCTGGCAACATCAGTGGCAACACTTATGCCAGCAATGACCGCATCGCTTTTGCCACTGATTTATACACCTTACACCAGCAACAATACACCATTGTTCCCATACATTGGATAGCCCAATGGGTCAACGGACTACGGGACTTGAGTCTTTTGGGAGATCGCTTGATTGGCTTGAGTTGTGATGACGGCTTAGACCAAGATTACTTAGATGGTCCGTACTTTGATTTTGGACCACAGCGCAGCCTGTTCAATATATTGACCGACTTCATCGCTGATGTGGGCAGTGACAAGCAGCCACATGCACACTTGACTGCGTTTGTGATTGCCTCACCAGAAGGCAGAAAAGCCATCGATGACCACTCCTTGTCAGCAGCTAATTTATTGAACGACTATTGGTGGGCAGCAGCCAATGCAAAATCCACTTTCAGTATTGAGAACCATTCATGGGACCACAAACACCCTGATATATACCCACAAGAAGTGGCGCATTTTACCGGTGTTGATGACCCAGACACTGCTCAACTACAAATCATCCAAGCCAAGCACTACATAGAGCAGCAACTCAATGGCGAAAAAACCACTTTATTTTGTTACCCTTGGGGTCACAGTAATGACTATTTAATCGAACAATTCATGCCAACTACAGCCGCCCAACATGGCATACAAGCAGCCTTCACCTGTGAAGCCAAACACACAAAAAAAGACACCAACCCATGGCTGATGCCTCGTTATGTATGTGGTCATGATTGGCATTCACCCAATCAGTTGGTTAATAAAATACTGCTCAATCAAAACCAGATTTAAAGATTAAATCAGGTGCCACAAAATCCATGCTGACATGGTTGGTATAACCTGGGAACACTTGATCAATATTTGAGTTGCCAAGTACTTCCTGAACAATGGTGGCATACACCCGTCTGAAATCAACTTCGGGAGAAACATCTTCTCCACCAAACAACTCATCATTGGCCAAACCATTAAAAGTACCGTACATCTGACCACCATTGACCTTGCCACCAACAACAAACATCACATTGCCTGAACCGTGGTCGGTACCACTGTTGTTCTGACCATTTTGTTTGGCACGGCGACCAAACTCACTGTGTACCACAATGATGACTTGCTGCCCTAAGCCAGCTGCTTTGAGGTCACTCCACATGGCATGAATGGAGCTGGATAAATTTTGCACTCGCGTAAAGAATGAGCCTCCACCACCGTCACCTTGACCATTGTGGGTGTCCCAACCGCCTAAATCTGCGGTGGCGACATTGATATTCAAGTCCTCTCTGATTAACTGCGCTATCAAAGACAATTGCCGACTGAAAGAAGTGTCTGGATAAACCACCCCACCAGCCGGTACATAATTATCCAAATCCAAGGCAGAAATAATTGACAGGGTATCCATGGCACCAGCGACCGATAAATCCAGAGCGCTGTTGCCTGCATACATCTGCCCAATGGCTGCTGCATGTTGGTCTTCGTATGAACCTGAGTTGGGGTGATAACCACCGACTTGATCTACCGTCAACGCATTGAAATAAGCTTGTAAACTGATTGGGTTTGAGCTGGCTGAAACCAACACCGGAATCACTTCAGCTCCAGTGATATAAGACGTGGTATTCAAGTGCCTGGTCAACCAACCATCTGCAGTGGCTAAGCTGTGCGGGGTGCCTAATTCGATGAGTTTCATTGCATCAAAATGACTTCTGGTTACATCTTGCTGGGGTAAGCCGGTGCCGTGAATGATGGCCAAATCACCATCAACATACATGTCTCTCAACCCCGTAGCTGCAGGGTGGAATCCAAAAGCTTCACCTAGGTTTATCACTGCATTGTTACCAGTCATTGGCACTTGCAGTTGTGGCCTGAGGGCTTCATACAGTGTGCGGTTGACACCCGAAGTTGGTGGAATCACATTCAAACCATCCATGCCACCACGCATGAATAAATCGATGATGATGGGTTGATTACTGGGGCTTGAACCGCCTGCACGGGCCACTTTAACCCCTGACAAAGCTCCGATGGCAGCTGACGACTGTAAAAATGTTCTTCTGTTTATTTTTTTCATGGTAAATCCCCTAGCGTTGCATGAAGTATGGCGAAGCCAAGATTAAACTGATGGCACCCCTGAGTCTTGAATGCCAATAATACGGCCACTTATTCTCAGCCAAATCCTCATACGGAAATGCTTTATCAGCATGCCAACTTGGGTAAGAGGGACTTTCAGGTCGTTGACACAAAAATTCCACCACTGATTCAAATACCACATCACCAGACCAACCACCTGTTGGCGTGCGGTCAAATATCCTGCTCATCCAATAAGACGCTACATTATTCGGTGTCAACTGTCCTTGCATGTTTTGATAATGTTGCAAGGTTCTTGCTCTGATTGGGAACCTGTATTCATCATTACCATCCCTTTCATCCACCATCCAGTCCACAGTTTTCCAGGTTTGAATTAACGCCGTCGAACTCATCCAATAATTAGAATGTGCTGGGTAACCATTGGGTGCTTGCCACTCAAAAGGGTAATGGCCAGTGTCATCCATGCGGTATTCCATGGAGTTGCTGTCTGAATCATCAGGCGCCACAGTGAAGTCAGCCTCACAAGCGCGCATTGCGGAAACCACCGTATCAAAAGGCCGTTTTAATTTACTCTGCCAATAAGTTGGGTCAGCAAAATCAGCATGGTTGAATAAAGCCCTGTACACCAAGCGCAATTGATTGCTGGCATTGCGGTTGTCATAAAACACCTGCGCCACATCATCAATTAAGCTCTGCGGTGGATTGTCACTGACAAAAAATCTGGCCAGTTTGCCAGCAATGTGTCTGGCTGTACCTGGATGTTTAGCCAATAATTCAATTAAGTTTTCACCGTCGGTTTCACCTTGATTGGCAGAAAAATTAGCAAACCCAGAAGACAACACACCTTTAGCAAAGGTGTCATGGCGAGAGTCATCATACATAAACTCGCCGGTATCTCCTGTACTACTGGAATCTCTGACTCGCCAACCAGTTAAGCAGCGGGTGGCTTCATACACGTCATTATCGACATAAAAAGACTGAATCATGCCATTGGCTGGCCATGCACCACCGGTATCTGTCACTGGTTCCACAGGGACTTCACTGGGTTGAGCCAGTCCATAATAGTTCTCAACGCCCAAAGTATGTAACTCAATCATTTCCCTGGCGTAGTTTTCATTGGGTTCTGATTTAGAGTTATTGTAGTTATCCAAGTAATACAACATGGCTGGGTGTCGAGCAGTGGCCAATAAAAAGTCATGAAAGTTTCCCTGCATGTGGTTCCTGATCACATCACGGTCCCAACTGGTCATGGTTGATTTTGCATACTCATCATCACCATTAAGGCTGAAGTGGTCATGCCAAAAATCAGCCAAACGCTCCAGCATGGGAAATAAGCTGTATGCCGCGCGGGTGAATTTTAAACGCTTCATTTCATAAATTGGTCGGTAGCTGCTGGTTTGGTTGTTGACATCAATATGATAATCTACCCACAACTGATTCAAACTCTTATTCAAAGTTTCAAAAGTGCCTGCAGCAGCAATCCGTGCATTGACATCCACATCATTACCCGCAGCCAACTGAATGTTAATAAAGTTCCTTAGTTTTGTCGCGTCATCAGCCCCTGGCAAAGCTTGCCAATTGGCTTCATCAAACTCACCCGGCGTGATGCCATAGCCCAAACGACTGTATACCATGTGGGCAAATGTTTGACCCGGTAAACGTGCGGCTTTGATACCAGTCGCCATTGGATTCAGTTTTTGTTGCTTTTCTGGGAAGCGATGGGTGTTAGCTTGAGCGTTGCGACTGGTGAATGGCAAAGCTGTCAATAGCGCGGTAGCAGCACCACCAGCCAACAGCTGACGTCTTTGGAGGGTTTTATTCTTCATAGGTATCCCCGAGATTTGTAATAGTTAGGATTCTATCTTAGGGCATTTGTGCGGTGAAATTGTGATAATGCTCCCAAAAGATTCAGCAATAGACCATGAAAATCACTGCGTTTTACAGATTTTTAACTAAAACGCTGTTGGTAAATAGCTATGAAGATGTTCAATAACCAGACAAGGCTGGATTCAGCGCCTTGGTATTGGCACATACATATGAATCAGTTCAGTGCCAGCTACAAGTGCCTTCAGTTGTAACTGTAGTACCGAATAATAAGCAGGTTTTAAGATTTAAAATCAGTTTTATTGTTGCTGATTTTCACAAAACCATGAATGGCTAAATTTAACCAAGCCAAAATAATCAAACTACCACCCACTGGTGTAATCCATGAGAAACTGGTTTTGCCGACAAACACCAGCAAATACAAGCCACCGCAAAATAACAACACGCCTAAAGTCACTGCCAAAGCCGCATACCTGATCCATACCCCCTGATCTATTTGTGTGACTATCCATATCAACAACAAGGCATGGATCAATTGGTAAATAAACGCATGTTGAAATAAAGCCGATTGTTGGGTGCCTGGAGACAGACCAAAAGCATGTGTGCCCAATGCACCTAAGGCAACAGCGGTTAATCCATAAACCGCTGCCACAATAAAATACACCGCCTGTTTATTCAACATCAGATTCAGACTCTGCCTCAGCACCCTCACTCTCTGCCTCAATAAATTCAGCTAACTGTCGGTTCAAGGCCTTGAATTTATATTCGGCAATTGCAAACATCCAGTCCTGATACTGTGGGTACAAAGCTGAATCAATGGTCATATAATAACTGTCATCAATTTGATAAACTTTGATATTAACTGCCGCTGCACCTACCAACTGATAATCCACAGACAACAACGGTAACTGCCCACCCAAATCTTTGGCTAACGCCGCATCAATCATCAATCGTGACAAGCCATTGGCTAATTGACCTAAGTAAGCATTGGTGATTAACTTGAAACCTGGGGGTATATTCAGCAGTTCAAATTCACCACTTTCAGCATTTCTTGCCACTTCTATGGTCTCACCAGCTTGTGGCTGTACTTTGACCACAAGAATTTCATCTGGACTGATGTCCAACACAGTTTTCAGTTTCCAATTATCGGCATTGAATGACACCGGTTTAAGCCCTTTCACTGTATAGCTTTGGTCTTCATTCGCGCGGCGCACAAAAGTCAGCCCTGCTGATGATTGTTTACCCAAGTGGAAAGCATGCTTTTGTTCTGCACCCTGCCACAAACTGACACTCAAGTCATCATCGGCCAATTCAACCAGTGCATGATTGTCAGGATTGGCTGTTTTGGCTTCGACGATTTCTGCTGCTTTCAAACTCTGAAACAACTCGAAAATAGGTTCAACTGAAGCATAAAAATCACCGTTTAACAGCCAATGACCATTGGCATCTTTGCTCATCACAGTTTGCTCGCCTGCCTCAGACAAAACTACCCGATCAATCTGTGCCATTTCAGCGTCATCGGCTTGCCATGCGGGAATCAACGGCAGCTTTTGTGTGACACTTTGGCTTATTTTAACTTGTGTAGCCCAAAACGCCAAACCACCAATTACAATCAATAGTCCAAGCAATACTTTCATATTATTTAACATAGCGTCGCTCCTTTCGTTTTGATTTTCTCCATGATAAAAACACAATCACCAATGTCAGTAAAATAGGTACCAAAGCGATATTAATAAACTTCAGTTTGGTTCCCAACGCTTCTATGTCTTTGTTGAGGTTGCGTTTCACTTCTCTTAAGTTTTTCCGCACTTCCAACTTGCGTTGTTTAAATTTATTGATTTCTTGTTGTTGCTCTTGGCTGATGATTAACTGGTTTTCCTGACCTTTGATACTTTGCAACTCATTTAATTTAGACTCAGTTTCACGCAGCTGCTGCATCAATTGATTCTCGGTTTCTCGGTATTTCTGCTCACTGACACGTTTGATTTCTTGCACTTTATCAAACGGCCGGTTTGACGTACCACGGGCCCGAATATGGATTAAATCGGCACTGCCGGTCATGTTATCAATCAAGTTATTGATCAATACCCCATTGTCAGCAAAATTTGAATAAATTTGGCGACCAAAAAAGTTCTGCGCCCTAACCCACATGCGATCAAACAACACATCAACATCAGCAAAAATAACCACTTGTGCTTGTTCAACCTGAGTTTCACCAGCAGCTTGACCTTCTATGCCTTCAGGAAAAGCTGTGCTTAAACCGCCTTGCACTCTGGCAGCAATGGTATGCACGTCGGCATCAGCTTTGAAGTTTTGAAACAGTATATTGGGGTTATACAACAAGGACATGGGGTCTTTATTGACCAACATAGATTGTGTCGAAGAACTTAAAATTGGTAAAAGTTTACCTTCCTCAGCTGTCAAGGTACCTGCCAGAGCAGTATTTAAAGAGGATAAATCTGAGGTGACAATGTCTTCACGGTTCAGGTTATCTTGCAGCCAAGCGTTGATGCCTAAATGACGAATCGTTTGACCTTGTCCGGATTGAATTGAAACCGCATGCTGGTTATCTAACAGCACTTGACTCGAATCATAATTCACGCCCCAGGCATTGAATAGCACCGCTAAATCTGAACTCCTGTCAGCTTGTAATTGTGCCATTGGGTTTTGTGGATCAGCTGGGATTTCTTCAGCTTGGGCCATCGGATCAACAAAAACCATCAAACGTCCACCTTGCATGACGAATTGATCGATTGCATACAAAGTTGCTGCGGTTAAGTTTTTAGGGTGTACCACCAACAATAAATCCACATCATTGATGCTTGTTGCTGTGGTTTCTACTGGCACCACTTGGTACATCTCTCGCAACTGTTCAAAGATGATTTGTCCAGGTACCTGTCCGGTTTGGGCATCAAAGCCACCCAACAACGGCAAATCACTCATCACCCCAACGGTGCGTTTGGCCGGGTTGTTCAGGTTATAAATCAACTGCGCCACGTCATACTCTAAAAACGCTTCACGGTCTGGCTGTAGAAATGGCAACACCTCAACAGCATCCAATGAGTTGGTACCCGCAATGCCAAAAAATACATTTTCACCGCCTTCACCAACCGGCAAAGCCTGCAAGCCATATTGAGAGGCTTGATCTTCTTCCTCTGAAAAAGTCACAGGATCAATCATGGTGACGGTTAATTTACCAGCACCATAACGTGCTAACTCTTCTAAGAAATCAACCACCCTTCGATGGTAAGTTCTTAACATTGGAATGTTTTCAGTGGCCTGATCAGAGTAAAACAGGCGCAAATGAATGTTTTCATCAATGTCTTTCAAGATATTGATGGTACCTTGGTTCAAAGTAAACAGGTTGTTTTCTGTCAAATCGACCCGTAATCTCGAGAATAACCCACTTTGACTGATAACCACTGAGGACAGTATAAAAATCGCCGCTAAGATCAACAACTGGGTTTTATGTGCCCGAGTATTTTTATTTTTGGTTTTCATAATTAATCCGCCTTTTTCATATCAATTACTAAAGCTGTGGCCAGCAGCCACAATCCAATAGTGACCGCAAAATAAGCCATGTCGCCTAAATCCAGCACACCTTTGGTGATCGAATCATAGTGAGTCAAGAAACTGGTCGAGGCAACCGCATCAACCAATAATTGTGGCATGAACACCTTAAAGAAATTCAACACCATGGGAAAACCCGATAACAAGAACAAGAAACAAATGACCACAGTTAAAATAAAAGCAATCACTTGGTTTTTGGTGGCTGCAGAGATACAACTGCCAATTGCCAAGAACCCACCAGCCAGCAAGAAACTGCCTAAATAACTGGCAATGATCAAACCATTGTCAGGACTGCCCAGGTAGTTGATGGATATAACCATAGGGAAAGTCAGCAACAAAGCCAAGCCAATGAATAACCACGCAGCAAAAAACTTACCCAATACCCAGTCCATCTTATTGACCGGTAATGTCATCAACAATTCAATGTTTCCACTGTTGCGCTCTTCCGACCACAACCGCATCGCGACGGCAGGCACTAAAAACAAATACAACCACGGGTGGAAGTTAAAGAAAGGAATCAAATCGGCTTGCCCTCGTTCATACAGGTTGCCAAAATAAAACCCAAACACACCACTCATGATTAAAAAGATCACTATAAATACATAAGCAATTGGCGTGGCAAAATAACTTTGTAACTCTCTTTTAATAATCGCTTTGATGGGACTCATTTCACCACCTCCCTTTCACCTGCAGTTTGGGTGATGTTTCTGAACACTTCATCCAAGCGCCCTGCTTCCATTTTCAAACTCTTGACCTGTATGGCTTCTTTTTTCAAAAACGCACTGATTTCATCAAATATAAATAACCCCTGTGTTGGAATCACTGTGGTTTCTTTAAGCCTTGAGTCATAATCAACATCAAGAACACAGTCCATGTTTTTGATTTTATTTAATAATTGTGTGTCCAAGTCAGAAATAAAACTCACGGCATGGTGGTACTTAGACATTTTTTCCATTTCTGCCGGCGAATGGTCAGCAACTATTTTTCCGCCAGCAATAACAATGGCGCGATCACAAACCGCATGCACTTCTTCTAAAATATGGGTAGATAGAATGATGGTTTTGTCTTTCGACATATCAATGATTAACTCCCTGACTTGGTGCTTTTGATTCGGATCCAAACCATCAGTTGGTTCATCCATAATCAATACTTCAGGGTCATGAATAATGGCTTGGGCCAAACCTACACGTCGCTTGAATCCCTTGGATAAAGTTTCAATTTTTTGAAAAAATACTTTTTCAAGGTTAACCCGAGACACCACTGATTCCACAGCGGGTTTCAACATATTGGCATCGATGCCCCGCAGTTTGGCGATGAAGTACAGGAACTGACCCACTTCCATCTCACCGTAACTTGGTGCGCCTTCAGGCAAGTAACCAATTTTTTGTTTTACCGTGATTGGGTCAGCAGCAATATCAATACCACAAACCTTAATTTCCCCAGCAGTGGGTTCTAAAAACCCAGTGATCATTTTCATGGTGGTGGATTTGCCAGCACCATTGGGCCCTAAAAAGCCCAAAACCTGACCTTTATTGGCAGTAAAAGTTAAATCATCTACCGCAGTAAAGTGGCCGAATTTTTTACTTAAGTTTAAGCATTCAATCATCTTAATCCTACTTTTTTTATTTAATTATGGACCTAAAAGTCACGCCGATTGTTTACACCGCCAATGACAGCATGTCTGACTAAAGCAGTTCAGTGAATCATGCAAAAAAAACATTGACCACCAAATACCGCAGCCAAGGCCCAAAAAAAACTGGCAGTCAGTTATTAAACATCAAATACCAGACCCAACACCACCGCAATTATTGACTGTTTAGAACAATCAGGTGGTGATTAAAATTATATTTATGCATTACTGGTGGCTAAGCCTACTGATTTCAAGCCAAAATTTCCAGCAATTTCAAGCCTACAAATAAACCACACCAGCTTAGCCTACTCAGTCCAGCAGTTGTGATTAATCATTGACTTAAACTCATGTCTTTACTATCATCAATTGCTGCTATTAAGCGCGCCGAAAAATGCCGTGAACAACCCTAATAAAAAATACCTGAATCAGCCGAACTGATTCCATGTGGAAGGTTCCCAAAACAACTAAAAATACAATGATCACAATCCTTGACCAATTACCAGCGGGTATTCTTGAAGTAGAAGCCAATCAGTTGTCCCAATTTCTTGATAACCATACTTTGGTTCATTTAGCAGGTAAAATCAAACGACCACTGTTCATTTCCATTTTACAACACGGCAATGAAACCACTGGCTGGGATGCCATCAAAGCATTTCTGAAAAACCACCAAAAACAACTCCCGCGCAGTATTTACTTGCTGTTTGGCAATGTACAAGCTGCGGCACAAAACTTAAGACAACTACCCAATCAACCTGATTACAACCGTTGTTGGCCCGGCTTACACAACAAACAGTCAGATGAAACCAAAAAAATGGCCTTTATCACTGACATGATGGCAGAAATAAAACCTTTTGCCAGCATTGATATTCATAACAACACAGGTCGCAACCCACATTACGCTGGCATCAACTCATTGAATGCAGCGTTTGTTAACCTGGCCTCTTTATTTTCACAAACCATCATACACTTTACCAGCCCCGACGGCATCCAATCAGGTGCTTTCGCGGCCTTTTGTCCCGCTGTAACCATTGAATGTGGGATGTCAGGCACTGCCGATGGCATTGAACAAACCATCACATTTATGGAAAATCTGATCCACCTTGCTGATTTAAAAAGCATCCCAGGTGTTGCAGAACAACAGCAGGTGCTGAATATATTTTCAACAGTGAAAGTCAAACCTGAAATCAGTATTGGTATCGATGGTGATGTGGCTGAAGAAGTCGACTTCACCATCAATGACGACTTGGATTATTTAAATTTTCACTTGTTAGACCCAGGCACAGTTTTTGGTCGCACCCTAACAACCGAAACCCCCATGCCTTTTACAGTCACCGATCAAATTGGTCATGACATCACTGATTTGTATTTTGAAAAAAATGGCCTTGATGTACGCACCAAACAAAAAGTGGTGCCGGCCATGATTACCCAGAGCATTCAAGCGATCCGCTTGGATTGCTTGTGTTACTTCATGCACCCGCTTAAATTTGAACATTGATAGACAACAACCCAATAACCACAGTTACAGAGTAAACCAACATGAATTTATCCGAAACAAAAGCCATAATCTCCGGTGGTGCTTCAGGCCTGGGCTTTGCTTGTGCCGAACACATCATCAACCACGGCGGCCAAGTCACCTTGGTCGACATCAACCAACAAGCTGGTGATGCTGCAATCAAAAAACTGGGGGCAAAAGCTTCATTTGTTAAAGCCGATGTCAGCTCAGAAGCAGATATACAAATGGCCTGTGATGCAGCAGCTGCATTTGCTGATGGCATCAATGTGGCCATCAACTGTGCAGGTGTCTTGGCTGGTGGCCGTGTGTTAGGCCGTGAAGAACCCATGCCATTGGCGCACTTCAACACCGCCATACAAGTCAACTTAGTTGGCAGTTTCAACTTATCTAAAGCCGCGGCCAACATCATGCAACACAATGAAGCGGATGCCGATGGCCAGCGCGGGGTGATCATCAACACCGCATCTGTGGCTGCTTTTGAAGGCCAAATCGGTCAAGCCGCTTATGCCGCCAGTAAAGGAGGTATTGTTGGCATGACTTTACCTATGGCCCGCGAATTGACCCGCTTTGGCATACGGGTTATGACCATTGCCCCTGGCGTGTTTTTAACCCCCATGGTCGCAGGCTTGCCGGATGACATCAAAGCCGCATTGGGAGCCTCTGTACCCTTCCCATCACGTCTAGGCCAGCCGTCGGAATTTGCCAGAATGGCTGAACACATCATTGAGAACACCTACCTCAATGGTACCACCATCAGATTGGATGGCGCAGTCAGACTTGAACCCAAGTAAGCACCACTGATGCGGGCAAAACCTTCAGACTTAAAAAAACCAGCTGTTAATGGCTGGTTTTTTATGCAGTTTACTGCTCTGATTCGCCCTTCACCCCCAAACCTGGACCCAACTCCCAAGCATCGGCATCGATGGTGTCCTTGTAGGCATGCCATGTGGCATGACCAACCAATGGCAACAGCACAATAAAGCCAATATAAAAGGTTACAATACCCACCAACACCAACACCACTATCAACAACCCCCAAATCAGCATAGTGAGTTTGTTTTTCAGCACTGCATTGATGGAAGTCACCACCGCAGTGACCGTGTCTACTTGACGGTCCATCAGCATTGGAATAGAAAAAGCACCAACACAAAATATAATTGCGGCAAAAATGGCCCCCACCAATGTCCCCACACCCAAAAACATCAGCCAGTCCGAAGGGTTCATGGTGGAGGGGAAAAAGATGTGCAACATACTGGCAGCTCTGGCCCAAACCAGGAACACAATCAAAAACATGAAAGACAGCACCAGCTCATTGCCTAAGTTGTTCTTACCCTCACGCCAACAACGCATGAATAAAGGAGACACGTCATTACTGATTTGACGACTGAGTGAATACAAGCCAATGGCGATGATGGGACCAACAAAGAAAAAACCTGCCGTCATGGCAATGGCCAACACGATGGAATGGGCTTTGTATGCCACAAACGTAATCAGCACACTGATTAAGGTCATGGCCAAACCATATCCGAGGCTGATTTTGGGCACCTGTTTTAAGTCAGCCCAACCTTTTTTGAGCCATTTAAAGGGCGCTGCATAAGGCAATACCCGACAAGGTGCGACTATCGGCTGAACATAGGTTTCTGCTGGTGCTTTAACTGGTACTGTTTCGTGGTTTGAATTGGGTTGTTTTGATTGCTCAGACATGCCATTGATGCGCTGTTAATTGAACTATAAAATAGCATAAACCAGACAAAATCACAGCGCAAATCTGTGTCCTTTTGATTTTTTTCAAAATGCCAGTCCAAACCACAGCATTAAATCAACTGAGCAATACAGACGCTTATTTTTTCACTGCTTCTGAACGTGCCCAATGCAACTTTTTATAGCTTTCGATCAACCTCAAATGCTTGTCTATACCTTCTAATCGCATGCTGGTTGCAGTCAAACCATCAAACTTCATGGTTCCTGACACCATACCAACCACCCTATCCATGGTTGCCGCTCCATACATGCGCCTGAAACTGTGGATGAAATGTGCCAAATCAAGCGCGTCATCCAACTCGACTTCAAGTACCGCTTGAACCGCCAAATAAAACAGTTCACGCTCAACCGTATTGTCGTTGTATTGCAAAAATGCCTCAACTAAATCCAAGGCCGATTCCAAATCTCCCAACGCCAAATAAATCATGCACTTCAGTTCCATGATAGTCAATTGGCCCCATACAGTGTTCTCATCAAACTCAACACCAATCAAGGTTTTGATGTCCATGTAATTGTCCAATTGACTGTCTTCCAAGCGTTCCACCAAATCATTCAGGGCCGCATCACTTAAGGCATGAATGTTCAAAATATCCTCGCGGAAATCCAACGCTTTGTTGGTATTGTCCCAAATCAAGTCCTCAACCAAATAAACTTCAGAGTAACCAGGCACCAAGATGCGACAAACATAACAACCAATTTCATCAAACTTGGCCATGTAAACCTCTTTACCCAAGCCAGTTAAAATACCCATTAAATTTTCTGCTTCTTCGGTATTGCTGCCAGAAAAATCCCATTCACTGAATTCATAATCATGTTCCGAGCTGAAAAACCGCCATGAAACCACACCAGTCGAATCAATAAAATGATCAACTGAGTTTTCCGGTTCAGTCACCGCCAAGCTATTAAAAGTGGGTCTTGGCACATCATTCAAACCCTCAAAACTGCGGCCCTGAAGTAATTCAGTCAAAGTACGTTCCAAAGCCACTTCAAAATTCGGATGCGCGCCAAAAGAAGCAAACACACCGCCAGTACGCGGGTTCATTAAGGTCACATTAATGACTGGAAATTGCCCACCCAATGAAGCGTCTTTAATCACCAAAGGAAAACCCTGTGCCTCAACTGCCTCAATGCCAGCCAAAATACTTGGGTACTTTTCCAACACATGCCTGGGCACATCTGGTAACACAATTTCCTCAGTGATGATTTGTTTTTTAACCGCCCTTTCAATGATTTCAGACAAACACTGAACCTGTGCCTCCTCGAAGTTATTGCCGGCACTCATGCCATTACTTAAAAACAAGTTCTCGATTAAATTGCTTGGGAAATACACCCTTTCACCATCGGATTGACGCACATACGGGATTGAACAAATGCCACGGTCAGCCCGACCCGAATTGGTATCAATTAAATGCGAGCCACGCAACTCACCATCCGGGTTAAATACACGCAAACAATGGGCATCTAATATGCCCTCAGGCAACTCATCATTGGGACCTGGTTTGAACCACCTTTCACTGGGGTAATGAACAAATTCACTGTCGGCGATTTCTGCACCAAAATACTGGTCGTTATAAAAGAAGTTACAGTTCATTCGCTCAATGAACTCACCCAATGCAGAACACAGCGCACTCTCTTTGGTCGAGCCTTTGCCATTGGTGAAACACAGAGGTGATGTGGTGTCACGGATGTTCAATGACCACACATTAGGTACGATATTTCGCCAAGAAGCGATTTCAATCTTCATGCCCACCTTGGCCAACATACCAGTCATGTTTTTTATGGTTTGTTCCAAAGACAAGTCTTTGCCTTGAATATAAGTGTGACTGTCAGCAGCTGGTTGGCCCATCAGCATGGCTTGTGAATCATCATCCAAATTTTCAACCGCCTCAACAATGAACTCAGGGCCGGTCTGTATGACTTTTTTCACTGTACAACGATCAATCGAACGCAAAATGCCTTGTCGGTCCTTGTCACTAATGCCTTCTGGCAATTCCACCTGAATTTTAAACACTTGGTTGTATCGATTTTCAGGGTCAACAATGTTGTTCTGCGACAGCCTGATGTTTTCCGTTGGGATGTCCCTGGCCAAACAGTAAACCTTTACGAAGTATGCCGCACACAAGGCAGATGAAGCCAAAAAATAATCAAATGGTCCTGGAGCCGAACCATCACCCTTGTAGCGAATAGGCTGATCTGCAATGACACTGAAATCATCAAACTTGGCCTCAACCCTCAGGTTGTCTAAATAATTGACTTTAATTTCCATCGATATACACCCAAAGACAAAAAACACAAAAATCGTATTTTAACCTTTATCCAACCCGAACCGCTGAGCATAAAGCTGATTTGCAGCAATTTAGCCACAATTCAGGAAAACCTATGGAATTAATCAGCTAACACAGACCTTAAAACATTGAAACATCCATAACTCGAGAATTGCTTGCTGAACCCTGAGCGCAGCGAATCAGAAGTCATCACCTCAAACACACTTAATTTATCGGTTTTTATTGGCACAATAAAAGAAGATGAAATAAGGCACAAAACCGCATGCCGAGGGTGCAACCCTCATCTTTAAAACTTTACCCTATCTTTCAGACATTTTCTTGTGATTCCTCAGCTTGGTGTTACAATACATACCCTTGATTTTATGGAATTTACCTCCATATCTTCATTAACAATACAAGGGGACGACCTGGCTTCGACGTGGGTTACGAAACTTGTTAGCGCAGCGTCATTTATGACTGGTTGGTGAGCGCAGCGAATCAGAAGTCATGACCTCAAACACACTTAATTTATCGGTTTTTATTGGCACAATAAAAGAAGATGAAATAAGGCACAAAATCGCGTGCCGAGGGTGCAACCCTCATCTTTAAAACTTTACCCTATCTTTCAGACATTTTCTTGTGATTCCTCAGCTTGGTGTTACAATACATACCCTTGATTTTATGGAATTTACCTCCATATCTTCATTAACAATACAAGGGGACGACCTGGCTTCGACGTGGGTTACGAAACTTGTAGGTGCATGCCGAGGGCGAAACTCACCTCGTAAATCTCAGTTTCAAAGTTATAGTTGCAAACGACGATAACTACGCTTTAGCAACATAATCCCGTCATCTTATTTAGCTAAGCAATAGTCATAATTTCTTATGTTGCTCACTTTTCACCCTTATCCACTCAACTATTAAGCCCCTGTAAACACATATATACTTACGCTTAAAAGCTTAAATCCGATTAAGCAAACATTTAATGTTTTTGATCAAAATGACCCCTGCTTTTAACCCGCACAAACCTATAAAAAGGGCTCTGTGACACATGTGTGACAAATCTGTGACAGCAAGGTAAAACGTGAGTTTCGTGTTTGACCATTGCTCATATTTGTCACAGTTATAAAAAATTAAGATTTAGATTGTTAATCTGGACTTGAATGCTTAAAATTTACTACTTGAATATTTGGTTTTAAACCTCATATTTAAGTTACCAATTTACAAGGGGACGACCTGGCTTCGACGTGGGTATCGAAACTTGTAGGTGCATGCCGAGGGCGAAACTCACCTCGTTAAACTCAGCTTCAATGTTATAGTTGCAAACGACGATAACTACTCACTGGCCGCTTAACTAATGCCAGCGGACACTCACGATAGCTTACGTTCGCGTACTGTCCGTCACTAAAGTAAGATCGCTAAAAGTACTGTTTGGATGCTTTTAGTTAAATAAAATCCGAGCTGGTGTTTATGAATCTCGTCTGGCGGAGTCATAAACATGAGATTAAAAGCCTAATCTAAGCATGTAGAGCCTCAAGCAGAGGACTTGCGGACGCGGGTTCGATTCCCGCCGTCTCCACCAATAAATAAGGCTGCCCTTAACGGGGTGGCCTTTTTTATTGGTGGATATTTATGGTAATAGATCAGACTTGACGATATGTGAGGGTTACTTAATTTTATGTTAGGCTCAGGTTGACCTTTCCCCAAACTTAACACCACTGCTTGGATGAGATATGTAGTGGTCAAGTAATTTTGGCCACGGTTTTAGATTCAAGCCAGTACTTTCGTTCCGACTCGTTAGGTGTCAGACCATCATTGTTGGTGTGAGGCCTGACGTTGCAATAGTATCCAACAATATAGTTGATTACTGATTGTTTTGCTGCCATCAAAGTAGCATAACCTATTGATGACATCCATTCTGATTTAAAACTCTTGAAGAAACGCTCCATTGGACTATTGTCCCAACAGTTTCCTCGTCTGCTCATACTTTGTGTGATTTGATATCGCCACAATAATTGTCGGTATTTAATGCTGGTGTAATGACAGCCTTGATCCGAATGGAACATCACTCCCATCGGCTCTCCTCGTTGTTCGTAGGCCATCGATAAAGCATTGGCAGTCAACTCAGTATTGGGTGAATAGCTCATGGCCCAACCAATTATTTTGCGTGAGAATAAATCCATCACCACGGCCAAATAAGCCCAGCGACTTCCGGCCCAAACATAGGTCACGTCGCCACACCAAACCTGGTTTGGTTCTGATACATTGAATTGACGGTTTAAAAGGTTTGGAATACATATATGCTCTCGGTTGGCTTTTTTGTAATTATGCTTTGGTAACTGACTGCTGTGTAAATTCAATGCTTTCATCAAGCCTGAAGCCCTGTAACGGCTTAATGGAACCCCTCTGGTGGTTGCAACCGTTGAAATGGTCCTGGCACCAGCTGAGCCATTACTTTCTTTGTGAATCTCTTTCACTGTAGCCAGTTCTTTGATTCTTTCTGGCTTAACAAGCTTTGGTCGTTTGAACCAATATTTATAAGTGCTGCGATGTATAGAAAATACATCGCATAACAACTGAATTGAATAGCTCCCTTTGAATTTCTTGATCAGTCTGAGTCGTTCAGAGCGTCTGACATCAAGAGAGCGGTAGCCTTTTTTAGAATTTCTTTCTCCATCTCAATTTGCCTGATTCTCTTTTCTAATTCACGAATCTTTTGCTGGTCAGCAGTGATGGGTTTGGCAGTGGGTGTGATTCCCTTTTGTTCATTTCTTACCTGCCTGACCCATTTATCCATCGTCGATTTGCCGACATTCATGGCTTCACTGGCTTGCCTGATTGAGTAACCTTGTTCAATTACCAAACTGGCCGCTTCTAACTTAAATTCAGCACTGAATGTGCGTCTTGTTCGCTTGTTCATTTGTCACCTTCTTATCCGAAGTGATATCATATATCACCTCTAAGTTGGTGGCCAATTTCACTGTACCACTACAAAGCCAACTTGCTTAAATCTAATACCAACAATGTAGCATCTAACTTACCCAAAAGAGAGCGAGGTACAAACTTTTCAAACTTTAGGTAACGACCACTGGGTGATCTATCAACATTGTATGCCCGAAAAGTATCCATAACTTCCAATGTTTCCAACTTGAATATGGACACCCTTTCTCCACCAGATGGGAGCTGACCTCTAACCAACATAAGCCCTTCAAAAATATCTATATGATCAATGCTCTTTGCATCTTTAAAGCCGCTCACAACATCTTCTGTTCTAGTACCAACATTGGTTACTTTAATGCTATGAGAAAATCCTGAAACACAACTTCTACATTCAGACTTTGGTAACAACTCAAGTTTCCAAGGGTGTTGCTCGAATTCGTATTCGGCTTGCGCACTTTCGGCAAAATTACAAAATAGGAACGCGAAACCAATCAATTTTACTATGTTCATATAAACCCTTTCTTCAATTAAATTTTATGGTCATAAAATTACCCAAGTCTCCCACAGCATTTGAGCTACAAGCTGTACTTTGCGTGGTGTAATTATCCAGATGAGACCCTGTAAATAATTCTGTGTATCTGCCATCTCAAATATAATCGCTTAAGCGATCTTCAAATTCTATAACGAAACGATTCAGAGCTGGTTTCCAGTTCCGAATCGGCATCGTCCACTTTTTAGATGCATCGGTTATAGCCAGATA
>CANNAM010000014.1 GCA_947502595.1 uncultured Marinicella sp. | reverse complement strand
GGACTGACACCTAACGAGTCAGAACGAAAGTACTGGCTAAAATCTAAAACCGTGGCCAAAATTACTTGACCACTACAAGGTCTGTATCTTTGGATTCCAAGTGAGTTGAAATGATTGGGTAGGTTGGGCAGAGCGTAGCGATGCCCAACTATCTCAACCAGTAGAATATGGCTTGTGCTAAAATTATGTATTTAACAGATGTAAATCATCCAGAGCTGAAAGGTAAAGGGTACTGACCCCTTTACGCTGACCCCTTTACGCCTTTGTAACAGGCATTTTTTGTGTAGTGGATTTTTGCGGTAAAGTGGCGAAGCCACCGCAAAAAGGAGCGTAGCAAAAAATGTCCTATTGACAAACTTGTTATGCATTACCGCTCCATATTATTTGAACAGATTGGTGTATCTGGGTTTGATTTTAACACGTAGCAGTAAGCTGATTGCTCTTTAGGCTTGCCGTTTTCGTCTTTAACGCAGTACCAATCACATTTTTCTATTTGTTTAATCGATTCTGAAACAAACTTGCTAGACGGTTGATAATCTGACATGAGGCTATCAGCCGTAAAATCCATTACATAAGCCAACTTTATCTTTGTAGGGATATTTTCTTTACCAACTACAACCGAAAATATGGTCGTATATCTAATATCATCTATTTCATCTTGCGACATTCTAAATTCCTACTTTGAGGCATAACAACTTATTAAACATGCATTTTAAGCTTAATTGTTGCATAAATTAAGAGTTTTCCACCTACATTTGCTGCTTTATTGCTTAAAAATGTTGTATTTTAGTTAATAAATGCGCCATTATTTGAATATATCGAGTTTAAAAAGCATTAATACGCCATTATCCGAATATATCGGAATTAAAACGCATTTATATACTGCTTGACTAAGTCAGGTAGTTTTGAGCTGAGCGCCGCGAAGCCCCACATCAAAGCCTCAATATAGGCTTGATTTCATAACTTAACCGATGGCATAAAGCACATGAATCGCTGCTTTTACCCAACATTCCTAATAATACAACCAAATCAGATTAGTTATATTAATTTGGTGATTGAATTATTCAGTGAATGGGTAGCATGCAAGGATGGGCTATTCGGTGAGGAAACCGCTCGGTCACGGCCGGCTGCTTTCGCTTGGTAAAGTGCTTCATCGGCGCATTTTAGCCAGGTATCTGCGGTGGTTTTCGGTAGCCATTGCGCCACCTCGAATAATACAGTTATTTCTTCATCGCCAGGGGTTTTGAGGTTTTTTTTAATAAATTTTCTCAGCTCATCAATAAAGACCTGTCGCTCCTCGCCAATGCCGCGAGCTAATAAAACAAACTCTTCTCCACCGAAGCGATGAAGTCGATTATGTTTACCGATATGTGATGTGATCAGGGCCACAAACTTCATCAGCACCTGATCCCCAATCACATGTCCGTATTTATCATTGATTGAGTTAAAATGGTGGTAAAAATGTGGCACCCTTATCATTTCGTTTATTATAAATCCCATGGCTGAGGGTATCGATGACACACAGCAGCTAATTATGTGTGACTTTGCAAAGCTGATACCCTGATGAATACGACTAAAATTTTACTGACTGTGAAGTTGTAGCTATAATAGGTTGTATGCCTCAGATACTTAATATACTGGATTGTTACATTAACCTTGATTACTGCTTTGCACAGAAGGATGGCGCATGGATGCAATAAGCGCTGGGTTCAGCATTGATATTGTAACCCTGGTTCTCACACGAGGCATCATGCAAATGATGTTGGGTGGTTTGTTACTGTACCTAGGTGGCCGCGAACTCAATGACCAATCGGCACGCTGGTGGGCATTTGGTTTTTTGTTCAATGGCATATCGTTGTTTGTTTTTCCTTTTGACTTTGAACAACCGTGGCAGCTGGTTGTTAATGCGGTCAATCACTTGAGCCTCGGAGTGGGCTCAGTGCTTTTCTTGATTGGTTTTTGGCAATTTGGCCGACAACCAATCAAACCTTGGTTACTTATTGTGTTGTTGGCTTTCCCAATCACCAGTGTTATTGCATGGGAGGTGCTTTGGCCCAACGCCCGCTACCGTGTGCTTTGTACCGCTGTTGGTCAAGTTTTGTATCTATTTGTACTGCAACATGTGCTTTCAAAGCCGTTTCGAGTTGAGTTTACGAGGATATACCGACTCTTACGCTTTGTGGTAATTGTTTATATTGTTGTTTTTGTTTGGTCATACGCCAGCATAGCCGAGTTACTGCCTACCACAGCACGCCAGTCACTGGATTATCACAAGGTCATATTCAGCGTGGCCTCTTTGCTGTTTATGCTGACACTTGCTGTTGCTTGTTTGGCCTTAAAGTTTGCTTCTTTAGCCACTCGGGATGCTGATTTAGCCATGCGTGATTGGTTAACAGGCTTACTTAATCGGCGTGGTTTTTTTCACGCAATTAAGCCAAGCAAAACCAAAAAACACAAGCACAGCCTAACCAGTTTATTATCTATAGACATCGACCATTTCAAAAAAATCAATGACGCTGAGGGCCATGCAGCAGGCGATCAAGTGTTACAGCATTTTGCCAAAATGCTGAAATGTTTTGATAACGATAACGACAACCGACTGGTTGCACGTATGGGTGGTGAAGAATTCTTGGTCATATTATTTAACACATCAGAAGCCGAAGCCCTGGTTTTAGCTGAAGATTTTCGTCATCAAGTCGAGCAAAAGAAAGTGACTTTGAACGGCCAAAAAACAATTGATTTCACCATCAGTATTGGGGTTTATCAAGTGCCCATGCAAGAAAATATTGAGCAAGCTTTGGCCCATGTTGATGACGCTTTATACGCTGCAAAAAGAAAGGGGCGAAATCAGGTGTCCTTACCCACATAAATTGGCTTGAGCTGCAATGCACGTCTTATAACTGATTACAAAACCACTATTTGTGATGCGCTGCTGATTGGTATATGGATTTGGTAATAATATTTACCGTTTGATCTTCCTGCATAAAACAAGTTAATTTTTACACTTTACGCTGAACCTTTTACTTTAATGACTTTATTAACAAAGAAAAATTCTGGTCGTTGGCTGTATTTTTGAGCTGGTTCAGCAACCACTTGAGGCATTATGTCCACTGATACATTTCTTTGATCACGGTAACTGTCTCAATAAGTTCAAACCTTAACCATGAAAAAGCATGATCGCCTGAAATAATCACATGCGTCAAAATAACTTCAGAATGGGCAGTACAAGCAGCCAACTTGGGTGTATGAAATATTACTGGTCCTTATGAGCAACAACCAGCAACACTGACATACCATTCAATGCAGAAGCATTTTCTCATCATCGAGGGTAAAACAACAGTTTGTTGGTTCATAATTATATGCAATCGCACCTACCTAAAATTGAAAACGAATTCGAGTGTAAAGGTTGCTGGCATCTTCAAACTGAGCGAAAAAGGTGTGCTTGTTTTTACCGGTAAAAACTTGCGCACCAACAGTGTATTGCCATTGGTCGTTGTGCCGATAGTTCACCGATGGACGCCAATAGCTGTCCTCGTCGGAAGGAGAGTAAAACACAAACATTGACCAAGTGAGCTTGTCCTGTTTTGCCATATAAGTGAATCGATTGGTGATGACCTGACGATTTTTATCAGGCTCAGTCAAAGGAAACAATGAATGTGCCAACAACCGCTCATGGTGCTCGGTATGTTCGACATAATACTGCACACCCCAATTAAGTTTTTTGATTAACTCCCGCTCATAACCCATAAGTACTCGCCACTGCGAATTAGCTACCAGCGGATTGCTGCCTGCTTGGTCATCCAATGCATCGTGATACCCTACTTCTATGTTGAATAACCCTTTGCCCAGCGTGCTTTGATAACTGGCACCCCAAGCATTCATTTTGGGGAAATAAGGCTGCATCATGTTATCCACACCAGTGGGTGATTTTTCAATGCCGTGATAACCATACAGGGCGAATTGATGGCCGTTGATGTTTTTAAACACGCGCAATGCATATTCAGTTTGTGATGGGTTGCGCGGATTAACAACCTCAAATCCACCTACATTAGACTGCACAAAGGGAGCAAATAAAGCAAACCGCTCACCATTGATAAACCGGTCAGGTTCTGCCGTTGGGGTGATCACTAAATCCACATTGAAGGCTTTGAAATAACTGGTCAATCGCAAGGCATCGGCGGGGGCTTTTAAATAATTATCATCCCTACCACTGAAGAATGACACCCAGTCCTTAGGAAACTGGTCGTTGATAAACAGCAAATCACCTGTGCCCCAAGTGGTGATTTGTCTGCCCAACACCACATCTGTTTGGTCAAACAAAGAAAATTTAAAGTTTAATTCACGCAAATCAAACAGCAAGTGACCATCAACATCATCGAACCAAATATCATGACTCCATTTAAAGTCAAATTTTTCATGGCCGTAATCTATGTTTTGCTGCCAGCGCATTTCCCCTAAGGTGGTCTGATCACTGAACAAAACATCATCACTGATGCGTTCACCCCAAGCCAATTCAAAGAAGCCAGATTGAGACCAAGGTGATGTATCAACCACCCAATCATCACCCCATTCATCTGTGGTTGACCCCTGCTCGTCTGTTGATTGTGCAGCCACAACAGCTACAAAGCATAAACTGAGAAATAAAACCCAAGTTTTCATTTATTTTGCACTGAGCCAGTTTTTGGGCGGGTTGCGTAAGGCGCGCACAGTGAACACAGAATCGTCCATGCCCAAATCATAAGCTGGCCGCCTGAACTCCAATAAAGTGTAGCCACCGGTTTTTAAATTAGAAACCTTGGACTTCAATACAGTTGGGTGGCCTTGCACTTCAGTAACTTCCACCACTTCCACACGTCGAATGGGGGTATCTGAATCATCAAAATATTCAATCAACAGCGGTAAGAAACTGCGCTTATCGATTTGCATGGTGTAGTAGGCAAATTCCACACTACCAGCCAATTTAGGCGTGCTTTTTAAATAATACAAAGTATCATCTTGTTTAAGCAACTGATGGGAATCTGCTTCTGGGTTGCGTCCAGAAACGTCTTCATAATAAAAATCAGATCCGACAAAACTGGTGCGGTTATCACTGGCAGAAATCCTCTTCTCCAGGTCTAAAGCCGGTAAATACAACCAACGGTCATCATCAGCAGCTACTTTTTTATGTACCAAAAACACGGTGTCTTTAACGTCTGACGGACGCGAAAAAACCACCAAGAAATTTTGATCGCCACCCTCTTCCAGGTCTTTGCGTAAAATCACAAATTGGCGCATTTGCTTGTTGTCTTTGTTGTCTACAATGATCATTCTGGCATCGCTGCGACCATCCTCACCAGCATAAAATGAAGCCAGATTAGCTTGTTTGATGATTTGTGCTGCTGTGATGTCAGCCATTAGGCTTTGGGCCTGAACCAAAGCAGCCAAAGCCAATATTGTTGCCGCTGTGAATAGTTTAAAACGCCTGTTAGCGGTTCGTTTAGTTCTGTTCATGTTGTTACCTCAAAGTCCATCGACTCAATAATTTAAACATCGCAGGTAGCAGCATCAAAGTCACTACAGCTGATACCGCCATGATGGTGGCTAAAAAGAAACCCACTGAAATATAGGGCACCAAAGGTGCAAATAATAGTGGGGTAAAGCCAATCGCAATCACAATCGCATTTTTACTGATGGCCGCGGCAGGCTCTTCAAACATCAACCGCATGGTCAACTTAAAATCTCGATTTTCTGCAAACAAATCTTTGGCTCGCTGTATGAAGTGAATCGCGAAATCAACGGATAAGCCCAGGGTCAAAGCAGACAACACCGCAATGGGCATATCATAATCTTTACCTAACCAACCAATTAATCCGTAGATAAAAACAATGGTTAAGGTCAAAGGCAGCATCGCCAAAAAACCCAACAAAACACTTCTGAACAGTACAACCATCATGATAAATACTGCCGCAAAAGCACTGATTAAGCTCATTCCCATGCCTTTAACCATTTCTTCTTGCCACACTTTATTCAAAAATGTCTTTCCGGCCCAATTAATCTCAACGCCTGCAGATGGCGGGTTGCCACTGATGTATTGATCCATGTACTCAACCACCGCGGTCATGTCTTGGTTATCACCACTGGTCAGCTGCACCCAAATAACTGTGGTGGCATAATCTTGATCAACAAAATGCCATAAATCATGGGGGCGATGTGATGACTGGTATTGCAGCAATGTTTGAGCCACTCCAGCTGCCGAATCCGGCAATATAAAATCTTCAGCATCACCACCATGCAATTCTCGATTAACTGTTTTCACCACATCAGCCAAAGAGTTGGACTTGCCTACCAAACCACTTTGTTGTAATGCGGCCTGTAATTGTTCAACATACGCCAAACTTGTTGGCGATTTAAATAAAGCCAATCGAGCATTTACAGCATCTATTTCGTTGATCAATTGCTCCAGTTGTTCAGCCTGTTGCGCATCGGCATCAAACAACTGATCTTCAGCCCAGAACAACATTTCATTCAATTGTTCTTTGAAACCATTTTCTTGCTGTTCAATTAATTCAAATTGCCGGTGCCATAGCGTTTGTGTGGCCAACTTTTTAGCAAAAGATTGTTGTACTGCATCAGCATCCGACTCAAGCACCAAATAAGCGTCATAGGTGCCCGCAAAATGTTCATTCAGTACTTTATCAGCCATTCTAATGGGATGGTCTGCTTTGAACCACCTGACTGGGTTGTCATTGATTTTAATTTGTGTAATGCCCCAAATACTGACAGCAAACACCACCAGAAAAGCGGCTATAACGGCCTTGTTATTGCTCAGGCTGAATCCACCAATGGACTTAATCACCGTTGAAAGTTTGGATTTGCTGTGGTGGATATTTTGCAGTGAGCTGAGAGACTCAGGTTTTAAAACCACCAAATAAGCTGGAATAAACAACAAAGTCAGCACAAAAGCCAGTAAGATGCCAGCACCTACAAAGGCCCCAAACACTTGAACTGGTGGAATTGGCGTTAATAGCAATGAAAAGAAGCCGATTGTTGAAGTGATGCTGGTGAACAACATTGGTTTGAACAATTCATTAATGACATCCCTGATCACTTGTTTGCGCTCTGCATGAATGTCGTAACGCTCTACAAATTCTGACATGATATGGATTGAGTCTACAACAGCAATGGGCATCAGAAAAATGGCTATCATTGAACTCATGATGTGCACCGTATAGCCCATGCCTATCATGGTACCCATTACCGTAATCACGGTTACCATGGCCACCACCATAGGTGCTGCAATGAACTTGAAGTTTCTGAAAAAGTACCACATCAGGATAAATATCATCAACCCTGCCAATGGCGCTGAGATACCCATTTGTACGAACATCTGATAACCAAAAGTATCTTCAGCAACTGGCAGTCCTGTGATGTGGTACTCATCTGCCGAGTTCACATGATCTATGATGGTTTGAATTTCTGTGGCAATGCGATGGCTTTCATTTTTGTCAGCGATTGGCACATAGATGCTGGTGGCCTGGTGGTCGGCGGAAACCAAAGTATTGTTTAACAATGGCAGCCGTGCCACTTGTGTGGCTAGATAGTCAGCCGCCGCTTGGTCATTTGGCGCTTGTTTCATCAGCCACTCAAATTCAATCTCGCCAGGGCCACCTTGTTTGATGTTATCCACACTGGACAAAGCCATTAAATCATAATCAATAACGCCCTCAATGGCCTCCACTTGGTCAGCAATTTCTAATAAGGCTTGCAATGACTGCGGATTAAAAATGCCCTGTGCTGTGCGGTTAACAGCACCAACCACGATCATGTCATGTAAATTAAACTGAGTCTTAATCTTGTTATGAAACAATCGTTCTGCTTGATTGGCCGGCAACATGTTTTCAGGATCAGTATCAATCTTGATCATGGGTATCATGGCAGCTGTAACAACTGTTAAAACCAACACCAAAATAAACACCTTTTTAGGCTGGTTAAGTATGTATTCAGTCAATTGTTGTCGCATTACATTCAGTAATAAAATAGAATCGTTGCATTATATATTAGTTTCATCTAATAAACAAACAGTTGTTAAAGATTTAATTTTCATGCACAATAACGCCAATTCAATAACTGTGCATACCATATGAGCCAATCAATGGAAGAAATGATCAACCATTCTGGGTCTGCTTCAGAGTTACTCAAACTCATTTCAAATCAAAAGAGATTACTTATTCTGTGCTTACTGCATGAAAACGAAATGTCAGTTTCGGCCCTTAATGAAACCCTAACGCAATTAAGCCAATCGGCATTATCACAACATTTGGCATTACTTAGAGAAGCCAATTTAGTCAAAGTTCGTCGCGATGCCCAAACCATGTATTATTCACTGACTGACAGTAAGGCCGTACAAATCATCCATTTGTTACATGAACTGTACTGCCAAGAAGAGTGCAATTAATAATAAGCGCAGCTGTATATTTTGTCAGGCTTAACCACCTGCAATTAAGGCTAGACTTAAACGAAGTTTTTGTTACTTTCGCTGCGACGAAAGGCAGTAAATAGTGCCAACTCCCATGGCCTTAGCCCCATCACTAAAGTCGTACCGTGTTTTTGTTCCATCGGTAAAAACTGATCTTGTTCTGATAATTGGCTGAATTGTTGTTTAAGCCGAGTCATGTGTTTATGCATCGCTGTATTAGATTCAACACTCATCATGCCATTAACTAATAGACGCAGCTCACCAGGTCCAGTGAAACTGCTCTGCCAAAAATCTTGCTGTATATTGGCTTCAAAAAAGCCTTGAATCGGGCCATTTTCAAGCCAGTGAAAATGCGGTGCAATCTTCAGTTTGATGCTGTTATTTGGCTTCAGCTCAATCAAATCAATGGCTTCTAACTGCAATAACATACTGATCAATTCAGGCGCTTCAATTTGATAGGTTTGGTTGATTTCCTTGAATGACCAATGATTACATACACAGACTGTTACCAACAATAACTTGGTATCAGAAATGATGACCTGCTCTTGCTGTTCTGTAAGCTGGGTGATTTCATTGGTTTGATTCTGCAGTACTTGTAGTAAATCCACTAACTCTAAATCCATCATGGCACAAATTTCTAGCAATCGATTAAGGCTTATTTGGCCTTGAGAAAAAGACCTTTTAACACTGGATTCTGACAAGCCTAGATGATCAGCCACTTGTGCGTAATTAATTTTATGTTGTTTCAACAAACCCTTGATGGCTTGCAGAATGGCTTTAGTTTGGCTCATATAAAGTCTCGGTATTAAGTACTTAAGCAATGATTATAGGTCCTTTTTTTAATTATATTGTCACATTCCCATTAATATAGTGTAAATGTACTTATTTAAACAATATTTATGATTGTATAACTAACCAGTGTTTTTTTTGCGGTATTTATTTATCATGGTGGTATGCGAAATAAGATCAGAAAATTTGTAATGCAGGATAATTTAAAACAGACACCCTATTTTCTAACCCTGCTGACAACCATTGGTTGCCTGTTATCTAGCAATATGGTTTGGGCCGATAAAACCATTTGTGGCAACAACCAACAAGCCAACCAACTGGTGCAGCTAATTATGACCCATAAAAATCAACAGCGCAATGAACTGACTTGTAACGCAAAGCTCAGTGCAATTGCAGCCATCAAAGCACAACACATCACCAAAGATCAGAACATATGGCACCATGCAGGTCGCATGTCTCCCAACCAACTGCTCCGTCACCATGGATACAAATTACCCAAAACCTACTCCTTACTCGGCAATCAAGTAGAGGCGCTGGCTGGCGGTACTGACGACCACAATGAGGTTTTTGCTGATTTCTTAACCAGTGAACCGCATAAAAACTTATTGTTAGGCATCGATGATTTTTTTCAACTTCAAGACCAAATCGGTGCAGCTTATATTTACAATGCAGACACAGAGCATGAAAGTTACTGGGTGGTTATCATTGCTGGCGATCGAATGCAAACACTGGAGCAAAAACCTGTTCTCCTGATTGAGCCGCTAGTGATAAATAAAAAACGCAGGCGTGGGCGACATGTAAGAGATAGGTTTTATCGGAATAAACTCGACGATTCTCGTTAAATTAACTGCTGTGATATGTAACAGCTTAATTCATACCAAGTCAGTAAAATTTAAATCTGCCAAAGCTTGATACAATACAATGGCAGCAGTGTTTGATAAATTTAAACTGCGACTGTCTGCTTTCATTGGTATGCGTATATTTTGGATACTTGGATTGGCTAATACTGCTGCTGGCAAGCCTCGGGTCTCTGGACCAAACAGCAAACAGTCTTCGGCAACAAAGTCAACCTCATGAGAATACTGTTTGGCCTTGGTTGTCAGCGCAAATACCCGGTTAAAGCAATGGTCAGTAATGAAGGCGTCAAAATCCGCATACTGCTTAACATCAGCCCACTCATGATAGTCTAAACCTGCACGACGCAATGCTTTGACCTCCATATCAAAACCCAAGGGATGAATCAGGTGTAACTGAGCACCGGTGTTGGCGCACAAACGAATGATGTTACCCGTGTTTGGTGGAATTTCAGGCTGGTACAATGCTATATGTAACATGGGTTTTTAAGGTATTGATTAATGGGCTTAGATTCTAACTTATTTATCATATCGGATGTGTATCACAGTTACTTGAATTTAAGCCCTTAATGCTATGCCTGCCTGTTGGTATTTGATAAAATCAAATTATCTAGGAGGAAAAACATGATCAGATCTAAGACCCAAATACAGACCCTATTTACACTCACTTTGTTTCTTTTAAGCAGTCAACCAGTATTGGCTGGCGTGGCCAGAGACTGGAATGAAGTGTTATTGGATGCCATACGAGTTGACGAAGCAAGAGCCACAGTTCATGCCAGAAACTTATACCATACCTCGGCCGCCATGTATGACGCTTGGTGTGTGTTTGAGTATGACTGTACTGGGGTATTCTATACTGCAAAACACCCATCAAATGATGTTTCAAGTGACCGCAATACAGCCATCAGTTACGCCGCATACCGATTACTGAAGTGGCGTTTCACACCATCTGTGGGCGCAGCAGAAACCCTGCCTGCGCTGGATAATTTAATGCAAACATTGAATTATGACATCAGTATAACTGACACCGAAAGCGATTCAGCCGCTGCAATTGGTAACCGCATTGCTCAACTGATTATAGACTTGGGTATGACTGATGGGGCCAATGAGGTGGACAACTACGCCAACCTAAATTACTCACCTATCAATGATCCTTTGATACCAGATTTACCAGGCAATCCAGACATTTCCGACCCCAATCGCTGGCAACCTTTGGCGTTAGAATATTTTGAAGGGCAGTCTGGTGTAATCACCGATGAATACCCCGAGTTCCTCAGTCCTGAATGGGGTTATGTAACGCCTTTCTCCTTACAAGCCAGTGACATCACCACCCACCAACGTGATGGCATCACTTATCACGTGTTCAAAGACCCTGGTGCACCACCCTATATTGGTGGTATTGGTGATGCCGACTACAAAGCTGGGTTTGAACAAGTGGTGCAGTTCAGTAGTTACTTGGACCCCAGTGATGGTGTGATGATTGATATCAGCCCTGCCTCAAGAGGCAATAATGATTTAGGCACCAACAACGGTTCTGGCAGGGTATTGAATCCTGTAACTGGGCAACCCTATGCGCCTCAAATCGTACCAGCAGGTGATTATTATCGTGTACTGGCTGAATTTTGGGCAGATGGCCCTGATTCAGAAACACCGCCTGGCCACTGGTTCACTATTTTAAATACCGTTACAGACCATCCCTTATTTGACAAACGATTGCAGGGTGAAGGCCCAGTATTGGATGACCTGGAGTGGGAAGTTAAAAGCTATTTGATTTTAGGCGGCACCATGCATGATGCAGCCATTGCCGCCTGGAGCGTGAAAGGCTGGTATGATTATATTCGCCCAGTTTCTGCCATCAGATACATGTGTGGGCAAGGACAAAGCTCTGACCCCAATGCCGCCAGTTATGATGAAGATGGCATCAGCTTAATTCCAGGTACCATCGAACTGATTACCCCTGATACCATACAACCAGGTGGCATTCATCAGTTTTTAGCCGGTTTAGGTAATGGTAACTTGGGTAAAATAGCAGTCAAAGCATGGCAAGGGCCTGACTTCATCATTGACCCAGCAACTTCAGTAGCTGGTGTTGGCTGGATATTGTGTGATAATTGGTGGCCTTACCAACGACCTTCTTTTGTTACACCACCTTTTGCCGGTTATGTATCTGGTCACAGCGTCTTTTCTCGAGCTGCCGCTGAAGTGATGACAGCCATGACTGGCTCTGAATATTTCCCAGGTGGCATGAGTGACTTTTATGCCGAACAAAATGAGTTCTTGGTCTTTGAGGAAGGCCCGAGTGTGGACGTGGTGTTGCAATGGGCCACTTATCAAGACGCTTCTGATGAAACCAGTTTATCGCGTATTTACGGCGGGATTCACCCCACAGCAGATGATATACCAGGTCGTTTTATGGGATTTGAAATAGGTCAGCAAGCTTTTGCACACGCCATGACCTACTTCAGAGGCACCCAGCCAGTAATGCCTAGACAAGTGCCTTTCAACCCATGGTTCATCAGCCTTATGATCCTAGCAGCCATACTTTTAACCACTGCCCAATCGAGCAAGCTAAGCAATCAATGAACAGTCATAGCCTTTTCAAGCGCATCAAGCCTTACCTTTTATTGATGCGTTTAGACCGCCCTATTGGGACATTGCTATTACTTTGGCCTACATGGTGGGCTTTGTGGACTGCCAGTGGCGGTCACCCCAATGGAAAAATTTGGCTGATCTTTACCACTGGGGTGTTTTTAATGCGTGCAGCTGGCTGTGTGATTAATGACATTGCTGACCGCAAATACGATGGTCATGTTACCCGCACCCAAAACCGTCCCTTGGCCCAGAGCCAATTACCAGTGAAGCATGCCTGGTACCTGTTCATTGGACTGATGTTGGCTGCCGCAATGTTGTTACTGCTGTTGCATAAACTAACCATATTGCTGGCCTTGGCTGCTGCATTCTTTGCCATCACTTACCCACTGATGAAAAGAGTGACCTATTTACCGCAAGTGTATTTAGGCATCGCTTTTTCTTTTTCTGTTCCGATGGCTTACGCAGAAATAACTGGTACAGTACCGAAGATTGCTTGGCTGTTGTTTGTCATCAACATTTTATGGACCACCGCCTATGACACCATATATGCCATGATTGACCGCAAAGATGATTTGAAAATCGGAGTTAAATCTACGGCTATTTTGTTTGGTGATTTAGACCGAGCCATCATCGGCATCATCCAGTTACTGACTGTTTTGGCGCTGTTTCTTTTTGGTAAACAAGCTGACTTCACTGCACCATATTATTCAGCAGTTATCATTGTCTTGTGGCTATTTGTGTACCAACAATTTTTAATCATTGCGCGCAAAGAAAGCCAATGTTTCAAAGCCTTTTTAAACAACAATTGGGTCGGCTTGATGGTTTTTGTGGGAATATTCAGCCATTACCTCTTGAAATCCTAAAAACCATTCATACATTGTCTATGAACTTAATCGCCGCTTACGGGATTAAGTCATTACTCGACTTGGCCAGCATCGAAAATGGCAAGTCACTGTAAATTTATATTGCTTAAACAGGAGAATATATTATGAATTTCGATTTAACCCCATTATTCCGTACTTCAATTGGTTTTGACCGCATGGCTCAACTGTTAGATCAAGCCAACCGCATTGATCAAACCCCAAGTTATCCGCCTTACAACATTGAAAGTTTGGATGACAATCATTACCGCATCACTTTGGCCTTGGCTGGATTTGGTGACCAAGATTTAGAAATCACTTCTGAACAAAACACCTTAACCGTTAAAGGCAAAAAGGACGGTGATGTAGAAGGTAAGTTCATTCACCGCGGCATCGCCAACCGATCTTTTGAACGAAGATTCCAGTTGGCTGATCACGTCAAAGTCAAAGCTGCCAATATGAACAATGGTTTGTTGCACATCGAACTAGAACGTGAAATTCCAGAAGCGATGAAACCTCGCACCATTGCCATCGGCACGGAGCAAAAGACTTTGGATCAAAAACCAGAGATAGTTAAAGGTAAACAGGAAGTCGCGTAACAACTGCGCGGCTAAGTTAGCTAAAAAAAGGCCTGCAATTGCAGGCCTTTTTTATTCCTAAAATTAAACATTTTTGCCAGTTACTGCTGCCAATTTTTTTGCAATTCATAGCTGTTATTTTTAAGATTAATTTTCATCGTCCATTGATTTTCATCTGGAGCATATGGGGCTGCTTTGCCATTCTCATACAGTACTGCATGCATCGGACTTATTTGACAATACCATTTATGTGACGCATCAACCAACCGTTTATCATTGCTACAAAACACAATCAATTCATCCTCTAAGCCATTGAACTTATGAAATAAATCTTTGGCTAATTGAGTGATATCTTGACGCTCAACCACACCGTTATGTTCAGTAGGCAATGTTTTATAATGCACTCGGTTGTCCTGCCCATTAACTTGGGTAGCTATAACACAGACAAGACAGATTACTAAGCTTGGGTTCATTTGCAAATCATCACCATTTAACCGCATCGCGATGCACTGGCATGGTCATACAACGACAACCACCACCGCCACGGGATAACTCAGAACCATCCATTGCAACCGCGGCTTTACCTGCGGGCATGCTCACCCTGCCGCTGATGATGTCAGTGGCTTCAATGATTTCAAAACCAGCTTGATCCAAAGCGTCTAAAGTGGCTTTGTTGTGTTTATAGCCAATGATATGGCCTGGTGCAAATGTGAAAAAATTTGCGCCACTGGTCCACTGCTCGCGTTCCTGGGCAAAAGGGTTATCACCACCACAATCAACAAAATTCAACTCTAAACCGAAATTTCTTAAGGCCTTTGGCAAACCCGAATATTCATTGATGTAGTTGGTTTTACCATTGGTACAGCTGAGATGAAAAGCTTTACATTTGCCAGCACCACGAATCAGTGGCGCAAAATTCATCACTGTATCGACATCCAACATGGTAAAAATCATGTCCAAATGAATGGTCGCTCTGATCTTTGGTAGCTCAACCACAATAATGTCTAAATTTTCATGCCCCAACGACAGTTTTTCTGCCATACGATCAATGGCTCTGGCTGATGTTCGTTCGGAAAAACCTATCACCAACAAATCATCTCTGATCACCAATAAATCACCACCTTCAATGGTCAAATCTTCATTTTTTTGGTGGGTGCCATCGTAATGAAAGCCCTGACCTTTGAGCTTAGGGTGGTTATTAAAAATTGATTTCAGCAACAAGGCTTCAGTTAAACGCACCCGGTGTGCCATTGAGCCGATGATGGTCTTATCATACACACACATCACTGCATCTCGAGTAAAGAATGCATTTGGCAGCGGTGGAATGGCATGCCGAGAAGGACTGAGGTATTTTTCCAACGTGTCTTTCTTTAACAAGGTACCTAAAAACAGTTGTGAAGATAAATCCTTGGCATTAAGAGCCATCAAATCATCAACCAGTTCATTGTGGCCATGCAAAGCGCAAACAGCCTGTAACAAATCCAGTTTCACCCGAGAGTCATCAAGCACTTCTTCCAGTAATTTTTCAAAATCAAGGACATTTTCCACCACCTTGTTTAACACCCCTGACAATTGCGCATGCTCTTTAAGTGCCAAGTCTAAAGTCAGGATGTCATCGTACAAAACTTCGTGGGCAGTCTCTGGTGTCATATTCTCCATTTCTAAGCCTGGCTCGTGGATAATGACTGTATTCAGCTTGCCTATTTCAGAATAGTTAGATATTTTTGCTGTGCTCATAAAGGGTCACTCATCAAAAGAGATATGGATTTTACTTGAGCGGGCCACTGATTGGCAACTCAGGATATAACCTGCTTTGGTTTCCCACTCTTCAAGTGAGTAGTTATTGATCATTTCAACCTCACCTTCCACCAATTTGCAGCGACAGGTGGCACACACGCCGGCCTTGCACGAATAAGGTAAATCTACCCCAGCTGATTCAGCTGATTCCAGTAAAGTTGCTTGCGTTCCAGCCAGTAAATTAAATTCATGGTTTGCGCCATCTATGGTCACTGTTACACCTGCATCTTGTTTGACAGTTTTTTCAGCCAAGGTGATTTCCTGACCGTCACTGAGAAAACGCTCATTGTGAATCAGCTTCTGATCTATGCCCAACTCAGCCAAAGCAGCACAAACGGTGTCGATCATGGCGCCAGGACCACATACAAAATAGCCATCGGCATTGATGTGCTTGATTAAGTGCTCATTGAGCAGTTTAATTTTTTGGCTGTCAAACCGGCCTTGGTATAAAGCCATATCTACTTTTTGTTGAGATAAGAAAAAATGCACACTGAACCGTGCGCCAAATCGATCTTTTAGGTAAGCAATTTGCTCATGCAACAACACGTCAGAAGTCTTGCTGTTACCATAGAACAAGATAAATTCAGCGGTTTTAGTTTGCTCTAAAGTGGCATATATCATACCCATAACAGGGGTAATGCCTGAACCCGCTGCAAAAGCCACATAATGTGCATGCTCCCGGGGGTCTAATACAAAATGTCCACTGGGTGGCAACACATCGACCTGACTACCGACCTTAAATGTATGTTGTGCTGCTTGTGAAAATCGCCCTTTATCCACGGCCTTAATCAGTACATCAAGTTCATTGTTACGACTTTTAGGTGAACATATGGAGTAACTGCGGCGCAACTCTTGGCCGTTGATATGGGTTCTGAAGGTCAGGTGTTGTCCTGGCTTGAAATCAAACTCATCCACCAAGGCCGCTGGAATGTCTAAAGTCCAAATTACGGCATTAGGTTGGGTTTGAATGGTTTTGATCGTCAATGAATGGAATTTATGCATGGCACTTAAAATAATCAAAAGGTTCTAGGCAGCTTTCACATCGGTACAAGGCTTTACAAGCCGTAGAGCCAAATTCGCTGATAAGGGTGGTGTCTTGAGACTTGCATTGGGGGCACTTGATCAACCGTTCATTTGGCCCTAAAGGTGGCGCAATACCGTAGGCCAACATGGCTGCTTTGCCTTCCTCAGAAATCATGTCGGTGGTCCAAATTGGACTGTTTACCAATTTCACTTCAACAGCTGTGATGCCATGCTGTAACAAAGCGGCTTTGATGTCGGTTTGTATTGCATGCATGGCAGGACACCCAGAATAAGTTGGGATTATTTCCACCAGCACTTTGTCAGCCTCAAGTTTTACATGTTGCAATATGCCCAAATCTTGAATGCTAATAACTGGAATCTCTGGGTCTTTGACAGCTGCCAAGATTGCATATATACGTGCCGCTGTCAATGCACTGTCAGATGAGCCAGGGTGATTGGTCACGGTTTTCACCATTCACAACCTGGATAAGCCCGCTGTAAAAACTGCATCTCGGCCAACATATAACCCAAATGTTCAGAATGTTCACCTTGTAATCCGCCGGTTGCTACCCAGCCAGATTCAGGCAAAGTCAGCTGACAGTGCTGCAAATGAGCTTCAACCTGCTGGTGCCAAATTGTTTTTATTTCAGTGTAATCAGCAATCACACCTTGGACAAACAGTTCATCCATGGCTGCATCTGTTTCAAATAATTCTGGGGTATAAAACCACAGATCAAACAAAGCTTTCTGGCTGCGTGTTTTGGCTTCCTCAGTACTGAGAGACAGCCGCTCAACCCATGCTTCGCTGCGTTTGCGGTGGTACTTGACCTCCATCAAGGCTTTTTTAGCGGCCAGCGCCAGTGGTTCATAACTTGAAGTTGACAGCGCTTGGTACAAGTGCACATTGAACACATCAATAAAATATTGTTTCAAAGTGGTGTAAGCAAAATCACCCTTGGGCAATTCAGTTATGATGGGGTTGCGGTATTCATGCGCATCACGCAAAAAAGCCAAATCATCGGCTGTTATAGGGTGCTCATGCAGTTCTGCTGCCAGTTGATAAAAGATGTTCGCATGACCGATTAAATCCAATGAAACATTGGTCAAAGCCACGTCCTCTTCTAAATAAGGTCCATGACCACACCACTCTGCCAAGCGTTGCCCCATCGTCAGTGATGTGTCAGCTAGGCGCAATAAATAGCTGTGTAAAGCGGGGTTGTTGAATTGACCAGTCATCACATATTTTCCACTTCTTTGTCCAACGGGTAAAATGTTGGGTAACGGTAAACTTTGTCCTCTGCTGGGTCAAACCACTCATGTTCTTGCTCAGGGTTTGATGCGGTGATTTTTTCCGCTTCAATCACCCATATGCTCACGCCCTCTTTTCTGCGGGTATAAACATCTCGGGCATTGAGTAAAGCCATTTGGGCATCACTGGCGTGTAATGAACCCACGTGTCGATGGTTTAAGCCGGATTTGGCCCGAATAAACACTTCGTATAATTTCATCTCTGCCATCAGGCAACCTCACGTTTTTGTTGTTTTTGTTGATAGACATTGGCCGCTTCGCGAACCCAAGCACCCTTGTCGTGCGCATCAATACGTGCTTGTAAACGTTCCTTATTACATGGACCATTGCCCTTGAGCACTTGGATAAATTCATCCCAATCTATGGGACCATGATCATAATGCCCGGTTTCCGGGTTGAGCTTTAATTCTGGATCAGGAATGGTTAAGCCCAAATGTTCTGCTTGAGGCACAGTGGCATCTATGAATTTTTGGCGCAACTCATCGTTGCTGAAGCGTTTGATTTTCCACTTCATTGACTGTGCTGAATGAGTTGAGTCCTTGTCACTGGGGCCAAACATCATCAATGCAGGCCACCAAGTGCGGTTCAGTGCACGTTGGGCCATGTCTTTTTGGGCTTTGCTGCCACGCGCCAACACCGTCATGATTTCATAACCTTGGCGTTGGTGAAAACTTTCTTCTTTACAAATTCTGACCATAGACCTGGCATAAGGACCATATGAGGCTCGGCACAGTGGAACTTGGTTCATGATGGCTGCTCCATCAACCAGCCAACCAATAGCGCCCATATCTGCCCACGAAGGTGTGGGGTAATTAAATATGGATGAATACTTGGCTTTGCCGCTTAATAACTCGTCAGTCAATTGATCTCGAGTAACACCCAACGTTTCGGTGGCTGAATAAATGTACAAGCCATGACCTGCTTCATCTTGTACTTTGGCCAATAAAATCATCTTTCGATTCAAGGTCGGCGCTCGGGTAATCCAATTGCCTTCTGGCAGTTGGCCCACAATTTCAGAGTGCGCATGTTGGGACATTTGCCTGATCAGCGTTTTGCGGTAAGCATCCGGCATCCAATCACGCGGCTCAATTTTTTCTTCGCGATCAATTTTGGCTTGAAAAGCAGCCAACAATTCAGCCGGCTCTTGTTGGCCCTTGGCATCGGTTAATCCTTGTGAATACATAACAATTCTCTGCGCTGGTTAAGTGGTTATTTTACCCTTTTGTCGGTCTAAATTGCGGATAAAACAGCATCAATATAATAACTCATTTTATTGTAAATTTTATACCAGCAAATAGCAAACTGGGGAATCACTCCATTCAATGCAACAAATGCAATACAGTTGAACTAAAAGGCCACCATTGTTATCACATTTATGAAATTTCATGAACTTTTCATGTATTTTTCATGCACATGAATTGTCTTGGTCGCAAAATAAAACCAAGCGAAACTAAAGCGGGTTTTAAATTCATGAAAAGAAATATTTTTATTCCAGTCAGTTTTTTACTGTTTGCCATTGCGGTATTCAGCACCAATGCGGCCACCATCAACATTGGCACCAATGGTTGCGAGCTCAAGGACGCCATACGCAGCGCCAATGCCGATGCACCACGAGGAAACTGCACTGCAGGCTCAGGTGCAGACACCATCATTGCACCCAATGAATGGGTTGTGACGATCAACGGTACATTACCAACCATCACTTCAGACATTACTTTTCAGTCAGCCAATGCCAACGGTGTATTTTACATTTCCGGTGACAACATCCACAAAATCATGGAGGTCACCGGCAACAACACCAACGTTCATTTCAACCGGGTGCATTTAATCAATGCCAAAAGTAATTTTTTTAACGGCCCAGGTGCGACCTTGTATGTTTTTGATGCGAACATCTATTTAACTGATTCACTGATTGGTTCGAGTTATATCGCCGATGCCAGTGGTGCGGCCATAGCTATTTATGACGGGACATTATTGCTTGAACGGTCGACCATAATTGCCAATGAGATCGAGTCCACTGGTGCACCTGGTGTGTGGCAACCATCCGTTATTTATGCTGTTGATTCGGCAGTTGAAGTCATTGATTCAACGTTTAAACACAACACCAACAGCAGCATTTATATGCGTGGTGGCGACTTGAACATTTCTGGCAGTTTGTTTAACGAGTTGCTTAACGGTGTAGCTGGAAAGTCAGTACAGGCGCATATAGCTAACAGTACATTTACAGCCAGCCCATCAGAATACCAATACCTCTCTCTATTTTTTGATGACAGTTCTTTTGTGCGCTTAAACCACAACACCATTTTGTCTAAAATGACGATCAATAATTCAATACTTAGTGTCAGCAATTCACTCTACCCTCAGTGCTTTTTAAATAACACCAACATTGTATTAAACACCCACAATGCCAGAGTTTATGGTGGCGGCGGCGCCCCTCCATTCGATTGTTTACCGAATAATTTCAGGGTTGCCGGTTTGAGTGCGTTACGAGACAATGGCGGCCCAACGGAAACCCGCGCCTTGGGTTACAGTTCAGCTTCGGTAAACGGCGGTGACAGCCTTTATTGTTTGCCTGAAGACCAACGTGGCATCAATCGAATAGGCACCTGTGACATTGGCGCCTATGAGGTCAATGATGTTGCCGATATTGCTGCACAAATTGTCTTTTCTCACCCTGCACCCTACGTCAGTGCCCAAGAATTAGTTGCATACATGCAGGTTACCAACAAGGGTCCTGGAAACGCCAGTGCCATAGAAGTTGATTTGCAGACTGATCACGTATTTATTCAAGCAGTTGATTCAGTACAGTGTACCGCTTTCCCTTGTACGATTGATTACTTAGGCGCTGGTCAACAGGCTTACATTCCTGTAGACGTTGTTACTGGCAACCACCTCAGCAGTCCAATGAGTTTGACTTTAGAGGCCAGAGCCACCCCAGCTTCAACCCATGAAGACCCAGATGAAGGCACCGTGAATGAAAATAATTTGGTCACTTATAGCTTACCTATTTATGAAGGTGCTGACCTTGGTATCAATCTCGATTTAATGACGCCAGCCCCTTATTTCATTGGCCAAACTATAAATTATCAAGCGACCATCAGCAATGCCGGTCAATCAACTGCAGACCAAGTTCAATTCAATTTACAAGGTTTTGGCCTGAGCACCATCACTTACAACGGATGTAATTCTACAGTTGGTCAAAACTGTGTTATTAACACACTGTCTAACGGCGGCTCAAAAGACATCAACATTTCAGCTGAGGTAACTCAGTCTCAATTTGATGCCATTGGCACAGTCAGTAGCAATCAAGTTGATATCAATATGGAAGATAATTTAGATGACCAATTGAATAACGGCGCCATCAGCAATGCCGACATTAAAGTCACCATGGAGTTGTTACAGCCCGCACCGCATTACTCTTTTCAGTTCATGCAATTTGAAATCACCGTCACAGCCATAAATGATGCCAGCAACATCCAACTGTGGACAGAGTTTCCTGGTGCCGATTTCATCAGTATCGGTATTTGTCCTAGCATTCCATGTCTGCTACCCGATTTAAATGCAGGTGATTCAGTACAGACCACGTTCCAAGTGTTTGCGCCACTTGCCGACCCAGGCAATGTAGATACATTCATCCATCGGGTGTTTGCCACCCCTGGTCAACATGACCCCAACTTATCTGACAATGAAGTGACCATCAGCCGACCCTTGGTTGCTGCATCTGATACCAGCGTAAGATTGGATTTAATCTCTAATCCGCCATTTTATGTGGGTCAAGAAGTTGAGTATGAATTAACCATATACAATACTGGCCCCAATGATGTGACCGGTGTACATGTTGTTGACACGCCTGAGAACCTGACTTTATTGTGGGCCGCTGGGCAGGCATGTCAAAATTTAGACTGTGTTATCAATGAAATTGATTTGTTTCAAAATGAAAACATGACTCTGATGTACCGCATCAATCAAGTCGGGGATTTTGACCTTGCCATCAATGCACAAGCCAATGAAATTGACGAGTTGCCGAATAATAACACTGACTCAAGCAACAATGGCGGCACGGCAACACTGTTACCTAATGATTTGATATTCAAGGATACTTTTGAATGAAATGCTGAACTCAGTATTCAAATTAAAAAGCTAAGAAGGCCCAGATTAAGAGCCGCTTAAGCCATCGACTTAAGCGGCTTTAATGAACATTTGGTTATTGCTAAACAGCCAAGACTGGGTTCAGTTCTGGCTGCTGCTCTTTGCCTTAATCAAGCCCTTTCAAGTAACATCGCCATGCCTTGGCCGACACCAATACACATGGTACACAGCGCATACTTTCCGCCAGTTCGCTGCAGCTGTCTGGTTGCAGTCAAAGCCAAACGTGCACCACTCATACCCAATGGATGTCCCAAAGCAATCGCTCCACCATTGGGGTTGACCCTGGCATCATCGTCTTTTAAACCAAGCATTCGCATCACCGCCAAACCTTGTGATGCAAAAGCTTCATTCAACTCAATCACATCGACATCATCAATAGATAAGTTGTAGCGTTCGAGCAGTTGTTTTGAGGCAGGTACCGGACCTATGCCCATCACTTCAGGGTCTACACCCGCCACATTGGCCCCGACAAAACGAGCCAACGGGGTTAAACCATATTTTTTGACTGCATCTTCTGAGGCAAGCAATAACGCGCAAGCACCATCATTGATGCCTGATGCATTACCAGCGGTGACTGTACCATTGGTCTTGAATGGGGTCGGCAGTTGCGCCAATTTATCTAATTGCGTGCCTGCCCTGGGATGTTCATCAGTGCTTACTACCACGTCATCAGCCTTTCGCTGCGGAATGTTCACAGCCACAATCTCTTCTGCAAACACACCCAGTTGTTGCGCGGCTGCGGTTTTCTGCTGACTTCGAAAAGCAAATAAATCTTGGTCTTCACGACTGACTTTGAATTTTTCTGCCACTTTCTCACCGGTTTCAGGCATTGAATCAGTGCCGTATTGTTTTTGTAATTTGGGATTGATAAAACGCCAACCCATGGTGGTGTCGTAAATTTCTGCTTGTCTTGAATAAGCACTGGTGGCTTTGGGCATCACCAGCGGCGCGCGAGACATCGACTCTACACCACCTGCAATCATTACTTCTGCATCACCAAATGCAATCGTTCTGGCAGCCGTGGCTATGGCATCCATCCCTGAAGCACACAAACGGTTGATAGTCATACCCGCCACATTGGTAGGCAAACCTGCCAACAAAGCCGACATTTTGGCTACATTGCGGTTGTCCTCCCCTGCCTGATTGGCACAACCAGCAAGCACATCATCAATGTCATCCACCGGTAAGCTTGGGTTGCGCTGAGTCAGGGCTCGAATCACATGGGCCAACAGATCATCTGGTCTGACGCTGGCTAAGGCACCAGCATAGCGACCAATCGGTGTTCTCACACCATCACAAATATATACATTTTTCATAACTGATTCCTGATGTAAGGTGATAAACGGTAACGGTCATCACCAAACCATTGTTGTAGGTTATCTAATGTTTGAGCCACATGCGACCAACCCAGTTGTTCAGCAAATGCCAGCAGACCTTTGGGGTAATTAACCCCGTAGCGCATGGCCAAATCAACATCTTTGGCAGAACATACACCATTGAATACCGCATCAGCAGCTTCATTGATCAGCAGCACCAAAGTACGCAATGCAATCATTGCCGGTTGGTCATCAGTAACCAGCACTTGTTTACCAATGTGATTGAAAAAAGCCACGATGCGGTTGCGCATGAACTGATTCACGTTGGGGCTGAAACAAAGGTTGACCGACTGGCTTTTGCGGTAATCAAAGGACAAGTCCACCAAACAGGTTGGTAGCTGGCTTTCGGCTTCAATTGTTTTGGCTAATCGCCCATCAGACAACAACAGCTGACACCCACTGATGATGACTTTATCGCCTTGCCACTTGCGGTTGTCGTACTCAAAGTCACAAAACATTTCGCTGAAATAAGTGGCCTCTTCTGGCACAATAATTTGATCAAACTGTGCATCGCTGTGGGCATACTCAGCTTTGGGGTTTCCAGCACCAGGCTGGTGGTTGTAAAAGCCCTGAGATGTTTTCATTCCCAAAGTGTTGGCACTGACCATTTCACCTTGTAGCAATGAAGGCTTGAACCTTGGGTCATTGAACATGGCGTGATATACAGTTTGGCTGACAGCATAATTGATGTCTATGCCTATCAAGTCCATCAAGGCAAATGGACCCATGCGAAAACCAGCTGCTTCAGTCATCACCGCATCAATGTGATAAAAACTGGCCAATTGTTCCTGTAACATCTTTAATGGCTCACCATAGTAGGAGCGTGCCACACGGTTGACTATAAACCCAGGAGTCGAATTGGCTTTAACTGGTACTTTTTTCCACAACTTACACATTGCTTTGGCTTGCGCTAGGTGCTCAGGAGCAGTTTGTAAGCCGGCAATCACTTCCACCAATTTCATCACCGGTGCTGGATTGAAAAAATGCAAACCAAACAACCTCGAAGGGTCTTTCATCCCGGCAGCGATTGCTGTGATGGAAATAGAGGAAGTATTGGTCGCCAGTAAGGTTAAATTTGAAGTGATGATTTCAAGTTTGCGAAACAATTCTTGTTTAATATCCAGATCTTCTACCACAGCTTCAATGACCAAATCACACACATTGAAGTGAGCCAAATCATCAACCACTTGGATACAAGCGATGGTATCAGACACCTGTTGTTTGGTGATTTTGCCTCTGAGCGCCCGTTTTTTTAAGCGTTCCTCTAACTTAACGATGGCTTGCTTGGCCATTTCATGCTGCACATCAAACAACACCACCTGTTGTCCATAGCTGGCAGCCACTTCACAGATACCAACACCCATGGTACCAGCACCCACTACACCCACTGTTTTTATAGAATCACTCATTAACGCCCTTTGAATTGTGGTTGTCTTTTTTCATTGAATGCTGCCACGCCTTCACGAAAATCATCACTCAAGCCACATACCCTTTGTATGTCTCGCTCACGGTCCAATTGTTCACTGTAATCGTTGCCGTAAGATTCATCAAATATATTCTTAATAAACGACAATGCCCTGGTTGGTCGATTGGCTAAATTATTTAATAACTCATCAACTTCTTGGCTGAAAGCATCGTCATTGATCGCTTGGTATATCATGCCCCATTGCTCAGCTTGTTCAGCTGGCACTGGCGTACCCAGCATGGCAATGGCTTTGGCTCTGGCCAATCCAATCAACTTGGGCAATATCCAAGTGCCATTACAGTCCGGTATCAAGCCAATATTGGCAAACGATTGAATGAATTTGGCTGACTTTTTAGCCACCACTATGTCACAGTTTAAGGCTAAATTTGCACCCGCACCAGCAGCCACACCATTCACTGCACAAACCACAGGAGCTGTGATTGATTTAAGTAGTCGGAGGTTTTTGTTGTAGCCATTTTCTAACTTATCTCCCAAATCCATTTTTTCACCACTTTTCCTTTCACCCAAGTCTTGGCCGGCACAAAAGCCACGACCTTCGCCGGTTAGCAGCACACACCTGATTTCATCATCATGGTTTAAATCACTTAAAACCGCATGTAATTCTTGATGCATGGTCGCTGAAAAGGCATTTAATCTGTCGGGCCTATTAAGCACCACTCTGGCAATCTGCTTGTGTTTACTGTACTTGATGGTTGTAAAATTTTGGAATTTTTCAGTCATGGTGTCCCCAATGATTTGTTGATACAGGAAATATTCAGGGCAACATTATACTGTTATATTATGCCTATTGCATGCTCCCAACAACACTGTGTTAAAATAATACCAAACCATGCAGCCAGTTTAACTATGCTTAAATCCATTACTACAACACTCATCTGTTTTACCCAACTTGCTTTTGCTTTCACATGGCCTGAAAACACTGCAGAAAATGTAAATTTAAACCAACAACATATTGATGCAGCGATTGAACAAATTGAAGCTGGCGAAGTAGGCAACATCCGCTCACTGATTATCGTCAAGGATGGGCAGCTAATAACAGAAAAATATTTTGGTAATTTGGGAGAAAAACGACCGGTTTACTCCGTTACTAAAAGCGTAGGTTCAGCTTTGCTGGGCATTGCTAAATATAAAGGCGCCAATATCAACACCAGCGACTCAATCATGAGTTATTTTCCACAATACAACAATATTTCAAATTACCAACAAGCACAAAACATCACTTTACATGACTTATTGACCCAAAGACACGGCTATAACTGGGATGAATGGAGCACAAGCTTCAGCAACCTAACCAATCCTGTGAATAAAATGCTCAGATCAGGAGATTGGTATAAATTCACCCTGCAATGGCCCATTAATCAAGCCCCTGACCAAAACTTCACTTACAGTACGGGCCACTCATCATTGATGAGTCCTGTCTTAAAACACATAACCAATCGCGATGTGTATGAATTTGCCAATACTGAATTATTCCAACCCTTGGGTATCACAGATACGCACTGGGAACTGATTGATGGCGGCGGTTCTCAAGGCCAAGGAATTACTCAATTTCCATTTGGCTTAGAACCACTTGGTTTCGGTCTGTGGCTAAAACCAATTGATATGGCGAAATTTGGCGAACTGTATCGCCTCAGTGGCGTATGGCAAGGCAGTAGGTTATTAGATGAGAGCTGGGTAGACCTCTCAACCCAGCCCTACAGCAACGGCATGACAGACCCAGACGTGTTTCCCGATGAATTCTCCGGGTATGGGTACCAATGGTGGACTGTCAGGCTTTTTGATGAGCTGGGTCGTGGCTTCGATATGTATTATGCCGACGGCTACGGCCGTCAATACATTTTTGTATTGCCAGACTTTAATGCTGTTATTGTGACCACTGCAGATGATTTTTTTTATGACGGACCTGGTATCGGCACAGTATTAAGCAGCAATTTACTGCTGGCTTTTGAGTTCGATGACAACCTCAGCATTCCCATCACCACAGACCTCAATGGTTCATGGTACTGGCCAGAAAATTCCGGACAAGGCATCAATATCGAGATCCTCAACAACGGCACACAACTTTGGGGCTATTGGTACACTTACAGCCCTGTAAATGGCTCACAACGCTGGTTCACTTTACAAGGTACAATCGATGGTAACCAAGCTGAGTTTGATATCATCAGTACATCAAATGGCGGTTTTGTGGTCTCGGAGCCGCCTGAGTTGACACTGTGGGGAACTGGCACTGTGTTTTTCGAGAGTTGCTTGAATGGCACTTTCAATTTCACTTCGGAAGTTGAAGCAAGCAGTGGCACTATACCATTGACCCGATTAACCGCATCTACTGGCTCTTGCCTACCCAACAACAAACTAATCACCAACAAACCCTATAATCTAAAATAAAAAAAGGCACCTCAGTAGGTGCCTTTAAGGCTGATTAGTTTTTAAACAATTAGCCCAACAAGCCATCCAAATAACCCAGCTTCCAAGCTGCAGCTATGGCGCCGCCTAACACCAACAAAGTAACCAACCATTTAACCGCACCACCACCTTTGGAAGTTTCAGTGTGGTTGTTTGCCTGAGAAGTTTTTGCTGTGGCTGTGTCTTTTGATGCACTTTCTAAGGCTGGGTCAGTCATACCAGGGGTTTGTACCAAAAATCTGATGTTATCAATTTTCAATTCATCACCGACCTTAAGCTCAGTACTTTCTATTTTTTTACCGTTGACAAATGTACCATTAGACGAGCCCAAATCAGTAACCACCAGACCATCAGCTTGCGCATCAATTTGAACGTGCTTTCTTGAGATACCATCGGCATTGACACAGATGTGACACTCTGAATGGCGCCCCATTATGGTTGAGCCACGAAGTGGATAGGTTTTACCAAAATATGCACCCGAAACACCACGTAAAATATATTTAGGTAACGCCATCCTAACCCGCGTTCGGTTGTCATCTTCTTGCTCTACTTGTGCTGAAGAAATAACCTTCATGTGAACTTGAGCTGCAATAATTAAATCACCCTCTCTGAGCTCTTTGGATTTCTTCACCAATTTGCCATTCACTGAAATCAGTCGTGCCTCATTATCTATACTAACAACACAGTCATTATCAACTACAGTTAAAGTGGCATGAATATCACCCAAGCCTTTGTCTTCAATCTTGATGTCAGCATTAGATGCACTGCCAATGGTGTATTTGCCTGACTGTAAATCTACATCGGCATGGTCGCCTTGAGGAAAGTGTAATTTCATAATTTATGACCTTTAAGGCATTAACTGCCTGTTAAATTCCGATTAATTATAGCAAATAAAGCCGCCAACACAAATAAATGTACCGAATAATAAATACCTGGCACTATCAGGCTTTATTGATGACTGTTTTACCGTTCATATAGCTTTGTAATACGGCTGGTATACTGATGCTGCCATCTTCATTTTGATAGTTTTCCATCACCGCAATTAAAGTTCGCCCAACTGCCAGGCCAGAACCATTCAAAGTGTGCACCAATTGAGGCTTCTTGACTTCAACTGAGCGGAACCTGGCCTGCATCCTGCGTGCTTGGAAATCAGTACAGTTTGAACATGAAGATATTTCTCGGTAGGTGTTTTCACCAGGCACCCACACTTCTAAGTCATAAGTTTTGCTCGCAGAAAAACCCATGTCTCCAGAACACAACACAATCACCCTGTAAGGCATTTCTAATGCCTGCAATATGGCTTCCGCATGGGCAGTCATCTCTTCCAAGGCTTTATCCGAATGCTCAGGGTGCACGATTTGAACCATTTCTACTTTATCAAATTGATGTTGTCTGATCATGCCTTTGGTGTCTTTACCATAACTGCCTGCTTCACGTCGAAAACAAGGGGTGTGTGCAGTCATCTTGATCGGCAAATCTTGTTCGTCGATGATGGTGTCGGCAACCAAATTTGTTAATGGCACTTCTGCAGTAGGAATTAAGTACCTGTCATCCTCAGTAATGAAAGCATCGTCGGCAAATTTTGGCAACTGTCCACTGCCCTGCATGGTTTGTGCATTCACCATATAAGGCACGTAAAATTCTTTGTAACCATGTTGTTGGGTGTGCATGTCCAACATGAATTGCGCCAACGCACGGTGCAATTGAGCCACTTCCCCAGTTAATAAGGTAAAACGTGAACCAGACAAATTGGCTGCAGACTCTGCATCCAAGCCTTGGTTTACATGACCCAGTTCAACATGATCTTTAAGTTCAAAGTCAAAATCCTTGGGCTTACCCCAAACCCGAACTTCAACATTGTCATTTTCATCTTTACCAACTGGTACAGAGTCATCAGCCAAATTTGGCGTATACAGTGTGACCCCTTCCATTTCTTCCAAAATGGCCTTTAATTGGTTTTTAGAAGCTTCTAATTGCTCACCGATTTGTGCCACTTGATCAAGTAAAGATTGCACATCCTCACCCTTGGCCTTGGCTTGTCCAATTGATTTTGAAATCGTGGTTCGTTGGTTTTGTAAAGCTTCAGTCTCAACTTGAACAGATTTTCTTGAATCTTCTAATTGCTGCCATTGTTCAGTGTCTAGCTGATAACCCCTTTGGGCCAGTTTTTCAGCAGTGCGATGCAAGTCTGTGCGCAACATTTGGGGATCTAACATGTCCAACTTCCTGGTAAAGATTAAAGGCTCGACATTGTAGCTCAGATGACGGATTTTGAGAAGGTGTTAACTTTTCAACTTATCAAGAGTTTTGTTCAAATAAAAACGGATTTTGTTCAGAACTGTGTTCAGCCAACCACTTTTCATGTTCTGCCAATTCTTCGGCATCAGCCACCACGGCTTTGAGTGGTGGTAAATTGGATAAGTCAAAATTCAGTTGGGCGTTATTTTGTTCTTCATTAGCAGATAAATTCAGTTTGGTTTGACCACCAGTCATCGCCAAATACACTTGTGCCAAAATCTCAGAGTCCAACAATGCACCATGTAAAGACCGGTGTTCATTACTGATGCCGTACCGTTTGCACAGAGCGTCCAAGTTGTTTTTTGCCCCTGGGTGTTTTCTCTTGGCATATTCCAGACTGTCTGTGATGGTGCAAATGTCTTCTAATTGCAGGTTTTTTCCGCACAGGCTGAATTCATGGTTGATAAAACCCACATCAAAAGGTGCATTGTGTATCACCAACTCTGCGCCGGACACGAAATCTATAAAAGCATCAACAATGCGCTCAAAAACCGGTTTATCAGCCAAAAATTCATTGCTTAAACCATGCACCGCTAAGGCCTCCGCATCTACTTGGTACATTGGATTAATGTACTGATGATAATGTTCATCAGTGACTTCTCTGTTGACCACCACCAAAGCACCAATCTCAATAATTCGATGACCGTCTTGTGGCTTTAAGCCAGTGGTTTCTGTGTCCAACATGATTAACTTGTTGCTGGTCTTTTTATTGTTGTTCATCTGAGTAGCTCCGCTTGATTTCTGGCGGCTTCATCGACCGCCTCATTCTCTGGGTGTCCTGAATGGCCTTTAACCCAATGCCAGTGCACCAGGTGTTTCGCCAGAACTTGATCCAACGCTTGCCATAAATCTACATTTTTTACAGCTTCATTTTTACTGCGCATCCAACCTTTGGCTTTCCAGTTGATCATCCATTTTTGTGCGCCGTCCATGACATATTTAGAATCGGTATATAAGTCCACCTCACAACTGGCAGTCAAGGTTTCTAAGGCTTGAATCACGGCGGTTAATTCCATGCGGTTGTTGGTGGTGTCACTGGCATTACCGACCAACATTTTTTTATGGCCTTTATAATGCAACAAGGCGGCCCAGCCACCAGGACCAGGATTGCCTAAACAAGAGCCATCGGTGTAGATATGTAAATGTTTTCGTGTTACTTTATCGGTCATATAGATATGGTTTTTTGACTTGAATCACAGCGGTTAATGGTGCATGATAAATGATTTAGCAGCTGAATGTTAGCAGAAAAAGAGCCAACTTGCCGAACCCTGTAATTTAAAATATGACGATTAAAATAATCCCCATACCCGCCTACAATGACAATTACATCTGGCTGCTGCATGACCACAAAAATGCCGCTGTAATTGACCCTGGGCTGGCCGAACCAGTTGAGCAGTATTTAACTGTCAACAACTTGACCTTGAGCCAAATATTAATTACCCATCACCATTGGGATCATGTCAATGGCATTGAGGCATTACAAGCCCATTGGCAATGCCCGGTGTATGCGCCTGCTGATAACCGAATCCCGGGCGACTTAACAGTGGTTGATGCAACGCGACAAGTCCATCTTGAACAATTTGACTTGAACTTGGAAGTATTGGCAACGCCTGGACACACGCTCACCCATATCTGCTACTACAATGAACAATGGTTGTTTTGTGGAGACACCCTGTTTTCAATGGGTTGTGGTCGCATGTTTGAAGGAACAGCGGAACAATTTGTTGCGTCTTTGCACAAACTCAAAGCCTTGCACCCAGACACCTTGGTTTACTGTACTCATGAATATACCTTAAGCAACATAGACTTTGCGCTGTCGATTGATCCCAACAACACAGCCATCAAATCTTTACAAAAAAGTGTACAAGAACTGCGTCAAAAAGGCATTCCCAGCCTGCCTGTAAAACTACAACAAGAACTGGATTTAAATCCCTTTTTAAGAACCCATCAGCCTTCCTTTCAGGACCTGGTAGCCAAACAGTTTAACTGTAATATTGAGGACCAAATCAGCTGCTTTGCCAAACTAAGACAAGCCAAAGACCAGTTTTAAGTTTGTCCAATTGCACTTATTAATAGCTCAAATTAGACATGGCGGAATCCGAATAAAAGTTGTATTATAAATACAATTATAAAAAATTGAACAATGAAATCAATCCTGTACTTAGCAGCTTATGTGATTTTTCTGCTTCACGTAGAAACTGCCCAAGCGCTTGAGGAGGATAGTAAAGTTCAAACATACCGCATCGGCTATTTTGACTCCCCACCACTTTCATTCAAACGCCAGCCACAACATCCTCCGAAAGGATTTGCCATTGACCTATTGAACGAGGTTGCTAGCTTGAACCATTTTCAAATTGATTGGTATTACGGCAACTTCCCGGATATTTTACAAATGATGAAAAACCAATAATTGGATGCTTTAATCAATGCAGGGCATTCTGAACAACGGGCTGAATTCATGGATTATTCGACCAATAATTTTTCCAATGTTTGGGGGCAGGTATTTGTTCCAATTGATTCAAAAGTTGAAAGCTTATTTGATCTAAATAATAAGACCATCGCACTCATGACCAACGATGTGAATGGCATCCATTTTATGAGTCAGTGTGAACAGTTTGAAGTTGCTTGTAAATATATTTTTGGCAACAGTTATCAAGAATTGTTTCAAATGGTTGAGAATGGTCAAGTAGATGGCGCTGTATCTAACAACCTGGTTGGCAACAGCTTTCAAAGTGAGTTTTCAATGCACGCCAGCAGCATCGTATTCAATCCATTCAAAGTCTACATCACCGTACCCAAACGTACCAACCAGCATTTATTAACGATGTACGATGAAACCTTAGCCGCTTGGAAACAACAACCAGATTCTTTTTACTATCGCTCCAGAGCTAAGTGGACAATTACTCAACCGGCTGACAAAATCCCAGCTTGGCTGTGGTACTCTGTATTATGCTTGTTGTTATTTGGTATATTGGCTGGCTTGGCAGCTTGGCTATTCAAACAACAGGTCAGACGCCGTGTTTTACAACTTTCACAACAGGAAGTTCAGCTCAACAAAATCATTAATATTGTGCCGCATATGATTTTTGCCAATGACGACCATGGCAATATTATTCTTGCCAATGACACAGCTTGTGATTTTTTTGGGCTTGATAAGCACAACATCACTACAAAAAATATTCACAACGTCTTGAGTGACAATAATAACTACCAAAACCTCAGCAACTACACCCTATCTTCAGATTCACTCAATACAGAATTAGAAGTTAAAGATTTTGCTGGTCAGAAAAAAATATTGATGATGGCCAAAGTTAGTTATTCAGCCGGTGCTGAAGCAAAAAATGCTGTGGTCACTGTCGGGGTGGACATTTCACAAATCAAAGCCTACGAAAAAGAAATTCTGTATTTGGCACATTATGAACCCTTAACTGGTTTGCCCAATCGTGATTTGCTGAAAGACTGCCTAAAATCAACTTTAAACAGAGCCAAACAACAAAATCATGTGGGCGCAATATTACACCTTGATATCGATAACTTTAAAAATGTCAATGACTCCAAAGGCCACAGCGCAGGCGATAATGTAATCAAAAAAGTGGCACTGATTATAAAGTCCTGTATCAAGTCGGGAAATTACATTGCGCACTTAGGTGCTGATGAATTCATCATTGTTTTAACTAACCTTAATAAAGACTCAGCACTGGCTGAACAACAAGCCATTGAAACCGCAAAACTGGTGCTGAACAATATCAAGACCCCAATTGCCATCAACGATAAATTGTGCCACATCACTGCCAGTATTGGGCTGGCCATTTACCCACGAGATGGTACTGACTATGCCACACTTTTGAAGCGAGCTGACACCGCTATGTTTGAGGCAAAACACAAAGGGCGGAACCGCATTCAGGTTTTTAATACTTATATTGAATCCCGAGTTAAACAAAACTTACAACTGGAAAACGACCTTCGACTGGCTCTGGTAAATGAACAGATTAGTCTTCTTTACCAACCTATTTTTGATGCACAAACTGGAGTCATGGTTGGTTCTGAAGCATTATTGCGTTGGCAGCACCCTGACCAAGGTGTCATCATGCCAACGGTATTCATACCAATCGCAGAAAACGCTCAGTTAATTCTTGAAATTGGCTACTGGACCATTGAACAAGCATGTGAACAAATAGTCCTCTGGCAAGCAACCACCAATAAACCCTTTTTCTTGTCAGTCAATCTTTCTGTGATTCAAATTCGTGATGATAATTTTTTACCTAAAGTCACAGCAATGATGCAAAACCACCAAATCCCCAAGCACCACTTGGAGTTTGAAATAACTGAATCTATACTTTTGAATGAAAGCAAAAGATCGATTGAAATAATTAACCAACTTAAACAGCTGGGTATTAAGTTGTCGATTGATGATTTTGGCACAGGTTATTCTTCTTTTAGCTACTTGCGTCGATTACCACTGGATAAAATCAAAATTGACAAATCCTTTATAAAAGACATACCCAGGGACAACAACAGCACCAGCATTGTAAAATCTATTTTGTCGATGGCCAAGGAAATGCAGCTAGAGGTGGTTGCTGAAGGGGTTGAAACCGCAGCCCAAGTTGAGTTTCTCAAACAACACCACTGCCAATACTTTCAAGGCTACTATTTTGCACGCCCACAAACTGAAATACAATTATCTGCCAACCACAAATTTTAGCTAATAAGTATTATTTTTTAGGTGCAGGCTGTGGTCGCTCAAAAACCCAATTTGAGGCCTTGGACAAATCTTCTCGATAACGATAACCGGCAAAACTTAAGTCCTTGATTTGCTCCACATCACTGATTTTTTGATCAATCATTGTTCGAGCCATCATGCCTCTGGCGGTTTTGGCGTAAAATGAAATGATGCGTGTTTTGCCCTCTTTGGTGTCCTTAAAATCAATGTTTAACACCGGCGCATTGAGCAACTTAGGCTTGACAGCTTTGTAGTATTCATTGGAAGCCAAATTTATCACAACGTTTTCTGCTATTTTGCCATCAGAACTCAAATCATTATTAATCAAATCGGTGACTTCATTGCCCCAAAACTGATATAAGTTCTCACCAACAGGGTTAGTCAGTTTGGTTTTCATTTCTAAGCGGTACGGCAATATTAAATCTAGCGGCTTTAAATAACCATACAGACCCGACAAAATTCGCAGGTGTTGCTGAGCATAATCCCAGTCCTTGTCGTTCATGGTTTCAGCATCCAAGCCAGTGTACACATCCCCCTTAAAAGCCAAGGCAGCTTGTTTGGCAACGCCTAGCTTAAAGGGTGTTTTAAAGTTTTGGAAACGCTGGTGATTTAAGTCAGCAATATTTTCACTGACCGACATCAGTTGAGCGATTTGTTGTGGTTTGTATTGTTTTAATTCACTGGCCAATACCTTGGCTTGTTTTAACAGTACTGGCTGGGTATGTGTTTGCAGTGGGTTAGGAGAGAAATCTTGGCCTTTTGAAGGTGACAGCAATATCAACATATTATTTTAATTCATTTAATGTAATGGTCAGTGATTGTGTTATATGGGTTAATTCAGCAGGTTCAATGATAAAAGGTGGCATAACATAAAGCAATTGCATAAATGGCCGGACCCACACTCCTCGATCAACCATGGCCTCTTGAAATGCCGACCAATCCATGGGTTCATGCAATTCAATTACCGCAATCGCTCCCAACACCCTGACGTCTTTAACCAATGGATGATGCCGATTAACTTCAAGCTCTTTCAGCAGCTGACGTTCTATGCGCATGACTTTATTTTGCCAATCAGATTCCAGCAACAAACGTATACTGGCAGCGGCTACCGCACAAGCCAAAGGGTTGGCCATAAAAGTTGGACCATGCATGAACGCTGTACCAATGCCATCAGCAACTTTGCGTTGCGTCAACACCGCTGACAAAGTCATGTACCCTCCTGTCAGTGATTTACCCAAACATAAAATGTCTGGAACCACTGCCGCGTGCTGGTAAGCAAACAGCTTACCAGTGCGGCCAAAACCGGTGGCTATTTCATCAAAAATCAACAGCACGTCATAGCGGTCACACAAAGACCTGACTTGCTGCAGATAAGCCGGCGAATAAAAATTCATCCCACCTGCTCCTTGCACTATAGGTTCAAATATCACCGCAATGATGCTTTCATGGTGCTCAACTATTTGCTGTTCAAACTCAGCCAAATACCGCTGTTCCCAGGCTTGTTCGAAACCACACTCAGGTGCTTGCACAAATATATGCTGGTGCAATAACTTGCTGAATTTATGGTGCATACCAGTGTGCGGGTCACAGACAGACATCGCCCCAAAAGTATCACCATGGTAACCTTTAGAGAAAGTCAAAAACCGATGCTTTTTGCTTAGCCCCTGCTCAAAACAATACTGTGCCGCCATTTTCATCGCCACTTCCACCGCCACTGAGCCTGAATCGGCAAAAAACACAGCATCCAAGGACTCATCAGTGATCGCCAACAGTTGCTTTCCCAGCTCAATGGCTGGCTGATGGGTAAGCCCACCAAACATCACATGTGACATCTGATTCAGTTGTTTAACCACTGCGGCATTCAAAACCGGGTGGTTATAACCATGAATACAGCACCACCATGATGACATGGCATCAATCAACTGACGGCCATCAGATAAATTCAAATAAATCCCTTCAGCACTGTCAACCGGATAGGTTTTTGTGGGCTTAGTTAGGCTGGTATAAGGGTGCCACAGGTGGGCTTGATCGAATTGGGTGTCCATACTTATTTGTTATCAATACTTGCTGCATGATTAAAGGCATGTTTAATCAAATCAGTATCAAAGCCTCGACGGTACAAAAAGGCTTGTCGTTTGGCTTTTTCTTTGTATTCCTGCCAAGCCTGGCCACGGTATTTTTTCAGGTAGACAGACTGCACAATTTGATAAAAATCTATATCAGCTTCTAATTGAGCAGCTGCTATGGTGGCTGATGCGACACCTTTCATTTCCAATTCCCTACTGATTCTTGAAGGCCCATAACCCTTATTGGCACGGCTGCGCCAATAAGATTCGGCATAACGTGCATCTGAAATTAAATTGGCTTTAAGTAATTCAATGATTAACTCATCAACCAATTCAGCATCGTGCTGTTTGTTGATTAACTTGGTACGCAGCTCTTCACAACCATGTTCCCGCATCGCCAAACTACCCAATGCTGAGGCACGAACCCGTGCCTCAGGGGTGTATTTTTTTTTGCCATCAGTTGAGGACATCAATCCTCTGATGGATTGCTTTCTTCAGCTTCTAATGCAGCCTGAACTTCTTCTGGTTTAGGTAACAGGATGTCCCTGAGTTTTTGTTCAAGTTCAGCCGCATGCTCAGGGTGCTCAATAAAATAATTTTTAGAGTTTTCCTTGCCTTGGCCAATTCGAATGTCACCATAACTGTACCAGGCACCGGCTTTACTGACCAAGTCATGCGCCACACCCAAATCAATCAATTCGCCCAATAAAGAGATACCCTTGCCGTAGAGAATCTCAAATTGCACTTGTTTGAATGGTGGTGCCATCTTGTTCTTAACCACTTTAACCCGAGTGTCATTACCAATCACTTCATCGCCTTTTTTGATCGCTCCTATGCGACGAATGTCTAAACGGACTGACGCATAAAATTTAAGCGCATTACCACCAGTAGTGGTTTCTGGTGAGCCAAACATCACCCCAATCTTCATCCTGATTTGGTTAATAAATATCACCATGCAATTGGTGCGTTTGATGTTGGCAGTTAATTTTCGCAAGGCTTGTGACATCAAACGGGCTTGCAAGCCCATGTGTGAATCACCCATATCGCCTTCAATTTCAGCTTTCGGGGTTAAAGCCGCTACGGAGTCAATTACAATCATATCAATGGCATTTGAGCGCACCAGCATGTCACAAATTTCCAACGCTTCTTCACCAGTATCTGGCTGGGAAACCAATAAATCATCAATATTGACACCTAATTTTGCTGCATAAGCAGGATCCAGCGCATGCTCAGCATCGATGAAAGCAGCCGTCCCCCCTTTCTTTTGACACTCAGCCACAGCATGCAAAGTCAATGTGGTCTTACCACTGGACTCAGGGCCATAAATTTCAACCACCCTACCACGTGGTAAACCACCAATTCCCAAGGCCACATCCAGGCCCAACGAACCCGTTGAATACACATCCGTAGTTAAGGCTTTGTTATCGCCCATTCGCATCACCGAACCTTTTCCAAATTGCTTATCAATTTGTCCTAAGGCTGCTGCCAATGCTTTTTTCTTGTTGTCATCCACTTTGTTTTGCTCCACTAATTTAAGGTTGTTCATTGTTTTAATCTCCGCATTATCTCACGTTATGATGTATGACAAAATTCAAATATTATTAAAACCAAGTCAATCATTTATTACACCATGCGAATATTACCTGGGTGTATTCTCAAAACATGCGAAAAGCGAAATAAAACATGAAATACAGGCTGTCATTATAAGCAGTTATTGCTGTACCGCAAATTTCAAAGCTGCATTATGCTTTTAATTTGTGATAATATTTTGGTGTGGGTACAACAATTCAAAATTAATCACAACAACAAAAGAGGTTTGGTCTGATGCTGGGAATAAAACACATAAAATTTGACTCAATGACACACGTTATTCATCACAAGAATGGAAAAATTAAAAAAGATGGTAGGGGTTTGTCTTTTTTCTATTTTGCCCCCAACAGCAGCATTGTTGCTGTTCCGGTAAGCAGCAACAACCTACCGTTTGTGTTCAATGAATCCACCAGTGACTACCAAACCATCACCATTCAAGGCCAAATCAGTTATAAAATTTCCCAACCTAAAACGCTGGCCAATGTATTGGATTTCACGGTTGACGAAAAAGGTCAATACAAGAAAAATGACATTGAAAAGCTAGGTCAAAGCATCATCAATCAAGCCCACACTTCGACCTCATCTTATATTCACAACATCACACTCAAAGAATCCATTCGCTCTGCCAAAGCGATTGAAGAAAAAATCCTTGAAGGCTTACAGGCATCCCAATCAATTGCTTTGCTGGGCATAGAAATCCTAGGCACCAATGTGTTAGCGGTCAATGCCACACCCGAAATGACCCGAGCATTGGAAACTGACACCCGTGAAAAAATAGAACAAGAAGCAGATCAGGCCATCTATACCCGCAGAAACTTTGCCGTTGAACAAGAACGTAAAATCAAAGAATCAGAACTGAACACAGAAATCGCGGTGGCAGAAAAATACAAGCAAATCACTGAAAAAAAGATGGAATCAGATGTCCTGAAAGCGGAAAACAAACGGCAACTGCGCGAAATGGACATCGCCGCTGACATTGCCATTGAAAACCAAAGGAAAAACTTGGTAGAACAAAAAGCAGAAAATGATAAATTAGAAGCACTAACCCAAGGGTTTGTAACAGAAACCACTTTAAAACCCTACCGAGACATGGACTGGAAAATCTTGACCGCACTGAACAACAACACCGATGCTGGCTTCCAAATATCTCTGGCTTTCAGGGAGATGGCCGAAAATGCCAATAAAATTGGTAACTTAAATGTCACACCTGATTTACTAGACACCATAATCAGCAAACCTGGATCAGCCAACCGCAATAAATCGTGAGCATTGATTATGCCATCATTGTTAAGAGCAGGACCAGACTTGAATCTCTTATCGCTCGTTTCAACACCAAAGCGCAAGCCAAGTTTTACATTGAACGACAAGGGGGCGATTTTGAAAGCTATGTACAAGAGCATGAGGTGTTCTACCGAGCCTTAGAAAAATTACAATCGCAACTGACAGGCGTTATCAAATACAAACTCATAGATCGTGACTTTATTTCATCTTTCCTTTTTTCACCGCAACACATCATCCTGGTCATAGGTCAAGATGGCTTGGTGGCCAACACTGCAAAATATGCTAAAGGTGCACCAATAGTGGCAGTAAACCCTGATAAAAGCCGCTATGACGGCGTGTTATTGCCTTTTGATGTCAATGACTTCATCTATGGCATCGAGGCTGTTTTACAACAGCAACACCAAACCAAACGCATGTACTTTGCTGAAGCAACTTTAAACAATGGACAGCAGCTATTGGCCTTCAACGATTTGTTCATTGGTGCTGCCAGTCATGTCTCAGCCCGTTATCAAATCAAATTTAATGGCCAACAAGAAAACCATTCATCCAGTGGTGTGATAGTCTCAACCCAAGCCGGCTCAACTGGATGGTTAAGTTCGATTTTCAACATGGCATACGGAGTAACTGGTTTATTCGAACAACAGTTACAACCCAAACAACCCTCCTTAAAAGCCCAAGATTTGCTGTTTGCGGTCAGAGAACCGTTCAAAAGTGTACGCTCCCAAATTGGCCTGGCTGCTGGTAAAGTAAAACAAAACACCCAATTAATCATCGAGTCTCACATGCCCAACAATGGAGTGATTTTCAGTGATGGCATAGAAAAAGATTTTTTAAAGTTCAACAGTGGCACCATTGCCACCATTGGCATTTCAAAACAGCAGGCCAACCTGGTTATCAAAGCTTAAGACAGCGCACCAATATATTTAAGATACTGCCTTTATTTAGAAACTTGCGCGGCTATATTTGTTAAAATTTCTGTTTTGAAATTATCCTGCATAGATATGTCCAACAAAACCAAAACAAGTCAAACAAATACCGCAGCACACACCCCTATGATGCAGCAGTTTTTGAAAATTAAAGCAGATTATGCTGACATGTTGTTGTTCTATCGCATGGGTGATTTTTACGAATTGTTTTTCGAAGATGCGGTGCAAGCTGCCAAATTACTGGACATCACCTTAACCCACCGTGGTAAATCCAACGGTAACCCTATACCCATGTGTGGCGTTCCATACCATGCTGCAGATAACTACTTGGCCAAACTGGTTAAACAAGGTTTATCGGTGGCTATTTGTGAACAAACCGGTGACCCAGCCACCAGTAAAGGCCCTGTGACCAGAGCGGTACAACGCATCATAACCCCAGGTACAGTCACTGAGGAAGCTTTGATGGATGCCCACAAAGAAAACCTGTTGTTGGCCGTACACAGTAACTCACGCGGCTATGGGGTGGCCTATTTGGCATTGGCCAATGGCAGCTTCAAAGTACAACAAATGGAGGATTTTGCCACTTTAGAAGCTCAATTGACCCGTTTGGCTCCCAATGAAATTTTGTTGGCTGAAAACAGTGACTTACATGAACGATTGAAACACTGGCCATGCTTATCCAGACCGGCTTGGGATTTTGATCCCGAATCAGCTCAACACAGCCTGCAAAAAATTTACCAAGTGCATGATTTAATTGGTTTTGGCATCAATGAATCTGACGTGTTTTTACCGGCTGCTGGGGCACTGATTCAATACGTTAAACACACCCAAAAAACTGAACTGAACCACCTACAACACATCCAAATTGAATACTTGGATCAATACTTGCACATTGATGCCCAATCCAGAAAAAACCTTGAAATTGATTACCACCCTGATGGCAAAGATGAATTGACGCTGTGTGGCTTTATTGACCAATGTGCCACTGCAATGGGTTCCAGAAAAATTCGACGCTGGGTTAAACAACCTTTGCGTGAGCGGCCGGTGTTACAACAACGTTTGGATGGCATTGAAGCCTTGATTGAAGCGGCACAAATACCCGTCATTCAAGACCATTTAAAAGGCATTGCGGACATTGAACGCATCGTCACCCGCATCAGTTTATTAACAGCCAGACCAAGGGATTTGGTGGCTTTAAGAGAGTCGCTGGCAGTCATTAAGGACTTACAAATCAGCATGCAAGCCATTGATGCCAAAGAACTATTACACCTCAAACAAACCCTGAACCCACATCAGGACATCCATGACCTATTACAAAAAGCAATCAAAGAAAATCCTCCGGTGGTGATCAGAGACGGCGGAGTGATTGCCGATGGTTATGATGCAGACTTGGATGAATTGCGTAACATCAGCACCGACGCTGGACAGTACATGCTCGACTTTGAAGCTGAGCAACAAACCACATCTGGAATCAACTCACTCAAAGTGGGCTACAACCGAGTCCATGGTTACTTCATTGAAGTGTCTAAATTACACGCTGATAAAGTACCCGAACATTACATCCGTCGCCAAACCCTCAAAGCAGTTGAGCGCTACACCACGCCAGAATTAAAACAGTTCGAAGAAAAAGTGCTTTCCAGCAAAGAGCGTGCATTGGCACATGAAAAAGAACTGTATACGCATTTGTTGCAAAGCTTTGCCTCCCACATCGCCAGCCTACAGCTGCTGGCAGAAACAGTCAGCGAGTTGGACGCCCTGAGCAACTTGGGTGAACGCGCCATCAGCCACCAGTTTTGTAAACCTGAATTAACCCAAGACCATGTCATAGACATCAAACAAGGTCGACACCCAGTGGTTGAAACCATTCAAGACACGCCCTTTGAACCGAATGATTTGTGCTTAAACGAAGCAGATAAAATGCGCATCATCACCGGTCCAAACATGGGCGGTAAATCGACCTATATGCGCCAATCTGCCATCATTGTATTGATGGCATCTATTGGCAGTTATGTGCCAGCAGCTGCTGCCAGCATTGGTGACATTGACCGCATCTTTACGCGCATCGGCGCGGGTGATGATTTAACCCGAGGACGATCAACTTTTATGGTGGAGATGTCTGAAACTGCCAGCATTTTGCACCACGCCACCCCAAATTCATTGGTGTTAATGGATGAAATTGGCCGTGGCACCAGTACCTACGATGGCCTGTCATTGGCCCATGCTTGCGCCATACACTTGGCTCAAATCAACCAATCATTTTGTCTGTTTGCCACCCACTATTTTGAAATCACTGCTTTGGAACAACAAATACCCAGCATCAGCAATGTGCACCTCAATGCTGTTGAGCATGAGGATCGCATCGTCTTCTTACACACAGTAAAACCTGGGGCTGCCAATAAGAGTTATGGTCTACAGGTTGCCGCACTGGCAGGACTGCCTAGCCAGGCTTTAAAAAATGCCCGCTCATACCTACAACAGCTAGAAGCGTCAAGTGCCAACAGCCAGTCCCAACCCATGCAATATTCATTGTTTCAAGAAGCCACAGTCAAAACATCTAAAGTTGAACAAAAACTACATGGCATAGAACCAGATGAGTTAACTGCCAAACAGGCGCTGGACTTGTTGTATCAACTGAAAAAAATGCTGCAAAATTAAGGCGCCGCTAAAGCGAGGATCACACCTCTGCTGTCTTTAAGCAGTCTAATGTGAATGGTTCAGGCAATGCTTAAATGACCGTTTAATTGAACCACACTTCAATACTTTGGTTCATTTGGCCGGCATCCAGCAGCAACACCTGTTGATCTCCATAGATGTTTTGTACCGTGATTTTAGCTGTTGTGGCCTGTGCCAGACCAATGGTTTGCCACAATTGAGTTTGAGATTGGTAACTCTTGGTTCTGCCATACAACAAGGTTTGTTTATGTCCATCGGCTTCAACCATGATTTTGGCGCCAACCATCGAACGGTTTTGCCGGTCTTTTAATTGCAATTGCACCCAGTTGTGGTTTAAATCACTCTGGTTGATATACAACCTGGCAGGGCCAGCCACTTGTGACACCACCACATCCAAGTCACCGTCGGCATCTAGGTCGGCATAGACAGCTGCTCGACCCACCACCCAATCTTGATTCAAGTCACCGGTATGATCAACCACTTTAAAGCGCTGCGTACAAGCACCACCACAGTTCCAAAACAATTGATTGTATTGCGGGTAAGTCTGACTGTTTTGCACTTCATTGATTAAATTTTCTACGTGACCATTGGTTTGAAAGTAATCCAAACGGCCATCCAAATCATAATCAAAAAAGAACACCCCAAAAGTAAGCCTCAGTCGACTGGCGGCACCAACTCCACTGAGCATCGATTCATCACTGAACAACTGTCCACCACGATTGACATAAAATGAGGACGCTTCATTGGCAAAGTTACCAATGGCTATTGCCAGCTTGGTGGATTGGTCGTAATACAGCGCATCGATGCCCATGGCTCCAGTGGATTTTCCGGCCAAGTCAAATGCCAAGCCTAAACTGGCACCAGACTCAATAAAACCACCTTGTTGGTTATTCACATACACTTGATTGGCAGTGGTGTCATTGGCCACCACCACATCCAACCAACTGTCCTCATTTAAATCAATGAACAACAGGCCCAGCGCTTTACTCTGTGGTTCTGAACCCTGGGGCAACAAACCGGCCAGCTCAGTGTGGTCGGTGAATACACCACCGTCGTTATTCATTAAACAGGGGTAGGTACTGGGAAAATTAGCCGGTGGTCCAAAGGCTTTGCCAATGCCATCCATTTGATAATTTACAGCATGGTCTAAAGCTTCGCTCCACTGAACATAATTTAAGATAAACAAGTCCTCATCACCGTCTTTGTCATAATCAAAGAAACCTGCCGAAGTGCTCCATGCATGGTCCGCACAATTAAGTGGCTTGGAATCAGCAACAAAAGTACCATCGCCTTGATTGATGAACAACACATTGTCTCCCACAGCAGTAATGAACAAGTCATCCCAACCATCCTGGTTGACATCCCCAACTGCCACCCCAGTGGCATACAGACTGACATCCAGTCCTGCCGCTACTGTCACATCAGTGAACTGACCACTGCCATCATTCATATACAATTTTTGCGTTGCAGCAGGCGCATTAGATTGAGCCGAGTTTTGAGCATTGGTAAACAACAAGTCTAAATCACCGTCATTATCAAAATCAATCACGGCTATGCCTGAGCCCATGGTTTCAGGCAACAGCTTACTGCCTGATGCACCATTAACATGCATAAAATCAAGCCCCCTCGATGAACTGAGCTCGGTAAAAGTGACGTTGGGAGCAACAGGGTCAATAGACTTTTGCACTGGTGAAACATAGCTTTGTGGTGATTCAACCACTGCCTTGGCATCATTAGACAGCCAGCGTTTGGTGCCCCAAATCAGCAGTACCATCAACAGCAGTATAAACACCACCCAGGCCGTTTTTGTGTAAAATTTTTGGTACAGTTGCTGCTGTCTTTTCATGGTTATTAAGGTTCGTTAGTTAACTTCATCCACGGTGTTCATAGTCGTCTGGATGTCAGGTATCATAAATACTCTATGCGCTGGTGTTGCTCACTGAAGGTTGCAAATGGCATCCTTACAGATTCGCTGCTCAACGGGTATATCACCAATTGATTGGCTGCCTTATCAGCTGCAGGGTCCTTGCGCCTGGCTTCGCTGATGGCTTTATTTCTGGCTTGGTCATCGGTTTTATATTTCTGATAAAGGGCTAAATTCTTATCAAAATCAGCGGTATTATTTTGCATACTGGCAATCTGAGCCAAGCCATAATAAGCATCTGACCAATCTGGATTCAAACGCAAAACTTCAGCATAGGTTTGCGCAGCTTGAGTCAACCATCTATTTTCTGGGCTTGAATCAATTCGTCCCAGATGGTAATAGGTCTCAGCCAACTCAGTTAAAAAGGTATAGTCCTTGCTGAAATCAAAACCTGCATCAACAGCTGGCTGGTATTGGTTACTCAACACTTTTAAATAATCAGCCAAGGCAGCATGCATATCACCATTCAGAAAATTAATTCTTCCAGAATAGTAGTTCAGTTGCCAAGGGTATATAAAATCAAGTACTGCAGCTTCATCTAACGCCTGTCGTGCCGCCTCTAGCTGACCTTGACGGATGTACAGGCGGGCTAAATTCACCCAACCTTCTGCACGGTTAAAAGCAGTGACTTGCTGAAAGGCCAATTCCGCTTGTTTCAATGCACCTGACCGGAGTAAGGCAATACCATAATCATTCCAACGTTTCCAGTCACTGGTACCAACTTGTTGTGGTGCTGCGGTGTCAGTTACGTTAAGAGTGACTTCATCCGCAGCAATCAATACTGTAGGCAAGTCGTTGACTTTATTGGGATCACCGGAGAATGCTCGGTAGTAATGGGTGTTGAATTTACGGTAGTGTAATTTTGCTTCCAACCTGATGCTGCCTTGAAACGCTTGTGGTATGTCCAGCTGATAATGTGTGATGGATGATGATCCTGGTGGGATTTGGTGGTTGTACAGTGCCGTAAAAATATCTTCAGGGTTCCTTTCTTTGATTTGATTGCCGTCTTTGTCAATCACATAGGCATTGGCAAAATAGGCAAAATCATCAACTTCACCAGCTGCATTGACCCCACCACTTTGGGCCACCAATTCATCATTCATATAGACATTGAACTCAATCCATACCTGATTTGAATCTGCCGTACCTTGGGTAAAAGCATGACCCAATTTAATGGTTTTTAATAAAGTTTCAATCAAGTAGCTACCACCGGGCTTAACATCTATCGCGTCATCAGAGAACACATCAATGATGTCGGCATTGATCGATGCCTGATCTTTGATGGCGAACAGCTCAACGTCAACAGCGCCTTTAAGCATTTGTAAAGTGTCCGGACTATTGGCAATGCCGTTCATGTACCTGATGGCTGTGTTAGCTACCGCAAAGGCATGGTCATGGATGACTGAATCGTTTCCTGCTAGCTGCTTTGCGCCAAAATCATTTGACGCCTTCAAAGGCATGTGACAGGCTGCACAGTTCTCTTTGGCCTCCGGTGGGTAGTAAAAACTTTTTACACCATGGCCTGATACACCACTGAGCATGAAGCTGTCATAGTGATTTTGCCCGCGCAACCAACGGTATTGATTCAAGGATTCGGGCAAGAATACTTTGTGACAGGTGGAGCAAAACTCGGAAGTTTTGTGCAATGGTTTTAAATAGGTTTTCTTGTGTTGATTGGGTTTGCTTTTAATCAACAATTCATTCAGCCAAGGCGTGGGCAACTGACTGGTTGGCCCAAAAGGGTAAGCCATGGGTTGAGCAATGGTGTATGCACCATTGCCTTTGACTGAATTAATCTCGGTGATGGCATGACAGGCCGTACATGTGATACCAGCTTGCGCATCAGCTGACAGTTCTTGTGCAGCTGTTAGGTCATCAAATTGATCACTGAAAAACAACACAGGATCATGGCAAGCTGCGCAAAAACGTGCACCATCACTGTGACCCACCCGCTGTTTTAAGCTGGCTTTGGTTTGCTTGACTGAAAATGCATAAGCGGCATTATTAAAACTGGCCCAGCGGTGTGCAGAAGACAACCATGACTCATGAGAGTCGGCATGGCAAGTTTGACAAAACTGACTGTCATTCAATAATGCAGGATCAATGAACTCACCGTTGTGTGTTTGTGATAAAGAAGGTTGGAACTGATCGGTTTTAACCTGCTTGGGTGTGGCCTTAATGAAGTGAACCAAGACAAATACCAAGACAAAAAAACCGGCACTGAGCAGCACCCATTTGCCCATATTAAAATCCAAGGGCCTGCCAGCCAAGCGATGCAAGACAAACAGCCAAATCACCACCACCGGCAATACCACGTGAATACAATAAAAAACCAACCTAAGCTGTTGATTTTTAAGTGCTATAGACTCGATGCCTTCCGTCAGAAAAACCCCAGTAATCAATAAGGCCAAGGCACAAATGAACATCAAGTACCCTGCCCTGACAGCTGTTTTGTTGCGGTAATTTTTGGTGTTTCTGATGTGCACCAGACCATAGATAATCAGTGGTGTGACCAGCAGTAAGCCGAGCAATAAATGCACAAAGAACATCCACAAATAGAACTGATTCTGCAACACCAATTCAGTGGCCCACTCCAGCAGGGTGATACCTGCCAAATACAGTGAATTGACCGCCAATAATGCCGCCAATGCAAACACCAGCAGCAGCAGCTTATAGAGTTTAGGGCCAACGGCCTTGCTGTATTTACGTGGTGAATTCAATTTACTGACCGGATAAAAACCTGACATTATACCTTGCATTTAATTGCTCAGCCAATTCACTTACCTCACCATCGGCGGGAATGGGCGCCAAGGTTTCACCCTCTTGAGTCATTAAATCCATGTCTTTTGCCCAACCAATAAAACGCATCACATAAATGCGTTGCATGCCTGGTTCAACAGCGGTTAAGTTATGGGTGAATGTGTAATTGATGCCTTCACCAGCAGCCACCAACGCCAATGCATTGTCTTGTTCAAGAATCAGTTCTTTCACATCACCCAAGCGGGTATAAGCTCCCGTCATATAACGGGTGTCCCAAAATGGTTGTCGGTCAGCAAAATCATACCGCGGATAACGGTCTTTGCCATCGGTACGTTTAGGGTAACCCAATGCCCTGAGCTCAGCAGATGCCAAAGGCAATTGTTGGTGCTTAATGGCAGGAGCAGCGACAATTTCAGCCAGACTCACTTGATCAAAATACACTTCTTGATTGGTTGACAGCCTGATGGCGTCGAAAATTTGATCGTGTGTATCAAACGCCACTGAAGCAAATTTAGGCATTCCTGCAGGGTACCCAAACTCCTGTAAAGCCACTTGCCATTCATCATCAACCCTGATTTCCAAGCTTGGAAAATCCAACTTCATACCAGCTTGCCAAGCAGCAAAGCCAGTTTGTGAGTAGCCGTATTCAACCCAACCATTAATGATCAACTGATAAGCGCCTGACAGCGATTGGTCAAACTCAAAGACATGCGATTGTGGCCGTTCAAGGTAACCTAAAAAATCCCGGTCCAGCGCCCCTACTCGCAAGGCATGACTGTCCACATGGTTATTCAGTTCGGTCTCATCATTACCTGCGCCATCTGTGACTTTAACCGGTAAAATTTGAGACTTATAAAACACCATTTCGCCGGTCGCCTGAACTTCGTTGGTGGCCATGCGTTCGTCTAATACCACATGGTAATCTTCGGGTATATCATAAACATGCAATTCAACTTGGTCCAAATAAACCGATTCTTCCATTGGTTCAGTGAGGTAAAACTCCAACTCAGTTTGGGCAGGATTTACATATTCTGTGACGATCAAATTTTCCCAAGGACGTGGACTGGCAAATTGGTCCTTGCCAATTGCAAAGCCCATGCCGCCGACACCCAGTACATCCGTGATAAATTCGAAACCATCACCTTGTTTAACGAACAACACTGGACAAGATGATAACTGTCGTTGTGTTTCAGTGAGGTGGTGATGTTGGTTAGCAGGTAATTGCAATTCAGTTTGCATTACGCCATCAGACCACTCCATTTGGATGTAATCAATTGCATCACCAAAAGCAGCAACACTGACAGCCTGCAAGCCTTGATTAGGCAATTGGCTGTTATTTAAATAACTGCCTTTTTTAGTCAGCTGACCATTAAATACAATAAATTCAGTGCCCAAACCCAATGTATTTGAACGCATTGAGTCGGCAGCTTTCTGTGCACCTGAAAAGCTGAAATGAATGAATTGAGCTCGGTACTCGCTGGCTGGGTATAAATCCACTTCATTTGCTGAACCAGCAGTGATTATTTCTGGCCCAGACGGGGTTTGAATCACAGTAAAAGCAGGTGAATCAGATGTTGTATCGGCTTGGAAATTCATGCTCATATCCTCTAACAGCCTGACTGTAAATACATTGTTTTCAATGCTCAGCAATTCATCAGAACCATCGGCGTTGACATCCAACAAACCGAATTGTTGCAAACCTGTAATGGACCACTGATTGACTTCGATTAAGTTGAAATTAATGGGATCAATTTGGTATTGAATCAGTGGTTGTTGATTCGCTCCAGCGGCCCACAACATCACTGTACCGTCATCGGCAAACTGCGCTGCCATCATGGATGTATCTGCACTAAGCTCCTTGCGGTGTAGCTGATAATTCCACATGCGATCATTTTCTAACAGCAACAAAGTATTCGCCGTTAACAACAACAGGTCTAAATCCCGGTCACCATCTATATCCAAAGCCATTACTTGTAATACAGCTTGGTTATCATTGGCATCAATCACCTCTGCCGTGATGTCACTGAAGGTCATGTTGCCATTGTTATTCAACAAATTAAAACGCCCCTCAACGTCAATTGTAACCACATCCAAGTCTCCATCATGATCAGCGTCAAAGATTTTAACTTGTTTAGATTTTATGGGATTGTTTACTTTGATTGCAGCCGCATCAAGCGGACTGAATTCGCCCGCTTGCTGTTGAATCAAAATCACATCATTGTGCTTTGAATCAGCATCGGTGATATAAAAATCCATTAAATGATCATTGTTGAAATCAGCCACTGAAATCAATGAACTCGCCGTGATACCAGGCACTGCTATTTCATTCACCACGCTGAACTCAGGGTACTGATACACAACTATCTGCCCATCAGCAGGTGCCAATAACTCAGTCACAAAAGTTTCGGTGTTAAGCATGGGTGTAAATGATGTGTTTGGGCGATCAACAGTCACTTTTGTTCCGGCTGAGAAAGCCGGCCCAGGTTCAATACTGATACCACCTCTTTTTTGCAACTGATCGGCGGCGTGGGTCTGGGCCAACGCTTTGCTTCCCATGCGGGTGTATTTAATTTCAGCCAACCTGGCTTTGGGGTTCATTTCCAAACGGCTGTACTCTTTCAGCCTTTGTTGTGCTACATCATTCAAGCCCAAGCGCTGAGACGTCATGAAGGCACCATAATATGCACTTCTTAAGTACGGGTCTTGCTCAATGGCTGTATTGAAGTTTTTTTGTGCTTCAGACAGTGCGTTCATTTGTAGCTGACACTGGGCCAGAAAATACAAAGCATAGGCATCACTAGGGTCTTGCTGTTTGACGTAATGAAAATGTTGACTGGCCGCATCACAATCGCCACTGTTATAGCGCAATATCCCCAATAAATATCGTGTAACCACATCGGTGTCATCCTCTGACATCATCTCCTCAAGCAAGGCCACAGCATTTGACTCATCACCTGATTGCTGGCGATTGAGCATAGCAATGATTAGATTGTGTTTGAATGACTGCCATTTTGGGTACTGTTGGTTCAAGTCAGTGAAAGTTACGAAAGCACTTTCATAATCAAAATATCCCATCTGGCCAACCCCAATATTATTCAGTTGCACAGCTGCAGCATCAGGGGTCTGTACCTCTTTGGCTTGCTCATCACTACATGCAGTGATAAGCAGTAAAATGACAAGGGTAAATATGTGTTTAATTATTGTTATTTTTGGCATTTTTAATTCTTTGCTCTGATAATTCAATGTGAGGAATTTCACTGTTTACACCTAAACCAGGGTGCTGATTTAAGTAACTGTACGCATGGTTTCTGCTGTGCGCCACAGTGTCATGACCTATGCGTTGTTGTCTTTCTTGGCGCAAGGCATCTATGTTGATGGGGGCAACCACTATTTTTTCGTGCGGACCAGGGTCTACTTGAGCCAAAACCCTGCCGTCATAATCGACTACCATGGAGCCACCAGGCCAAGAGAAAGGTGGGTAATTTTCACAACTGGCAGCCTGGTTAGCTGCCACCACATAAACCATATTTTCAACGGCCCGACTGCGGTTGATGGTGGTCCACCAGTCCATTGGCTGTGCCGTGCCCCATGGATCCATATAAGCAGACACCCGGTTAATAATTTCAGCACCTTTGAAGCGCAGTTCACGCAACACTTCAGGAAATAACCAGTCATAGCAAATGGCCACACCAATTTTTCCTATTTCAGTGTCCACCACCGGAAACAACTCTTCATTGTAGTCAGGCAAATCTGCTGGCGAGGTATGCACTTCCCAAGGAATCCAAGTATTCACTTTGCGGTATTTTGACAGTATCCCTTCTTTTGAAATTAACAGTGTGGTGTTAAATACATGCCCAGGATAGTCGGCATCTTTCTCTAAAAAGCTTCCAGTTTGGATAAAAATATCGAATTTTTTTGCCAAATCGATGTATTTTTGAGTGATGTCATTGGGCAAGGTAAGGGCAATTTTATGCAGTGACTCGGCATCATTAAACACTGGCACTTGATGGGCAAATTCAGGTAACACGAATAACCTGACATTGAAAAATGGTTGGTAACCAATCAAGGTTTGCTCAATCAGTTCACACATCCTGTCACAGTTTTTTATGGCTTGCTGTGGATCACTTGAGGACACGAAATTTGTTTGGATAGCAGCCGCATAATATAGCTTCATGTTAATAAATTGCTCAGCAGTTAAACCTATTATTATATTGGTAGTTGCTGAACAGTTACCAGCACCAATGGTAAAATAGTTCACAAATCAACAACTGCGAAACATACAGCCACTGAATTGCAATCAGTTTACTGCAGCACACAATAATTCTCAGTATGATTATCCAATCATGCTGTTCTGCATTTGAGTAACTAAGCGCGGCGGTATTGACATGTTAATCATGTCAAACTGACAACATAAACATGAGCAGCAACAACACAAGCAACTGATACCAGTCGCTTGTGCTAAGTTTTATATTAAAGTTGAAACTCTACTTTGTAGACACGGGTTAAGTTGCTTGTTATACCCGCGTTGCTGGGAGGTTCAAATTTCCATTGATTAACAGAATCAATTGCGGGTTTACTAAACACCCTGCCCCTTCTGGAATAATTAATCGGAGCGGCTGATACAACTTCACCAGCAGGGTCAATAGTAATTTCAACTTCGACCCAACCATTTAATTTATCAATTGCTGCTTTAGCAGGATACTCTACCGGTACACGCTGTAATATTTTCCATGAATATTCAGTGTTTACATTGGCTGAATCAGTAGCTGCTGAAGCTGTATCAACAACTGCAGACTCTGAGGAGTCAGATTGCGTTTCAAGCTGTACTGCCGATTCAGTTTCCACTGCAGGTTGATCAATCAGAGCTGGTTGTGATTCTGCCACCGCTGGTTGTTCAGGTTCAATAACTTCAGCATCAAATGGTACCTCATTATTAGACTCCAAGGCTTCGGCAGCGTCATCCAATCCTTCTTCACTTAACAAAGTCGCATCAGTTTGTTGCTCTTCAGCTGGCGTTAGTTCTTGAACCACTTCTTCTGCTACGGGCTCAACTGTGGGGATTTCTGTCTCTGGTGGTGCCGCAACAGGCTCTTCTTTAATCACATCTGTGGTCACTTCTTGAGCAGCAACAGGTGTTTCTTCAGGTGATTGGTCTTGATCATCAGCTGATTTGGCTATGTCACTTTTGATGGGTAGTTCAATGGCTACTTGAGGCTTTTCCTGCAAGCCAAATTCAGACATATCTAACTCAATCCCACCACCTCTTTCCGGCTTGAACTCTGGCTTATTCAGATCAGCTGCTTTGGGTCTTTCTGGCAATCCAGCAGACCAACTGGGTCTTTTGCTGTTGTCAGTCTCTTCTGTCTTTTCTTCTTCTTGCGCATTTGCAATGCCCAAATAACTTATCAGACATAAAACAGTCATTAAATATTTAAACATTTTATTCTCGGGTTTAACGTTTATTTACTTTATTTTAACGACTGTGTCACACTTTGCAATATGTTTAAATTTAATAGTTGATTTTACCAATTAATTTTTTCTTTGTTTAAGAAAGCATTCAGGCCTTTTTGACCCTCTGCAGATACACGCACAGCTGCAATGACTTGGGTGGTGTATTCATCAATTTTCTTCTGCTGGGGTAACGTTCTACCAACCACCGACATCACCAACTTCTTGCTGATTTCTTTGGCATTAGGCCCTGTAGATGCCAGCAGCTCTAACTGCTTCTCAACCCATAAATCCATCTCTTCTGCAGCAAGCACTGCTGAAACAATGCCTAAGCTCTTGGCTTGATTGGCGTCAAATATATCTGCAGTTTGGAAATAACGGCGCGCCTGCCTTGTACCTATGGCATCAATCACATAGGGCGAGATTACAGCTGGTACCAAGCCTAATTTTGCTTCGGTTAAACCAAATTTAGCCGTTAGTTCAGCCACCACCATATCACAACAACAAGCAAGGCCAACACCACCGCCCAGCGCCAGACCTTGAATTTTAGCGATGGTGGCTTTGGCATTGAAATTAATGGTGCGCATCAAAGCAGCCAATTTTTCTGAATCAACTTTATTTTCAGATTCAGTGGCTTGCGCCATACTTTTCATCCAATTGATATCAGCTCCAGCTGAAAAAGATTTACCATTGGCTTGTAAAATAATAACCTGTACCGATGCGTCATCATTGAGTTTTTTAAAAACTCCAGTCAATTCTTCAATCATTTGTGCATTGAATGCATTGTGTACTTCAGGTCGATTCATGGTGACCGTGGCTACGCCAGTTTTAAGCTGTTTTAATTGGATGGTTTGGTAAGCATTAAACATTATTTCTCTCAAGTTAAGTAACTATCAGTTACATTCTGAATACACCATAATTTACTTCACCCACATCTGCACAGGTACTGGTTTCGATGGCAAGTGACAATATTTGTCGGGTATCTGCAGGGTTTATAACCCCATCGTCCCACAATCGAGCAGTTGAATAGTAAGGATGACCCTGGTCATCGTATTGATTTTTGATGTGTTCATAGAACTGCTCTTTTTCTTTGCTGTCCCAGGTTTCACCTTTGTGGTCATAGCCGTCTTGTTTCACCGTAGTCAACACCGATGCGGCCTGGTCACCACCCATTACAGAAATTCGGGCATTGGGCCACATCCACAGAAAACGCCCTTGGTAGGCACGACCATTCATGGCGTAATTCCCAGCGCCAAATGAACCACCAATAACCACAGTAAACTTAGGCACTTGTGCACAAGCCACTGCCGTGACCATCTTAGCCCCGTCTTTGGCAATGCCGGCATTCTCGTATTTTTGTCCCACCATGAAGCCGGTGATGTTCTGTAAAAAAACCAGTGGAATTTTTCTTTGGTTACACAACTCGACAAAGTGCGCGCCTTTCAAAGCAGATTCTGCAAACAATATGCCATTATTGGCAACAATGCCAACTGGGTAACCATTGATGTGTGCAAAACCACAAATCAGTGTACTGCCATATTTTGCTTTAAATTCTTGAAATTCTGAACCATCAACTAAGCGTGCTATGATTTCTTTGACGTCATATGGAATTCGGGTGCTTTGTGGAATAATTCCGTACAGTTCATGACTTGGGTACAACGGTTCTCTTGGCTCTTTTCTGACCAGCCAAGCATAACTTGGACGATTCAAAAAATTCAAACAGTTGCGCGCCATTTGTAATGCGTGCGGGTCATTTTCTGCAAAATGATCAGTCACTCCAGACTGTGATGAATGCACTTCGGCACCACCCAATGATTCGGCATCAACAACCTCACCAGTAGCGGCTTTAACCAAAGGCGGACCACCCAAAAATATGGTGCCCTGCTCTTTTACAATGATGGCCTCATCACACATGGCTGGCACATAAGCGCCACCAGCTGTACACGAGCCCATAACCACAGCAATTTGCGGTATATTCCTGGCAGAAAGTTGCGCTTGGTTATAAAAAATACGCCCAAAATGATCTTTGTCTGGAAACACCTCATCCTGCAAAGGTAAAAAAGCCCCACCAGAATCAACCAAATAGACACAAGGCAATTGATTTTCTAATGCAATCTCTTGTGCCCGCAGGTGCTTCTTCACCGTCATTGGGAAGTAGGTACCACCTTTGACTGTGGCATCATTGGCCACCACCATAACCTGTTGACCATGTACCATGCCTATTCCAGCAACCATTCCAGCTGCTGGCGCTGCATTTTGATACATACCATGAGCGGCCATTGGTGCGATTTCTAAAAAAGGGCTGCCTGGATCCAATAATAAATTAATCCGATCCCTGACCAATAGCTTGTCACGATCAGTGTGTTTTTTTCTTGAGCGCTCAGAGCCACCCAGTGCAGTGGTGGTTAATTTATTTTGCAGGTCATCAACCAGTTGACTCATAAAAACACGATTTTCATCAAATTGTTGAGACGATGAATCTATTTGAGTTTTGATGATTTTCATGGTTTACTACGATCCTATAACAATTCAATTGCAATGGCTGTTGCTTCACCACCACCTATACACAACGAGGCAACACCTCTTTTTAATCCACGGTTTTTCAAAGCATGAATCAGGGTCACTAAAATTCGATTGCCTGATGCGCCAATGGGGTGACCTAGTGCCGTTGCCCCACCGTTGACATTGACCTTTTCATGTGGGATGTCCAATTCATCCATCGCGGCCATGGTTACTACTGCAAATGCTTCATTGATTTCAAATAAATCAACATCGGCAACTGTCCAATTGATTTTATTCAGCAATTGATTGATGGCTGTTACTGGCGCAGTTGTGAACCATTCAGGTTCATGTGCATATTGATGGTGACCGACAATTTTAGCCAGTGGGTTCAAGTTGTTTTGTTCAACGTAATCAGCCGAGGCCAACAAAGTCATTGATGCGCCATCTGAAATTTTTGATGAATTGGCTGCTGTAACCGTGCCATTCTCTTTACGGAATGCTGGACGCAAGGTCGGTATTTTGGCCAGATCACATTTGGCCGGTTCTTCATCTTGTTTAATGACCGTTGTGGCACGTCTGCTTTGCACTTCTACGGCTGCAATCTCCGCATCAAAAGCACCAGACTCAATGGCTGCCATGGCGCGCTTAACTGACTCTGCTGAAAACGCATCTTGCGCTTCACGACTGTAGCTGTATTTATCGGCACAAGCTTCTGCAAAAGTACCCATCATGTTGCCATCATAGGGGTTTTGTAAGCCATCAAAAAACATATGGTCTAACATCTGGGCGTGCCCCATGCGATAACCACCACGTGCTTTAGGCAGCAAATATGGTGCCATGGTCATAGACTCCATACCTCCTGCAATAACTAGATTCGCCGAACCTGCCTTGATGGCATCGTGGGCCATCATCACGGTTTTCATGCCAGAACCACACACTTTATTGATGGTGGTGCAACGCACTGAAAGCGGTAACCCAGCATTCAGCACAGCTTGTCTTGCCGGTGCCTGACCTACGCCAGCTGGCAAGACGCAACCAATCAAAGCCTCATCAATATCATTTTGATTGATACTGACTTCATCAATAGTGGCTTTGATGGCTTCAGCCCCTAAAAGTGGTGCTGGTGTATGGGCAAATTGCCCTTGGAATGAACCAATAGCAGTTCTTTTGGCTGCAACAATGTAAACGTTGTTATCAGTAGCTTCTGTTCTGGAGGTCATCTGTATTCTCGGTTGTGATTATTAAGATTGCCGGGTTAATTTGGCATTTTTAAGCTTTGGCATTGCGGTACAATTCGCGACCAATCAACATCAAACGGATTTCGTTGGTTCCAGCGCCAATGTCATACAACTTGGCATCCCTGAGTAATCTGCCAGTTGGGTATTCATTGATGTAACCGTTACCACCTAAGGTTTGAATCGCTTCTAAAGCAACTTGAACAGCAGCAGTTGAGGCAAAATATAAACAAGCCGCTGGGTCCAATCTAGACTCGATGCCTTGGTCATAATCTCTGGCTATACCATAAGCAAAGTATCTGGCAGCTTGCAAATCAGCATACATCTTACCAATTTTTGCTTGCATTAAACCAAATTGACCCAGGTCTTTACCAAATTGTTTGCGCTGCGCAGTGTAAGGCACAGCCGCATCCATTGCAGCTTGCATGATACCTAGTGGACCACCAGAAAGCACCAGCCTTTCGGTGTTGAGTCCAGCCATTAAAATACTGACACCATTATTAACTTGGCCCAATACATTGGCCGCCGGAATGCGACAATTATCAAACACCAATTCACAGGTATTGGAACCACGCATACCCAACTTATCCAACTTTTGTGCAGTGGCAAAGCCTGGCATGCCTTTTTCAACTATAAAGGCTGTCATGCATTTTGAGCCTGCAGATTTATCTGCAGTGCGCATGTAAACAATCAACACATCGGCATCTGGACCATTGGTGATCCACATTTTATTGCCATTAGCAATCCAATCGTCACCGTCTTTCACAGCGCTACAAGACATTGAACCCACCACGTCAGAACCTGCACCTGGCTCACTCATGGCCAACGCGCCTACATATTCACCTGAACATAGTTTAGGCAGGTATTTATGTCGCTGCTCCTCGGTGGCATGCTTGTATAGATTAGTAACACAAAGGTTGGAGTGGGCGCCATAGGATAAACCCACTGATGCTGAACCACGAGAAATTTCTTCCATCGCGACTAAATGAGCCAAATTGCCCATTTCAGAACCACCGTATTGCGCGGGGATAGCAATCCCCAGCAAACCCAGCTCGCCCATCTTCTGCCATAAGTCCGCGGGGAACAAATTTTCGGTGTCAATTTGCTCAGCCCGAGGTGCAATCTCATCTGCGGTGAATTTTCTAACGGTGTCTCGCAACAACTCCAGATCTTCACTCAATGCAACATCAAAATCCATTAGGCAATACCGTTTTTAGTGCGGCCTGAAAACTTAACATTTTTTTGGCACATGAATGGTAGTTTTACTTTACCCATTTTCTCAATGCGTTCCTCGCCCATGCGATCTGCGGCTTTCCAAGAGGCAATGCCATCACGTTCAGCAATTTCAAATATTTTAATGATGTTGTAATAAATATTTCTGGTCATGCGCATTGCACGTTCACGGTTATATCCTTCAAGTTCAATCGAGACATTCATCAAACCTCCAGCATTAACCGCATAGTCTGGGGCATAAATCATGCCTCTTTTTTCTAACTCATCACCGTGGTGGTTTTCCGCCAACTGGTTGTTGGCACTGCCACAAACAATATCAAATTTAAAGCGCTCTATGGTGTCATCATTGACTGTCGCTCCAAGGGCACACGGTGAATAAACATTGGCATCCACATCATATATGTCATCCAAACCAACCGCTTCACAGTTATACTCATCAACACATTGCTGAATCGCATCATCATTGATGTCAGTAACGAATATCTTGGCACCATCTTTGTGTAACAGTTTAACCAGCTCCATGCCAACATGACCAACACCTTGAACTGCATAGCTGTAATCACCTACATTTTGATTACCAAATTTTCTTTCCAAACTGGCTTTGATGCCTTGATACGTACCATAAGCCGTGAATGGTGAAGGATCACCTGAACCACCATGTACTTGGTGCACACCAACTACATTGTCGGTTTCTTGAAAAACATATTCCATGTCATTGACATCAATACCCACGTCCTCAGCAGTGATGTACCTGCCACCGAGCGAGTCCATAAAGCGGCCAAAGGCTCTGAACAACTCTTCTGATTTATCCGTTTTAGGGTCGCCAATGATGATGGATTTACCACCGCCTAAATTCAAACCAGACACTGCGGCTTTATAGGTCATACCGCGAGACAGTCTCAGTACATCGTTCAAGGCTTCTTGTTCTGTTTTGTATGGCCACATGCGAAGACCGCCTAAAGCCGGCCCTAAAACAGTGTTGTGAATAGCAATAATGGCTTTTAATCCCACATCTTTATTATGACAAAATACCACCTCTTCGTGTTCTGTCTTATCAATGGTCTCAAAAATATTCATGTTCTGTCCTCATTAAAAACAGTTGTCTCATGCAACCATTTTCTGGTTAAATTTGAAAGATCCTGGCAACCAAGATCAAAAGTGTCCCCCTCAAATTTAAAACCTAACATCAATCCTATGACTTCTACATTTGAAGGAATTAGAGTGAATTCATTGAAAAATTCACGCCCCTGAGGGCGCGCGCAATTATACAACAACAGTTGCGTTTTTGCATTATTTACCCCGTTGACAGAGTGTAGATATACTTTTAAAGCTGCCGCAACATAGCTAAGTCATTGAGACTAAATAGACTTCGGGTATGAACCCAGTACTTTTAAATTTGAAGTAAACCTTTGCATGGTGGCTATGGCTTGTGACAAACCCTCGTCTTCAACATGTCCTTCTACATCAATAAAAAACACATAATCCCATTTGCCTAATTTGGAAGGCCGTGACTCTATGCGTTTCATACTGATGCCATGATCATTCAATGGCTTAAGGATATGAAACAGCACACCAGGCTCATCTTTACCAGCCACCATCAAAGACGATTTATCATCGCCGCTTCTGGTTAACAACTGCTTGCCTATCACTAAAAAACGGGTGGTGTTATCAGCTTGGTCTTCAATGTCACTGTGAAGGATCTCTAAACCATACATGCCCGCAGCTGATTCACCTGCAATGGCGGCAGCATGTTCATTAAAAGAGGCCTTTCTGGCTGCTTCAGCATTGGAGGCCACTGGGATGGTTTCTATATCCGGCGCATGTGATCGCAACCAAGTGCGGCATTGCGCCAAAGACTGACTGTGAGAATAAATGATATTGATGTTACTCAGGCTTTTTTGTTTGGACATCAAGTTATGGTGAATTGGTAAATCAATCTCACCACAGATTTTCAAGGGTGAATTGACGAACATATCCAATGTATTATTCACCGCACCTTCGGTCGAATTCTCAATAGGCACCACGCCATAGTCAACCACACCGGCTTCCACTTCAGCAAAAACATGATCTATGCTTAGCTCTGGAATGGCTTTGATTGAATGGCCAAAGTATTTATAGGTGGCCATTTCAGAAAATGTACCTTCAGGACCTAAAAAAGCAATGTTTAGGGGTTTTTGTTGGGCCAAACAGGCAGACATGATTTCTTTGAACAAGCGCAACAGGGCTTCATCAGTCAAAGGGCCTTGATTACGTGCTTTAACCGCTCTGAGTACTTGCGCTTCCCTTTCAGGTCGATAGTAAACCCCACCTGCATCGGCTTTACTTTTGCTTTGTGCTACTTGGTTGGCTATCGTCGCTCGTTCAGTGATGAGCTGTTGAATGTTTGCATCGATTTGATCTATTTGCGTGCGCAAACTAAGCAGCCACTTTTCGTTGTCTACAGTCATAAGTCATCAATCAGGTTAAAACTGCATTTTAACCTGATACCTTACATTTATTAAGCAGCTATCTTGATAAACTGATAATCATTCATTGGCCTGCTACAAATACATTGCTGAGACCATGTCAATCAAAGCCACTGGCGAAAATCAAATCATTTAAATGTGTTTTAAATAAACTCAAAGCATTGTCAATCCCAGCAGCTACCACAATCCACTTACCATCTGGGTTCAAATCCAGTGCGATAGGACCTGCCAAGGAGTTCACGTCATTGACATTGTCTTGCTCGATATCAGCAAAAGTTAATTGACCATAATTTGGGTCATTGTTGTCCACCACTCGCTCGAATGACACCAGTGAAGAATCATCAAAGCCCAAGCCATATAAACGACTGTCATCATGTGAGCCAATCACTGCCAAAGGCGCATTCAAGCCAATAAAGTCAGCTTGTTGTTGCGTCAATGTACGGTTGAATGAAATGGTTCCTGTAGGACTGCGGTCGAACACTGCTACGCTGTCATCCCCTCGTCCCATCACATACAAATGACGGCTGTCATTAGAGGACCACACCGCTGCAGCCCCACCAAGCCCGGTCACACCATTGACGCCTTTTTTGAAAGCTTCCTGAAAACTCAGTTCACCGGTCAGTGGGTCTCGGTTGAAAACCGCCAGCGAAGATGAAAAGTCTGCAGCCACATAAACCTGCATACCGTCTGCTGAAACTTGGACATCAATTGGGCGATCCATGAAAACCACCGGTCCTCCTGCATCGCTTGGGTCATCGATGCCTAACACCTCTTTTTCAACAAAGCTTAGGCTGCCATCCGTATCATTGACAGCAAATACGGTCAAAGCATCTGACTCGCTGCCCACAGCATATATAAATTGCCCATCTGGACTCATGGCCAGGCCATAAACACCTTCAATACCAAAATCTTGAGTCAGGTTGTTTTCCACCGTTTGGTTAAGCACTAAAGTCCCATCAATGGCATTGCGAGTGAAAGACATGATGGCTTGATCACCACTGGCTGCTGCAAATAAATACTGCCCATTGGGAGACAAGCTTAAATCACGAATCAAACCAAACAAGCCGCTTTCAAAGCCGACTGTCATGTTGTTAATGGTTTCAAGGTGGTTCAATTGGCCATTATTGAAAGCAAAGCGCAACACACTGCCACCCTCATGCAAAGTAGAGACATATAAGTATTGACCATCGGCACTGAATTGCACGTCCGAGGGACTGATTAAATCAGGTACATCTTCGTTGGTGACAACATTAGATTCTTCGGTTTGTTGTTCTTGGTTGGCATCTAGAATAAATGCGGTTAATTCATTACTGACTAATGTGGCGTTATTCACCGCACTTAATTGAACAGTCATGATTTCAATGCCTTCATCTTCTGCATCAGCTAAAAATGTGACTGGAATACTGGCCGTTACAACGCCTGCGGGTATCACCAACGTACCAGAGGCGGCAACAAAGTCAACATTTGCTGTGGCACTGTTGCCCACAGTGTTGTAATTCACACTGACAGCTTGCTCATAAGCCCTCGACAAACGCAACTCAAATTCATGTACCAAGTCACCAGAGCTGGGTTCGTATATCACCGCATCATAACCATGCAATTGTGGCAAACCATCATCGTCCAAAATAGTCCCTTGTGCACGATCAAACTGAATCACACCATTTTCTGCCTGGCTCAATACAATATCAAAGGTTTCACTGGCTTCGATTAAAGTGTCACCACAAACCTGAATGTTGATGTCTGTTTGCGATTCACCTATGCCGATGACTGCCGTACCATTGGTATTCAAATAATCCACATCAAAGGTACAACTGTCGCCACCGATGGCAGTGCCATCGACATTTTGCCAATCAACACTGACTTCTGCTTCGGCTTGATTAGACAATTGCACTTGCATGGTTAAAGTGGTTTGCCCCACATTACCTTCAACCACTTCACCAGCCATCAAGGTGATAACCGAGGTGTTAGCAGATAAATTGATGGGGTCAATATCCAGGCGCTCTGCCACACCATAATCACCCACCAAAACATCAGCTACCAGGCTGCCATTGATAAATACAGAGGCAGGATCACCCGGCCTGGCGCTGCCAAACGTTCTGGGGTCGTTGCTGTCCATCGGTATCCTTAGGGCATACAGGCCGTTGAGGTTATCGTTGGTACCCATTTTATAGGACGCCGCGGTTAACAGCTGGTTGTTTAAATATATACTGACTTCAGACTCTGTGGGCAACGGGCCACCAAACCATGTGGCAGTGCCATACAACACATAATCAGGTTGTGACAATTTTGCCGATACTTGAGTGCTGGAAAGCATTAAAGTGACAATCAATACAAGCAGTGATCTGTAATGTTTCATGATCAATTTCCTGAGTAAGAATAAGTGGTAAAGAACAGGTGTATGTCATTCACACCATTGCCATCTCGCTCCCCATCCCCACCGGGTATGAGCTGCCCATGAATAAAGGTGTCTAAACCTTGATTCGGATCATTGAGGAAACTGGCTCCAGGGATGATCATCATCCATTTGCGGTTCCATACAGAACGCCCAATCAAGCGAGAACTGGTTGCCACTTGATCGATATCAAAAGGTTCTGAGAAATGATGCGCCAGGTACTGAGAGTAACGACGAATTTGTGTAGGATCACCGATTTGGTTGTCAATCGAAGGCAACCAATCATGGGCATCTAAATCCGTTGCTCCCAGTGGCAGTGGCACAGGTACGACTTGGTCGAGTATTTGCCACTGCCGCACGCTGAAATCATCGGCATTGGGTGAACGCATCACATCAGCACCTATTGGAATCAAATACATTCTAGGCGTATTGGCCAAAGGCAAATTGGCATACGCTTCAAACCAAGTCCCTACGCCACGGATGCGGGTTGAAAATTGACTCGAATCATACGCACTGTCATTGGGTCCTAACTCATTACCAAAGAAGTTCAAGCCAAACAGCACATTGGTGTCAAAAGTAATCACCAAGCCTGGTTGAGGCCCAGCTTCTTCTGGTGCAAAGGGTCGGGCATAACGTCTGAATTCGGGAATGTCCCAAAGGTTGTTAACCCGTGTGGCCTCAAGCTGTTCGCGCCAAGTGTCATCAGCAGCTTCATCATCTTCAATTCTGAACAATTCATAGCGCAAGGAGAAACGATTGGTTTCGACTTGTGGATTGTTGAAACCCATCTGCCCTTTGAGCACGTCAAAATTTAACTTCATCCTGGCCATGGCATCTGCCAGACCACGTGAACCAACCACCGGTTCACCATTTAAGATTTGACCAATGGAACGCTCTTTTACTATATCAGTCAGAAACGACTGTCCTGCTTGCGAGTCTGTGCCGAGTAAATTGGTTTCATAATCATACGCTGCGGCTGCCATATAGACATACCTGGCAGCCAAATCAAAAGCGGCCCGGTATTTTTGTAAAGCATCGTTGCGGAAAATTCTGAAAGCCATGTCTTCATAGCGGTACTCTTGAATAGCAGCTGCGCCACCACGCCTGAAGGCCACTAATTTTTCACCCAATTGCAAACCTTGAGTCAATGTGGTGTTGTATTTACCGATCAATTGTCTGGCAGACTCAGCGCGGGCATAAATTTCTGCACGCAAGGCCGGTTCTCGCCGTAACAATTCATCAATGCCACCAGAAACATTATACAGCTCAAGGTTGGCGTCATTGATTTGCACTTCAGTTTCAGCTGCCGTGGCCACATGGTTGATAGACAGGTTCACACCATTGGCAGCAACATCCAGTCCATCACCCACTGTGTCGACCACAAAAGCAGCCACATTACCAACTGATTGGGTGGCACACTTCACAGTGGAGAACAAATCACCACCACCTGCCAAACCAGCAATCATATTACTAGGTATACACTCTTTGGCAGCTTTGAATGAGGTGGACAGGCCTTTGGCCGTTCGGTGTGCAATCGCTGCTGCGGTTTGAATGGCAAAGACACCTGCTTCGATACCTAAAATGGTATTGGTGGCATCGTTACCAATATCAATATTAGACTCTAATATATCAAATGTTGCACGTAAGGTATCAACTTGCGAATTGATGTCTTTGCGTAAGATGTCATAATCAATCATCGCTTGTTTGATAGCCACTCTGGCCTGAACCATTTCATTCTGAACTTCCTGCAAACGCCCCACAGCTCGTCTGGAGCCTGTCCAACTTGCAGGCTTAGCAAAAGCAAATCCCAGGTCGGCTGATTCAACAGTATGGTAAGTGACCTCTAGATTGTTGTTACTCAAAGTGCCCAATGCACAACCTGCTCCAAGTGCATTGTCACCACAACCTGACTCTTCGTTAGGCGCATTGACTTCGGCCGCTCCCATATTGAAAAAATTGACGCCACCTGCAATCGGCGCATATGATCCAACGTATTCATTAACCACCGCCACTGTGCCACTGCTTGGATCGTAACCTGTACAATTGCCATTGCTTGTTTCAGTACAAGAAAAATCAAATGGCGTACCTGCCAATGCGGGGCTGTCTATATACATATAATGATACAGGTCAGGCCCATCATAACCAGATGGGTAAGTGCCACCAGGACCAATGTCGTCATCGTAAGGCATGCCAAATATCTCAATCAATTGATTATTGAAATCATTTTCCTCATAAACAGCATTGTCATTTAGGTTATCTACACTGTCTTGATTCTGCCGCATCATGTTATTAATTTGGTTGGCAAAATCCCAAACACTGATGACATTATCTAAAGCCTGTTCGGCCCTGGCATAAACTTGCTCAAAGTGCGATTTACTGTTCGTACCTGAATTCAACAAAGCTGGGTCAATGTCAAATGGCACCACACCACTGGCTAAACCCAGGGGATTTAAGCCCCGATCTGTTTCATCAATCTGCCCTTGGATTTCCAGGTATTGTGAAGCAATTTTATCCAACTCCAAGATGTTTTTACGTTCAATTCGTTGAATACCCACATGACTGGGGTCTGGGTCTTCAGCAGGTATGATGGCATTGGCCGTTACCCAATCAAAATAAGCCCCCATGCCTGCACGGCGGCCCCATCCTGATACACCCCAAGCACGATCAGGGTTGCTGTCCACATAACCTTGGTACTGACCTGCTGGGTCCTCAACATAAGCTGAACGGTAGGTTAAATCAACAATTTCTGCGCCCGTTCTGGCTTTGGCCGCAGCTGTTTCAGCAAATTGTCTTTCATCCAAGAAATCCACTTGATTGGGTGCACCAGCAATGGTGATGGCCTCTGTTCTGGGGTTCCAACTGTAAAAAGGATGGCGCAGCAATTCATAATAAATATCGGTGGCGGTTAAATAATGCCCCCATGCATCGCCATGTCCTTGTGGAAACTGGATTCTGGCATCAAACTCATCAATCACACCCGAAGCATTTTGGTCCGAGATGTTATAAGACAAAGCATAAGCCACTTCGCCATCACCGGTGGTGAAATTCCAAAACAAACGGTTGTACACAGGATTGGCCGCAACTGGCCCTTGGCTGTCGTCACGTCCGCGCAACAGGACCAACTCCTCAGTCAGCAAAGAGTCCAACTGGTTCTGAAAATTGAAGATGGTCGGCGCCAGTGAAACCACACCATTTTCTGTGGTGATCCCAATCATCGGATCTTGGGCGTCGGCATATGCTTCATTGCCTAACAAGGTGTAAAAATCAACCAACCTAGAGGCCACTAATAATATGGCATTGTTGGCAGGATCGTAGTTGACCGGAGGCGTTGAATCGACACTGAGTGACATCGCCCGTCGCATCACCGTGGTATAGGCTTCAATTAAACCAATGCTGTTCAGGTTATCAGGGTCATTGTTCATCGCAATGTCACCCTCATAACGTTCACCCAGCTGAATCAACATGCTGGCATAGTTATTGGTTTCAGCTTGGGCAAAATTTTGTACCCTGGCTTCAAAAGGATTCAATCGTTTCAATACCCGCTTAACCCAACCTTCTGCCAGCTGAGCCCGCTGGTCTAATGGTGTGGCACCAGGTTGTCCAGCCCATAAGCTCCATTCGGATCCGTTGTTACAGGCTGGTAAGCCACGGTATCTGGCCACATACCAGTTATCTGATAAAGTTTGGATGTTGGCTCCAGCAATGGTGATTTCATTGGCCCCCAAAGGTTCACTGACTGGGTATTTAATCCATCCATTGAGCTGCCCGCTGCTGGGGTCAGGTAATGGCTGAGGTGGGGTGCCATCTTCATCTGGATGGAAAAACCATTCAAATTCTAAGGCATCTGGATTACCACCAAAATCACCCGAATGACGCAACACCACCTGTTCATCAAAGATATTTTCTGGGGCGATTACCTGTAGTTGTCCTTGGTAACTGGAGTAAATATCAGCATCACCAGGCAGCACAGGTGGTGGCGGTGATTGCAAACAATCAACACGGATGATATTTAAACTGACCGGCAAAGGTGTCAGCGAAGGGTCGTTGTTGAATGCCAATGTCATGAATCCACTGCCTTGGGCATTACCCGCAGTCAATGCAGCCCTTGCACCCACAGCAGTGAATGGTTCAAGCACGTAATCATTGTTACTGTCTTGAAAACCAATCAAGACATCATCTGCAGTGACAGGGTTTGAAGCCTGACATTCACGTACATTGTTGTCATTAACAGTAGAGTTGGTACAAATTCGTTGGATGCCATTGGGGTTCCGGCTGAGACGGAACAAGGCCTCGATGGCTTGATCCCAGTTACAACCATTGTCACTACAATCCCCGGTAAACGAAGACTCTTCAGAACCGTTGCCACCATTGAGTTTTTTCAAAGCCACCCGATCTGTTTTTGATAACACATTGAGCACCAACAGCGGTTCACCCGCGCCAGTTTCATCGAACAAGCCTTGCAGTATGAGCTTTTTGTTCAACGGATCATATGACATGCGCTTTTTAATCGCTGCTGGTAAGTTAATTGAGCCATCAGCTGATCCCAGAATCAATTCAAAACCAGTGGTTTGTAATTCTGTAGCTACTGCCTCAGGTATTTCATCCAGCCGCACAAAACGAGGCGTCAATGGATCAATCATTTGTGCCAGTGTATCACTGGGTAATGGCTCTGACAGTGAATTGTAAAGACCATCAAACACCACTTGTGCAGCCGCTTGGTTAACAATGTCTGGCAAGCCACGCTTAGGGGTTAATAATGTTTCACCAATCACCAACTGAGGTACATCTGCTGGCCATGTGATGTCGTACCTGATCTTAATCGGATCAGTGGGGTTAGCGGTACCACCTTTGCTTTCCGATAAGCGTGCCAACCAAGGCACACAGGTGCTGTCTAAATCAGGACTGCCGTCTGCATTGATGTCATCTTGCACATCATTGTTATCCAGATCATAAAAGAAGCCAGGCTGTAGCGGGTAATGGTATAACAATTCGCCACTGCCAGCTGATTTAGCCCATATCTGTGCTTTGTAGTCTTGGAAAAATGGCGGTGGTGGCTGTTCACCTTGGGCTTGACCCACTGCTCGGCTTTCGGCACAAGATGGCAACAACCTAACAGGGTAAGGTGGTGAAACTGTGGTGGCGGCTAAGCCTGTGAATTGAAAACTGTTAAAACCAGCACCTGTGGCCAACACTTCATAAACCCGCATTTTCCATTCAAGTACCGATTCATCATAGTATTTCACCAACACATAAGGATCAGATGAAGCACTGCTGTCACCCACCAATTCCGAACCAAAATCAGCACGCAAAGCAAATATGGCTTCATGGCCTGTACCGGTATTGGATGGTGCGAATAAAGCATGTTCATCATTGGGGTTAAAGCCTGGCAAACTCGGATCCGATTGGATGTAAATCAATGCCGATGGGTAAGCCAGAGGATCCAGTGGATCTTGACCCAAAACTTCACCACCAAACTGACTGGCAATGATGATCTTATCAGGATCGAAAGGCCATTGTGGGTCGTACCGAACAGCACGGTCTGGCCAATACACGCCTCGACTGTTGTTATGGTACCAAGCCACTGATAACTCTCTGCCTACATCCTGTGGTCGCGAAGAAACAATTCTATTGACCGGTAAAATTTGCCCTGTTCTTGCCGAGCGATTGTAAGCTGAACTGATGCCCGTGCCGTCATAATAAGCCAATTCATTTAATACATAACCTGTGCGACCCACTTCATTGTGGTAATCGTCGGTTACTTTTTTACCAATTTCCCACGCCACATTGTCATCAAAATTACTCAATGTATTAAAAGGAACTGACCTCACCACCTCAATCACAATTGGGTATAAGGTTACATCTGGCGATGGCCCTTTAAGGTAAACCAAGGTTGAGAAACCAGACAAGTTGTTATTGAACACTTTGTTATTAACGATGGCATCACCGCTGCCATAAGCCAAATCAAAAAACAGGTACTCGCCTGAAGCAGGTTCAATTTCAACAGGCGCACCTGCTGCGTGCAATTGATAACATTCTGAAGTCAACGTCAAGTTATCACATTGTTGACCAGGCCAGTTCGCCACCCCTGAGGTGATGACTCGATTGGGATTGGTGGCATCTGCAGAAATTCGCCAGTGGACTTCTATTTCACCAAAAGGACGCAATGGAATTAGCTGTGCTTCTCGGTAGTTGGCACTGCCTTCTTGCCCAATTGGACCTTGCCAATAGAACAGTTTATCTTGTAAAGCATTAACCACTTCACCGTCTCTGAAAAATTCCGGCACTGCAGTCAGTTCACTCACCACGGCATTAGGAGGTGGCACCAAAGCCACACCTACGGGCCAAGACTCAACCTGAAAAGGTCGACCATCTAAACCCCAATTGGTGATAAATACATCTGTTCCACCTTGACCATCAACGCGGTTATCCAAACCTAAAACTATGCTGGATTCCATTTGACCGGCAATAATTAAGCTGCCGATGCCATCGGTGGTGATGGAAACACCTTTTTCTGTTTCGATGTCACCCATAATGGCTGGATAACCATCTGTTTCATCGTAATAATCACCACCTGTCAACCAACATGCCACGCCATTTTGATTGAATGACACCATAAATACATCATCAAACTCACTGGCTGAATAGATTGTTTCATCGACCGGATCAAGGCCAGTATTTGGAATACACTGCTTATCAACAGGGAAAGTCATCGCGTCCTTAAAGTAGCCTGTTTGGTATATATTGCCATCGTTATCCACAGTCACACCTGTACCAACAGATGCAGATGCTGTGTTCGGGTGTTTAACCCAATCACAGGCTAAATCTGAACCATAACTGGCTAAGATGCTGCCAGATGGCATGCTGTTTGAGTCACAAAATGCTGTGCCATCGGAGTTATTGGTTCCTGAGATGATGACACTGTCCCTGACATTGTCGAACACCATGTCGCTGATGCTGATGGCGCTGGAGATTGATTTTGCTGCATTAAATGTTGGCGTGCTTGCATTGGTGTTGACCACCTCAAACACAAAGTTTTCAGCAGGTGCTGAACCAGAAACAATCAGGTTATCCACATGCCAAGCATCATAACAAGAACCTGAACTGACGTTTTTAACAAACATCAGTTTAGCCCCTGAGCCGTAATAGTTACCGGGGATTGTGTAAGTATAAGTGCCATTGGTTCTGCTGTCACCACCCTTCCAAACACTGGCCGTATTGCCATCCACATCCCCCAATAATGGATAAGGGTGACCGTCATATAATGTAGTGCCACCAGGTGGGTTGTAATTACCTGGGACCAAGTAAACAGACAAATTTTCACCTTGATCTGGCGGCTCTGAAAAGGGAGATCGGCCTTCAATGACATCGAAAGAAATGGTTACATTACCACCCTGACCCAAGTTGAATTTTGGACTGACCAAGGCCAAACCATTCAAATAGCTAGAAGTTCCTTCATTGGAGGGCGTTCCCCCCATGTACATGTCCTTGCTGCTATTACCCGGCTTGTTATGTGCGCGCACACCATAATGTCTTTGCCCTGCCCAACCACTGACCCCAGGGTTCGGACAAGCAGTGGGGTTCCAGTTACTTCTCCAACCATACCCTCTTATGTCACCACTGATACCCTCAAAATCTTCATTGTAGAGATCCACAACCCCGGTGGTATTACCTGTGATATACAACACTCCTTCATCACTTACATCCATAGCCGTTGGGAATTCAGCGCGGCTTTGGTTTCTGTGCTGGGCCCAAACGAAATCGCCGTCTTGTTGAAACCGAACAACCAGCAGCTCGGAACTTTCACTGCCCAAGCCAGAATTAAAAGACTGGTGATTCGCTATATCAATCTGCTGTCTGAAATAACCAGTTATAAAAACTGATCCTTCTACTGGGGGTATAACCCCACTGTCACCTTCAACCGACTTAACATCAATGACGTCACTCTCATAACCTGCTTTACCAATTTCTTTGGTCCAAAGCCAGCTGCCTGCTGAGTTTATTTTTGCCAAAAAACCATTTTTTACTCCATCGCTGGCAACCAAATCATCACTACCAAATCGACTAACACCATAATGAGCGCCTACAATGTATACATTACCTGCAGCATCTGTTGTGATACTTTTGGGCAAGTCATCTGACGGTCCGCCTGCTCGCAGTGCCCACTCAACAGTTCCGCCACTGTTTAACTTAAGAATGTAAATATCATTCAAGCCTTGGCTGTTAAGTTCTATACCATCAAATACAGCTGTCCCTTGGAATTGACCGAGAACAAAAGTGTGCCCAGTCATAGAGGTCACTGAATCAACGACGGTTTCATCACTGGGTCCACCAACACCTGTTGGCCAAGCCGCCCAACCCAGTGTGGAGTACATCAGAATGCCGGTTAAGAAAAATGCTTTCATGTTAATTCTACCGTTAAGTTTATTTATTGTATTAATCACAGCCAACTCCTTATTGGTTCAGCACAGCAGTTGCTGCAACTCGTTGAAGTCGAAATTCACCTTCGATGAAAATGGTGTTTTTATGTAACCCAGAAATGGATTCACGAAACACCCCGCCCATATCCTGATAACCCCAACCAGGCGGGTCTTGAACATCCGGGTAGTTGGGGTTGTGTTGACTGAATAAGAACTGCATTTCTCTGGTGACTTGGAAAGCCTCCTGCTTATAATTTAAAAACTGCGCATCCAAATTGTCATGATCGGGATGGTATTTATGATAAAAAGGGTTGGTCGGCAAATCAGAATCCACCAATAAACTGACACTCAATGAATTGCCAACAGCAAACTCACCCGACATTTCTACGTCATTGCCATTGAAGTCATATCCAATGGTACTGAAGCGTATGCCGGCAGACTGACCACTCCTGACGGTAACCCCTGAATAGTTTGGAATCAAAGAATCATCCGTCAATAATACATAATTGCCTGGCACATCCACTTCAAGGTAATCAGGATTGGTGGCACTGGGTGTATAACTGCCTTCTTGCCACATCTGCACCACATTTTTTAACAACCGTGCGGTGCCGGTGGCGTCAATATGAATCAGCACCCTAAAAGCAAAAGGTTTGCCTACTGGCAAAGGTTCAACCCCGCTGTTTTGTGCTTCACTGACTCCTTTGACCTGAACACTACCGGCCCACAAACCTGCATTAGATGCTGGTGCTTGAGTGATACCACGCTTTAACATGCCTCGAGTGGGTAAAGACAATGGTTGAATGGTTGAAGCGCCAGCATGAATCAAGTGCCTGACACCTTGTTCATTGCTGATGCTGAAAATTTGCTCCATGCGCTCTTCACTGAAATTACCTCGATCCACAGCCAAGCTGACGACCACATCTTCACCAGGGCGCAATTCAATGACCCGACTATTGGGTAAATCTGGCCAAGCTTCTTCTCCAGACTCAGGATCAACATTGAGGAATTTCATCGGCATGTTGTTGCCTCCCACCCGATCCAAACGAACAAAATTGGTCACATCACTGGTGTTACTGAGCATAAAATTCATCTCAGTAAATATAGTTCGATACTCTAAACTTTCACCTTGTTGTAGTTTGACATCAATTAAGCCAGGGTAGTTTGAAATGCCATCGGTATAAACCCAATAAGCTTCTCCAGACTTGATAACTGTACTGCTTAAATTTGTGATTTGCTCCCATACCCCTGCTGCGTTGAGTTTATATATGGGTTGATTGGCATGCTGGGTCGACAATGAAAAATAATCAGCAAAACTGGGCTCTGAACCTGGGTTAACAGGCAATCCTGTCAGCGTAAATCCATTGGTTCTCCAATTGATGGCTGAATAAACTGGTTGCCCAGTTAAGTTGAAACTTCGATTTTGATTGTCATCCAAGTACACCAAATATGCAGTATTGGCAGACAAGGTGTATAAATTGGTTAAAAAGGCCTCGGGTCTAGGCTCAGGAAAGTAACCAAACCAACCGTCCAATGACAACAAACCTTCAGCTGGATCTTGAATAAAGTCCTTACCCAACTTGCCAGGTATCCAGCGCCATACACTGCGCACTGGAATACCTGAAAATATATTTTCTATGCGATTTTCTGTCGGCTCTAACTCCACATATATGGCATTCCAGCCAGGCTTTAAATCAAATGTTTGTTGCATGGTGGCTACTGCAGCAAAGGCTGTAGACATCCAACCCAGGCTCAGCGCCATCAGCATAATGAAATTAAGCTTATTCTTCATGTTCTGAACTCCAGTGTTCTTGTTTAGTTGAGCGGTCATTGTTTGAGTATTCATTGCACACCTCCAATAGAAGGCATTGCCGGTGGTGGGTTACTTTTATCTTCGGCCTTGGGTGACAGCGCAGGTATTTCGGCCAACATGCTGTTGTTTATTTCCACCTCCGCACCATTGATTAAAGCGTCCATAAAGTCGGCTTTTACTTGCCTGCGTTTGGCTTGAACCAATTGGTTTTTAATGCCCTTTTTAACTTGCTCAAAAGACTTCTCTTGAACATTTTCTGCTGACACCAATCGGACAATATAATAACCATCATCGGTGGTGATGATGGTCGAAACATCACCTGGGCTCTCTAGTGCAAACAGTGCATCAATTAATGCTTCGTCCCATTTGTACTTTCTTGAAGGGTGATTGATGAACCAACCAATCACACCACCTTGGTACATGGATGCTCGGTCATCCGAATAGATTTTAGCCAACTCACCAAAATGACTGGTGGTATCACCCATTGTTTCAACTGCAGACAATGCTTGTTCAATGCGTTGGTATTTTTCCGCTTTTTGGCCGTCATCATCTGACTCATTAAACTCAGCCTTAATGATGGCTGCTCGCCTGCGCGCAGGCCGGTTATAAGTAACTTGATTTTGCTTGAAGTAAGCCTCCACTTCTGAATCACCTATTTTCACCTCGGCCAATTTTTGGTTCAGTGTATCGGTGATGAATTTGTCAATGACCGCCTTTTTATAGACCTTACTGACTGCCGGATCATCACCCACACCTTGTGCCAGTGCCTGTTGATAAATAACTTCTTCATTGATGAGGAAATCCAACAATGTTTGTTTTTGCTCGGTGGTTTGAAACTGCCCTGGCTTAAAGCCACCACGTAATTTCATTTGTTCAATAAACCATTCTTTTTCTATGCCCTGACCATTGACCATCGCCAAATAGACTTTGTCAGACTCTGTGACAGGTTTAGACTGCCACCCTGAGGCATACCAACCGACTACACCAGCCAGCAACAAACCCACCACATAACCACCCGTTTTCAACGCCCTACTCATGGCACCACTCCATCAAATCCATCTTTAAAGATAAAGAACACCAGCGGCGTAGAAAGCGTGTTGCTGTTATTCAACAAATTATAATCAGTTTCTGTTACCAGTACGGCTTCAACCGTGTTGTTGATGTGTGTCTGACTCATGTCAGTCAATGCCGGATCTACAGTGGCCGTCAGGGTCAATACCACCAATCCACCAGATGGCAAATCAGCACTGCCTGTTACGGCTGAATTGTTGATGGCAACACAACTGGCACCAGTAAAGGCCTCACATGACCAACTCGCATCGATTAGACCGGCTGGCAACTGCTCATCGATGCGCACTTCACCTGCATCAACTGATCCAATGTTTTCAACCACAATCTCATAGGTCAGTGATTGTCCAGGCTCTGCGTATTCAACCCCATTACTTTGTGACACCCGCACATCAATACCACTGATTAAATCTGTTACTGTGGTGTCAATATTGTTATTCAAATCAGGATCAAAAGTATCTGAAGTGGCTTCTGCTAAATTATCGATTTGACCCGTCAAAGCAGGATTCAAACGGTAATTAACCATGAATTCATGCACTGCACCAGCTGCTGAATAACCTATGTCACAATTGACACCAGATGCCGAAACTTCACAGACGTTGACAACATCAGCAGTCACATCAAGTTGCAGAGGTAAATTAACTTGTACGTTGGCAGCGTCTGATGGGCCCATATTGACCACCTCTAATTTAAAAGGTAAGTCAAGTGGACTGGCTGGATCATAAGGATCAATAAGGTCTTCCAAAGTCACAGCCAGATCAGCAATTTGAACCACATCATCGGTATCGGTCGACAAGTTATTCATTAAGTCGGGATCAATCACAGGTGCCACTGGATCCACCATTGCTTCGTTACTTAATTGGCCTGTTGCTGCTGAGGAAACCAGTCCATCGACTTGATAAACCAATTGCGAGTTAACCCCCACATAAACCGCGTCATTGATGTCACCTTGACCCATGGCAGAACAACTTGAACCAGGATCCGATGTACATTGCCAGCTTACTTGCTCTAAACCAGCAGGCATCATATCCACCACCACAGAGTTACCATCACTCGGACCTGCGTTGCTGACTGTAATCAGGTAGCTGGTCATTTCGCCGGCAACCACTTCGTTGCTGGCATTGGATTTAACTACACCCAAGTCAGCCACCTGTGTTACCTGTGTAGTGACATCATCGCTGTTGTTACTTAAATCGGTATCGGTGTTGAAGCCAAACTCAAATACCACTGTTGACACTTGATTGGTGATGTCACCGTAGAAGGCAGGATCAATCATGGCATTCACCACAATGATCACTTCGCCATCTATGCTGACATCCACACTTTCATTGATGTTTCCTGAACCACTGCTGTTATCACAGCTGGAGCGCCCACTGGTGGTGCAGCTCCATGTTGGGTTCAATAACGCTGTTGGAATGATGTCATTAACCACCACACCCAATGCATCGCTGGGTCCAGCATTCGACAGTACCAATTGGTATTCAATGACCTCGCCTGCTATGGCATTTGCTGGGCCAATTTTGCTGATACTGACATCGGTTTGCACCAAAATATCGGTGTCATCAAAAGCACTGTTATTCACCACATTAGGGTCTTCACTGTCGGGTGCCAGCACCACACTGGCTACATTATGGATGGTACCCCTGGCTGATGGATGAACGTGGGCAGCTATTTGAATGTCAGCGCCCGAACCTGGTGACATATACAGTGGCACCAAAGGCGTATCAGTGAGTTCACTGTCCATTTGACATTCTGCATCTGCAGTGATTCTGATGGCAAGTAACCGATTCTGTTGGTTCAATAGTACATATACATTGATGCCATCAGTGATCATAGCTACCGGATTAGCCACTTCTTCGTCTTCTCCGACATTAAGGTTAAACTCATCAACCAGGGTGACTTCACCATTCACAGTATTTCTGTCATACACACTGATCATGTTATTTTGCGGATCAGTAATCAATAAACGACCACCATTGGGGGTCAACTCCACGTCATTAGGGGACAGCAATGAGCCCGCACCGACACCACCACTGACCAAGCTTGACTCAAAGCGCAGTGTGCCATCAGCTTGGTCGCGCTTAAAGCGCATCAAAGCATTGCTTTCTTGAACTACCGTGTAGAGGTAATTACCATTGTTGCTGATTGCCATTGATTGTGCGCCAGACATGCCGGGTACAGTCAAAGCACCTTGCACATCCCCTGCCCTGATAACACTTTCAAAAGTAAGCAACTGCGTCAGTGGGTCACGGCTGAATACCGATACACTTTCAGAAAAATCAGCACCGGTATACAAAAACTGTCCATCAGGTGAAAGTACCAAATCAGTGATTTCAATGATTACATTGCTTTCCGGTACAATGGTTCCAAATCCATCTTTCACTCGTTCTACAAAAGTCAGATCCCCATCCGACTCATCACGACTGAATACGATGACTGCATCTGCATCGTTGGCAGCCACATAAACACCAGTACCATCTGGAGAAACCGCAATCGCAACTGGCCCAATTAACCCAAACACCCCATCTTGGCCATTGCTGATGGTTCGTTGGTAATCAACCATGCCGGTTGATACATTACGAGTTAATACCAATATCTGGTTACCCGTTTGACTGGCTACGTATATATTTTTACCTTGGGAATCCATACTGGCGGCTTTAGCACCTGTCAAGCCCACCACTGTGCCTCCGGCCAACTCATCAGACTCTTGCACCAATTGCACCATACTCAACATGCCTGAAGTGTCTTTTTCAAACACCGATAAGGTTCCCAAACCTGATAAAACATATACATACTGACCATCTGGGCTTGCAAAAACATCACTGCCTGCCATTAAGCCATTCACGCCGTTGTCATCATATACGCCATTTTCTTGCAATGTACGCCCTGTTTGACAGGACCACGTTGCACTTTGACTTTCGAAGCCGGCTTGCACAGCAGGGAATATTGGCAGTAAGTCTTCAATCATCACATTCATGGCACTGGGACCAGCACTGAAAACTGAAATATCATATTCTAGGCTGGTACCAGCGACGACCTCGAGTAAGCCGTCATCCTTGGTGATGCTTAAATCTGATGTTGGTACCAATATATCTGTGTCTGAACTGGTATTGTCCTCAGGGTTCAATTCAACCCCCTCACCACCCATCAGAGCAGTTGCAGTATTGGTTAAGGTGCCCGTTGCAGTTGGCAATACAGTGCCAGTTAAAGTGTATTCAACATAGCCCATTGACACGATGTCAGCAACATCATGTAGCGAGCCCTGACCACTTTCGGTACAAGCAGATCCATTTTGTACATTGGCCAACACCAACTCATCACTTAAACCGTAAATATGGGTACCCGCAGCGTTCATGACCACCTGGTTAACGCCATCCAAATCAGCTATCAAATTGGTGTCGTACACCGTACTGGCCGGGGTATATGTTTCGCCGTTATAAACCATCAATGTGATGGCTTCACTGACAGATGAAGCAACATAAAACTGATCACCTGAAGGGCTGCCAATCAGACCTTCTGGCCCCTCTAAATGACTGATTCCAGCATCACCTTGTCTGATAACTTCTACCAAACCCATTAAACCGTTTTCATCATTAAGACTGAACAAAGCCAATGCATCACTGCCATAACTGGCTACAACCACCAAGTCATTAACCACAATCACATCCCGTGGCATGAGCAACACAGACCCTGGCAACTCAAAATCTTGAATCACATCAGCAGCCACCAACAGCCCGTTCTGTACAGACCGGGTAAAAGTTGCTACTGACTGATTGCTTTCAGATACCACCACCAGATAATCACCTGCTTCAACCATCGCGTGGATACCTGACAGCCCTTCAACCCCAGCCAGGAAGCTGTTGAATGTCAAGATACCAGTGCCTAAATTGCGATTGAAAATAGCGATGGCATTGTCGTCCTTACCGGCCACATAAACGTGTAGGCCATCGGCTGTAACCAGCACGTCCTTGGCGCCACCTAAACCGTTGACACCTGATAAACCATCGGTCAATACATCTACAAAGGTAAGCTCACCGGTATTGCCGTCAATCGACCAAGTGGTGATGGAATCTTCAACTTCAGCAACCACATACAATTGTTGGTTATCAGGTGAAATGGCCAAAGCACTGGCGCCATCAAGACCATCAACGCCACTGTCAAATGCACCCACACGTTGTATTTCAACCAGTTCACCAGAACGGCTGTTTCTTTGGTAAACCAATAAAGTGGACTCACTCGCATCCACACCCACTACATAGGCCAATTGACCACTGACGTGTACGACCATGTCATTGAATTGATCCAAGTGTGTAAAACTGATATAAGCATCGGTTAACGGATCACCGTCACCATCATCCAATAAACCTGGCAGAGGTACTGCTCGACACGTCCACGACACATCACTGATGGCCTCAGGCACTGAATCGGTTACCACTACACCTGATACATCGGCCGGAATGCTGTTACCTGGTAACACCGCATCGTTAGACACTGTGATGGTGTAACTGACAACATCACCTGGAACAGATTCGGTTACAAAATTGTCCTTAACAACCTTCAAATCCGAGGCCACAAATAAAACGGTGTCATCATCAGTAGCGCTGTTATTAGACAAATCTGGGTCACTGATTGCAAAAATAGGATTGGTTGATGACATCACTGTGGCCGTGTTACTTACCACCCCTTGCGCATCAGGTCTCAACACCCCTGTGGCTCTGATTTCTACCGATGAACCCACAGGTAAGTCTACCAACTCATCAACATTACTGTGCTGTACAGAGGTGTTACAACCAGCGCCATTGACGGGGAAACACTGGTATGAAATATTTTCAAATTCAGGCGGAAAGACATCCACTATCCGTGCCTTTTCGACATCACTGGGACCGGCATTACTGGCCACAATAAAATAGGTTACTTCAGAGCCTGGGGCCACGCCACCACGTCCATTAATCAGCACATCACTGATACTTAAAGCACCTAAATCGGGCAATGCACTGCTGCTGTCCCGATCAAACACAGCAATCGAATGGTCTTGATCAGCCACCACATAAAGGTGATTATCATCATTGGACAACAACAAGCCAGCCGCGCCGGATAGGCCATCCACAAACGTGCCTGGTTGTGCCAATGGGTCACCATCATTGATTACTGCTGCGAAAGTTAAAGTGCCATCAGCGTTATTCCGGTTGAACCTGACCAAAGCATTTTCACCACGACCGGCCACGTAAAGTGATTGTTGGTCTGCACTGATGACTAAATCACGAGCCAGATTCAGGCCAACCACACCACTGGTGCCATTTTGCTTAAATTCTACAAAATCCAATTCTCCAGTACTGCTGTCCCTACTGAATACTGCCAATGACTGATCTACTGCACCCAGTACATACAAGTAGTCGTTGTTGCTGTCCATGGTCATTTTTTTAGCCCCCATAAGGCCCGCCACACCATTTGCACCATTGACATAGGTGGTTTGGTAACTCAACTGCCCAAATGACACGCTGACGTCATTGGGGTTACGCAAAAATAAACTGACTGAATGTCCAGATTCAGATGTCACATAAACGTGCATATTGTCTTGTGAAACCAGTACTGAGCTTGCGCTGGCCAAACCACTGACGCCATCCACTGCATTTTGCAAATGCTGGATGAAAGTGAGTTGACCATGTTCCGCTCCACTGGTTTGATTGACTGCAAATACAACCAGTGAATTGGTCAATGGTCCGGTGGCATACAAATGCGCGCCATCAGCCGACAGGAACAACGATGAAATGCCCTCAATGCCAGTCACCCCAAAAACACCACTGGTGTGTTTTTCAACAAAAGTCAATTGACCATCACTGGCTTTACTGAAAACCACAACTGAGTTATCACCACTGCCCGCTGCATATAAGGTTTGTCCATCATCGCTGAGCAAGACATCTGAGGTTGCCAACAACCCAGAAACGCCCGCTACACCATTTGTTTTGGCCCCCATGTAGGTCAACAAACCATAGTCAGCACCACCAGAATTTACTTCACGTTTAAACATACTGATGGCATTGTCTTGGGCTGCTGCAACATACAAGTAATGTTCATCACCAGTCACTTGTTTGGCACTGGTCAGTCCTTCATACACAGCTATACCATCGGTCTTGCTGATCATCAAATCAGCAGTTGGATTCAGGGCATCAGAGTCGATAGCCAAGTTATTGTTTGTCACAGGATCAGACCCCAAACAACTTTCAACTGGATCAGCCAAAGGTAATTCACAACTGAGCACCCGTGCTTCATTAACTAATGTACCAGTGGCATCAGCAGCCACAGTGGCATTAACGGTAAAAATTAATTGCCCGTTAACTGCTAAATCTACAGCCACACCGGCTTCGATTAAACCAAAATTTGAAGCCACATTACCAGTTCCTGATGAAGGACAATATGAATCTGCAGAGCGGGTTAAAACAGCGATACCATGGTCTTGACTGCCAGCCACATAGATGTACTGACCGCTTGGATCTGCAGCCAAAGCGATGGCGCCATTTAAACCGTTGACAGAGGACACCAAGTCACTGATTATTCCACCATAGACCAACTCACCTGTGGCCATGTTGCGCGAAAACCACACCACAGCATCTGATTGTTCAGAGCTGACATACACATGTCTGCCATCTGCTGAAATAATGACATCCGAAGGCATCAACAAGCCACCCACACCAGCCACGCCTTGTTGTATAGTTTGCAGCGCAGTTAACGAACCATAATCTGAAGATGATGTGGGCACACTGGTTTCACGCGCAAAAGCATAAACCCGGTGATTGCCTGCACTGGTTACATACACATGTTGATCATCTGGTGAAATATTGATTGCACTGACTGCATTAAAGTCAACACCTGACATATTCAGCGTTTCCATGAATGTCAGGTCGCCACTGACCAAGTCGCGGCGGTAGACACCCACTTCATTGTCATTATAACCACTGGTATAAACTGAATAGCCATCGGCAGACACGGCCATGGCGTTGACGCCATTTAAACCTTGGTTAACTCCTGTCACAGTGTTGCTGTAAGTCAGCACGCCAGTGCCTAAATTGCGGCTAAAAATCACCACAGCATCATCATTGGCACCGGTCACATAAAGATGATTACCAGCAGCGGATGCAGTAACCGATACGGCTTGATTCAAGCCAAAACTAACGGCAGGAAATTGATGATTTTCAACCCACTGAAGTTCCAAACCGCCATTGTTTTGTGCTTTGAAAGCAACCAAGGCATCATCAACTTGACTGACTACATAGACGTCGTTATCAATTACCAAGACATCACGTGCCCCATTTAAACTGATGCCAGAGGCAGCAGTGACTACAGGCAATACTTGGGTCAGATGGCCATTCATCACATCAACAGAAAATGCCAACAACCCATTGTCTATCACACTGGTGGCTAAAACATGTGGTCCTAAACCCGCCAAATCTTCAGCATAAGTAACCGAGGAAACCCCAAGCAACCCATCTACACCATTCTGTTCATTGATCACAGCGTCAACAAAGGACAGCGCTCCTGAACCCACGGCTTCACAAGTCCAAGACACTGATCCAGGTTCGAAGCCTGCGTTCAATACATCTTTCACCATCACCATTTCAGCACTGCTGGTGTTGGCGTCACTAGGACCTGCATTACTGACCCGAATTTCATATTGAATGGGTTCACCAGCTATGGCAGAAAGTTGTCCGTTGGTTTTGCTGATCGACAAATCAGTAATAGGAACCAATGCGGTGATGTCTTGATCACAATTATCATTTGCATAGCTTGAAGGATTGGCACAGTTGTCCAATGGACTGTCAACGGTAAAATTTGCAGGCGGAATAATTCTGGCTTCAGTGATGATGTCACCTACTGCATTGGATCTGATTTTTCCAGTGACTGAATAAGTCAAAGTGCCATTGCTTCCAATATCAACACCATCTGAGATATTACCACTGCCCTGTGCACTACAAGAGGAACCTTCTCCAAGTACAAAAGCAGCCAAGGCGTTGTCACCAAAACCCACTGCATAAACATGCCGTGAGTCACGACTTACAGCCAAATCATATAATTGGTTCAGTCCATTGACGCCATCGACATCATCTACCTGGACTTCAACAACAGCCAACTGTCCAAAGCTGGCACTGTTGGGATTACTGTCTCGGTCTAAAACAGAAACAGCCGCATCAAACTCAGCCCCCACATAAACTTTTTCTCCATCAGGACTGACCACCACTGCCCGTAAGCCCAATAATCGATCGAATCCATTAACCCCGTCTACATATGAAGTATTGATAGACAGCTGTCCATACTCGGCAGATGCCACGTTATTGTTACGATTGATGACCGTCAATCGACTGTCATTGGCCGATGCCACATAAACATGTTCTCCATCTGGCGCAACAGCCACATCCATGGGTTGATCACCCACGCCTGGTAGGTGCTGTTGGAAATTTATTTGCCCATTGACCAATGAACGCTTAAACACCACTAGGCTGTCATCAATACCACTACCAACCAACAAATGATCTTCACCTGGGGTAAGAGCTACAGTTCGGGCACCAGCCAAACCACTGACTCCAAGGTCACCATTGGCAATGGCGTTCACTAAAGTTAAATGACCTGTCGAACTGATCGTATAATGTGCCACTGAAGCCTCAAACTGCCCCACCACATACAAGTCTTGTGAGTTTTTATTCACTGTAATGTCTGAAATACCCAACAATCCATCGGTCATATTGGCAGTGTGTGAATAACTGCTAACAAAGTTCAGGGTTCCATCCACGGCCCGCTCGAATACGGCCAATGTACTTTGGTCTCTGCTACCGGCAAAAACAAAGTCGCCATTGGGTGATATCGCTAATGAATTGATGTCGTCGATTCCAGTAATACCTGATTGACCGTTTTGATAACTTTCAATGAATGACAGGTGTTGGCCTCGAGTCAATGCAGTTGAACCTTTGCTGCGGTCTCTGACAAAGGCAGTTATGGCATTGTCGCCAATGGCGGCTGCATACACATTGGCGCCATCATGACTGACCACCACAGCAGCAGCTCCTAACAAGCCATCTACTACACCCGCATCGTCTGCTGGATCATTTTGTAGGTTGATTTCCGCCTCAACAAATGAAAAAGTTGGGTCCGGTTGCCGACGATCAAATGCCATCAAGGTTTTGCCGTCTGTGGCTGTGGTCAACACTTGTTTGCCATCTTGGGTTACCACCACATCACTTAAGCCTTGCATACCTTGTAGTGAAAGTTTTTGATCTTTACTCAGTAACCCTTGGCTGTTGCGACTGAGAACCAACAAGCTGCCATCTGTAGGGTCGGCATTTATCGGATTACTGACAAACAAATGTTCCCCATCTGGACTGAGCGATAATTGACTCAAACCCACCAACGTTTCAGTTGGGTTAAAAGCCAGCGATGCGTCATCATAGCTGGCTGCATGACTGATTTCACCAGAAGCAAGATCGCGACTGATTACCACCAGATTACTGCTGCCTTTTGCCGCCAAATAAAGACTTTTGCCATCGGCACTGATGATCATGTCGCTGACCGCATCAATGTCTACATTGACCACACTGTCAAAGCTGCTCAAGTCACCGAAAGTAGCGCCTGAATCATCTGTTTCACGGTTATAGGCATCGATTTGATCAGTGATTTCATCTACCACATAGAGGTTGGTACCATCTGCACTGATGGCCATATGACCTGCTACAGTGGCAGCAACCGTTGATTGATGGCTCAATAAACCTGTGCCCACATCCCTTGCATAACGAATGATTTCATCATCACCAGTAATGTACAGTTGTTTTTGGTCGGTGGTTAACAGCATGTCTACAGCAGCTACTGGCATTTCATTGTCAACTGCATTCAAAAATGTCAAACGACCATAATCAGGTGAAAGGCGGTTGTTGTTCCTGGAAAACGCTGCTACAGCAGCATTGGCATCATCTGGTTCTGCAGACAACGCATACAAATAAGCCCCATCATGGCTCATCTGTAACTCTTGAATCGAAGCGATGCCATCTATGCCATTTTCGTCTTGGCGTAAAAATTCAACAAATGAAATTTGACCGTAGTTGGCACCAGGAATGGTGTTGCGTTCAAACACATACAAACGACCTTCAAATGGAGCTGTGCCATCTGGGTCTGGTGATGACACATAAATATGGCTGCCATCTGGGCTCAGAAGCATGTTAGTGCCAGCACTGGTTTGGTCTGATGATTGGAAAAACGTTAGGTCTCCAGGAATTGGAGAGATGGCACTACAAGTCCACTCTACATTGGTCAATTGTGGCGGAAATAAATTTTCTACTGTGGCTCCGAAAACATTGTCAGGACCTTCGTTTTGCACCCTGATGGTGTAATTGGTTGGTAACCCAGGAGTGGCAGTATTTAAAGCATCATCATTATCAATCCGTAATCGAGAAGTGCCAGATAAAGCGTATTCAACTGCTGCTGAGTTATTGATTGAAATTGGGTCAAAGTAAGCATTGGGTCCGGGAGTGACGTTGACAATATTGACCACTGTACCCTGAGAGAATGGATTGGTGCTGACTGTTAATGCAAAAGTAGCACTTGAACCGACTGCTAAATTTACGGATGTGTCAATGGCGCTGGCTGTAACTGGGCCAGGCTGATCGCAGTTACCCACCCCTTGGATGGTGCACGACCAAGATGCTGTTGCCAAATCTATTTCATTGTCATCCAGTAAATCATCTACTTCTATGTTGCTGGCAAAGGACGGACCATTGTTGCTAACTACAATCTGGTATTGCAAAGTAGTCACTCCAGTGACAGTGTTGCTACTTGCATCAACCAAAGTTTTGCTTACTGCAACATCGGCTTCTGCGCCTAATTCTGTGTCATCATCTGTGGCAGAATTATTATTCTCATCTGTTTCATCGATTCCAGCTGGTAAGGTCGCGGTGGCTGTATTGCTGAGGGTACCGGTGGCTGCATTGCTGATGGTAGCAGATACTGTATAAGTGACTTGGGACTGTCCACCTAAATCAATGGTGGTTTGTAAGGCGTCACCAGAACCCATAACAGGGCTGTTTAAACCACAAGAAGTACTTGAAGCAACACAGCATGCATTTTCATCTTCTGTTTCACATACCCAAGAAATACTGCCAGGAACAAAACCCGCAGATTCATTTGGATAAAGTGGCAAAACATCACTGAAAGTAACACCATTGGCATCTGTAAACCCGTCATTACGAACCACTATTTCGTAACTGATTTCAGTGCCTGGTGATGCGGCTGTTAATCCATCTGATTTAGTGACCACCAAATCAGTGCCAATCACAATAGGGTTAGAAACAGAACTGGTTAATTGACTTATGTTTCCTGTATGCTCGGTATTGACTCCGGTAATTTCTGCAGTGACCGTATTACACAGCTCTCTGTTTATGCCATTGTTTAACACACAATCACTGCCTGTGGATTCAGTCACCCGAGCGTAAACTTTAATCTCAGAGCTACTCCCCGCTGATAAGTGCATGGGCACTACCATTTGGTAACCAAAGCCAGTGGTGATGTCTATAAAGCCATCACAGTTATCCGGACTGATGTTTGAGCCATTAACGCCCGAATCACTTGGACAATACTTCCAACATGGAACACTGCCACCTTGACCGCATTGCGAAGGGTGCTCAGCCAAACTATTGTCTATCACATCGCTTAAGGTCAGTACATTTTCTGCAGAATCAGGACCATTCCCTGGAGCACCGAGGTCACTGGGCCCAGCATTACTAACCACTATGGTGTATTCAAATGGTTCATTAGGTACATAAGAACCAGGTTGCCCTAAGCCATCTACTTTACTTGTTTTAGTGACAGTGATATCCACTTCACGTTTCAACTCATCGTCGTTATCAGTTCCAGTGGCAGGAGATGTTCCGTTCACCTCGTCTGGATTGGTGGCGGTTACTTGATACACCAAAGGATTGCTTGTGGCACTGGATAAGTAATTGACATCAATAGTAAAAACGGCCGAGTCTCCTGCCACCAAATCAACAATGGTGTTGATGTCCGAGGTGAGTGGTCCCGCCGTACAACTACTGTCATTTTCGGTCACGCTACAGGTCCAAGATATGTCCGATATTTCACTCAAAGCACTGTCCATTACGGTCACTCCTATGGCATCAGATGGACCATTATTGGTCACCGTAGCAGTGAAAGTTCCGCCCAGTCCTGGCACGTATTTATCAGTACCATCATCTAAAGTCACCGCCAGATTTGAAACCAAATTCAAACCCAATGATTTATTACCTGAAACGGGTGAATTTCCACTGTTGTCATTGGGGTTGGTGGCAGTTACTGAATACTCCAGTGGGTTAGTAATCACACTAGAAGCATAACCAACCGATACCGTGTAGGTTACAGAATCGCCACTTTCTAGGTCTGCTGAGGTAGTCAAATCACCTGTACCGTTGACACAACTGCTGCCGGCATCCGCCATACAAGTCCAAGAGATGCTGTCAAATTCTGTCAAGCTATTATCAGTTACAGTTACCCCTGAAACGTCAGAGGGTCCTGAGTTGGTAACCACAACTGTGTAAGTTTCTGTAGTACCTGGCGTGTAATTTGTGGTGGCTGAAACAGCTGTATCGACCGAAATTGATAAATCAGACACTGGGTTAATTTTGTTTGAATCTGTATCAGTGGAAGTCGCACCATCAGGATCAGTTGCATCTGCATCTGTGATGCTGGATTGAATTGTATAAACCAAAGGATCTGTCGTGGCACCAGAATCATAATTACCGGAAACCACAATATCAGCCTCTTCACCACTGGCCAAGTCCACTGACAAACTCACATTAGGGCCACCTACAGCTGATGAGCACGAACTATTGGCATCTGGGGTACAAGACCATCCTGTGATATTCAACCCGTTAGGGAGCGGTGTGCCATCAATTACACCAACCCCCTGTGCGTCACTGGGTCCTGCATTGGCTACGGTTATGCTATAAGCAGCAGCTGTGCCTGGTGTGTAGCTTGATTGGGAATCTGTGACAGAAATACTGATGTCGGTAACCGAAGCACGACCAATGGTTGCGGTTACACTGTCATTACTGTTATTGGTGTCATTGGTGTCACCATCGTTGCTTATCTCTGCATTAAAGTCTAAGTCGTTGAATATATCTGAACTGTAGGTGACGCTGGTGACAGCAATGGTCACATCATTGCCGTCTCCTGACAAATCAAAATCTATGGTAAATGAATCTAAACTGGTGGTAGCACCTGATGAGTCACAACTTGATGCGCCTGATGCGGTACAGGACCAAGTTAAAGATGATATGGCGTCAGTACTGCCTGTGAAAGCTGTAGTCACTTCTATTCCAGTGACATCACCTGTCCCATCTGGCTTTGAAATAACCACTGAATATGCATTGGACTGTGAAGAACCTGGTTCAAATGTACTTGGACTGGTGCCCAAAGTAACCCCTAAATCAATGGCCCATAATGGATTACTTAAAAACAGCAATACCCAAGCCAACCCACGACTCTTCAATATAAAATTAAACTTTTTCACAATCTGTCCACGTTATTAATTGACAGATCAACTTCACATGCAGTCAACCGTCAGTTTTTATCACAGGAAAGAATCTAGGACTTAATTATTTATTTAATAATATATTGGAACACAGCAACAACAGCGGTTACAGCAGCAACAACAGTAAATAATTTCATTTCTTATTCCCCCCAACAAGTCTTGAACGTATATAAAGGCTTCATAATTAAGTGTGATTTATATGCAATTAAGTCCTTAAAAATGAACAAAATTTTTTAAAACAACTTATAAGAACAAGGTAATTGAACCAGAAATCATTCTTATTCAAAGCCTCTTTTACACATCAAGTGTATCTGATGAAAAACAGATTAACAAGATTTTTTTGAAATGCATCACATATTTAGATTCAAAACCTATGATTACAGACAAAAAAAACGCTAAAAACTTATAAATAAAGCAACTTATCCATGTGAATTAGTGTAAATATACCTATTTCCACATGTTATATTTATTAAATATGGCCAAACAGGCCATTAAATTTAAACTTTAAATTGAAGCACTTAGGGTATGAAGCTAACTGATTTAAAACTTTTGTTATAGATGATTTGAATTCAGTAAAATAATCAACGTACAATATGAACTTAAATATAACAAGGGGGGAACCATGAATAAAAGTATTGTGTGCGTAGTTTCACTGCTGTCGATGCCTGCTTTGCAAGCCAGTGTCAGTCATTACAAATTAGGTGGTTATCTGTATGACAACGGTCCAATAATTACCAGTACTGCTACAGGTTTAAATGGTGCTGATGAAAGTATTTTAGAAAACAATACATTATCAATGACGTCATTAGGAACTGCTCACAGTCCAGGTTTGAACTTAAGAGTAGCTGATGATTTCAGCATCACAGGTACATCTTGGCAAATAAATTCAATTGACTTTTATGCTTACCAAACAGGTGAAAGTGCTTCTACCATCATTGCATACAACATACGTATTTGGGACGGCAATCCAAATGATGTAAATAGCAGCGTAGTGTTTGGTGATACCAGTACCAATCGACTAAGCAGCACTGCTTACTCGGGCATAGTTAGGGTCGATGAAAACACCACAGGGTTGGATGATACCAGACAAATTGCCATCAGTAATGTTGCGGTTGGAATTGAGTTGCCACCAGGTACATACTGGCTGGACTGGCAATCAGATGGCAGTGGAAATGAAGGGCCTTTTGTGCCCCATATAACTATACCAGGGCAAACCACCACCGGTAATGCTTTGCTATCGACTGATAACGGCCTTACTTATGGTAATTTACAAGACAACGGCACGTTAACCAATCAAGGACTGCCCTTTGTAATCAATGGGGCAATGGGCAATGCAGGTCAAGGACCTCGATCAGTGCCTGCGATGGGTTTAACCAACACCCTTGTATTAGGTGTTCTGTTTCTGCTCTCACTGTTCTTTTCACCTTTGAAAAATACGATTGCACGCAATAGAAAGGACTAACAAGTCAATGCGGTTTCAATACAAAAACCATGACTTTGACTGTTTACAGCATACCTTTAGTTGAATGGCTTAATTCATAACATTGACTGGCCGCATTTATACTGTATAAATATGCGGCCTTTTTATGTCTACAGCCTACCGGCCTTAGAGCATGGTTACAAAACACCACCCTGCAGCCGATAAACAAAAAGCATAACTTCGCAATCATTTGAACATCTCTCTGCTATAAAAATAAACTGATGTGTTAGCAATACATATCAAATCTTTTAAGAAATGAACCCTCGGTATATATATTTCTGTGCTTGAGCTGAACCAATTAAACCTGCTAATTAGGAATATACTGGAAACTTTTTAACCACAGGTAGTTAAAACACTGGTATATATTACGCATTGCATAAGAGCTAATGGTATCAGCTATCATGAGGGATTGATTAAAGTTATTGGTTTTAATGTAGTTGATAGCTACCAATATTCTTTGGGTACACAAATTTCAGACAAAAAAAAGCCCCAACTTACGTTGAGGCTTTTCCTACTTGTTAAATTCTGGCGATGTCCTACTCT
>CANNAM010000013.1 GCA_947502595.1 uncultured Marinicella sp. | reverse complement strand
TCATCTTGAGCGCAGCGGAGCGCAGTCGAAAGATCTCAGGCGGGGTTAGGGATTGCCTTGGCATCAGGAGATTGCCACAGTCGCTTCGCTCCTTCGCAATGACATGTTTCTTTTTAGTTTTACTCTGAATGACAGAATTCCCTGTCATCTTGAGCGCAGCGGAGCGCAGTCGAAAGATCTCAGTTTGGGTTGGTGTGGTGATTGTTTAGGATTGCGTTGGCCTTGGGAGATTGGTTTAACTGGTATTTATTGGTCAAGTGCAGCATTGATTACCATAAAACCTTCCCACAATAACCCCTGAATATTCCCTCAAGACTCCCTAAAAGAAACTTAACCTGAGGACTTTCATTCCTATAATTGAGGCACTTCAATTAAACAGGAGAACATCTTGAAAAAATTTATATTCGCAACATTATTTGCAGCTACATTGTCGTTTGATAGCCACGCAAACTATATGATCTGTTTGCATAACGAGGACTCATTAAATTCGCACTACCAATCTTGGGTAACTACTTTCCCAGCCAATGATACGCAGAGCCTAACTAATGCCATTGATGCATGTTCGGGTAATGGCGGTCTGATGTATTTTGGCTCTGGTGAACCGATCGTAAGTTACCCTTAAGTCGTTATTAAATAGGACAGCCAGTTGAAATTAAATCAACAGGAATAGCAAACATGAGCTGCCTGTGAGCTAGGGCTCTGAACATCATGATTCTAGATATTCACTCAATAACCAGGAAGTTATGCAAAGCGCTCACGAAAAGATATTTATCATCTAATTAGTTTTTTATTAAATAAACAAAGAGGAGAAAACCATGAAAAAATTTATATTTGCAACCTTATTTGCATCTACATTATCGTTTGATAGCCAAGCATACCATCTATTGTGTTTGCATAACTCAACAACAGAAAATCCGCATTATCAATCTTGGATAACCCATTTTGCAGATGATGACAGTACCAGCTGGGCAAATGCTTATGATGCATGTGTGCGTGATGGCGGTATTATTTATGAAGGGTTTGACCTGTAATAACCAGGTAATGACTTTAAGTTATGTGTCGAAAAGCAGGCCAAGCGCCTGCTTTTTTGTGCTACCTATAAAACAAGGTCAGTAAAAGCCAAGAAAGGCACCATGGCTAAAAAATTAAGCTGGAAATCGGTGCGGTCAGAGCCAATTGATTTTTCTGTGCTTAGGTCTTGATGTGGTTATAGCATTTGCTTTCCAGCATTGTGGGACTTGCAGCCTTCAGCAGAGCACTTAAGGCCAGTAGGCACCATAAGCTCGTTAGGTTTATGCTGAGCATGAAGAACTAGTTAACCTGTTTAGTTTGGTTCAGTTTATAAAATGATATCGCTCTGATAGATTGCGTTCCTGGGTTCCAGCCCTCGCAGGAAATAACGGAGTTTATTTAGTTTACAGCGCTTTCAAACTGAACTGATATTCTCAGACCCACAGCCTCTCTGCCTTGAAGGCACTACTGTGGATAGTGGGGAGGCAATATCACTTCAGTTAATAGCAGTTATAGTCGCCAAATAGGTAATTGTGTATACTGTTGTGATAGGTTTAATTAATGGGGGAAATTATGCGCATATCAATGAATAAAATTAAAATGCTGCCGTTGTCAGTTTTGTTTTTAGTGGTGGTTTTTGGCTGTCACTCAAACAATAGTTATAAAGCGGATAACGACACAGCAGAGGTTATAACACCTTCAGCCATTGCTGCTGAAATAGAAGCTATTCACTCAGAGATAAGCGATGGGGATTATGGCTTAATTGATCGATTTATGGTGGTACAAAACAATCAGTTATTGGCTGATTTTAAATATAAGCAGGACTATGCAGCCATAGTTCAAAACTATGCTGCAAGTAACCACCAACAACAGTACGATTTCAACAATATTGATTGGCACCCTTTCTATAAAAACAGTGAATTACATACCCTGCAATCAGTCACCAAAAGCATCACTTCAATCTTGGTGGGTATGGCGCTGGATGCCAATGGATCTTATGCTGTAAACACCCAAGTTATGCACTTGTTGAATGGCTATGGGGAGTACTTTCAGGATGAGCGAAAACAAAACATTACCATTGAAGATTTATTAACCATGAGAAGTGGTTTGCTCTGGAATGAAGAGACTGATCACAATGACCAAGCCAATGATTGTTATTTATTGGAATCCAGTGAGAATTGGATTGAATATATTTTAGGTAAGCCAATGGATAAAGTCCCTGGAAGCAGCTTTGTTTACAATGGTGGGGCAACCGTTCTGTTGGGCAAGGTCCTCAGAACCATAACAGGCAAAAGAATCGACCAATGGGCTGAAGAACAATTATTTAAGCCACTTGGGATTAACGATTACTATTGGAAAGAAACCCCTGATGGTGAAATTGATACCGAAGGTGGCTTGTACCTCAAAGCGGAAGATTTGGCTAAAATTGGCCAGCTGTTGCTTAATAACGGACAATGGAACGGTACACAAATTGTGTCTGAAAATTGGCTCACAACCTCCACCAGCCCTGTGGTTAAAGATGTAAACCCTGATTGGCGAAAGGATATGGGGTATGGCTATCAATGGTGGATTCCTGAATACACTGAGTCAGGTGAAACTAAAATCTATGCAGGCAACGGCTATGGAGGACAGTATTTAATGATGGTCCCAGAATACAGTTTAATCGTGGTCTTTAATGGCTGGAATATCAATGAAGAGTCCGATAAATCAGCTTGGCGCGTTCTGCAAGACAGACTCATTCCAGCACTTCAGAAGGGTTAACAAGCGAAAAGCCAAATCAGGCATTACGTCGGCTCAACAGTCTGTCATCTTGAGCGCAGTCGAAAGATCTGGGTTTGGGTTGGTGTGGTGATTGTTTAGGATTGCGTTGGCGTTGGGAGATTGCCACAGTCGCTTCGCTCCTTCGCAATGACATGTTTCTATTTAGTTTTAGTCTGAATGACAGGATTCCCTGTCATCTTGAGCGCAGCGGAGCGCAGTCGAAAGATCTCAGTTTGGGTTGGTGCTTGTTTAGGATTGCGTTGGCGTTGGGAGATTGCCACAGTCGCTTCGCTCCTTCGCAATGACATGTTTCTATTTAGTTTTAGTCTGAATGACAGGATTCCCTGTCATCTTGAGCGCAGCGGAGCGCAGTCGAAAGATCTCAGTTTGGGTTGGTGCTTGTTTAGGATTGCGTTGGCGTTGGGAGATTGCCACAGTCGCTTCGCTCCTTCGCAATGACATGTTTCTATTTAGTTTTAGTCTGAATGACAGAATTCCCTGTCATCTTGAGCGCAGCGGAGCGCAGTCGAAAGATCTCAGTTTGGGTTGGTGTGGTGCTTGTTTAGGATTGCGTTGGCGTTGGGAGATTGCCACAGTCGCTTCGCTCCTTCGCAATGACATGTTTATTTATTTGGGATTGCGTTAGCTTTTGGAGATTGCCACAGTCGCTTCGCTCCTTCGCAATGACATGTTTCTTTTTAGTTTTACTCTGAATGAAAGAATTCCCTGTCATCTTGAGCGCAGCGGAGCGCAGTCGAAAGATCTGGGTTTGGGTTGGTATGGTGTTTGTTTTGGATTGCCTTGGCGGTGGGAGATTGCCACAGTCGCTTCGCTCCTTCGCAATGACATGCTTTTTTTGGGGTTAGCCCAGACTTAGAACCGGTATTGAAAAATTGCTACAGTCGTGCCTCGACAACTGCGCCTGCGTTGCCCTAACTACCTACATCCATGTAGGCGTCCTTCGCAATGACTTTTTTGATTTAGGCTCGGCATGGGTTTTATTTGGCCAGGTATTCTTGGGCGCTGTAGTAGCCGCCGTTTTTTCCTGTGGTGGTGATCAGTTGGTGGCAGATTTTGGCTATGTCTGCTGGGGCGGCTAACTTGCCTTGTTTGTGTAAGTCGCTCCATAGGTCAACCATGGGGAAGTCTTCGGTGCTTTGGGCGCGGATTTCAGTTTGCATGCCGGTGTTCATGACGCCGGGGTTGATAATCATGCATTTGATGCCATGGGTTTGGGATTTTTGTTCTTCGGCCAGGGTATCAATCAACCGCTCAAAGAAAGCTTTGCTGGCTGAGTACATGGCCAATCCGGGTATTGGGCGCCTAGCTGCGCCAGATGAAATATAGGCAATGGTTTTGTTGGCTGGGTGCTCTTGGAACGCGACAACAAAGGCATGCAACAATGCCAGGGTGCTTTCAATGTTGATCTGTAGGTGCTGTTCTACACTGCTTGCTTCGGCTTTGGCCAATGGACCAAATGGAGCGAGGGTGGCGGTGTTGATGATCAGGTTGATGTTTTGCTGTTGGTGCTGAGTTTGAAATGTCTTGTGTAGGGTGCGCTTGATTGCAACCAGGTCATTGAAGTCACAGCTGATGTGATGAACACCCGTACCAGAGCGGGAAAACTCGCTGACATCGTGGCCTTCGCCACTGAATACTTTGACCATGGCCGCACCCAAGCCTTTGGAGCCACCTGCGATGTATGTTTTTGTTTGCATTTATGTACCTGTCAGCGGTTGTTTATTCAGCTGTTATTTTAGGTTGGCTGCTGCTTAAATATCAACTGCAGTGTGGCGAGTTACTAAAGCCAAGTCAAGATTGGTTGTTGAGCGCCAATCTTGACTTAATAGTATGCCTTAGACAGGCTTATTGTGCAGCTGGGTGGTTTACTGCCGAGGGTGCTTATGCTGGGTCGGCACAATAATCAAAATCAAAGCCATTGTCAAAAATGCGGTCGAGGATTTCTGCTTGACTTGGTGGCAAAACCGCCAAGGCGCCAGCTGAAAAAGTGTCGGCAGCGGTGAACGGCGAGCTCAGTGGGGTTTCATAGAGCAGGGTGCTTAAGTTCAATACAGCAATGTCCTGATTTTCATCGGTCACCAAATAAGCATACCCATTGCCGACTGCAATCCCATCTATGTCATTAATGCCTACCGGGTAGGCAGCTAAATCAAAAGTGCTTCCATTGGGGGCAATGCGGACGACTTGGCCGGTGGTGTCATTGGTGCCATAAATGATACAGGTTTTTGGGTCGGCGTCCAAACCGCTGATGCTGTCTGCATTGGCAGCAATTAGGGTGGCTTCAAAGGTATTCAAATCGATTTGGTAAAAGCCATTATCAACGGCGTTACCCGCATTGAATCCGTACAACCGGCCATTGCGCAAGGCCAGACCGTCTATACGTAAGCCAGCACCTGCCAGGGTTATCCTGCCGAGCAGACTTGGGCTGCCACCAGTATAGGGCTGTGCCAATAAATTATCCCCACCACCTACTGTACCAACCGGTGGTTCTGAGCCGCTAGATTGGGTGAACAGTATGCGCTCATTTTCTGGGTCAGCGGTGGCTCCCCAAACGCCATTGGCAGAAAGGATGGATTGTGCTGTATTGCTGAGGTCAACGGCGAATACATCGTTGAGTGTGCCCGCAGGCGTGTTGTTGTTGGTGCTGGTGCCAACAAACAATGCTTCACTGATATCTGGTGCGCCAAAATAGGTGTTGACGTTGTTTTGGTGGTTGATATGCGTGTGATCTGGGTAGCCGCTGGACCATTCTTCAATGCCTTGGGCATTCACTGATTGAATAAAAAGCGCCAGCAAGCCAGCCACTGATAAACAGACTGTTTTAAACATGATAGATTTCCCCTTTATATGTACCATTTATAATAATTAACTTTCTCCAATTAATCAATTGATGTGTGATTTAAATGCAGTAGCTGGGGGGCAAAATGCATTTATGCTGGTTGGATAACTCAACGCCAATGGCGCTGGTTTTGTTGAGCAAGTTTTTGGCAGCTGCGGTTAACTGAATGGGATTGGGGTGTTAACAGTTAGTGAACTTCAAGGGTACAATTCAGCGGCAGCCTGAAACACCAAAGCATGGCGTTGGGCCAAGGCTTTTTGGTCTTGGTCATAACCGCCACCAATCACTGTCGCCACTGGGATGTTGCGTTGGCGAATTGTGGATAGCACCAAACGCTCTCGTTGTAGAATACCTGCTGTACTGATGTCCAGATAGCCTAGTCCATCATGTGCATAGACATCGACACCGGCATCATAAAATATCAAATCTGGTTGAAAGCGGTCAATCATTTGGGTCAAGGTGTCATGTACCACTTCAAGGTAGGCTTCATCGCCCATGCCTTTGGGCAGTCCCACATCTAAGTCACTGTTGGCTTTGTGGTGGGGGAAGTTTTTTTCGCAATGAATCGAACAGGTGAAAATGTCATCATTATTGGCCAGTATAGATGCAGTGCCATCACCTTGGTGTACGTCACAATCAAAAATCAACACCCGTTTGGCTTTGCCTTGTGCCACCAAAGCTTTGGCCGCCACTGCCAAATCGTTGAAAATACAGTAGCCGCGACCGTGGTCGTAATGTGCGTGGTGGGTACCACCGGCCAAATGGCAGGCGATGCTGTGGTTCAAGGCAATGGCCCCAGCCAACAGCGTACCGTTGGGTGATATCATTGAGCGTTTGACCAGTGCATCACTCCAGGGCAAACCCATCTTGCGCAATTCTTTGTGGTTCAGTTGGTTGTGTTGGAAACGATTGATGTAAGTTGGGTCATGCGCCAATTGCAGCACCTGTGGTTTGACTTGGCCTGGGCGAAACAGGTTGTGATCAGTCAACAGACCTGCCTCAGTTAAACATTGGTGCAGGTGATGAAACTTGCTCATCGGGAAGCGATGATTGGCAGGAAAGCTGTAGGAATAAAATGGGCTGTAAACCAGAGGAATGCGCATTGAGCTGCTGTGTTATTGTCTCAGTGCTGCAGTTTAAGCGGCTTCGTTCAAAACCACGGTGTATTCGGTTTCCATAAATTCAATCACATCACCTGATTTGATTTTATTGCGGCGGCGAAGTTCGACCTTGCCATTGACTTTAACCAAGCCCTCATCAATCACCAGCTTGGCTTCACCACCAGTGCCTACCAAGCCTTCAAATTTAAGGATTTTGTACAGTTCTACGGGTTCGCGGTTGATTTCAATGGTCGTCATGCTTGCTGTTGGTTGTTGAATGTGGGCATTATACTCAATCAGGCATGTCGTATTGTTTTAATAGTTCGTAATCAATGATGATGTCTTCTTCTTTGATACTGAACTCGCCAGAGGGCATTTCTTTGATGTAGCGTTTCAAGGCCGTAATACCAACTGGGAATGCCACTTGGTCCCAGGGGATGTCCTCTGGGGCAAATAGCTTGGCAGCCGATGTCTCTGCACCCGCACCGTAATGATCATGGGCCAATTCAGCCCTGAAATAAACGTGCACTTGGTTGCGCTGAATGATGTTATACACGCCAAAAAGGGTGACGTTTTTTAAGTCAGCCAACACCTCTTCTTTGACTTCACGAATGGCGCCGGAGCGTGTGGCTTCACCGTTCTCCATGAATCCAGCGGGCACATTCCAAAAACCCGCTCTGGGTTCGATGGTGCGCTTGCCAAGTAAAATTTTACCTTCGTGTTCAATGATACAGGCGTTGACGATTTTGGGGTTTTCATACTGTATAAAATAACAGCTTTGGCAAATGGCTCGGGGGGTGTTATCACCAGCAGGGATTTGGTATTTAACTTCATGGCCACACTGGTTACAAAATTTAATGTTCATGCCATTATTTTAACATTTTCAAGCGCTGGCTGGAACATCATCTGCGCTTGAAATTTTGCCTATGCATTTGTTTGTTGCTTCAGTTAAAATCATTGTTAAATATAACTGATTAGGTAATTTAAATGGATGAATTCATGCAAGCAGCGATTGAAGAAGCCAAAAAAGGCTTGGCCAGCGGTGGCATTCCGATTGGCTCTGTACTGGTCATTGATGGCAAGATTGTCGGCCGAGGGCACAACCAAAGGGTACAAAAAGGCAGTGCAGTGCTGCATGCTGAAATGGACTGTTTTGAAAATGCCGGCAGAATCAAAGCCGCAGATTATAAACGCGCCACTTTGTATTCAACCTTATCGCCTTGTGACATGTGCAGTGGCACTGCTTTGTTGTATGGTGTACCGCACATTGTGGTGGGTGAGAACAGTACTTTTCAAGGGCCTGAAGACTACCTGAAATCTCGAGGCGTTAAACTGGAGGTATTGAACAACCAAACTTGTATTGATTTAATGAGTGAGTTCATCCGCGACAAGCCTGAACTTTGGCATGAAGACATCGGCGAGTAGTTGGGTTTAACTACATCCAATACTTCATAGAGTCAACAATTCGCAAATAGGAGGTGTAACGGTTTTCCCGTATCTGGCCTTGCTTGACCGCTTGCATGATGGCGCATTGTGGTTCATGGATATGGGTGCAATTGCTGAATTTGCATTGGCCCAGGTAACTTTGAAATTCACGGAACCCGCCAGCAATCTCATGTGGTGACATGACCCATAAACCATATTCCCAAACCCCTGGTGAATCAATGATGTTGGCGTTCAATGGTGCATCGTAATACATTTGTGTCACACTGGTGGTGTGAGCACCTTTACCGGTTTTGTCTGATAATTTGCCAGTTTTTAACACCACCGAGGGCATCATGACGCGCGTTATTGATGATTTACCGACTCCAGACTGGCCAACAATGACCGTGGTTTTGTCTTGTAGTAGCGGTTTGATCGCGTTGATGGAATCTTTGTCATGGTGGGTGGTCTTGAACACTTTGTAACCCAACTTTTCATATTGGTTGATGATGCTGATAAACACTTTGGAATCAATGTCTGACTTATTGAATACCAGTATGGGTTCAATGTATTCGTGTTCAGCGGTGACCAAATAGCGGTTCAAAATGTCTCTGGTAGGGAAGGGTTCTACCGCCATAACGATCATGATTTGGTCCACGTTGGCAGCAATGTGTTGTTTACGCCCGCGGTTATCGGCGCGGCAAAAACTGTTGAAGCGTTTTTGGATTTTGCTGATGATGTATTCGGATTTTGAGGCTTCAACCTCAACTATGTCACCACATATGGGTTTCATTTTACGCGCAAAAAATGCGTTGATGTGGGTGTGCTCAGTGCAATGTAACAAACCAGCTGTGGTTTTTTGAGTTGATGTGACGCGGTAGAGTTCTGACATGCGCTAATGGTAACTGAATTACTGTATTAATCCAACAAAGCAGATTGCTTCAAGGTAAAATAAGCGCAGAAATTAAACAATTGACTAGGAACAAAGTACATGAGTAATAGCAGCCATTTAATCTGGATTGATTTAGAAATGACCGGTTTGGACCCAATCAAGGATCGCATCATTGAAATAGCCACCATAGTGACCGATCAAGAACTGGAAATTGTTGCTGAAGGTCCCAGTTTGGCTGTGCATCAAAGTGAGCAAGTGTTGCTGGCTATGGATGATTGGAATACTGAACACCACACCAATTCTGGTTTATGGAAGCGGGTGCTGGAATCTGATATCTCGGTGCGCGAAGCAGAACGATTGACCATCGAGTTTTTACAAGAACATGTGCCAATTCATTCCTCGCCCATGTGTGGTAACAGTATCTGTCAAGACCGTCGTTTTTTGGCCAAGTCGATGCCAAAACTTGAAAACTATTTTCACTACCGACAAATAGATGTCAGCTCAATCAAGGAATTGATCAGGCGGTGGAATCCACAGTTGTTGAATGGCTTCAGTAAAACAGGTCAGCATTTGGCGTTGGCTGATGTTGAGGAGTCAATTAAGGAATTAAAGTACTACCGCCAGTTTATGGGTGAAGTCAGCGGACAAAAAAAACCACCAGGTTTTACTGGTGGTCTCTAACATCAGTGTTTAAAAACAATCAGCTTAAGTGGTTGCTCAAAACTTCTTTCAAAGCTTTTTCGGTCACTGGCTTCACTAAATATTCTTTGGCACCCTGACGCAGTCCCCAAACACGATCAGTTTCTAATTTTTTGGTGGTGACAATGATGATGGGAATGTGGGCCGTTCTTTCGTCCTTGCTGATTTTTCGGGTGGCTTGAAAACCGTTCAAATCGGGCATAACCACATCCATTAAAATCAAGTCAGGTAACTGCTCTCTGGCAATTTGAATGCCTTCTTTACCGTCTTCAGTAAGCAACGTCTCATGACCCAATTTTTCCACAATTTTCTGCATTCCATACAACTGTGAAGGGGAATCATCAATGATTAATATTCTCGCCATAATTACTCTAGTTTTTTAACCTGTGATTATCTTAATGAATAATCACAGTAAATGCAAAAAAATGTGTAATAAGTGTGCGGTGTTTGGCACGAATAGTTTAGATTGCTTAGATAAATGTTTAAACCACCAAAAATTGTCAGTTTTTAATGGGTTTATGGTCGTTTTGAAAGTCCAATTTTGGTTTAAAGATGAACCATTTAATCTGTGATTTTACAGCTTTGTATGAAGCCAACGCCAGGCAGTGTGGCGCTTGTTTTTCACTGCCTGGTAATTAAAAGATTGACTGATATGCTTTACTATTGGATCAACTTGAGCTGGATGTTTTTGGTTTGCTTACCTGCTACTTTGAGGTCACTGCTGACGTCATCAGCTGCTGGCGAGGCATTGCCTGACATGCTGAGCTTGGCTGAGAATTCCAACTGATCAAACTGACTGAGTTTACGCTCTGCAGTTAAGCTGTTGGCATCGTTGATGCGCACGGAAATGGGCCAATTGAATGGTTGGCTTATTGGCACAGCAGCAACTGGCATGGGTGGACCGTTGACTTGCTTGGCATAAACAAATATCCGTGCTGATGGGTCCAACGGCAGGTTTTTAACGGCTTCATCGGCAGTTATGACCACCAAATACCCTTCAGGGCTTGCGGCTTGCGCTTGGCTGGTAGCTGGGGCAGTGTCTAAGTTTGGTTTGTTTTGGGCTTGGCGTGCTTGGTTGATTTGTTTGCGGATGGTGGCTTGGATATTGGGGCTGTCTACCATGCTGAGTAGGTCAGTCCAGATGCTTTCAGCTTGTTGGTAATCAAGGTTTTCAAACAGCACAATGCCTTGTAGCCACATGGCTTTTTGTTGCTTGGGGTTGATGGCAATGGCTTGAGATAAATACTGTTCTGGTTCGCCTAAGAAACTGCCGGTGTTGTTTTTAAAAGCTATGGATTCAGCCAATTCAGTTAAAATATCGGCATTGTTGGGGTCAAGCTGGTTGGCTTTTTTGTAAGCATCTACTGCGGCCGCATAGTTTTGGGTTGACATCATGGTGAGCCCGTAGAGCAATTGGCCTTCTAAATTGTCAGGGTCATCTGCCAGTTTTTGTTCCAGTTGTTGGATGGCGGTGGCCAGATCCGGGGTTTGTGACCCATCACTGCTGCCACTTGTTTGGGCAAACCTTTGGTCTATTGGAATGTCGTGGAACCAGATGTAATCAATGGCTAATGTGGCCGGTATAATCATCAACCCTATCCACAACGTAACTTTCATGTTACTTGGTGCACTGTTGTTCAGTTGATTTAAGGCATCCACATACTGTTGTTGCTCTGGACCATTGCTTTGGTTGATTTGTTGTAACAGCCATTGCTTTTCGGATGCCTGACCTTGGCGCCGGTACCAAACATAAAATAGCACCATGCTCAACAGCAATATACTGGCATAGATGATCAATTCACTCATGGTTATTTTTCCTGATGTGAGTAATTAAAATAGCCGCACCTATCAGCAGCACCACCAAAGGTGAGAACCACAGAAAAATTGTACTGGCATTCATTGGCGGATCATATGTAACGAAATCGCCATAGCGGTCTACCATGTATTGTTTGATGGTTTCACCATCCTGTCCGGCAATTACAAAAGCCGCCACTTGGTCTTTAAGGTCTTTGGCCAGACCAGCATCAGAATCGGCGAGGTTTTGATTTTGACAGACCAAACAGCGCAATTCTTTGGCCAAATCTTGGTACAGGGCTTCTTGTTCTGCCGTTTCAAAGTCATAAACTTCTATACCCAAGCCAGTGGCTGGCACCAGCATCAGGGAGAGGAATAATAAAGTTGTTAAGTATTTGCTCATAGTGATATTTTATCAATCATTGGTAACAGTTCTTGTTGGATGATTTCTTCGGTCAAAACCCCAGCTCGTTTATAAACAATGGTGCCATTGGCGTCTATTAAAAAGGTCTCAGGTGCACCGTAAACGCCTAAGTTAATCGCGGTGCTGCCTACATAGTCAACCATGATTTCATGGTAGGGGTTGCCCCAACGATTCAACCAGCGGATGGCGTCTTCAGTTTCGTCTTTCCAGTTCAGGCCGACCACTTTGATGCGTCCTGATTCTGCCAGTGCATTGACCAAAGGGTGCTCGTATTGGCAGCTGGGGCACCAACTACCAAACACATTGAGCAACCAAGGTTCACCTTTGAAATCATCTTGGGTTCGGGTTTGTTGGCTGAACAAGGTTTGGTGTTCAAACTCAGGCACTGATTTACCAATCAAAGGCGATGGCAATACTTCTGTGTGGGTGCTCAAGTTTACAAACAACAAGGCAATCAGCCCAAAAAATACAGTTAACGGCAACAATGCAATCAATACCTTCTTCATCACAATCCCAACCGTTGTTGCATGACTTGATCTACCTGCTGCTGTTCTTGGCGCTTACTGCGTTTGCTGAATAGGGCAATCACTGCGCCGGCCATCATCATTAAGCCACCAAACCACATCCATCGGATGAACGGTTTGATGTAAATTCTGACCGCCCAAGCCCCTTGTTCATTGATTTTTTCGCCCAATGAAACATAAATGTCTTTGGTAAACCCTGGGTATATATCGGCTTCGGTCATGGGCTGTGGTTGTTTTGGGTAAACCCGTTTTTGCGGGTGCAATTCAACCAAGTCTTTACCCTCTTTACTGACTTGAATTGAGCCTTGTTGGGCTTGGTAGTTCTCAACAGCCACTTGTTCAACACCATTGAAGGTGAATTCATAACCACCTACTGAGGTGGTTTGACCTGGTTTCAGTAGCACGTCTTTTTCGGTGTCTTTGTGCTCAGTCAATGACATCCCAAACAAGAACACCGCCACACCTAAATGTGCCACTGACATGCCAACAAAGCCGGCATTCGGTTTGCCTGGGAATTTAATGATTTGCCCAATCGATGTTGAGGCAATCCAAAAACCACCAAACACGCCAGCGGTGGCCCGCAAATTCAGACCCGCAAAAAATAAATAAGCTGCCACTGTCAATGCAGCGGCAATAAAGAAGTGGGGTACCAAGGCCCTGATGGCGCTGGTCATTTTGTCCTTGTGCCACCTGAGCTGAGTGCCCAAAGGCAACAGCACAGCCATAGGAATCATCAACAAGAAAAACATCAGGCCGAAATAAGGTTCGCCAACTGAAATTTTCTTGCCCATGGCATCAAATATCATGGGAAATAATGTGCCCAGTAAAATGGTGAATGTGGCGGTGATGAAAATCAATGAGTTGGCCAACAGCAAGGTTTCTTTGGATTCCAGATTGATGGCATCTCGGGAACGCAATTGATTGACCCTCAAGGCATATAAAGTCAAAGCGCCACCCGCATAAAGACCCAGTAGCACCAAGATAAAAACACCTCTGAATGGATCGGCGGCAAAGGAATGCACTGAAGTGATGCTGCCTGAGCGCACTAAAAAGGTGCCAAGGACACACAAACTGAAAGCAATGATGGCCAGCAATACAGTCCAACCACGGAATGCATTTTTACGTTCACTGACCGCTTGCACATGAATCAAAGCAGTGGCTGCCAACCAAGGTAAAAACGAGGCGTTTTCAACAGGGTCCCAGAACCACCAGCCACCCCAGCCAAGTTCGTAGTAAGCCCACCAACTGCCTAAGATGATACCAATGGTTAAAAAAGCCCAGGCTATGTTGGTCCAACGGCGTGACCAACGGATCCACTTTTCATCAATTTGGCCGCCAATCAATGCCGCCACTGCCAGTGCAAAAGCCACCGACAAGCCGACATAACCAAAATACAACAACGGCGGGTGCATGATCATGCCAAAGTCCTGTAACAAAGGATTCAGGTCACGACCATCTAAGGGTGCGGGGTTGGTGATTTCAAATGGGTTTGAAGCAAACAACACAAAGGCCAAGAAGCCAGTGGCGATGATGCCAAGAACCGACAGCACTCGCGAGACTTGGCTCAAACTCAAAGAGCGGCTGTACCGTGCCACTGCAGCAATCCACAAGGCTTGGACTGTAACCCACATCAACACAGAGCCTTCGTGAGCGCCCCAAGTGGCGGTGATGCGGTACCGCAAAGGCAGCTCCAAGCTGGAATGTTGCCACACGTAGGTGACTGAAAAGTCCTGCATCACAAACAAGCTGACCAATATCACAAAAGTAGCGAAAGTCAAAATGAACAACAGATAAGACAAGGGTCGACCCGTACGCATCATACTGTCATTGTTTTTGAAGTACCCGGTCATCGGCACCAACATCAATACCACCGCAGTGACCAATGACAGAATCAGTAAGAATTGCCCAATAGCAGCTAACATAATTTACTCCGAGTCCTTATTGTTGTAGTTGTCTGACATTTTAAGTTGGCCTTTTTCAAGTGCGTCAGCAGCTTCTGGAGGCATGTAGTTTTCATCGTGTTTGGCCAGTACTTCTTCGGCAATAAACAGACCGTTGTCGGTCATTTGTCCAATGGTGACGACCCCTTGGCCTTCACGGAACAAGTCGGGCAAAATGCCTTCGAACTCCACTTTCACATCATCGGCATAATCGGTGACCACAAACTGTACCTTCAAAGTATCGGGGACTCGGTGCATGCTGCCAGCCTTGACCATGCCACCCAAGCGAAAACTGCGGTTGGTGGGGTAGTCTTGAGCCACCACCTCAGTCGGGCTTTTAAAAAACATGATGTTTTCTTTGAATGCCGTTAAAAAGATGGCCACTGCAATAGACACACCCAGTGCCACCATCAATACCAACAACAATCTTTTCTTACGGGTAGGGGTCATGATTTATTTCTCCGGGCATTGACTTGCCGATTTTGGGCTTTGACTTGTTTTTTGATGTTTTTATGCTGGCTACTGGCACTGAGGTAATCGGCCAGTAAGGCCACTACAAAGACAGCAATTGAGGCCCATACATAAAAGTTGTATTTTCCCATGTCAAAAAGTTCTAACATTATTTGGCTCCTGCAGGGTTGTTATGATTGGTTTGTTGATCAATGGCTTCAAGCACCCATTGCTTTTTTCGTTCTGTTTTCAATAGGTAAGTTTGTGCACGAGCCAGCATGGAATAGATGTAATAAAACTTGGTTGCTAAAGCCATCACCAACAAAGGTCTGAGCATGTCCCAGTGCTGGATGCCATTGGCACCACCCATCAATGACACAGAAGAACCTTGGTGAATGCTGGTCCACCAATACACAGAATAACGAATCACTGGTAGGTTAACCAAACCAATAATCGCAACCAAGGCAGCCAAGCGCGCAGCTTTGCGTGGGTCTTCTTCATAGGCACTGTATATCCCTGCCACCCCTATATATAAGAACAACAGAATCAGTTCTGAAGTCATGCGGGCATCCCAATCCCAATAAGTGCCCCACATGGGCTTGCCCCACAGCATGCCAGTTAGTAAGGTCACGGCAGTGAACAATGCACCGATAGGTACACTGGCCATCATCACCGCCTCAGCCACTTTCATGCGCCACACAAAGGTAATGATGCCACTGATGCCGATGATGCCGTAGATGAACATGCTCATCCATGCAGCGGGTACATGAACAAAAATAATGCGGTAAGAATCACCTTGTTGGTAATCTGTTGGTGCCATCAACAGACCATCAATTAAACCATAAACAGTCAGCACGATTGCCAGCCACAACATGGGTTTCAGCCAATGGCTGGTGATCCGATAAAAACTTGGGGGTGAGCCCATTTCATGATAAAACTTTACGATTCGATTCATGTGTTTACATTACTCTAAATTTATTTTCACCGCTGCCGCTGCTGCCAGAGGTGCCAAAGTGATGCTCAGAACAGTGCAGCCTAACAGCAACATCAAATGTCCAAAAGCTGAATTGCCCAATGTGGTTTCCAGTACCGCACCTGCGCCAAAAATCAACACCGGCGCCAACAAGGGCATGATCAATACGCTCAGTAGCATGCCACCATTTTTGATGTTCATGATTAAAGCGGAACCAACCGTGCCTAACAGGCTGAATATGGGGGTTGCCAGCAACAAAGACAACATCAAAACAGCATAAGCTTGGGCGGGTAAATGCAGTAACACACCGATCACTGGCGCAAATAAAATTACCGGCACACCCGTGGTAAGCCAATGCGCAGCTGCTTTGCTCAAGGTGGCAGTGGGTAAGCTCATGCCAGAGAGCACGTAGACATCTAAGCTGCCGTCCTCATAATCATTTTTGAAAATATTTTCCAAAGTGATCAATGTGCTCAGTAAGGCCAGAATCCACACCACTGCAGGGGCGATTTTGGCCAATGTTTGTGCGCCTGCACCCAAGCCCAGTGGGAACATGGTGACGATCAACAGTTGGAACACCAGTGGTTGGTAAATGTTGGACTTTTTGCGCCATGCAACCAAAACATCACGTTTGAACAGGGCCCAAAATCTCACGCGACCTCCAGTGCAGGCTCTAAGTTCATATGGTGTTGTGCCATGGCGTGAATTTTCTTTTGATCGTGGGCAGTTAATATGACACAACCACCTTGTTTGATGTGGTGCTCAATGACTTGGTACAGCCATTCACAGCCGGCGTGGTCTAAGTTGACAAATGGCTCATCCAACAACCAAAAGGTTTTGTTCAGTAGCAACAAACGACTCAAGGCCAAGCGTTTCTTTTGACCAGCCGATAAATCACTGGCATGCTGGTAATCATAACCGGCCAAGCCAGCGCGGGTTAATACGTCCTCAATAGTACTTTCACTGACTGTGGTCAGGTTGACGTTGGCCACAAATTGTAAGTTTTCTGCACAAGTTAAACTGCCTTGATTGCCTAGCTTATGACCCAAGTAATGACTGTGCTTCAGCCACTGTTTCAGCTCGGTGCTGTGGTTGAATAAGCGCTGGCCAGATGCCATTAAACTCAAACCAGCCAAAGCTTCTAATAATGTGGTTTTGCCTGAGCCGTTAGGCCCTGCAATCACTGCCAACTGGCCTGGATTCATGGCCAATGAAACGGGAGCAAACAGCCATTCACCAGACCTTTGGCATTGGGCTTGATCAATTTGTAACAGGGCAGTGGTCAATGGTATGGTTTAAGGCTATTTTTGAGCCATAGATTTTAGTGACTGGACCACCAATTGTAAAGCAAACATGGTCGTATATACTCGACTAACTGATATATCGGACTGGATTTTGATTTGCATCAATTTATGTGACCATATTAATCTAAGAGCCATTGTCTGAAAGCCCAATATACAGCTAATTAATTCATCAGCTCAGGACACTAATATGCACTGACTGTAGGTTTTAAAGCCTTTGTTTTGAAACCGAAAAGTGGTGTGTTGGATACAGCTTTGGAGACTAAGGGAGTGATTGGTATTAGCGTCTGGACATTAAGTTTATTGGTCTCAATTGCTTCGCTCAGTACCTGTTTAGTCGCCCAATCATCTTAATTAAGGTATTGAAGCCTGCAAGTTTTGTTGTGAATAAATGGTTAACAGCACTGGTATTAATAGTTGCTAAAAAAGCTTACCCACAGTGCGCAAGGTAACCATTGAAAATACTTGGCGCATAAAAAAGGCTTCTGCATTATGCAGAAGCCTTATTTTACTTCGCTGAATCCAAATCAATTCAGTCTGCAACTTGAACACATTGGAAACCATTGAACCAAATGATGTCCGCATCGCCAACTGGTGGTGCCGGGTCACAGACAGGCGTGCCGTCAGTTTGACAGCTTTGGACTTTGACGTCATCAATGTACCAACCTTCGTGACTAACCGAACTGTCGGTGCCGAGTCTGAACCTGAATATGACTTCTTGACCGGCATAATCGTTGAAGTCAACCACTGAGTTCAACCAGTCTTGTGGGTCACCACACCAGCCTTCCAAGCCGCCGGCTGGGTTGCTGTATTGGCTGCTGATTAAGCCATCATAAGGGTCGGTCAGCATTTTATCATTGGTCACTGCGGCAAAACTTACGCCACCGTCAGTGGATATTTCTAACAACCCACCATCCCAACATGCCGAGGTGCTGTCTTCCAGGATTTGCTGGTTCCAAAAACTCATAGAGATTGGCAACTCACCACTGGGAATTTGTATCGGTGGAGAGGTTAACAGCTGATCACTGATGGTGCCTACATTAACACCCAGCATCGCCGCACTGCCAGAATGGACACTGACTGCGGTTTCGGTCCAAACATCAGTTCCAGCAGGGTTTAAGTTGCTGCTGCTGCTCCAGCCATTCAAACCAGCTTCGAAGTCATAACTGTATAAAACATTGGTGGTTTGATCAATGCTGCAATCACCCGGTGCCGGTACTGTGGTGAATGAGTACACTGCAGAAGCTGCACTGGCGCCACAACCGTTGTTGGCAATTACCCGCCAATAGTACGTGGTGCTGGTGTCCAAATCCGAGCTCGGTACATACGTATTACCGGTGGTGTTGCCAATAAATACCACATTATTAAAACCAATGTCGGTGGCCACTTCAACCACATAATCTAAGGCATCCGTCGCGGTCCAGTTTAAGCTGGGCTGGGTATCTTGATTGGTGGCACCATCAGCTGGGGCAACCAAACTGGGCATGGGAGGTACTTGTTCGAAAACTTTGAGCATCAAGTCCACACTTTGGTTGTCGACAGTTGGGGAGGTTCCCAATACATTGATGAGGTAATCTCCAGCACTGATTGCACCGGTGTTACTTAAGCTCAAAACTGTGGTGTTAGGCAGTGAGGGCACAGGGTTGTTACTGAAAGAAGCCAACGAGGTTGCTGGTTCACCAGATGCGGCCAGAGTAACCACACCATCATATTGACCAACAGAAATTAAATTCAAGTTGAAGTCAACCGTGTCTCCAACACACATGGCCTCAGATGGGTTGGTTGCTGAAATCACAAAACCTGGATCGCCACAAGCATCAAACTTAAATGAGCCCACTCGAATTTGCCAATCACCACCATTGGTGTCGTAATATTCATTGACGTGCCAGAAGGTACAGTCATCAACAGGGTCGATGTTGGTTGAGGTGTAATCACCCCAGCGTTCACTGGAAGTTTGGCTACCAGTGCCCTCAATGATGGAGCCTTCAGTGCGGTCCATCACACCTAAAGTGTCACCGGCTAGACGTCCAGTGAAGCGGATGGCTGGGTTGATGCTGGCACTGGATGCACTGTAAGCCAAGCCCATATTGCCTTCGGCATCCTGTGCAATCGAACCCATCCAGCGGCTGATGCCATCGGAATCACCAGGGCCGTAAGTACCTTCTTGGTAAATGCTTGGGGTGCTGCTCATGTCGCGAACTTCCCACCAACGAATGCCACCTATATTGGCCGATGACTCAACTGAGTGATTGGTGACCAAAGATTCATGGCTGCCAAAATTTCGATAAGCCAAACGATGCAAAGGTCGCTGGCGGTAAGACTGAATATCAATTCTATTGCTGGTGCCCGCTTGTGCGATACAGCCACGTCCGCCACCGCCACATGGAAATTGCGTATCAAACGGCGTGGTAGGAATTAATGCTGTGCGGGTGAAAGAGGAGTTGGCTGGCGTATCAAAGTCAGCATGGAACTCCCAAAGCGACAGGGCATCATTGGCCGCACCGTACTGCGCGCCATCATCCATAGTACCTAAAAAGTACTGTGGAGAACCCAATGGCGGTGGGATTGGGCCATCAATGTCTGCTGGTAATAAGCCATCACCCACTTGCCAAGGGTCGGTTGAGCGGTCAACAAAGAAATAGATGATGCTGGGATTGGGAACACCATTGACTATGTCATCACGGTTCAAGGCATAAACGCCCACACCAGCATACGAGCCACCATCGAAATCTCGGGTAGAGATGTAAAAACCATCACTCCAAACCCCGTATTTAGGATAGTCCGGGAATAGGTCTGTGCCACTGCCATTGTTTCTCACTGCCCAACGGTAATACGTACCTGTTGGATCTGGTGAAGTTGAAACAGCCACACAGTTGTAATAATCAGGTCCACCAGAGGTGAACTGAGACAGCAGCCAACGGTCGGAAATTTGGTCGTACAAAGCTATTGGGTCACCAGAGTTTTCCGCTTCACACGCACCACCAAAACCAGTCCAAAGGGTGTTGTTGGCCGCTGGGCCGTATTCAACATTGCCGGTTTTATCAGTAATCACAAAGGCCAGATTGGTCATCGCAACATAATGATTGGGTCCAACATCACCTACGGGATCAGGTGGAGAAACCCCAGATATATTGTCCAGTGCAAAAAAACTGGTTTGCAATTGTGGGCCGGGTAACACACCCAGCTCGCCTTGCAAGGCTTGGTCTGGCACAAAAGGCGCATCGCTGTCATTGCTGATTGAACCGGGGTCAATTATCGAGCCACCGCGTTTGTCTTTGCCAACTATGGCTTTGGGGTTCATCATGCGCAGTGGCAATGATATGTCGAATTTGACAGCTGACTTGACCTGTGGAACCAGTGGTGCAGCTGGGGCGTCGTTGTGTGTTTCGACTTTTTCAGCCACTGCCACATTCAGTGATAAGCATGTGCCCAAGCACAGCAAGGTGGTTAATTTCATGTGTTTCCCTCTTGTTATTGGAATATTGTCCTATTATTCTAATGCAAAGTTAATTGTAAAAACACAGAAATGCTGCAAATCAGGGTCGATTTTTGTACGCTTTACTGTCAAAATACATGCCTTCACTTAATCTTGAACATAAAACCAATCCATGACTGATAAAACCACCATTGAAAAAAATGTTGTAGGTAACTTCATCACCCACATCATTGATGAAGACTTGGCATCGAAAAAGCACAGCAATGTTGTGACGCGGTTTCCACCTGAGCCTAATGGCTACTTACACATTGGCCATGCCAAATCAATCTGCTTGAATTTTGGGGTGGCTGCCGATTACCAAGGCATTTGTCATTTGCGGTTTGATGACACCAATCCGGAAAAAGAAAGCGATGAATACGCCCAGGCCATTCAACGTGACATCAAGTGGCTGGGTTTTGACTGGGGCCGCAATAAATTCCACGCCTCTGATTACTTTGATCATTTGTATGGATTTGCCGAAGAGTTGATCGAAAAGGGCTTGGCTTTTGTGGATGACCAAAGCCCAGAAGAAATTCGAGAAAACCGTGGTGACTTCAACCGCCCAGGTGTGGAAAGCCCTTACCGTGAGCGCAGTGTGGAAGAAAATTTAACCCTATTCAGGGGCATGAAAGCCGGTGAATTCGCCGATGGCAGTAAAGTGCTGCGTGCCAAGATTGACATGCAATCTGGCAACATCAACATGCGTGATCCAGTGATATACCGCATCAAACGCATGCACCACATCCACACTGGTGATAAATGGTGCATCTACCCAATGTATGATTTCACTCATTGTATTTCTGATGCGCTGGAAGGCATCACCCATTCATTGTGTACTTTAGAATTTGAAGACCATCGACCGTTGTATGATTGGGTGTTGGATAACATCGACATTGATTGTCACCCGCAACAAATTGAATTTTCACGACTCAATGTGTCTTTTACCGTGACCTCAAAAAGACGGCTGAATCAATTGGTTGAGCAGAATATAGTTGATGGCTGGGATGACCCACGAATGTCGACCATTTCTGGATTGCGTCGCCGCGGCTATCCACCTGCTGCAATCCGTGATTTTGTTAAACAAGTGGGCGTCAGTAAAAAAGAATCGGTGATTTCAATGACGGTGCTTGAAGACGTTATTCGCCACCACTTGAACCAAACGTCACCACGGGTGATGGGCGTGCTTGACCCTTTGAAAGTGGTGATTGAAAACTACCCTGAAGACCAAGTGGAAATGCTGACCGGAGCCAACCACCCACAGGATGAGTCTTTTGGTAGCCGTGAAATTCCATTCAGTCGTGAAATTTACATTGAGCAGGCCGATTACAAAGCCAATGCCAACCGCAAGTTTTTCCGCCTGACCGAAGGCCGAGAAGTGCGCTTGCGTCATGCGTATTACATCACCTGTCGCGAAGCAATCAAAGACGAAGCCGGTAATGTAATCGAGTTGCGTTGTACTTATGACCCTGAAAGCCGCGGTGGCACTGCCGATGGCCGCAAAGTCAAAGGCACCATCCATTGGATTTCTGCAGCCCATGCAGAGCCCATTGAAGTGCGCTTATATGACCGTTTGTTCAACCACCCGAACCCAGCTTCTATGGACAACTTCATCGATGCAGTGAATCCCGATTCATTGCGTATTTTGCCCAATGCCTTGCTTGAACCAGGCATTGCCGAGCAAGATGCCGATGTGGTGTATCAGTTTGAGCGCAACGCCTACTTTAAACGCGATAAAACCCATGAAAAGGACAAGCCCGTGTTCAACCAAGTGGTCACCATGCGTGATTCTTGGGCCAAAGTAGAGCAGTCCGCAGAATAACATGATGCGCTCAACCCAGCGGCTTTCTGGCCGCTGGGTTGATGCCCGCTTAAGGCTGAATTGAAACCCTGGTATTCAGTCAATTTTACCCACCAAAAAGTACTCGATTGGGTAATTATTTACCCGGTTCTTGACCTGAGTCAATAACAATGCTTCTCATTCAAGCTATCATTGCCTCATGCATCAAACTCTCAATCAACTCGACCCCAAAGCAGTCGCTGCACCGCAAGGCTGGGCACTTTGGCAATTGGGCTTCAGGCCATTCTTTTTATTGGCAGGCTTTTACGCCGCCACCGTGATGCTGTTGTGGCTGGCAGTGCGCCGTGGCCTGCATTTTCCGGGGCTTGATTATTATGGACTCAACCTGTGGCATGCCCATGAAATGGTGTTTGGTTATGGTTTGGCAGTGATTGCCGGCTTTTTACTCACTGCAATAAAGAATTGGACCGGTGTACAAACCGCCGCCCATGGCCAATTGAAGCTGCTGGTTGCGTTGTGGTTATTGGCTCGAGTGGTGGTCTACATCCCAGGTTTGCCTGTGGTGCTGCTGGCCATTGGTGATGTGGGTTTTTCCTTGTTGTTGATTTACTTTGTTGCCCAACCATTGGTGAAAGGGGGCAACCGCCGTAATTACATGATGATTGTACTGGTATCGCTGTTTGCAGTTTTGAATGTGATGACCCATGTGCTGCTGCTCAACCAACAACCCTTATTGGCCAATGAAATGACCACCGCTGCATTGCTGTTGATGTTGTTGTTGATTGCAGTGATGGCGGGCCGGGTGTTTCCTATGTTCAGTCAGAATGGCGTCACCAACCGCTACCAAGTCCAGAAGTTTCCCTGGATAGAAAAGCTTTGGCCACCGGTGATGGTTGCCTTTGTGGTGGTGGTCAGTTGGTTCCGTTTCAGTGAGTGGGGGGCATGGTTGATACTTGCTCTGGCGGCACTCAGCGCTGTTTTACATGCGGTGCGTTTATGGGGATGGTACGATCATCAGATTTGGCAAAAACCATTGGTCTGGGTTTTGCACCTTGGTTATGCATTTTTGGTGTTGGGCTTTATCGTTACTGCCTATTCGGTAATTTGGCCCAAGCTGTACTTCTTGGCTTTGCACCTGTTCACCATTGGGTGTCTCGGGGTAGTTACGTTGGGCATGATGGCTCGTGTGAGTTTAGGTCACAGTGGACGCAATATACACCAGCCACCGAAAATTTTGACCGCGGTATTTTTACTGCTGGTTGCAGCGGTGTTGGTGCGTTTTATTGTGCCCATGCTGGACCTGATGTCATATCAGGCCAGCATTGATTTGGCAGGTATTTTGTGGGCACTGGCTTTTGCGTTGTTCTTTGTGCGGTATTTGGGCATCTTGCTTAAGCCCAGGATTGACGGCCAACCCGGTTGAGTTCAAACAGCCAATTACATGCTGTTGGTGCTTTCGAAAATCTTGTCCGCTGAAGCTGCAATAAAGCCTTGGTATAACTTGCCACTTGCCATCGGATAGCGTTTCGCAAATTCATAAAAACAGCTGGGTATCAAATGATTCACATCACTGAATTCTAAATTCACCATCGGTGCCATGGTCGAAGACTGCTCTAACAACTGTTCAGGTGTGCCCTTGATCAGCCCGCCAGATTCATTCAAAGCAAAACCATTTTCAAGGATAAACTCATTCAGAGAATCAATGTCAAAAAACGTGGTTAAGTGATTGATAGATACAGTAAAATGATTCGCTCTGTAACCAAATGCAGCAGTCCATGCCGCGTATTCACTTTCTTGTAATAAGGCAATGTAATCAGTGAAAGTCAAGTCCCAAGGGCGACCGGTATAGAGGAAATCAGCTGCGAAAACATCATCCGCATCGACCTGGTCATCAATCCTTTTCACGATGTCCTGCAACTTTTCAGAAAATGATTCAGTGATCAACTCACTGATAAATATTTTCGGGTGATTCGGATTGTCACAGTGCTCAAAATGATAGGCATTGAGCTGCTTGGCGGTGAAGTCGTAACTGCCGCGATTCTCATAACCCATGTCCTCAAATATTTTCGACAGCCTATCAATCCCCAACTTCTCAGTATTGAAAGTGCGCAAAGCCACATGATCATTCACCACAGTTTCACCCCGTGCTTCCAACAAAGCATGAATCGCATGAGCCTGAGGGTTGATGTCGGTGTATTGCTGCCACAAATGGCCGAAAAATGTTTCTACTGTTTGCATGATCCAAGTCATAATTAAAAAGTGCATATATTATAAGTAAACATCCCTAGAGTATTAAACCTAACTTCCTCCAAAACAAACATATTCCAACCAAGAAATCCCAATATTCCCAAATAATACACAGTGTCATTTATCAAAATAATAAACACCACTCACACCGCTTGAGATCTTTCGGCTGCGCTCTAGGTGACAGCCGCTTTTGTCATTCAGAAGGAGCAAAGTGACTGAGGACTGAAAGGCAGGATTGTCTTTCTAAGTAAACAGAAACTTCATTAATAACCATCACTGTAGTATCAGTACGTAAAATAAGTTCACTGAGTTCGATTGCACAAGCCCTTTTGGATTTGACGTTGTTGAGCATAGTGGCCTATTTTTAATCATCACCAGTTAGGGTCACATTATAAGCTGCGTGAAAGTATGTGATGTCTGTTGTTAAAAAAGACCCGTAATGATCAAAACTGACTTTTTAGGCGGTGGGCTGATTGGCGGCAGATAAAGCTTTGATAAAATAATTGATGAGTTGTTCTATCGGTTTTGTATGAACTGAAGTGTGTGAAAATATGCTGATGGAAATCAAAATAATCACTTGGTTTAATTTCGCTGTTTGCATGAAGTTTCCTGATAAAAGTATTGAGTAATGGTGGATAAAAATTCATATTAGAAAGTGTATTGACTGCGCACTCACAGATTAAATCGAAACTATATTTTGGATTTTTCTAATGCTTCCGGACAATTGAAACAGATGAAATGACCTGTAATCAGTGGCGTTGAACATTTTTCCAACCGCTTGCCCATTGAAATGAGCCATTCGTCTGAAAGCCATGGCACTTAACGGCTTCTGGCTGTTGAGTGGGCTATAGTTTCGGCCAAATATAATAACAACAAAATTAAAAGAGGGCATTATGAACAACAACCTGATTCAGCCTGTCAGTAACCGGCAGTTGATTGAACAAGAAAAAAAACACATCAATCAAAACATCAAAGAGTTACAGCGAGATTTAATCAACGCTTCATTCAAACAATCCAATACCAACGGATCGTATGCAGATTTATTGCAAGCGATTCAAGGTGAACGTGAAAAAATTAAACAACTCAATTTTCAGCTTTCTTAACAGTAATAAGTCTAAAAAGTTTTGTAATCAAGCACTTTGTGCCCATACAGGCTGTTGCCGTTGTTGCCAGAAAGGCAGGTGTTGCCAACGTTTTTCTTGCTGATATAAATGGTTGCGTTGGTCTAAATAAATGGCGTATTGCTGTTGAATATCTAGGCTGTATTGTTGTAAAGCCGTTGTGCTACCTTGTTCCTGAGCCTTAATAGTTTCTGCCGCTTTGATACCTTGTGACAAAGCTTTATAAATGCCTTGGGCTGAAATGGGGTCATATGCAGCGGCGGCATCGCCCGTGGCCAGCCAGTGATTGCCGGTGATTTGGCTGTTGATGCATGATGGGGTGCGGTTGATAATTAACGAATTTTCTTGCCATTGTTGAGAAGCCACCTGTGGCGCAATATAGTGGCTTTGAGCCATCAGTAATTTCAGCCAGTTGAATGGTTTTCTGAGTTCAAAACGCTGCATGAAGTGACGGTCACAAGCCAAGGCCACTACCGTTTGGTGGTTGGGTAATCTGGCGGCATACCACCAGCCGTATGTGGTGGCCTCCAGTATTGTAAGATGATTCAAGGCGTCCGCTTCGCCTTGGTTAAAAAATCCAGACAAGCAGACCTGATGGTCTTGGTGCAAACTGCGAGCACCTGCTTTATGGGCGAAACTGGCCTTAATGCCTGTTGCGTCTATAACCCAACGCGTATTTACTGAGTGATTGTTGTTTGCAGTTTTTAATCTCAGTTTATAGCCGTATTTATGTGGTTGGCTGTTGATGAATCGGGTCTTGTTGACGTAATTAACAGCACTGTTTTGTACAGTATTTTGTAGCATGTGATTGAAATTTTTGCGGTTTAAATGCCAGCCATGACCCATTGGGTTATAAATGAAGTCGTTATAACCCAATGTTTCACTTCCCCAGGCAGAGCAACTGCCCAAACACGGATCATGATGTTGTGACTGAAAAGTCTGCCATAAGCCCAATACCTCGATCAAAACACGGGTATCAGGTGGAATGGACTCTCCAATTTGATGTTGCTTGCATGCATCTCGTTCTACCAACATCACTCGTAAGTCTGTCAATTGGTTTAACCTGATGGCAGCAGCACATCCTGCCGGTCCCCCTCCGATGATCACTACATCATAATCCGTATGCTGCATATTAAACTTTTGGTTTTTGGTTGTTGGTATTAGGAAATGGCTCAACTGCATTGGTGGTTTGTGAACCCTCTTTTAACAGACTGGCTACTTCTAAATAGTAACTGGCATCAGCTGGCCCTGAATCTTGCGGGTCGATTGCATTGCCTTGGATGACCACACCAATGTCTTGCCAACTGTTCAACATATCAATCCGCTCTTGAAAGCGCCCCCAGTCTTGAGCCGCAGATTGGTTGGTACTGGTGCCTTTGCCTCTGACTGACCATGCTTGAACTTGGTTACCATTGGCAGTAACCAATTGTCCACCATTGGCTGCCACTTGAGCTGCTGGATATACCGCCACTGGTCGTTGTGCAGGCCATGACCAAAATAAAGTGCTGTTATTAGCGGGGTTGGGTGAGGGCAAATGGGTGGCACATGAGTTGTAGTCGGTGTGCCATGGTATGGCCATGAATTTAGACAAGTCACCTGGTTCCAAGCCTGAATTACCAGTGTGACAAGGAATGTACCCTTCGGTGAGCAGTGGTTTGTCACTCTGAACTGCGGCATAATTCAGTTGCCGTGGTTTTACTCGAAAAGGTCCGGTGCCTGAGGTGGACCAGTTTTTTACATACAGGTCAGGTTGCCTGACAATAAATGTTAAATCAATGCCTGGAGAAAAACGGCCCCCTAAACAATTCATCAAGGTGTTTTTATCTAACTTTTCACCAGGGTTAAGCGCCGTTCCACTGCCAGAGTTGTATTGGTTTGAATGCCATCGACTGAGACAAAAATACTGGGTTTCTGTCACCGCCAGAAAACTTTCATTGGCATCTCCTAAGGCCAAAGGCATTAAATAAGTGGTACCAAATTGACTGGCATCATTAGGGTCTCTCACGGCCCCCATAACACCCGTTGTGGTAGGGTCTGTATCAGCTGTTATTTGGCCGACTTTATCATGTCTGTCGATGCCAGTTTGGTTCAAATTGATGTTCCACTTTTGTAAAGCCACACTTTGAAAAATTGGATTCAATGCATCATCAAAATAAGGTTTGTAGTTGTCTTGAAAAGCACCGTTTTTAAACAATTCCGGAGCCAGGTCAAGGTTCATTACCCAGGCGTTATAAATGTCATCAAACAGCGGTACAATGTTTAAGGTCTGTGGGGCATAAGCCGGATCAGTGGCAGTGACCCAAGCATGGCCTTGCACGCTTTGGTAGCTGCCGTCATCAAAGGCCAAAACTGCAGTAACCGGGCCATCTGAAGCATCATCAAACCATTGGTCATTGTTGACATCGTCGTTCAATTTGTCATTTCCCCAGGAGCAGGCTCTGCCATAACCACCAGCAAAGATCAACCGCCCTTGGGCATCTGTTTGAATTTCGCCTAAAGTGTCAATCGGGCCGCTGGGACAGTCCAAGCCAGTGAACGAATCAGTGGGAAAAGATTGCGGGTAATTTTGCAACGTAACCACTTGATTATTATGCCAATATTGAGCTGGTGTGTTGGCGGCGAAGCTGATGGTTTCTTGGGCGGTCCCTTTAACTACTCTGGGGCCAGGGTCTATGGTCAGCTTGCGAACCCTTGATGGTTCATTCAACACGCCGATAGGATCAGTGGGTTGTGGTGCACTGGGGTTGTTGATGTCGGTGTTACGAATCGGTGGCAGTTGTCCATTTTCATAACCTGCTATACCGCCGGCTTGGTTGGGGTCTTCTACCAAATAAAATGTATTGGCTTTTTTGTTGGCAATGTGAACCGTCCAGATAATATCGATGACCTTTTTTGAACCCACTTTAGAGCCAATTTGTACTTCTTGTATGGCACCATCAGGCAAGTTCATTGGGTAACTTTCATTGTTGTCGTTCAATGCATATTGATAAATCTTGAAGCGTGCTGCTTGTCTTTTTAAAGCCCCCTTGCTGTCACGTATGTCAGTACTGGTGATGGTGCTGTTTTCGGTGTTGGCTTTGATGGGTAGGCCGCCAGTTTGCACATCATTTGGATGTGCTTTAAGTCCAGCGATGGTCTCTGGACTTAAATAGTATTCTTGGCTGTTGCCAACCCGGGCAATACCAATGGCTGGGTGAATTCTGAAATTGAGTTTAGACATGTTTTTTTCTCCTGGCTCAGTTCGGACAACCGGCATCAATCCAATTGGCAATGCTGGTGATGACATCAGCTTGTTTAGGTGAATTGCTGTTGTAGGGTGGGCTGGGTTGTGGCATTTGATCAAAGCCATTGGTTGGTGCAGTCAGGATTTGTACGATAAACGAATTTTTAGCGTCCCCTATTACCAATATCTTTTGGCCTAATACTGTTCCTGATATGAACTGCTCATAAGTCATGGTTTCCCAAAACACACCATGTGGTGCGAGTGCTGGGGTCAAGGCATTGGCGCTAACTAAGTTGTTTAAAAGGTCTTGTAAATCTGCATAGTTTGTTATGGTTTTACTCATGGTATTGCTCCTCTGTTATTTGGTACATACTGTGGTTTGGGTTAATGGAAAATCAGTGGTGTCTTGCGGAATGATTTTGCCACCTGGGTAGGGTTGGACAGCTTCAGGGGCAAATGAATTACCATTGGCTGAAATTACGCTGAAATCATAACCGCCCTTTTGGCCTTGTGAGCCATGACAGCCTTGGCAGCCTCCGCCAGCATGTGCTACATATTGTTGGCTGCTGGTGTCATAGGCAAATACTGATTTAGTTGTTGGGTTAGGCACATTGGCAAATGTGCCGGTTAAACCGCCTTGAAAAAACTGTAAGGCATTGTTAGATTCTGTGGCTAAATTAGATAAATAAAATTCTTGGACGGGTACTGTTGAGTTGGGAGCGTCTGCCACTGTGGCTTGGATGCCAATCAGCTGGTAGTTGGCCAGAAATACATTGGCGCCTAATTGTTGTTGCAACTGTTTTTGTACAGTGCTGTTGTATGCCTGTAAATCAAATGGGCTTGACGCACCTGGTATGGGGTATTGTCGTTTAACTTCAATAATACCTGGATCTGGTAGCTTGCGGTTGACACCGTCTGTGGTACAAGTTTGGGCGTTGGTGTTTTTCATGATAAAACCATTTTTATCATTGCTTATATGTTCAAAGGTGGCAAAGGTGAATTCTGGGAAGCTTGGGGTTTTGTGGATAATGTGTAAACCAATCAACAGCAGTGTGTCGTTATGTGCTGTGTATTTATTATCAGTGCCGGTGTAGTAAATTCCTGGTTGGTGTATGTAATTATCCAAGTTATCCATAGTGGCATCATACCGCCGCCAAGTTGCTTTGATTTCTATCGAACCTGATGGTAATTCAAAAGTGTTGTTTTGATCGTAAGGTTCGTTGTGTATTTTGTGCACCGTCTCTGCCGCAGCTGCTGAGCGCGTTGCTTTGGCTTGAAAGCCCTTGGCATTGACATAGTTATAAATTACCGGGTTGGCTTTGGCTTCATAAATGATGGCGGCTTTAATTGCTGAGGCTTCAATGTTTGACATAACTTGGTGGTCAGCTTTAACCCCGTGCTTTACCATCAATTTCTCTGTGGCCAAGGCAAATGGCTTGAAGTACATGTCTGCTAAGGTAATTTCACTGGTTTCATCTTGGTTGTTGAACAGACTTAAGTCAGTATCAGCTGTGGCTGGTACTATGGTCACATAGTTAGGGTATTGGTAGTTTGGGATGGCATTGATGTCTGGCATTATGCCAACACCAGTTGGGGCATTTGGAGGGTAAAGTTCAACCCGGTGAGTAAAGGTGTGCCAGACCAAAGTGCCTCCAGCACCGGTGGACGCGAGTGCTGAGGAATCGGGCTGACCACGATAAAAATCTGACATACCTGCTGCTGGGTTGGGATTGGGTTTGGCTGGCCAGTTTAGAGCAATGAACTCTTGCCATGCGAATTCAGCCAGTTGTTGTTTACTGGCATCAACGCCACCGGAGACGTCAGTTGGGACTGTTGAGCTGAGGGTGATGCTTTGGTGGGCATCAGCAGCAAGACATGTTAGTGTCAGAAAAATGATGATTAAGCTGATTTGATTGCGCATGACGACTCCTGTTTAATTGATTGAGAATTTGACTTGTCTATATTGTTGGCCTGTAATTGGTTTAAAGTCCTTATCAATTAATTGCATAACCTTACCAATTTCTTACCACATAATAATATCTATAAAATTCAGTTACTTAGAGGGTGTGAATAGCTGTTAATAATATATTTTATTAATTAATAACTAGGTAATTTGTTATAAATACCACAAATATAATGGCATCATTTGGCGTTCCGTGTCATACTTGATGCGATAAAAAGCACAAATACAAAGGCATGCAGTCCAATATCTCTTTACATTCATTCTATTTAGGCGATTGGTGCATAATTCCTGAACAATGCAGGATACAAAACAGTGACGCCAGTCATCACATACAGCCTAAGTTAATGGATGTGTTGTTGTATTTAGCAGAAAGGCCAGCATATGTAGTCAGTGCAGATGAATTGATTGAGGCTTGTTGGATGGGCCAACCGATGACGGACAACCCAATTCATAAGTCCATAGCACAATTAAGAAAAGCTTTAGGTGATTGCAAAACAGATCCCAAATACATAAAAACCATACCGCGTAAAGGGTATGTCTTGATTGCAGAAGTATCAAAGTTCCAAACCATTTCAAGTCAGCATGAACCTTATTGGTGTGAGCAAGCACCGTTTTTAGGTAACCAAGTATTTCAAGCTCACCATCACCGGATATTTTTTGGCAGACAGCAACCACTTGCAGATTTGATGAAATACATCGAACGCATCGACCAGCAAGATGATCTGATGATTAATTTATCGGGCGTTAGTGGTTGTGGTAAAAGTTCTTTCATTCAGGCAGGTGTCATTCCACAGTTGCTCAATCCGTACAAGCCGTTTAATCTTAAATTTGTTGATGCAATAGTGTGGCAAGTCAGTGAAAGTAATTCAGTCCAAGAGCTGTTGCAACTGTTGGTGCAAAAAGGGGTATTTAAATCCGTATACTCAAGTCAGGAAATTTACTTAAAATTGACGAGTCAAAGCAGTGATATAACTGTTTGCTTAAGCACCAATGAAAGCAGAGTAAAGCAACGAATTGTGTTGTTCATTGATCAAATTGAAAAGTGGCTCAACAATAACGGCAGTGACCAATTCTGTAATCAAAAAATTCAATCTTTGCTTGAGTTGATGGCTGTGCTGAACCTAAGTCGGCAGTTTTTTATCCTATTTTCCGCCAGAGATGAGGCGTGCAAATGGCTGAGGTCGACGCCTGCCTTTAAACCGTTGTCTGACATGTGCATTGATTTCAGGTTGCCGCCAATGCAAGCTGCTGATCACAAAACATGGGTACAAAGCACCATGCAAGCGGCTGGATTGTTTTTTGAAATAAACCCGAACCGGCATGAAACATTATTGGATTTGTTGTTGAGTTCAATTGAACGACACCAATGCCGATTGGCCACCATTCAGACAGTCATGCTTAAGTTGTATGAGCGCAAAGAGGGCAGCAAATTAAAGTATGCAAACTTTCATGCTTTGGGTGGTCTTGAGGGGATAATCAATCAATACTGTGAATCCGTATTTAATGCCACCAGTAGCGTTGAGCAATTGAAAATCACCGACTCATTCAAGCAATTGGTGTCTTACAAATCAATCATACACGCCAAGCCAGTAACGCAGCACATTCCATGGTCACAAGCTGTCATTGTTTTTGGGTCGTCATTATTGAACCATTTGTTGAGTCAGCGGATATTGTTTTCTGCACAGGTTAATGAGGAGGTGCTGGTCAGTTTCTATGAACCCAGAGTGGCGGCATTATGGGGCAGGCTGGGGCAGTGGGTAAAAGACAATAAAAACCAGTTGTTGCACCTATCCGAGTTTCAATTCATGACTGCGCGATGGCTGTATAAGAATAAAGGCGCTGACTATTTAATGACTTCTAAAGATTTGCAACAGTTCAAGCAAATCATCGAATCAGATACAGTGCTTAATGAAGATGACCATCAGTTCTGTATTGATTCAAATCTTAAAGCCCGACGGGGAATCAAGTTTCGTCGTTGGTGGCAAGCTTGCTTGTTGGTTATGATGTTGGTTGTGGTTGGTTTATTTGTCTTGGCTGTTAAGTCTAGTGAGAAAAGTCAGCAGCTTCAACAACAATTAACCAACCTTATTGAATACCTCAGTACTGCACTCAGCCCAGAGTTGAAAGCCCAAGGGCAATTATCATTACTTGAAAGCACCAATCTGCAATTATTAGAGGTTCTACAAGTGGCTGCAAATAACACACAGAATCAACAGCACACAAGGGCCAATGCGGCAACTTTGAATGTGTTAGGGGAATTAAGCTTCAATCAGCGAAAACCCGAGCAGGCCTATGATTATTTTTCACAAAGTGAAATATTAACCAAGCAAAGCGGCGCGTTAAATAACCCCGATTTATTGGGGCAATTGATTTTGAGTCAATATTGGTTGGGTTTTTTATGTTTTGCTGACAACCAATACCATCAAGCAGACATGTATTGGCAAGCTTATTTGCAAACCACATTGCATTTGCAAACGCTCGAACCAAACAATGAGAATTGGCAGTTAGAGCATTCTTACGCTTTAAATAACCTTGGTAGCTTAAATGAAAAAACCGGGGCTTTACAAGCAGCTGCAGACTACTTTGCTGAATCCATCGCAATCAAACAAAGGTTGTTACTAAGGCAGCCTGAAAACATGAGTTTACAAGCCGATTTGGCTGACAGTTTATCGTGGCAAGGTAATATCTACCGCAAGCAAGGGGCTTTAAGTAAAGCGTTGGACGCCTACCAAAGCTCTGTTGAGATGACTCAACAAATGAATTCATCCAATGATCTGGCACACACCAAGTTACACCGTGAAAGTTTGGCCTTACACAGGTTGGCTTCTTTGATTTTTGACATGGGTGATGTTGTTGATGCGCATCAATTGGCACTAGCAAGCCTGGAAAAAAGTTTGTTGTTGAATCAATTGGATCAACAGAACAATGATTACAAAACGGAGTTGGTCAGTTTGCATCTTTTCAACGCCCATATATACCGTCATTTACTGGATTTTGATGCCAGCTTGAAACACATTCAAAAAGCCAATCAGTTGATTGATTATTTTAAAATTAATTTAACTGTGACGAGCAAAATTGCCACCTATCAAATGTGGTTGAAACGTGAACAAGCTGCGGTTTTTAACCATTTTGGTCAAGTTGATTCAGCCATTACTGCATTGGAAGATGGCTTGACAACTTGGCAAGATTATTCGTTACAAAACAACCAATTGGCACAAGTTGTTTATGTGATGTTGCATTTAAATTTGGCTCAAATGATTAATCACAACCATTCATTGCAGTCACAATCTCTGCGCCGAAAAAATGCTCAAAACCATTCGGATAAAGCTTGGCATGAAGTCAATCTATTGCTGTCCCAACGACCTAATGATCATCAACTGATGGCAATAAATTTGGCCATTGCTTTGACTCGATCTGATCAGCAGAAAAAGCCCCAATTTATTCAAGCTTTGGTGCAATCAGAATACCGTAATCCCGAGTACTACCAGCCTTTGGTAGACAATCAACTTATTTCATTCAATTAAAAAAAGAGGAAAAATTATGAAAATTCAATTAACAGTCGCTTATGTAGCATTTGGTGGAAATACAGGTGGTGGTCAATACTTCTACAGTTACTTTCCAGACATCATCAAAGTGCATCAAGCCAATGAAAAAATGGAGTTCGAATTCAGTAAAGCCACTGATGAACGTTTTCAAATCGATACCATGGTCAGCACCGATGCCAATGCACAATTTCAATCACCAGTGGTGCGTGCCAATAAAAGATCACTTGAAGTGCTTAACATCAACAGCCATGCGCAACTGACTTTGGTGGCCATGTTGGTCAAGGATACAGTGACAGGCTTACACATCAGCTGTGATCCGCAAGTTTTGAATGTGCCTAACACATAAAAGTGCGTTGGATTTAGTGGCCTGGTTATGGTCTTTGGGTTAGGAGCGATTTGAGTTATTCTTACAGCAATATTTGTCTCAAGTTTAATATGAATGATTATTTATGCTTGACTAAGCCACAGAATCGCAAAGAAGTACTTCAAACTATGGTTTAAGCGTTTGAAACAGACTCCCAATTTCGGTCAAACTGTTATTTAGCGAGACAGGTCAAGATGTAATTTACCCTGCTTTAAAAACAATAAAACCAATGCACCACTGAATGTCTTTGACAGCCAGGGCTTTCTTCAGTTGGTTGGTGAAATTTCAGCGATGTAAAGCGCTCAATGCTTGGCTGAATTGCTATAATCTATAATTTAAAGTTCTGACATGCCCTGATTTCAGTCTTGGTTATGTGAAAATTTCAAAATGATGGTGGTTTTTTAGGTTATGTCGAGTAAATACAATAAAGTGGTGGTACTGACTGGTGCTGGGATATCAGCAGAAAGTGGCTTGTCAACGTTTCGCGACAACAATGGTTTGTGGGATAACCATCGGGTTGAGGATGTGGCAACCCCAGAAGCTTTTGATCGTGACCCTGAATTGGTGCAGCGATTTTATAACATGCGTCGTGCGGCTTTGAAAACTGTTGAACCCAATTTGGCACATCAAGTTTTGGTGCAGGCAGAAAAAGAGTTTGATGCGTTTATATTGGTGACACAAAATGTGGATGATTTACATGCACGGGCTGGCAGTCAAAATTTATTGCCCATGCATGGTGAATTACTGAAACAACGTTGTGTTCAATGCCATCAAATCACTGCCATTATGGGTGATATAACTTTGGATGCGGTGTGTGTCCAATGCGAACGAGTGGGTACTTTGCGTCCGCACATAGTTTGGTTTGGTGAAATGCCACTGTATATGGATGCTATCATGGCGGCGCTGATGGCTTGTGATTTATTTGTTTCAGTGGGTACTTCAGGTACGGTTTATCCCGCAGCGGGTTTCGTCGAAATAGCCAATCAAGTGGGGGCTCATACAGTTGAGTTGAACTTAGAGCCCGGTGACCAAAACAGCCAGTTCAAACAATCGATTCATGGACCAGCCAGTGAAGTATTACCGGCTTTTTTTAATCAACTGAATCACGGTACAGCCCAATGAACAGGCACCAAGGATGAAGCAAACTTCGGTTAAATTTTCACATGCTGTGTTGGTGTTTGCAGGTTTATTTGGCTTGCTTGCAACAGGCATGTTTGTGCTTGATAAGCAGTTACATATCGCGTTGTTTTTGGCCGTTATTTGGGTTGCCATTCATGCTGGGCTTGTGGGTTTCAGGTTTGTCACCATCAGGGAGATGATGAACTTGGCGATCAGTCGTGCTTTGCCTGCATTTTACATCTTTTTATTGATTGGCTTGGTGATAGCTGCTTTGATGAAAAGTGGTACGGTGGCAACCTTGGTTTACTATGGTTTGGATTGGTTATCACCACAGTTGTTTTTACCAGTGGGTTTTGTGTTGTGTGCTTTGATGTCCTTGTTAACTGGTACTTCATGGGGCACTGTTGGCACTTTGGGCGTGGTGTTCATGGGTATTGGTGAAGCACAAAGCATCCCATTGTATTGGGTGGCTGGTATGGTGGTTTCCGGGGCCACTTTTGGCGATAAAATGTCACCCATTTCTGACACCACCAACTTAGCTGCAATGAGCAGTGAAACTGATTTATACGCCCACATCAAGTCAATGATGATGACCACCATTCCAACTTTTCTTTTGGTGCTGGTTATTTTTATGCTGGTGGGTTTGGATTTCAGTATGGCTGCTGATGCGATTAATCAAGTACAAGGCATACAGTTGGCTTTGGCCACAAAATTCAATTTAAACCCTTTAATAACCTTATGGCCGGTGGTGCTGTTGGGTTATTTAAGTGTGCGGAAAATGGCGCCTGAAATCAGCATGAGTGCCTGTGTTTTGGCTGCTGTGTTGATTGCGGTGTTTTTTCAAGACCAAACCAGCCAACAAGTTGCCAATGCATTGTGGTCGAATACAACAGCAGATACCGGTATAGAAAGTATAGATGCCTTGTTGGGTCGAGGTGGTTTGTACAGCATGGCTTGGACCTTGTTGTTGGCTTTTATAGCAGTGGCCTTAGGTGGTATTTTACAAGGTGCTGGATTTGTTCATGCGCTGTTGGCTGGCTTGATCAAGCGAATTCAATCCACCGGTGGTTTGGTGGCCACCACCATTGGTACTGGTTGCTTGTCAGTGGCCGCGCTCAGTGAGGCTTACATTGCCATTATTTTGAACAGTGAATTGTATAAAAAAACCTATGCCGATCGAGGTATTGATGCTGCGGTTTTGTCCAGGTCAGTGGAGGAGGGCACGACCTTGGTCGCACCATTAGTCCCTTGGGGTGTGGCGGGTGCTTTTTACGCCAATACATTGGGTTTGTCAGTGCTTGAGTATGCACCCTATGCGTTGTTTAATATTTTGAATCCATTGGTGGCCATTTTGTTTGCATATATGGGTGTTGCCATCATCAGAAAAGCAGCCGCACAAACCTAATACCAGGCCACAGTGACGCATAACCAGCGACTCACTCTGAAGATGATTGTCTAGTCGAAAGCTTGGGATTAATGTTTTTGTTGATATCTGATTTCAGCTTGATCAAATAAGAAGGTGCTGTGATGAAAAATTTTAACTAATTGTGGGTGTTGTTTTGTCAGCCAGTTTGGTCGGCTTACGTAACTTATGGGTGGGTGATTTGATTTTTGCTGATGGGGATGATTGAAACTATCAATGCAACATTATGGTTTGGCTTAATTTACAATGCCCGTGATCTGCGACTGTCACCAACCATCTCACTGGCTTCCATGGTAACCATCAAAGCGTTTTTATCAATGCCTAACACCAATTCTTTCAGTTGGTTGAGGCGCCTGACATCAATCACCACGAACAGTATTTGTTTGGTGCGCCCACCGGTTAGGTTGTGGCCAGTTAGGATGGTGCCATCTCGGTTCATTTGAGTGGCAATGGCGAGTGCAATTTCTTCCAGTTGGGTGGACACTATATTGATGGTTTTCTCGGTCACAATGCCGGTTAATATGCGGTCTATCACTTGGGCGGTGACATATATACTGATCATGCTCCAGAGTATTTTTTCCATGTCTTTAAAAATCAAGCCAATAGTTAAAATTATCATGCTGTCCATCATCAATAGCACATGTGCAGGTTTCAAGTGGCTGTAATTGGCAATGATTCTTGCCACAATGGTGGTGCCTCCAGCTGAGGCATTGCCTTTAAGCACCAGGCCAACACCCAAGCCAGCAAAAATTCCACCATATAAGGTTGAAAGCAACATGCTTTGAATTTGTGGTGGCGTTAAATATAGACTGAATGCATCTACCGCAACAGCCGTCAACACCATGGAGTAAATACTTCGTAACGCAAACCCTGAGTCGATGAACTTGATGCCTATGACAATCAAGGGGATGTTGATCAGTAGCATTGCAACACCTACTGGCACAGGAAATAACAGGTGCACCAGTATCCCCATGCCTGGTGTGCCGCCAGTCACAATTTGGGCTGGCAGCAAGAAAAAAGCGATGGCGCCGGCCAATAACAAAGAGCCAATGCTTATGAGTAGAAACTTTTTCATGCTGCGGGCTTTCATGCTGAGTGTTTCATTGTTACTTGGCTTTATCCCACAGTCGCATCAGGCCTTGTTGTGCGGTTGAGGCGACTAAGTTGCCTTTTATGTCAAATACATGGCCGGTGGCAAAACCACGGGCTTCAGATGCGCTGGGGCTGTCGCAGTCATACAATAGCCAGTCATCGATTTGGAAGGGTCGATGAAACCACATGGCGTGATCTAAACTGGCAAATTGCAGTTTGGGATCTAAATATGAAATGCCATGTGGCAAAGTAGCCGTTGAAACCAAGTGATAGTCTGAAACAAATGTCAATAAACAGCGGTGAATTGATTGGTCGGCATCCAATGGAAATCTGGCTTTGAACCAGATGCGCTTGATGGGCTCTTTGGCTTCACTGTCAAATGGGTCAACATCATCGACAAAGCGAAACTCAAAAGGGCCTTGGGTGGTGAGTGTTCTGCGCATCCGTGGTGACAGGTGTTTTATTTTGTTGCTGGGAATCAGGGTTTTTTCAGTCAGTTGATCAGGTAAGGGCACATTGGGTATGGTTTTTTGGTGCTCTAAGCCGTGTTCAAACTTTTGAAACGAACAAGCCAAAATCAAAATAGGTTTGCCATTTTGAATGGCAGACACCCTGCGGTTGCTGAAGGTGCGCCCATCACGGGCCCGTTCAACTTGGTACACCACTGGTTTGTTGCAATCACCTTCACGCAAGAAATAGGCATGCAAAGAGTGGACTTGATGTTCGTCTGTAGTTAAATAAGCTGCTTTGAGTGCTTGTGACAAGGCTTGGCCGCCAAAGATGCGACCGGTGCCAATGTCTAAAGACTGGCCTCTGAAAAGGTTCACTTCTAATTGCTCAAGGTCAAAGTAAGTGAGTAAGCTTTCTAATTCATTCATATTTTTTTGCAATGCTGCCGATATTGATTAATTGGGTGTTCTGCATGACATACTGCCATGGAAACAGTGGGCCTGGGTCAATTTTTCTTCTGACCTGCAGCTTGGGGTCATTACTGGCTGGCATCAGGCTGGTGTCTAAATCCTCATGTCCCGCAATGTGCTTAAGGCTGGGGATGGAGCGATGAAGGTGGTTGATCAATGCGATTAAACCATCTATTTGTTTATCAGGATAGGCTTCAGTCGGTTGTTGGTGCTCACTGTGGTGCCAGTTTGGGTGGCGTCCAGTGTTAACCAGTTCTATGCCAATGGATTGTTGGTTGTGGCCTTTGGTATGGTGGGCTATGCTTTCGGGTTTGACCCATTGGTAGGTATTGCCATCACGGTCTACATAATAATGGCCGGAGTTACCGGTACCGCTGGCATAATGAATGCGCTCGCCGTAACTTCGTGCAGTGGCTAAATCAGGTAGTTCAGTACAATGAATGACCATCAGCTCAATTTGGCGCTGTGGGCGTTCATCTAACAAGTGTTCATAGGGCAAGGGGTGTATTTCAATGTCCACGGTATAACGGGCTTTGGAGGTGTGAATATTTTAGCAAAATTAACACTGAATTAAAATCATTGATAAGGCATAAGTATAAATCTGCTTTGGCTGCCAATAAATATCAATTCAACAGTGTAAGCTGTGGTTGGCTTTGGTATAATTGCGGCTTAATAAAAACATGTTATTAGGTTTGCATTCAACGGTTAAAACCAGTAGAATCCGCCGGCTATGGCTAAATCACTACCAAATTCATTAGATTTGAACGCCGCTGTTAGGAAAGAATGGCAGTTGCAAGGTGAGTTGTTGATTTCAGATTTGGACCGCATGCCAGCCGAGCTTATTGCTTCGACTGATGCCAAGGTTAGATATGAAATATTATTCAGACACTCAAACACTGTTTTAGGTGAAGCGATTATTCGCATTGAATCGCAGCTTGAGCTGATATGTCAAAGAAGTTTAGAAACGTTTGATTTTTTGCTGCAAACCAATAGCACCATTGGTTTTATCAGTGAAATAGAAGATGAAGCCAAGCTTGAAGCCGGTGTTTCACCTTCTTGGGTAGAGGACATGCAAGTTGACCCCAAGGCGTTACTGGAGGATGAAATTCTGTTGAAGGTGCCTGATATACCACTTAAACCTGGTGCGTCGCTTAACAGTCAGTATTTGGCCGATCATGAAGACAGCGAACCTGAAGCTGAAGAAACACAAAATCCTTTTGCTGCGTTAGAGCAGCTTAAGAACAACAAATAATATAATTTTGGAGAAGCACAATGGCAGTACAAAAAAGCCGTGTCACACCTTCTAGAAGAGGTATGAGACGTGGACACGACAAACTAAAAACAAGCACACTTTCAATCGAAGCTGAGACTGGTGAAACGCATTTACGTCACCATGTAAGCCCTGAAGGTTTTTACCGTGGTAAAGAAGTCATTCAGTTTGATGAAAAAGAAGTTGAAGCCGACGCTTAACTTTTAAAACACTTGGGTTTTTAAATTGCAGTCGGCTTGGTTTGCTATCTGTGGTAAAAACAAGTTAATATGAATGGGTAAAGTACGCTTTACCCATTTTTTTTGACTGAAAGAAGTCCTTAATCTAAGCATGAACAACTACTGTCCGGTTATAGCCGTTGATTTGATGGGTGGTGATGAAGACCCGATGGGTCGCTTGCGTGCGGTTAAAAAGTTCAAACTTGCGCACCCTCAGTTCGCCATCAAGTTATTCATCAACCAAACCCATTTCGATGCCAACCCAGCTGCATACGCCACACTTCCTGATGGGGTGACTTCAGCTGTTGCAGCGCACAATATTTCAATGGATGAATCACCTTTGTTGGCTTTGCGTAAAAAACGCTTAAGTAGCTTGTCTATGGCCATCAAAGCGGTGGCTGATGAACAAGCAGATGCAATACTCACTGCAGGGAACAGTGGTGCATTGGTGGCTTTTGCTAAGTATTGGTTGAAATCTGTGGCACCCATAGAGCGCCCCGCATTGGCAACAGTTTTGCCTGGCTTGCCCAAGCCTTCTTTGCTGTTGGATGTGGGTGCAACATTGGAGTATACCGCTGAAGACTTGTATGCTTTGGCTGAAATGGGTGCTGCCGTTGCACCACACCTGTTGGTCTGTGGCGATCGGCCTGAAGTGGCTTTATTGAATGTGGGTACTGAGCACATCAAAGGTCATGACACGGTGCAACAAGCTGATCGTTTGTTGCAACAATCTGAGCTAAATTATGTGGGCTTTTGTGAAGGAACTCATTTATTCAAAGGCTATGCCGATGTGATTTGTTGTGACGGTTTTGTTGGTAACATCACCCTCAAAGCCTGTGAAGGTTTGATGCAACAGCTGCAGCAAAAACCCAAGTTAAAGTGGTGGCAAAAATTATTACCAGCCCGCTTGTGGCAATTTAATGATGTTAATTTCAACCCAGCACAATATAATGGTGCCTTGCTACTGGGTTTAAATGGTTTGGTGGTTAAAGCCCATGGCAACAGTGATGAAGATGATTTTTATCATGCCTTAGTCAGGACTGCCGACTACACCCAAAAATTCAATAACCGGTGCTAATTAACAGTCATCAAAAGACAGAATGATGCAATATTCAGGAAAAATATAACATGAGAACTTATGCAAAAATCATTGGTACTGGCAGTCATTTACCTGAAAAAATATTGACCAATGCCGACCTTGAAAAAATCGTAGACACTGATGACCAGTGGATTCAAGACCGTACAGGCATTAAACAACGGCATGTGGCAGGAGCCGGTGAAACGACCTCAACCTTAGGTCTTGCGGCAGCCAAAAAAGCCTTAAAGGCTGCTGGTATCACGGCCGATGATATTGATTTGTTGGTGGTTGGTACCACCACCCCAGATTTGGTGTTTCCAAGTACAGCTTGTTTGATTCAAAAAGGTTTGGGTTGTTCAGGCATAACCGCTATGGACATCAACGCTGCGTGCAGTGGTTCAATTTACGCTTTAGGCGTGGCAGATAAGTTCATCCAATCAGGTCAGCACAAAAGGGCGTTGGTGATTGGCGCAGAAACATTGACTCGGATGGTTGATTGGACCGATCGCACCACCTGTGTTTTATTTGGTGATGGTGCCAGTGCCATTGTTCTAGAGGCCAGTGAAGAGCCTGGGATCCTGTCCACTCATTTACACGCTGATGGCATGAATGATCATTTATTGAATGCCACGGTAGGGGTTTCAACTGGCTTTAAAAATGAACCCAATGGTGGTTTAAAAATTCGCATGAAAGGCAATGAAGTGTTTAAAACAGCAGTGGTGACTTTGGGTCGGATTGTCAAAGAAACCCTGAAAGCCAATGACATGAAAAAAACCGACATTGATTGGTTGATTCCACATCAGGCCAATTTGCGCATCATTACAGCGACTGCGAAAAAGCTTGGCATGAGTATGGACCAAGTCATCGTAACTGTGGATAAACACGGTAACACATCGGCGGCTTCTGTGGGACTGGCTTTGGATGAAGCCATCAGAAGCGGTAAAGTGGCACGTGGGGACGTGTTGTTATTGGAAGCCTTTGGTGGTGGTTTCACCTGGGGTTCCGCATTGATTAAATATTAACCACTAGATATATGAATAAAACAGCTTTTGTATTTCCCGGACAGGGATCGCAATCTGTGGGTATGTTGGATGATTTAACCGCTTATGCGGAAGTCAACGCGTGTATACAAACAGCCAACCAAGTGCTGAATGTGGACCTGTTGCAAATGATTAACCAAGGCCCTGCAGAACAACTCAACCAAACCCAATGGACCCAACCTGCTTTGTTGGCAGTTTCGGTCGGCATTTTTAGGGCTGTACAAGCCAGGGGTGATTTTACAATAAGCTTGATGGCAGGCCATTCTCTGGGCGAGTACTCTGCTTTGGTTTGTGCCGGTGCATTGAGCTATGAAGCAGCCCTGGAGCTGGTTTATAAACGTGGCTTGTACATGCAAGAGGCGGTTCCAGCTGGAACCGGTTCAATGGCGGCCATATTGGGATTAGATGCCGACAGCATTGAACAGGCTTGCCAGCAAGCACAAAGCGCAACAGGCACAACAGTCAGTCCAGCGAACTACAATTCTGCAGGTCAAATTGTGATTGCTGGTGAACGTGAGGCAGTGGCCAAAGCCAGTCAATTGTGTGTCGATGCCGGAGCCAAAAAAGTCATGCCTTTGGCCGTCAGCGTGCCATCCCATTGTGAATTGATGCGACCTGCAGCAGATAAGTTGGCGGTAGATTTAGCGGCCATTACCTGGCAAGCACCGCAAATTCCGGTGTTGCACAATGTCGATGTTCAATCGCATGATGATGCTGATCTGATGCAGTCGTTGTTGTCACAGCAGCTGTATTCGCCGGTGCTTTGGACGCAAACCATGGAAGCACTGCAGCAAGCAGACATTGATTTGGTCGCAGAGTGTGGGCCTGGAAAAGTGCTTTCCGGCCTGTTTAAACGCTTTGATCGCAGTTTACAAGTGGTGCCGATGTTAAACAGCAAGGGCATTGAATCATTTTTTACAGCAGCCACAAGCCGCTAATATGGAGTCAGGTATGAATTTAAACTCACAAATTGCGCTGGTAACTGGTGCCAGTAGGGGCATTGGTAAAGCCATTGCTGAAACATTGGCCCAAGCAGGTGCCACCGTTGTAGGTACTGCCACATCTGCACCTGGTGCCCAAGCCATCAGTGATTACTTATCAGCAAGCGGTGGTACTGGTATGGTTTTGAATGTGGCTGAACAAGACAGTATCGATGCATTGCTGGATACAATGAAGTCCTCTGTGGGTATGCCAACAATTTTAGTTAACAATGCAGGTATCACCAATGACAAGTTGTTGATGCGCATGAATATGGATGATTGGGACCAGGTAATTAACACCAATTTATCGTCGGTGTACAGGATGAGCAAAGCCTGCGTACGCGGCATGATGAAAGCCAAAACCGGACGCATTATTAATATTGGTTCAGTGATTGGCGATTTGGGCAACCCAGGACAAAGTAATTATGCGGCAGCCAAAGCCGGCATATTGGGCTTTTCTAAATCCTTGGCTCGAGAAGTGGGGTCACGTGGTATAACTGTAAACGTGGTGGCGCCAGGGTATATCCAAACCGATATGACCGATGAGTTGGATGAAACACAAAAAGACAACTTAATGGAACAAGTGCCGCTGAAACGTTTGGGTTCAACCCAGGACATTGCCAATGCAGTGTTGTTTTTGGCAGCCGATACGGGTGCTTATATCACCGGTGAAACTTTACATGTCAATGGTGGTATGTACATGTCATAATGTCTGTTGAATGACATGAAATGACAGGATGTAATTAAACGGACGTTTGAAACAAATTAAAACCCTGCACTTGAATAACCCACGGTAGGCACAATTTAAGGGTGGAATATTTTATAAACCTTGCATACAATATGCTTTTTTACATAGGTAAACACTATAATGAGTGACGTAGAAATCAAAGTTAAAGAAATCGTTGTTGAACAATTGGACTTGGATGTTGAAGTATCAGAATTAAGCAATTCAGCTTCATTCGTTGATGACTTAGGCGCTGATTCATTGGATACAGTTGAATTAGTTATGGCACTGGAAGAGGAATTTGAATGTGAAATTCCTGAAGAAGATGCAGAAAAAATCACCACAGTTCAACAAGCCATTGATTACGTGACTGAAAACGCCTGATCTTTTTGCTCAATGAATTAATAGAAAAGCTGCGATACCCTCGTGGCTTTTTGAGTTTATATGGCTTGAACTTGAAGCTATTAAGCGGGGACAAATTATGACAAAACGCAGAGTAGTGGTTACTGGAATGGGCATCGTCTCGCCAGTGGGCAACACATTAAAACAAGCTTGGGGCAATGTCGTTAACGGAGTCAGTGGCATTGCACCCATTACCCATTTTGATACCACGGAGTTTGGTACCAAAATAGCTGGTGAAATCAAAAATTTTGATGTCACTGATTACCTGTCTGCCAAGGACGCAAAAAAAATGGATCCTTTTATTCACTATGCGATGGCAGCTGGACAAGATGCCATCATGGATTCTGGGCTGGAAATAACTGAGCAAAATGCCGAACGCATCGGGGTTTATGTCGGCGCTGGTATTGGCGGTATCTTGGGCATCCAAAATACCACGGAAACATGGATTGAAAAAGGCCCAAGACGCATTTCGCCGTTCTTTATTCCCAGCACCATCATCAATATGGCAGCCGGACATTTGAGTATTAAATATGGTTTGAAAGGACCTAATTTAGCGATGGTTTCAGCCTGTACTTCAGCCACACACAGCATTGGCATGGCCATGCGTTCTATTGTCTATGGTGATGCCGATGTGATGGTATGTGGTGGTACGGAATACGCATCAACGCCGATAGCCATTGGTGGTTTTTCGCAAGCCAAAGCATTGTCTTCTCGCAATGACGAACCAACAGCTGCATCCAGGCCTTGGGACAAAGGCCGTGATGGTTTTGTGTTGGGTGATGGTGCTGGTATCATGGTGATCGAGGAGTATGAACATGCGGTTAAGCGTGGCGCTAAAATATATGCTGAACTGTCTGGTTTTGGTATGAGTTCTGATGCCCATCACATGACTGCGCCCTCGCCAGGTGGGGAAGGGGCTTCGCGTTGTATGACCCAAGCCATCAACGACTCAGGTTTTAATGCGGATCAATTCAATTATGTTAACGCCCATGGCACCTCAACATTACAAGGTGACAGGGGCGAAAGCGATGCGATTAAAGTGGCTTTTGGTGACCATGCACACAACTTAGCGGTGTCTTCTACTAAATCCATGACAGGTCACTTGTTGGGCGCTGCTGGTGGTATTGAGGCGATTTTCAGTGTGATGGCCATTGATGATCAAATACTGCCGCCCACCATCAATTTATCTGACCCTGATGAAGGCTGTGATTTGGACTATGTGCCCAACACTGCCAGAGATGCGGTGGTAAACGTGGCGGTATCAAATTCATTTGGCTTTGGTGGTACCAATGGCTCATTGGTGTTCAATTCATTGAAAATGCGGTGATGCAGTCTGCTGCATATGAATTGATTTGATCACGCGTGAATTAAACGAAAAACCCGACTTTTTGGCTTTAACCGCCAGCTTGCCGGGTTTTTTTCCTGCCTTATTGGAAAGCCAGTCACTGAATGAAAAGATTGGCCGTTACGACATCTTATTTGCAGCCCCAAGTTTGGAGCTGGTGGCTTTTGATCAAGAGCAATTCAAGCAGTTGTTAACCACCATTGACGGGCCGCCAAATCACCAAGCAAAACAAAGTCCCTTTCAATTCGGTTGGTTGGTCTACTTTGCTTATGAGTCGGCCTATTTGATGGAGCCTAAGCTCAATCACTTACTGGGTTCTGTGACAGACCCCTTGGCAATTGCAATCTATTGCCAAGGTGCTATTGTCCGTAATCGAGTCACTGGTCAAGTACAGTTATTCGCTGAAACCCAAGCTGCTGCTGATGCCATCGAAGCTGGTTTGGCAGCAGGCGCTGATTATCAAGATAAACCCGTCAATCTCAACCAAATTCAACAAGACTCAGGTGCGGCTTTTGAACAAGCGGTGATTCAAGCCAAGGCTTTGATTTTAGCTGGTGATATTTATCAAGCCAATTTGTCTCGTCAATACCGTTGCACCATTGATGAGCAGTTGACACCGGCTGCGGTGATGTCAAGGCTCAGAGCGGCCAACCCCGCACCATTTGCAGCGTTGTTACAAGTGGGTGATTTTGCAGTGATCAGCTCTTCACCCGAACGCTTGTTCAGTATCCGTGATGGCATGGTGGAGACCAGGCCCATAGCTGGTACCAGACCGCGCGGAGCAACTGCTGCAGCTGATGACGCTTTGATCAAAGAGTTGTTAAATACCCCTAAAGAACGCGCGGAACACATTATGTTGATCGATTTAGAGCGCAATGACATGGGCAAAGTTTGCCAAACTGGCTCGGTTAAAGTTGATGAACTGATGGTGATAGAAAGCTATCAACATGTGCACCACATTGTGTCTAACATCCAAGGTACCTTGCAGGGAGATGTGTCTGTGGTTGAGGTGCTTAAGGCTTTATTCCCTGGTGGTACAATCACCGGATGTCCAAAGATCAGGTGCATGGAGGTGATACACGAAATTGAGCAAAAAAACCGAGGGTGTTATACCGGCAGTTTGGGCTATATCAATCACGATGGGCAAGTGGACTTAAATATATTAATCAGAACTGTTGCCATGCGGGCTGGAGCCATCACTTTCAATGCAGGTGCTGGCATTGTCTTTGATTCTGATCCACAAGCAGAATTGCAAGAAACCAAACACAAGGCCAAAGGGTTGATTAATGCTTTAAGCCAGAATCCGTTGCCCGCTGATGCAATAAAAGCTCAGGTAAGTGAAGCGTGATCATAGCAGCTTCCTTTGATACTTCTGATCCAGAACTTTGGGTCAACCGAGGCTTGGCTTATGGTGATGGTGTGTTTGAAACCATGCGTTTTACAGGTTCTGAAATACCGTTGATAGCGTTCCATTTAGCGCGTTTATCTGACAGCTTGTCGCGTTTACAGTTGCGGGCTTTTGAACGTTCCCACCTTGATCATTGCATTGCAAATCTGGCATTGGATTTAAAACCCCAGTCTGCAATGGCTGCAGCCATTATCAAACTAATGGTTTTCCGTGGCCAGCAAAGCAGAACTTACACCCCTTTGACACCTGAGATTGACTGGTTGATAACCGCTGAGCCATTGACGGTAACCTCCAGTAATGAGGCGCTTAAATTGGCATTGTCGGAGCAGTACATGGCTACTCAACCGCTGCTGGCAGGTATTAAACATTTAAGTCGGTTGGAGCAGGTGATGTTGGCTGTAGATTTAAATCAACAAAAAGGGATAGACGACTTGTTGTTTGTGGATGCGCAAGGGCGATTGATTGAGACCATCCAGCAAAACATAGTGTTGCTACAAGGCAATCAATTGAAGACGCCGAAGTTAAGCGGCTCTGGAGTTGAAGGTGTGGCTTTGCAATGGCTTAAAGCCAACCATGCCGTGACCTCTTGTCATTTGACTGTGAATGACTTAAGCGCCAGTGATGGCTTGTTGGTTGGCAACTCTGTACGTGGCTTCCGATTGGTTGAGTCCATCAGGCTTGGAACAAATGATTGTATTTCCTTTGGCACTTCACACCGTATTCACGATAAGATATTGGCTCAATGGGAGGCCCTATTTAAAGCATGAAAAAATTCATAATTTACAGTTTATTGTTAATTGTTTTACTGGCAATCGGTGCTGTAGGTTATGTGTACCAGCAGTATAGACAGTTTTTGAGTGCCCCTGTTTTTGTTGAGTTACCAGTGGTTCTGGATATTAAAAAGGGCAGCAGCTACAGTCGATTCGTGCAAATGGTGCAGCGCAACGGTGGTCAGGGTACTGAGTTGAATTGGAAATTACTGGGTCGATTGAAGCAATTAGAAAGCAGCATAAAAATCGGTGAATTTGAAATAGCTGAAGCAATGACACCTGAAGAATTACTCAGCTATATCGACAACAACAATGTCAAAACCTACGGCTTTACCATTGTTGAAGGACACACCTGGCAACAAGTGAAACAGCAATTGTTGGCCAGTTCTATGGGCCATGTGTTGTTGGACATCAGTGAGTCTGAGTTGATGGAAAAATTAAACCTTAAGGCTCCCAATTTAGAAGGCCAGTTTTTGCCAGAAACTTATCAGTACACCAAGGGTGACAGCGATATAGACCTGTTGCAACGTGCGCACCATGCTTTGAACAAAGCACTGGAGCAGGCCTGGGAAAATCGCGACCCGGATTTGAGTATACAGTCGCCTTATGAGCTGTTGACACTGGCTTCAATCATTGAGAAGGAAACTGCACAAGCAGCAGAGCGCAACATCATATCAGGGGTCTTTAACCGCAGGTTGAAAAAAGGCATGCGCTTACAAACTGATCCAACGGTTATTTATGGGGTCGGCGCTGCCTATGCAGGTGACATAACTCATGCCCATTTGCGAACCGATACACCTTACAACACCTATACCCGTGCGGGTCTACCACCTACACCAATAGCAATGGCCAGTGCTGCATCGGTTGAAGCAGCAGCGCACCCAAATGAGGGCAAGGAATTATTTTTTGTGGCCAACAACAAAGGCGGACATAATTTCAGTGAGACTTATGAAGAACATAAAAGAGCAGTTGCTGCATACCTCAAGGGCTTGTAAAGAAATGCAGTCAATCAACGCAAAATTTATTACTTTAGAAGGTTCTGAAGGGGCGGGAAAGTCAACGGCTTTAAGCACCATCACCGCTCAACTTGATGCCTGGCAAGTGCCTTATATCGTGACCAGAGAGCCTGGTGGCGAAGCCAATGCTGAACAAATCAGGTCGTTGTTATTGCACAGCGATCATTTGGCTGCCAAAACCGAATTGTTACTGATGTTTGCAGCCAGAAACGAGCATGTAGTTAAGGTTATTCGACCTGCTTTAGCTGCTGGTACTTGGGTGGTTTCAGATCGCTTTGTTGACGCCAGTTATGCCTATCAGGGGTTGGGTAGGGGGCTTGATTGGAAAACCATTGAATTCCTTGAGGAATTGGTGGTGGGAGGTACCAAGCCTGATTTAACTTTGTTGTTAGAAGTTGACCCCCAGACGGGTTTAAACAGGGCGGCGGACCGTTCGCAAAAAGACCGCATTGAACAAGAGGATGCAGCGTTTTTTGAAAATATTTGTCGTGGCTATCAACTCAGAGCCAAAGCTGAGCCCAACAGAATCAAATCAATTAATGCCAACCTGTCTATAGCTGAGGTTAAACAGCAAATTATTGCTCAAATGGACGGCTTTAAGGAGTTGCTGCTGTCATGAGTAGTTTTTGGTTGGATAAGCATTTAACCCAGTGGCAATCAGCCATTGCAAACGATCATAAGCCTCAAGCTGTGATTGTCAGTGGCCAAGCTGGGATGGGTAAGCATGAATTCCTGAATGTGGTGGTGGCCAATCTGATGTGCCGAAAAGTGACCGATGGTCATTGTGGCAATTGTCAGAATTGCACCTTACAAAAACAGAATCACCACCCAGATGTGCAGCTTGTTGAACCTGATAAAAATGTGATAAAAGTAAAAATGATTCGCGAACTGACTGAGTTTTTTACTTCAACACCACATTGTTCAGATTATAAAATTGCGGTAATTAACCAGGCTGATTGCATGAATGTGGCTGCTGCCAATGCGTTGTTAAAAGTTTTAGAAGAGCCACCCAGTCGTGGCATTCTGTTTTTGGTTACAGCCCATAAACATCAATTGATGCCCACCATCAGAAGCCGCTGTATCGCCATTGACATCGCTGTTAATCAAACAGAAAAAGCAGCTTTGCCGGCATGGTTACAACAGAACAGTGGGGTAAGCGCTGAGCATTCGGTGCAAGACGCTCTGCTTTTAAGTGACTACCAACCCAAAACCGCCTTGAATTTGCTGGCTGAGAAACATCTGCTTGACTTTGAAGGTTATATTGATGAATTGTATGCAGCATTCACAGCCCAAAAACCAGTCACACAAGTTGCTAAATATTTACTGGAAAATATGCATTCAACAAGTTGGCCATTGTTACAACGTTATTACTTACAGCTAGCTAAATCTGTGTTGGGTCAGAAAAGTCACGAAGTTTTACCTGATCACCCTTTAAATTTATTGATTAAGAAAAGCCCCAAAGTGGTTCATATTATTATGAAAGTTACTGAATTGACTCAACTGTTTATGCTAAACTTACAGACTCAAATTAAAGCCCAATTGTTGTTAGAGGCGATGTTACTTGAGATCAAAAGTGAATTAAATCAGAGGAGTTAATTATGGCATTTGCTGGTGGTATGGCTAAAAAAGGTATTCTGTCTTTGAATATTCAAGGTGCGGCAGAATTACATCAATGTTATATGCCGTTCATCACCAATGGAGGATTGTTTGTAAAAACCACCAAAAACTTCAAGATTGGCGATGATGTTTTCATGATTTTAACCTTAGATCAAGATGAGCGCATGCCAATCACTGGTAAAGTTATTTGGTTGACCCCCAAAGGTTCACAGGGTGGGCGTTCTCAAGGCATTGGTGTACAGTTCAGTGATGATGCGGATATGGAAGTGGTTAAGACTAAAATCAGCAGCATCTTGGCGCCTTACAGCGGTCAAGATATTCCGACCATGACCATGTAAAGATGAGTGAATTTCTCAGCAGTCACGAATTACTCAACCTTGAGGATGAACTGCGTTCAGCTAATTTGGCATTGTACGTGCACAAAAACTCCAATGAAGGCTTGTCTCAAAGCCTAAAATCATTGTCGCTGAGAACTGGTTGGGCCACTTACCTTTGGATCGGTGGTGAGGGCTTAATGAACTTGAAAAGTTCTGAACCGCCGGCACCTAAAACCAAAGAGTTTAAGGAGGCCATTAAATTTGCCTTGGAAAGAAAGCATTTTTCAGTGTTTATATTTCCAATCAACAACAAAGACAGTTGGTTGGATGCCAAGCTGTATTTTACCAAACACTCACCAGAACTCAGTGGAGTGGTCAAGTTCATGTTCATCCTGCCAAAAGACAAAACCCATAAGTTTTTTTCCGACAAGGGTAAACACATTGAATTTAATATGGGGTTAGATGGTAATTACGTGCTGCGTGATGGTAAATGGATCAGTGCCAATGACCTTCCATAATCAAACCATCTTAATCGCTTGCAGCGAGAAAAAAGACCGCTTGCAGTTCTTCAATTATTTTGATGAGCTGAATGCTGATAAAATATTTACTGCCAGTGACATTGATCAAATGAATTTGATGTTATCCAACGATGAAGATGATTTTTCAGTGTTGGTGTTTGAAATATCTAAGCAGTGGGTGCAAAACAACAGTCAAATCATTCGCCTCAAAGATAAGTACCCTGAGTTGAAGCTAATCGGTTTGGTTTCTCAGCAGATTGGATTAAGTCACGAACAATACAAAGAGATTGCTTTGCATGTAAGTGAATTGATATTTTCCCCAGTTTCACACCAAGAATTGATCGCCAAGAAAGTCGCTGGCGCAGTTGTTACGTCTGCAGTGGTTGAAGGTGCTGATTCAAAAGCAGAGTTAGAGCATTTTACCCAGAACCTATTCCAATTATCCGGTTTGCCCAAAGTTTTAATAGACGTGACTTCTCATGAAGTGATTCACGTTAATGATGCTTTGAGTAAGGTTTTCAAGGTCAAAGAATCTGATTTGCTTGGTCAAGTTTGGTACAAAGCGGTGGACCTAAGAAAGGACACTGATATTGAACAATTGATCTCACAATTGACCGAAAAAGGCGAGTTGAAAGAGAGTTTGGCGATAGATCTGGGCACCGGATTCCGGTACATCGAGCTGCGCATTAACTATATATACTTAGGCGATACGGGATATTATTTGGCTGAGTTGCATGACCAGACTGAACGTTTGTATCAGCAACAGTTTTTGAAGCATTTGGCTTTGGTTACTACTTTAGATTTTGACAATAAACAGCATATACAGGCGATGCAAGTTTTGTTGCAATGGGCGAAGTTTGATTTTTGTTTTATGGTTCGAAAAAACCATACAGGACATTACAAGCAAGTTGTTTGGGATTGCTCATTGAATAACTATGCGCAAAAGTTTATAACTGCAAACCATGAGTTTATTGTCCGTAAAATCGACCCCAAAAAACTATTTGCGGTTGAAAAAGACGCGTACAAAAACATACCTGGGGATGATTTTCTCAGTTACTACTCTGTAAATTCATTTCTAGTCAGTGACTGTTTTGTAGATGATGAAAATGACACAATCATGGTGGCGGGTAGCTTAAAGCAGCCACCTAATTGGGCGCAACTGAAACTTTTGTTCAAACAATTGTCGTTGCATTATAAACAATCGATGGCCTTTAAAGTGTTACAGCACTCGCATGAATCTGAAAGTCAATATGATGTGTTAACTGACCTAATGAATCGCCGTTACATCATCAAAGCCATTGAGCATTCTATTGAACAATCGCCAGATTTTATGGCTGTGATGTTTTTAGATCTGGACCGATTCAAAGTCATCAACGATTCACTCGGTCACGATGTGGGTGATGACGTGCTAATCAGTGTAGCAAAACTACTTAACAAACACACCAATGGCTCGGGTGTGGCAGCACGCTATGCTGGAGATGAGTTTTTGGTGTTATTGAATAATAATGTTGATCAGGCCAAAACCACTCAAATAGCTGCGGCGATACTTAAATCTGTTGCTAACCCAATCAAACTAAGTAATGGCAGTGAAATCAATCTAACTATCAGTCTTGGTATTTCTTACTTTCCAGAGCATGGGCAAACCGTCAGCAAGTTGATTAAACATGCTGATATTGCGCTGTATGATGCCAAGTTAAATGGTAAAAACCGATACACGGTGTATAACAATAACTTGGATGGAGATCATACCAAACAAAATGAAGAGATGGTCAAAAACTTACAGCATGCCATCGACCAAAATCAAATTGATGTCTATTTCCAGCCTAAAATCAATGCCAACACCGAAGACATTATGGGTTTTGAGGCTTTGGTCAGGTGGGAGCATCCTGAGTTGGGTTTAATCAGTCCTGGTTTATTTATTCCCTTGGCTGAACAATCAGATTTGATTCATCAGATTGGTTTACTGGTCATTGAAAAGTCATGTGTCATGTTGAAAAAGTGGCAAAGAAAATTCAATTTACCGTTGAGTATGTCAGTCAATTTGTCTCCTGTGCAATTAAATGATAAAGATTTAACTGAAAAAATCAGTGACATCATTGAACGCACGGGTATTTACTCTAAGCACTTAGATTTTGAAATCACAGAAAGTGAAAAATTCAAAAGTGTTAAAGATGCCTTGTTGATGTTTAAAAAGTTAGTTAATTTAGGCTGTACATTATCGATTGATGATTTTGGAACTGGTCACTCAACTTTGGATTATTTGCGTAAGATACCCGCTAAAACTTTAAAAATTGATCAAGTTTTCGTGAAGAATATTGGTTTAAGTCCTGATGATGAAGCCATATTAGATGCCACCATAGATATGGCTAAGAGGGTGGGGCACCAGATTGTGGCTGAAGGGGTTGAGACAGAAGAGCAAAGGATTTATTTAACCCAAAAAGGCTGTGACTATTTCCAAGGTTATTTGTTTTGTCGGCCGTTACCAGCAAAAGAAATTGATCGAATTTTATTGCAACGAGAAAAAATATTAAAAAATAATTAATTGTAATGAACTATTTTCATCATTATACAGTCCAACCAGGCAATTAAATGAATTCAAAAAACCAAGATAAGATGTCAGAAAAAACGTTGGACGCAGAGTTAGTTGAGCAAGCGAAACAAGGGAAGATGGCTGCATTTGAGCTGTTAGTTAATCGCTATCAACAAAAAGTGGCCAATGTAATAGCTAAATTCATCAAAGACCGCCATGAAATACAAGATGTGGCGCAAGAAGTCTTTATTAAAGTCTTTAGGGCACTGCCGAACTTTCGTGGTGACAGTTCTTTTTACACTTGGATATACAGAATTGCCGTTAACACATCAAAAAATCATTTGGTAGCAAAATCCAGAAGAATTCAAAACACCCAGGTAGAGTTTGAAGATGCTGAATCTTTTTTAAGTAATGAAGATTTCAGGAACTTGGACACACCAGACGCTGTCTATTCTCGCGGAGAGTTAGAAAAAACCATGTCGAAAGCAATTGCACAATTGCCAGAAGATTTAAAAAAAGCCATTATTTTAAGAGAAGTTGATGGCCTAAGTTACGATGAAATTGCTGCCGAAATGGATTGCCCAATAGGTACAGTTAGGTCAAGAATATTCAGGGCACGTGATGCCATAGATCAGGCATTACGACCTCTATTAGCAGATGAGAGTTTAAGAAGAGAACAACATGTCAGATAAGTCAAAACAAAACATATCCGAATTAATGGATGGTGAACTACCGAATGATTGCAGCCGTTTTCTATTGAAGCGCATGCAATCGGACGAACAGTTACAGTCCAGTTGGAACAATTACCACATGTTGCGCTCTTGTCTGCAACAAGAACACGATGCGCCTTTGATGGACAACCTGGGAGCTGCTGTGGTTAAGCAGCTTAACGCTGGTGTAGAATCCATTGATACAGCTGCACCCAATCGATTCAGTGGTTGGATGAAGACTTTGGCTGGTGCTTCAATTGCGGCCTCAGTAGCATTGGTGGCGGTTTTTACTTTTAATCAAGATGACCTGAACAGTGTACAAAACAGCCCTGTTTACGCCAAAACTTCACAGCAATTCATTAATCCGCCTAACGCCAGTATGGTGCGGGTTGAACAGCCAACTGGTTACACCCGTTACCCATCATTAACACCACAAATTCAACAGTATTTGTCTGAAAGTAATTACCAACCGCAAATACCAGTGTATTACAACACTGAATACGTGAATCGAATCATCATTCAAACCAGGCAAAAGGCTCAACAGAATAACACCGCTGAAGAATGAAAAGAATTGCCAGAGTGGTTGCCAGAAACAACCACTCTGTATGGTTGAACCTGATCCAAACTGAACGTTGTGTTGGTTGCCCTAGCAACTGTAATAAGCCGCTCATAAATTTATTTTCTTCGCACAACAATCTTTTTAAATTATCAAAATCAAGTTCACAATACCAACTCTTGGATCCAGGTGATACCTTTCAGCGGCCTGATTTATTGAATCAAATGGTGCAATTGGAGTTCAACAACCATGATTTGATGAAGTCCAGTGCTCGACTCTATTTAGTGCCATTATTGATCATCATGCTGTCACTGCTTGCCGGCCATTGGGTGGGTGTTTGGCTTAACATCAGTGCAGATTTAACAGCAGGTCTTGGATTCATAGGTGGTTTGTTGTTGGTTTATTTGGCCGCACGTCGAGTTCAGGCTTTTTCACCCTTGAAATTTAGGCCAAAAGTCACGATTTTATAATTGTCTGGCACTAATCCAGAATTTTACAGTCTATTACCGATTATTAATCCAATCAATTGAAGGAGTAAAGAATGAAACGAGTATATCTATTCATGTCATTGATGTTATTCAGTTTGACTTCATTGGCCAAAGAATCGAATCTGCCTAATTTTGTTGATCTGGCCGAGTTGACAGGTCCTGCAGTGGTGAATATTGTGGCCAGAGAAAATGCAGAAGAAAAAACCAGCAATACACCACAACCAAATGAAGAGTTGTTTCGCTTTTTTGGTATCCCAAATCAACCACAAAACCGTGACCGCGTTTCAGGTGGTTCTGGATTCATCATTTCAGAAGATGGATTGATTCTAACCAATCGTCATGTGATCGATGGTGCGGATAAGATTTTAGTGACTTTATTGGATCGTCGCGAATACGAAGCCACACTGATTGGTGAAGATGAGGCCAGTGACATTGCCTTGTTAAAAATTGATGGAAAAAATTTACCAAAGTTGAAACTGGGTTCAGCCGATGAGTTGCAAATTGGTGAATGGGTGATGGCAATAGGCTCGCCACTGAGTTTTGAAAATTCAGTCACCAAAGGCATAATCAGTGCCAAAGGCCGCCAAATTGGTAGGCAACAGTATGTGCCTTACATCCAATCAGACGTACCCATCAATCGTGGTAACTCAGGTGGTCCATTAATTAACCTTAAAGGTGAAGTTGTAGGTATCAATACGCTGATATTCTCCAACACTGGTGGTTACATGGGAATCTCATTTTCTGTACCTATTGATGTGGCAATGAATGTCGCAAAACAACTGCAAGCCAATGGCGAAGTGAAGCGTGGTTTGTTGGGTGTGGGTATTGAGAATGTCAACCAAGCCAAAGCCGATTATTTCGGCATGGATAAGCCCATGGGTGCTTTGGTTAACCAAGTATCACCTGACAGTGCAGCTGAAAAAGCAGGTGTTGAAGTAGGTGATGTTATTATCAGCTTTAACAACAAAAAAATTAAAACCAGCCAATCATTGCCGCCAGTGGTAGGCAGTGTTATGCCTGATACAGAAGTGGCTTTTGAAGTGTTCAGAGACGGTAAAGTAAAAAAATTAACCGCTCAATTAGATGCTTTGAGTTTAACTGCTGATGGTGGCAGTGCTGGCAACGGCAAAAATGAAGTCTCAGCTGGTATTGGTTTTTCAGTCAGTAAATTGTCGGAGCAAGATAAAGAGCGCACCGGTGAAAAATCGGGTGTCATCGTTACCGCCATATCCGAGCGTGACGTAGAGCGAGCAAACCTCAGGGTTGGTGATGTAATCAAGAAAATAGGCAAACAGAACATTGATAATTTAACTGACTTCAGTGAAGCCATTGACAGTTTAAGTGAAGATGAACCGCTGGTTTTATTGATTAAACGAGGTGCAGGTAATACGTTTATAGTGATTGAACGCTAACCATTAACAGTATAAAATAGTGCCAAATTCACAAATCCCATGAATCTCATGGGATTTGTTGTTTATGGCTGTTAATAATATAACCACACCTGCACAGGAATTAATGAAAAACATTCGAAACTTCTCCATCATTGCCCACATTGATCATGGTAAATCAACCTTGGCCGATCGGTTCATTCAAGTTTGTGGGGGCTTGACCGAACGTGAAATGGATAAACAGGTTTTGGACAGCATGGATATTGAGCGTGAACGGGGTATCACCATTAAGTCACAGGCGGTTTGTTTAGAGTTTACGTCTGAATCTGGTGAGGTTTATCAATACAACTTGATTGATACCCCTGGTCATGTGGATTTTTCTTATGAGGTCTCGAGATCACTGGCAGCCTGTGAAGGGGCTTTGTTGGTGGTTGATGCGGCTCAAGGTGTAGAGGCACAGTCTGTGGCCAATTGTTATACTGCCATAGAAATGGGTCTGGAAGTGATCCCTGTGATCAATAAAATTGATTTGCCCTCGGCCGATGTGGAACGGGTTAAACAAGAAATAGAAGAGATTATTGGTATTGATGCCTCTGACGCCTTACTGGTTTCAGCCAAAACTGGGCTGGGCATTGATACAGTGCTTGAAGCCATTGCCCAACGAATTCCTGCACCTGAAGGGTCTCCAGATGCACCACTACAAGCCTCTATCATTGACTCTTGGTTTGATAATTATTTAGGTGTGGTGTCATTGATTCGAATATTTAACGGTGAATTAACGGTCAAAGATAAAATTCAAATCATGTCGCTTAAGTCTGATCAACTGGTTGAGGGCTTAGGTAAATTTACCCCTAAAAGAACCCCAGGCAAACACCTTAAGTGTGGAGAAGTGGGGTATTTAAGTGCATCGATTAAAGATGTGCATGGTGCGCCAGTTGGTGACACCATAACCTTAACTCAAAACCCAGCCAAGGAGCCATTGGCTGGGTTCATGCAATCACAGCCTCGGGTATTTGCTGGTTTGTTTCCAACCTCAGCCGATGACTATCAAGACTTGCGTGAAGCTTTGGAAAAGCTGCAGTTGAACGATGCTTCACTGAAGTTTGAGCCTGAGTCTTCAACCGCACTAGGCTTTGGCTTTAGATGTGGCTTTTTAGGCATGCTCCACATGGAAGTCGTACAAGAACGGATTGAACGTGAGTTTGATATAGACTTGGTAACCACGGCGCCAACTGTGGTTTATGAAATGATTGATAAAAGTGGCAACCAAGTGATGCTGGATAACCCAGCTGATTTACCTGCTATGTTTGAAGAAATCAGAGAGCCTATCATCACGGCCAATATACTGTTGCCTCAAGATTATGTGGGTTCAGTCATAACATTGTGTATTGAAAAGCGTGGCATTCAAAAAAACATGCAGTATTTAGGCAATCAAGTGCAACTGACTTTTGAACTGCCTTTGAGTGAAGTGGTGCTGGATTTCTTTGATCGTTTGAAATCAGTCAGTCGTGGTTATGCGTCATTTGAGTACGAATTCAGCCATTATTTGGCTGGTCCATTTATCCGCTTGGATGTGCTGATTAATGGCGAGCGGGTAGATGCTTTGTCGGTATTAACGCATCGAGACAATGCGCAGCGACGTGGGCGAGATTTGACTGATAGGTTGAAGGAGTTGATTCCACGTCAAATGTTTGATGTTGCGATTCAAGCAGCCATAGGCTCACAAGTGATTGCCAGAACCACAGTCAAGGCATTGCGTAAAAACGTTACTGCAAAATGTTATGGTGGTGATGCTTCGAGAAAGAAAAAGTTATTAGAAAAGCAAAAAGCCGGTAAAAAACGGATGAAACAAATTGGTCGTGTAGAAGTGCCGCAAGAGGCTTTCTTGGCCGTATTAAAAGTAGACAGTTAGAGGAACATGAACAGTGAATGAAATTCATTTTGATTTTGAAGCATTTTTAACGCTGGCCAGCGCCATTACTTTGGTTTGTTGGTTGATAGGCAAATTTAAATACCGTGGAGAAGCACCTCAAGACCCCGGGGTTATGGCCTCAATCATTGCGTTTGGTTATTCCTTCTTTCCGGTGTTTATATTTGTTTTGCTGGTCAGAACCTTTGTTTTTGAACCATTCAGAATCCCTTCTTCATCAATGATGCCTACTTTATTGACTGGAGATTTTATTTATGTGAATAAATTTTCATATGGACTTAAATTACCTGTTCTGCATGACACTTTCATCGAAATTGGCCAGCCAGAGCGCGGTGATGTGGTGGTATTCAGGTACCCGCCAAACCAAAAAGATGATTACATCAAAAGAGTCATTGGCTTACCAGGTGATGAATTTTATTTTGATGCCAGAACGGAAAAAATTTATTTAAATGGTGAAGCTGTTAAACAAGAAGTTGTTGGTCAATACGAAGGCTTTATAGATGATTTACAACCCAGACACACAGTGATTGAAAAGATTGAATATTTAAATGGCGTTGGACATAAAATGTTGACCATCAATGGCATCTCTAACCAAGCCTTTAACTTCACCCAATTGACTGTGCCAGAAGGTCATTATTTTGTGATGGGTGATAACCGTGATAACTCTGCAGACAGCCGGGTTTGGGGTCTGGTCCCAGAAAGGAACTTGGTCGGTAAAGCGCAATTCATATGGATGCATTGGCGCATTCCTAATTTCTTTGAAGGGCTGAAACGCATTGGCACGAAGATAATTTGACATTAATTAAGCATCAATTGATAATAATTCGGTTAAAATATATAAATTAATTGTTGAGATAACAGAGGTAAAACCATGAAATCATTAAAGAAAGCACAAGGCATCACACTGATAGGCTTTATATTTGTATTGGGAGTATTGGGCTTTTTTCTTTATGCGGGCATGCAAATTGGGCCAGTGTACATGGATCATTTTTCAGTGGTCAAAGCCATGAAAGCAGAAGCTGCAGAAAGTGCTGGTAAAACACCTGGACAAATAAAGTCTGGAATGATGAAACGTTTGAACATCAGTTATGTAACGCATCTTAATTCAGCTGATTTCAAAGTCATCAGGGGTAATGGCAGGGAGTTGTTGGTTAAATATGAAGTTGAAAAAGAATTTTTATATAACTTGTCATTTTTGATGCGCTTCGAAGATCAGGTACAGCTGAATTAATCAATTGAAAGTTCTTGGACAAAACATAGAGTGGCATGAGGATCACTGGATTCAGCAGGCCTTAACTCACCGCAGTATGGGCAAAAATAACAACGAACGACTTGAGTTTTTAGGTGATTCAATATTGTCGCTGGTGATATCAAATTACTTGTTTCAAAAATACACTGATTTAACTGAAGGTGAGCTTTCACGTCTCAGGTCGCAAATTGTTAAAGGTAAAACCCTTGCTGCAGTTGGCAGGCATTATGAGCTGGGTCAAATGATAAAGTTGGGCCAAGGCGAAATCAAATCTGGTGGTGTGAACAAGTCATCAGTTTTGGCCGATGCGGTTGAGGCCGTGTTTGGTGCAGTGTTATTGGATCAAGGTTATAACGTAGCCAAAAACTTTATTGAGTCTGTGATGCAACCATGGCTACAGTTAATCAATCCTACACTGATAAAAAAAGACCCAAAATCTGAACTACAAGAAATTCTGCAGCAACAAGGCTTGCAACTACCCGAGTATAAAACCATCGAAGAAATAGAAATTAACAATGAAATCAGGTTCAAAGTGTTGTGTCTGGTTAACGAGTTGAAACTGTCGGTAGAGTCCACTGGCAGCTCAATCAAAAAAGCCGAACAATCAGCAGCCAATAAAGCCATTGAAAGTTTGCGACCATCATGAGTTCTGATATCACAGGAATTTATAAATCTGGATATGCGGCAGTTATTGGTCGACCTAATGTAGGTAAATCCACACTGATCAATCAAATTTTACAGCAAAAACTGTCCATAGTTTCACCTAAACCGCAAACCACTCGACATCAAATTTTAGCCATTCACAGCACGGCTCGTGGGCAGGTCATATTTATTGATACACCTGGTATTCACAATCAAAAAGGTACCGCGTTAAATAAATATTTAAACCAAACCGCACAATCCTCTTCGCATGATGTTGATGTAGTTTTGTTTTTAGTAGAAGCACTTAAATGGACAGATGAAGATTTGCGTGCGGCCAATATCATCAGTCAGTCGAATGCCAAAAAAATATTGGTGGTTAATAAGGTTGATAAACTCAAGCACAAAGAACAGATGATTCCATTTGTTGAAAAAATCATGCAAGAATTTTCCTTTGATGCCATACATTACATCAGTGCGCTGAAAAATAAACACGTTGGGCCTTTGGTTGATGTGATTCATGACTTCATGCCACAAGGTGAAGCAATTTTTGATGAAGAACAGGTGTCAGATCGATCAACCAGGTTTTTCATAACTGAATTAATCAGAGAGCAGTTAATGGATCGGTTTCATCAAGAACTGCCTTACAGTGTTACGGTTAATATTGAAGCATATGAAATCAAAGCCGATAATATAAAGGGTGAAATGCACCACATACATGCCAATATATGGGTGGAACGCAATAACCAAAAGCGCATCATTATTGGTACCAAAGGAGATGCCATAAAACAAATAGGCATTAAGGCAAGACAAGAAATTGAAGCTTTTATTGATGCCAAAGTGAATTTGAAGTTATGGGTCAAAGTCAAGTCATCATGGACAGATGACATCAGGGCGATTGAATCACTGGGCTACACCGATGAATTCAAAGATTAAAAAATCCACATAACAGCTTTTCAATGCTGATCAATGATTACCGACCAAGCCTATATTCTGCATAAAAGAGCCTACCAAGACAGCAGTGAGTTGATTAAACTCATCACCCAAAACCATGGCATCATCGATGCCATTGCCAAAGGCAGCCAACGCCCAAAGTCTAAACTAAAAGGTCAGCTTCAACCATTTACATTAACTCAAATTAACTTGATGGGTAAGTCCTCTCTTAAAACTTTGATAGCTGCAGAACAGACCAATGTCTTACAGCACTGTGCGTATAAAAATCATGTGTCGATGCTTTATTGCAATGAGCTATTGACCTTGGTCAGAATCAATGAGCATGCCACCGAAGTTATATTTGAAGCTTATCAGAACACCGTAAAAGCCTTGCAAAAATCTACTTCCGTAAGACCTCTGTTACGGCGTTTTGAGTGGTTGTTATGTTGTGAGTTGGGCTATGAGCTGCAGTTGCCTGATGGGTCTTCAGGCAAGGAGTTTGTTGAATTTGATCCAGTCAATGGTCTGGTGTTTGGTTACAGTAAACAGGACCAGTTTCACTGTTTGGCAGAAACATTTCAACTGTTTATTGATGCAGTAAATTTGAATGGCCAACAATTAAATGAAATTTCCAGCTTGATGCGCAGTGTAGTCAATCATCTGGTACAAGGCAGAAAAATCAACAGCAGAGAACTGTTGAAAATCAATCCAATTTAAAAGTCATTTTTTAATAAAACTGTTTCTTTTCTTTGTTTTATCTGAACTGTGTTTGAATCCATTTGAAAACAACAAAGCACAGTCAAAGTTGTTGGGTTTTCAGCAGAAATCAAAGCCGAAATTTGCATTGAATGTTGTATAATATTCAGCACTATAAATCAGCTGATAATCACCATACCTTATGCCTATCAATAAAATATTGATTGCCAACCGTGGAGAAATTGCGGTTCGCATCATCGAAACCTGTCGTCAAATGAAAATCAAAACCGTGGCTGTATTTGCTGATGCGGACAGGCATGCAAAACACGTGCAAATGGCAGACGAAGCGTGTCACTTAGGCGGTACTGATTTAGCCGAATCTTACCTGAATATTGATAAAATAATTGCTGCTGCCAAAGCCACTGGAGCAGATGCAGTTCACCCGGGTTATGGGTTTTTATCAGAACGGGCAAATTTTGCCGAGGCTTTACAAGCTGCTGGTCTGGTGTTTATCGGTGCCCCCACCGAAGCTTTGCGACTGATGGGTTCAAAGTCAGCGGCGAAAATCACCATGTTACAAGCCGATGTGCCTTGTGTACCTGGCTACCAAGAAGTTGATCAGAGTGAGGCCACTTTGCAGCAGGCTGCAGATCAAGTGGGTTATCCTGTGCTGATTAAAGCCGTTGCCGGTGGCGGCGGTAAAGGCATGAAAATAGTTCACAACAAAGAGGAATTCCTCGATCAGTTGCATTCGGCCAAGCGCGAAGCGATGAATGCTTTTGGTGATGATCAAGTGATTTTAGAAAAGTACATCACCAAGCCTAAGCACATTGAAGTGCAGGTTTTTGCAGATTCACATGGTAATGTGGTGCATTTATTTGAGCGTGACTGTTCAACCCAAAGGCGTTACCAAAAGGTCATTGAAGAAGCACCAGCAGCTGGCCTGAGCGATGCCACCAGAACCGATATGTTGAATGCTGCGGTGAAAGCCACCCAAGCAATAGACTATGTTGGCGCAGGTACAATTGAGTTCATTATGGACGGTGATGATTCATTTTACTTTATGGAAATGAACACCCGATTACAGGTTGAGCATCGGGTAACTGAAATGATAACTGGAGTAGATTTGGTTGCTTGGCAGATTAAAATTGCTGCGGGTGAAGTTTTGCCATTGAAACAAACTGAAATTCAGGCCAGAGGGCATGCGATTCAAGTCAGGATATATGCTGAGGATCCTGAAAATAATTACTTGCCATCAACCGGTCTATTGGAACGGGTCAAGCTTAAGCAAGCCCCCAATACTTTGGTCGACTCAGGCGTTAGAACCAGTGACTCAGTGACCATTCATTACGACCCAATGATTGCAAAACTGGTGGTTTGGGCCCAAGACCGAGATCAATGCATCAAGCAAATGCAGCAAGTGTTGAATGAAAGTGCGGTTTTTGGAGTTAAAACCAATGTGCCATTCTTGTCACAGTTGCTGGCCACTCAGGCTTTTAAAAAACACCAAATATTTACCAACAGTTTAGATAACAATGAATTGCAGTTATCTAATCAGTTGAACCCTGTTGTGATGGCCATCTATGCGCATCATTTGTTACAACACCAAGCCAATCCTTCGGTGTGGTGTAACGCCAATGGATGGCGTATACAAGGGCAACAGCCATTGTCCTTGGCATTTACTTATCAGGGTGAAGCGCAACAACATGAGGTCATCCGTGAAGGTGAGGCGTATGTGGTGAATGGGCAACACCATTATGTGCCGCAGCGTCATGATTTGTGCCATGTACACCGCAACCAAGTACAAATTATTCACCAAAACTTGCGTTACGAGCTAACATTAGCAGATCATGAGGCGCAAGCGTCCGCATCTGATGCCAACGCAATTTATGCCCCCATGCCAGGTAAAATCATCGAAGTGAAAGTGCAAGCTGGTGACAGTGTACAGGCGGGTCAAACTTTGGTAGTTATGGAGGCCATGAAAATGGAGCTGGAGCTGAAAGCTGAACGTGATACAAGCATAGAGCAAGTGCACTTTAAAGCCGGTGATCAAGTCAAAGCTGAAGCTGTTTTGGTGGAGCTTGAACCCTTATGACTTATCCTAGAAAAGTTAAAATTGTTGAAGTTTCTCCGCGTGATGGATTACAAAATGAAAAACAAATCATCGCTGTTGAAGACAAACTTAAGTTGATTAATGGCTTGCGCACTGCTGGTGTTAAACACATTGAAGTAACTGGTTTTGTATCACCTAAATGGGTGCCACAATTGGCAGATGCTAAACAAGTATGTGCTGGTTTGACTGCCGATGAATCAGTTTGTTATTCGGCTCTCACACCCAATATGAAAGGGCTTGAAGCTGCAATCGAATCGGGTATCCAAGAAGTCGCGGTGTTTACTGCAGCTTCAGAAACATTCAATCAAAAAAACATCAATTGCAGTATTGAAGAATCATTTGATCGGTTTGTTCCTGTGATGGAGCGGGCGCGCAATTTAAACATCAAAGTGCGGGGTTATGTTTCCTGCGTATTGGGCTGTCCTTATGAAGGTGATATTGATCCATTGGTGGTCGCGCAAGTAGCACAAAGGTTACATGCGATGGGCTGTTATGAAGTGTCCTTAGGTGACACCATTGGTACAGGTACGCCCTTGGCTGCGCAGCAAATGTTTAACTTATGTGCCAAGCAGGTGCCGACCAAACAATTGGCACTGCATTTTCATGATACATATGGACAAGCACTGGCCAATATCCAAGCTTGTCTTGAGTCTGGTGCATCAGTGATAGATGCATCGGTGGCTGGCATTGGTGGCTGTCCATATGCCAAAGGTGCTACTGGTAACGTCAGTACTGAAAACGTGGTATATATGCTCAACGGTATGGGTATTGAGACCGGTGTTGATTTGGATGCTTTGATAGGTGCTGGTCGACAGATATCTGCAGTTTTGGGTAGGAAGTCCAACAGCCAAGTGGCCAATGCCTTAGGTTGTTAAAAAAACTCTTGGTGGGATTGGTTGCTCATAAACAACCAATTGGTATTGATATGTGGTTGTTTGCAATGTACTTAGGCCGATTTCAGGTGACTTTCAGACGCTGTTCTGCTTTACCATAAAAGCGCCTCGGGCACACCGGGTATTGTGATTTTATTAGGCGAAACCAGTGGTAGCCTATTACCGCATTTGGCTGTTTGTAGACCGGTTCTTTTAAAGCCAGTAAACAGTCTTGAGACCAGCAGTTAAACAAGTTTAACTCGCAGAATCACCTACTTTATTTAAACTATCTTGGCAATCCAGAAGTCTCCTGTTCCATGATTTATGTTGAAAATAAACAAACTGAAAGTCATTGCAAACGAGGAACGAGTGCGGCAATCTCGTAAATCTGTCGTGACTGTTCAGGTAATTTAAAGGTCGCATTGACGTTATGAGATTACCACAGTCGCTGAGCTCCATCACAACGACCATCAATTTTTTATCTTAAATCGTGAAACAGGACTGTTGTGGAGAGCCAAGTAAATTATAAGCGCAGGAATTATTAGTTTTCTATTTCAGCTTCAGCCAAGCGATAAATCATCTCCTCAAAGTCAAAATCTGGCCAGTTTTCTTGCATTTCAGTTAACAAGTTGTCAGCTGATTCAATTTGACCTTGTTCCAAATAGCGACCAAATTGTTCATACTCTAAAGCCATCAAGGGGTCCATGGTACTGGGCTTAATGGTGCGTTTTTTGGCTTTTAATTCATCCATCAAAACTGCTTTATTGGCTTGTAATGAGGCTTTGTCAATTGGTTTGCCACTGATAGAACGTTGGCTTTGAGCCTCAATTTTCTCTTGTGAATCAAGCATTGGTGCGGCAGCTGGTTGCTCGTAATAACTGCTGATTTCAGGACTGGCTTCAGCTTCAACTTCAACTTCATCCATTACCGGTAACTCAGCGCTTGTGCCAGCATCATTGAGATTTTTTGGTGCTTCACTTTTTACCGGTGCTGTATCATTGCCAATGGATTGGCCCATAGTTTCGGTGGTTTCATGTAATTGTTGATTTTGTGTCAACAACCAAATCAACGGAAGCACCAGCACCACTGAGGCGGCGGCCAGCCATGGACGCCATTGACGGCCCTTTACTGCATTACTGGCAGTATGCTGACTTTGTTGGGCGTGTTTCAATATCAAATCATCCAAGGCTTTGGGTGGTTGTTCTTGATTGCCTTGTTGGTACAAGTCGTTAATTATTTGGTTTTCATTGTCGTTCATTTGAAGCGCTCCAATGCCAATTTAATTTTTTGCACAGCATACCTGTATTGGCTTTTGGTTTGTTCAAGTGGCTGTGCCGAAATTGCGGCTATTTCTTTGATGCTCAAACCGCTTTCATGTTTCATGACAAAAGTTTGTCGCTGATTAGGCGGTAACAAAGTGATGGCATGGTTAAGTTCTTTGGCCATTTGCTTGGTTTCAAATTCATTGTCAGGCCGCTTCACTGCATGCTCACTGAGTTGAGCCTCAGGGTTGGCATCAAATCGGGTTAATTCAGCCGTTCTGCCGGTTTTACGGAATTGATCAATTATCAGTCTTCTGGCAATGGTGTATGCCCAAGTGGTGAATTTTTGCTGACTGTCGTATTGTTGTTTGTTGTTAATGATTCTGAACCAAAGCTCTTGAAACACTTCTTTGGCATCCTGTTCATGGTTGATGGATTTTTTGATGAAGCGAAATAGGGGGCCTTTGTGTCTTTGGTATAACATTTCAAAGGCCCTCTGGTTATTGACATGAGTTGTTTGACTGAATATTTTCATCAATTGCTCGTCATTCATTTGTTCATCAATTTGTTGCTTTGGCATACCACCATTTTATGTCATGCCCGTTACTTAGCCAAGCCTTTTGCCAGTGATACCAGCTGTAAAAACTCTCCCCTGTAACCAAATGAATCATGACCTTTGGAGTTGCGTGCTAAGTTTAAGATGTCATCATAACCAAATGATTTTAAATAAGTTCCTTCTCTGAGAATTTGTCCGAATGCGGCAACTGATGCCGCAAATTTAAACTCATTAGAAGCCGCATCTAAACTTTTGATGTCGTGTTTCAAGATGGGCCATTGTAATAACTGGCTTTGGTCTGCATCAGGTTGCTTGTATCTGATTTTCAAATATGCAATTTCAGCTTGGTTTTTGGTGGTGATGGGTTGTTTTTGGTACCTTGACTCACCCAACCAGCCTTGGTTGCCTTGTAAAACAATTTCATAAATAGCTGTTACTGTATGCCCAGCACCAATTTCGCCGGCATCTACTTTGTCATTATCAAAATCTTCAGTATTCAATTGTCTGTTTTCATAACCAATCAACCTATATTCAGAGACCACTTCTGGGTTGAACTCGACTTGTATTTTTACATCTTTGGCAATGGTGAATAAAGTGGAGTTGATTTGATTAACCAGTACTTTATTGGCTTCTTTAATGGTGTCTATATAAGCATAGTTACCGTTGCCGACGTCAGCCAATTGTTCCATTAAGTGATCATTGTAATTGCCGGTACCAAAACCCAAAGTGGTCAAAGAAACCCCTTTTTTACGCTTTGCTTCTACCAACTCCTTCAGGGCTTCAAAATCTGTCGTGCCAACATTGAAATCGCCATCTGTAGCAATCAAGATGCGGTTGATGCCCCCTTTAATCATGTTTTGTTCTGCCAATTGGTAAGCCAGGTGAATACCTGCCGCACCGTTGGTGGAACCTCCGGCGCTGAGTTGGTCCAAAGCTTCGGCAATTTTGGCTTGGTTGTTACCTGCTGTTGGTTCTAATACCACGCCTGCAGCACCGGCATAAACTGCCATAGAAATGCGGTCATCAGCGTTCATTTGTTTGGTCAATAGTTTAAGTGATGATTTCAATAGTCCTATTTTGTCTGGGCTGTTCATAGAACCAGATACATCCACTAAAAACACCAAGTTTGCAGCAGGTCGCGCGGTGGCAGCTTTTTCATAGCCCTTGATGCCTATGTGTAATAAATGTGCTGCTGGGTTCCATGGAGAAGGGGCTATTTCAGTGTTGGCCAAGAAGGGTTGATTGATGTCCTCTGGCTTGGCATAGTCGTAAGCAAAATAATTGATCATTTCTTCCACTCTGACTGCATCTTGCCGTGGAATTTGCCCTTGATTTAATTGTCGTCGTACGTTGGCATATGAGCCAGTGTCTACATCTATACTGAATGTGGAAATTGGGTTGTTCAGCACTGACTGGATGGATTGGTTTTCAAAGTGATGGTAGTTTTCTCGGTCTTGCATCAGCGGCGAGGGTGATGGCATGTGGTGGTACATTTGCATGCTGTCAGCCACGGCAATTTTTTGCCGAGCAGCTGTTGGTGTTAACTTGTTGGCGCCAACACTTTCTGCTTCATACACCACATTAGTTTGTGGTGGGGAAACAAGGGCTTTTTGTTCGGCTTTATCTTGAGTGGCTTGGTCTGGTTGTTGACCTGCACAAGCTGCCAATAAAGTTGTGATTGTGATTAATGCTGTTTTTTTCATATTGATACCTTTTTGATAAACTCATAGGCTATATACGTGGCAATTACAGATAAGGGTTAATTTTTTTTAGGAAAAAAAAGCCTGCTTTGAATAAGCAGGCTTTGAAAGGTATTTTGTTGCTGCAGCTTTTATTTCAGACTGGCGTAATAAGCTGCCAGGTTGTCAATATCAGCATCGGTTAAACCAGCCACCATAGGTGCCATGCTTGCGTCTTTGCGCTCTCCGTTTTTGAAAGCTTTTATTTGTTTGGCTAAGTAAGCTTCTTTTTGACCGGCCAAGTTAGGCCACAATGGACTGACGCTGATTCCAGCTGGACCATGACATGCTGCACAAATGGCTGACTTGGCTTTTCCGGCTTCTATATCGCCAGCAAATGCAGATAAACTAGAGAGTAATAATGTCAATGTCATTAATGTCGATTTTTTCATAACTTAAAGTTCCAAGATAGGGGGGTAAAAAACGTATATTATCATTAATTCGCTGATCTTTGAGGCACAGATTAAAGCCTACAATGGATTATTTATGTGGATTTTGACCTGTATCAAGTATTTTCCACAGCAAGCAACTGAATAAGGCGTATCAGAGCACCCGGACTTCTTCTTCTAATTCGATGCCGAACTTAACTTTCACTGCGCGTTTGGCCATTTTTGTCATTTTTAATAACTCTTGTCCAGTGGCATGGCCGTGATTAACCAGTATCAAGGCATGCTTGTCATAGAAACCGGCATCTCCTTCTCTGTGTCCTTTGAATCCACATTGTTCCAGCAACCAAGCGGCACTGGTTTTTTGTTCTTGACAGTGTTTGGTTTCAAACAAGGGTAAATCTTTGAACCGACGTTGTATGCGCTTTGCAACCTGTGGATCAATCACTGGATTCTTAAAGAAACTGCCCGCATTGGCTAGCTCGCTTGGATCGGGTAATTTACTTTGTCGAATTTCGGTCACTGCTTGTGCCACTTCTTTATAAGTAGGTGGTTTACTTTGCTTGGCAAACTTATCTTGCAAGGGTTGGTATGAAATATTGATGGGGCTGTCAGACCTGAGGTCTAAGCCAATGCGACTGATAACCCAAGGTTGGTCATGGTATTTGAAAACGCTGTGGCGGTATGAAAACAAGCATTCTTCATTGCTGAGCCGGTGGTACAGGCCAGTGTGCCAGTTATAAACCTCAACCCAAACCAAACTGTCACGCAACTCAGTACCATAGGCACCAATGTTTTGAAAAGGTGCTGCACCCACCAACCCTGGGATGTAGGCCAGGTTTTCAATGCCGCCTAAATTTTTATCGACTGCCCACATCACCAACTCATGCCACGGTGTGCCTGCCCATGCGACCACCAAGTTATCTACTACAGTGATGTGCTTGCGGGGTTTGAAACGGACCACAAAACGGTTCAGTTTTTCAGTGAATAAAATGTTACTGCCGCTGCCCATAATCAACATTTCAGTGATTTTAATGTTATGGGGTAATGCCTCTAAGTCACTGAGGGATTGAATTTCAGCAAATTGATCACAGTAACAATCTACTGCAAAGGTGTTGAGATTTTTAAGGTTATGGTTTTCTAGTATTTTCACTGATTAGTTGCTTATTAATTTGATTGATCAAGGCGTTTCCTTTTAAAACGAACCCTGTATATATTTGTATCAAATCTGCACCCGCTGCAAATTTATCCAGGGCATCTTGACTATCTATGATACCACCAACTGCAATAATTGGGAAATTTTTGCCAGCGAATTGTCTAACTAGCCTCAGCGTTTCATTAGATTTTTCCAGCAATGGCTTACCACTTAATCCGCCCATCTGCTGCACAGTTTTTTGATTACTTTTCAGCCAAGTGGGTCGGTCAACAGTGGTGTTGGTGCAAATGATGCCATCAAACCCAAGGCTGCTGATTTGTTGCACCATAAACTCAAGTTGTTGGGTATTTTGATCGGGTGAAATTTTTACCAAAATGGGTGTGTATTTACCGTCTTTTGCTTCACATTCAAGCTGTTTGGATTTGATTCCTTGCAACAAATCGGTCAATGCTTGGTCATTTTGTAGTTCGCGTAAATTGGGGGTGTTGGGTGATGAAATGTTCACCGTAATGTAGTCACACAAGGTGTGCGCTTTTGCAAAGCAATGGGTGTAATCACTGACGGCTTGTTCATTGCTGGTATTTTTGTTTTTGCCTATATTGATGCCCAACACCCCTTTGTAGCCAGATTTTTTAACTTTTTTAACCAAGTAATCAATGCCTTTGTTGTTGAACCCCATGCGATTGATGATGGCTTGATCGGCTGCCAGTCTGAATAACCTGGGTTTGTCATTGCCTGCCTGTGCTTTGGGGGTGATGGTGCCGACCTCTAAGAAGCCAAAACCTTGTTGGCTTAATCCATTGATGGCGTCGCCATTTTTGTCGAAACCAGCCGCCAGACCCACAGGATTAGGAAATGTGATGCCCATCAGTTCCACTGGGTTTTTAAGTTGTTGGTTTTTAGCAAAGATTGACAATGGCGTGCCTAATGCTTTTATGGCTAAATCGTGGGCCAGTTCAGCAGGCAGTGCTTGTAATGTTTTGCGAGTTAAATATTCAATCATAAAAAAGGTTGGCAATCATTCTTAAGTTGGGTTGATTTTAAATCATTTTGACTGCATTAATCAGCCCAATTTAGGCTCAGATAAATTAACAGCATGTACTGATGTTCACCTTAATTTTTGCTGTGATGGATTAACATAATCTCAGCAAATTAATCATCCCTGACTTAAAATACAGTGCAGTGATATATTTTTCGCCACAATCGACGGTTGTTACCTTACTTTGGCTTTAATGCACTCAGGGTAGTCTGCTGTCAAAGCACCACGTCGAATAAGTGGAGATTGTAAGCCTTTTAAATCATGAGTAAGTTCAATGGCTTGATTATTGGCATCGGTTTTAAAACCTATATTCAAGGCCATGAAGTTATCCTCATAGGTGAATTTCGTATCACCTGTTGCACGCATCCTCCAAGGTGCAACATCACCCCAAGTGGCGCCAACCACCAGTTGACCTTCACAGGTTTTGGAAACCCACAATTGCTTTGCTGGTTGTTGCTCGTCTGCTGCACCAAACAAACCGATAAAACGGTCTAAGTCAGCCCTCAATGGCCCACGTTTGATTGCTGAGATGTCGAGTTGTTTGGTCGGATTTGTAGGTTGCTTATTGTTTGATTTGACTTGTTGCTGTTGTTGAATCAAAGCCAACAATTCGGGCTGTGAGTCGGCCATTTGTGCTTGAATCATGTCTTGACTGAGTGTGGCATTGATTTCTGCCAAAACCACAGCTGTTTCAATTTCACCGGCGTTCATGTATGTGCTGATCATGCTCATGAATGCCTGCGCATCATAAGAGTAATTGTCTTTATCAGCTGGATAAATTTCAGCAAACCTGGTTTTTGCCGCCGCCGCGCCACCTTGGTTAATGGCGGATTTAAGCGTCAATACCATCGAGGTTTGGTTGTTGTTTGGTGCTTGCTGTTGGTCTGTTGAATGTGCCGGTTGAATCAATGCAAGACTGATCAGCAATAAAAACTTGCTCATAAAGTGTTTGTTTGGCTTGTGTTTCATATTATCCCTCCATTTGAATTCAGTACTTATGGCGTCAGAGAACGTCGTTGTATGTATAATTTCAACCTTTTGATGGTATGCCATTAAACATGAATCTTTGGTGAATAAATTCTAGGTAAAAACAGACTTTGGTTCACAAACCACATGGTTTAGTTGGGAGTTTAACTTTAACAGCCAATGGTTCAGTAATCTTTTCTTGTTATGATGAATGTGGTTTAACAACAGCATTAACATAACTTTGAGGTGTTCAATGAGCCATTTACCCTATCGAATCATGCACATGATTCAACAACTGCATCAACGCGGCTACACAGATGTTTACCTGTATGCAGGCCTTGCACCCAGTGGCATGTCTTGGCGTTACAGTATTGGGCAAATACAAGGTGGGCAATGGCCAGTATCGCCACATTTGGTATCCAGTGGCCTAAGTAAAAATGACCACACGGCCTGGGCTGATGATAACTCAACAGTTGAACTACTGACAGAAGGCTTTGAAAATCATTTCAAACCACAGTTGAGAAAGGGCAGTTACCCCACAGTCTTTACCAACTGGTATGCACAGCTGTTGTCTGCAATAGGCACTGATGATGTTTTGGTATTTTTTGCTGATTATGGTGGTAAACATCAACATTGGCTAAGCTCCGCACCTGGGTACAAAGGTAGCTGATGCCGTTTTGCGGCTTCTTCTATGTTGCTGGCAGTGTTTGATCACCTTATGATTTAAACAACTGTTTAATTATATTTGACAGTTGTTTAAATTAGGCGTACCCTAATACAAAAAAAGAGGCGTACGTATGAAATTTTTTTATGTTCTTTTGGCATTGGTGTTGTCACTTTCTGTCTCAGCCAATTGTCATGATACTGTGGTCTTAGTTCACGGTAATGGTGGCGGTTCATCTGACTGGAACAACACATACAATGAGTTGCTCAGTCGGGGTTATTCAACTGCAGATATATATCGACCTGATTGGGGCAGTGCTTGTGTGGCATGTAATAACCATTCAGGCAGTGAAGAGGTTCCTGTGGTGAATGCTTTACTGGATGCCTATGAAAATTCATGCACTGGTGAAGTAGATGTAATTGGTCATTCCATGGGTGTGACTTTAGCCATCAAAGCAATCATCGATCAAAACTTGACCCATGTTGTGGATGACTTTGTAGGTATTGCAGGTGCAGTTCGTGGCCTGCGCAGTTGTGGCTATTATCCATTTTATGCCTATACATCCACCTGTGGTTTCTGGGGATTGTCAATCGGCAGTCCTTTTTTGAATGGCATCAAAAACCAATTCTTTGCTGCGCATGTGTACTCAATTAAGTCCTGGAATGACCAAGTTGTTTGTTCTGGCGGCTGTACTGTTGTCGGCGTGCATTCATCTTCCATTTGGGGCGAGCAAGCCAGCTATAATTATTACTTTGGACATTTTGGACTGCAATCTAACACGGCAAGCAAACAAGTGGACTTGATTCAATAATTCACAATATTTTGTGCCCAGGGCTGCAATTTACAGCGTGGTGATTGACAGTTGGTCACTGTGTGCTACATTGTGCTGTTTAAACCATTTATACAGAAAACAGGAGCCTTATGAAAATTGAATTGTTTGGAAACCTCGAACAAGCCAAAGAAGTTGAGTTGTTGATGCAAGAATGGACTGAAGCACTGCATGAAAAGGATGCCGAGTTAATGGCTCACTATTACGGCGAGGACGCCAAAGTGTTCGATATTGGCTGTCAAACAGAAGGTCGCGATGCTTACAAAAAATTATGGCTCAGTTGCTTTCCATATTTTGGTGAAACAATCAGTATAGAGCGACAGCAGACCACCATCCATGCCACAGATGGTTTGGCATTTTTGTATGGGTATGTCCGCCTTAGTGGGGGGCAATCTGATGACCCGGCAAACCTAGCTTGGAGTCGGGTGACTGTTTGTTGCCAAAAAATCAAAGGCACTTGGAAAGTTATCCATGAACATGTTTCTATGCCCATAGATTTTGCACAGAATAAGCCAGTGTTGCTGCTGGAAGTACCTGAACGAGGTGGCTGAAAGTCTTAGTTTGCATAATTCAGCTGTTCTGAAAAAGTTTTGTCATGGCTGATATTTACTTTCATGGTAATATGAACTCTTGCCTGTTCATACTTTTAGTTTGTTGTAAAAAAATTAAAAATAATAAATATAACAGCTATATAGCTAAACCTTTTAATTTAAATCATACATTATAATGTCTTCTAATCAAGAGAAAAAAACCAGCCAGCCAGGCCAATTATTGTTGATCCTAGGCATTATGTTTATTGCCATAAATCTCAGGCCAGCTTTGGCCAGTGTGGGCCCACTGATTGAAGACATCCGCTTAGCAACAGGTTTATCTAATGTGATGCTGGGGTTGCTGACTACATTACCACTGCTGTGTTTTGGCATGGTTTCAGTACTGGCTCCTTTGTTTACTCAGCGGTTTGGTATTGGTGGCACTTTATTCGGCGCACTGATTTTATTGACTTCGGGTATAGTGGTCCGTTCACTTGACTGGATACCAGCGTTGTACCTTGGTACGCTGATGTTCGGTATTGCGATTGCTTTAGGTAATGTGCTGTTGCCCAGTTTAACCAAACGAAATTTCTCCGCAAACTCTGGATTCATTACCAGTTTGTACTCCGCTGCTATGGCGGTTGGTGCTTCATTGGCTGCAGGTTTAAGTGTGCCTTTGGCTCAACAAATGCATCTGGGGTGGCGAGGTTCCTTGAGTGTTTGGGCTTTGTTGTCTTTAGTGGCTTTTATTATTTGGATACCGCAGTTGTTCAGGTTGAAAAAAATTGCCACCAAACGACGTTTTTTAGCCGCCATGAAACACATGGGTCAATCTGTTAAAGCCTGGCAAGTGGCTTTGTTTATGGGGTTGCAGTCTTTGACATTTTATGTGATTTTAGCATGGTTGCCGGCCATTCTTTTGAGTCGAGGCTATGAGGCGGAGTTTTCGGGTTGGATGTTGTCCTTGTCTCAGGCAACCGGCATTTTTGGTTCTTTATTGGTGCCTTATATTGCCGGTAAAACCAATGACCAGCGGTTGATTATTTTGGTTTTGATATCGATAGAAATCATCGGAGTTGTTGGCTTGTTGTTACCTGATTTTGGGTCAGTCGCTTTGTGGGTTTCACTGATCGGTTTTGTCCTTGGCGGCACTTTTGGTTTGTGTTTGTTGTTGATTGTATTGCGCTCTACTGACAGCGAATGCGCCACTGAACTGTCGGGCATGGCCCAGTCTATTGGTTATACAGTGGCAGCTATTGGCCCGGTGTTGTTTGGTAGTTTATTTGATTTAAGTGGTGGTTGGACCTTACCACTTATGCTGCTTATTTTGGCGGCTGCGCTCAAGTTATTGGTGGGTTTAGGGGCAGGCAAACCAGGTAAAGTTTAAGCCCGTGCGATGCCTGCAGCGTTTAATGTGCATTTAATATAGGACGTGCGTAAAACTTAATAGGCGCAATTTATTGACTGAAATAAAGTAAATTTGCAGCCATATATACGGCTTGAATAAATTACAATATTCATCAGTATTTGTGTGATATATAAAAATGAAACCATTCAATGTCATTGTTACAGGTGAGCCTGCATACATCAAAAGTTTAATCGGTTGCATCAGCTATGGGCCTGTGGATTTGATTACCCATCGCTACCGAAGCTCGGATGCTGAAGATTACAAACAAGTTAAAATGAATTTTGGTAGTTTACAGGTAGATGAAGATTACCGAGTTGATTTCTATGGTGGCAACAATGAAGCTTTATTTGAATTTATTGATGTGCAATCTGGTGTAGACTTCAAAGGCATTATCATTGTTTTAAATGCCGATGATTTGGTGGCATTGAATGACTTTAAGGGTCTGTTGTTCAAACACATCATGTATTTAAATAAACATGCTTTGGCGGTTGCTGTATCTGGAAATGATTACACTGCCATAAAATTAGCTGAGGAGCAAGTCAGGCAATGCCTAAGCGATATCGGAACTGTGGCACCAGTTTTCAGTATAGATCCAGACAATAAAGAGGAGGTGAGCCTGCTGATTGAATCATTGTTGGTATTTGCTCGTCCAGGCATTCATGAAAACGCTCGTGGTAAATCGTCATTTAAATTGAGTGATTGAATGCAAAACATAAACTGTAAAGATTCTTATTTATGACTAAAAATAACCCACCTGTTGAATTTGTGACAGTCTGCTTTCAGAATTTTGATCACATTACCAAAAAATTAATTCTGAGCTGTTTAAAAGACCCTGGGTATGCAATTGAATTGATGGAAGAGCCAGAGGATTCTGACCTGTGTTTATATAACCAAGAAAGTCCATCTGATCAACAAGAGATTACAGCCATTCATGAGCGCCTAGATGTATTGGGTGTGCCAATGATCTTACTAACTACTGAAGAACAAAGCAGTGACAACCAACGCTTAGAAGTGATTAAGAAACCGGTAAAAAACAGCAAGCTCAGTGAGTTTTTGTCGCAAGTAAATAGTGCTGTTTATACCAGAATACGGAATAAGTTAAAACAGCAAGCCGATGCTAAGCCAACAAAGTTGATATACAACAAGCATTTATCTAACGCTATCAACCCAAATCAGATTCGCTATGAGGGTAACCGTTATTATGCGCAAAAATATGTGGGCCTAAATCCAGATATTGATTTCAGTGATGAAGAGCAGATAAAGCAGGTGCAATTTAATTTACAAAACTATTTTTTTTATTACTTGAAAGCAGCTTTTGTTTTATCTAAAAGCAAAAGTAAAATTGCTTGTGTGAAAACAGTGTATGGGACTTTTTATGTGGATGCCATGCGGAAAGTAATTCACCATGAAAAAACAGCTGATGAGATATTTAATATCCACAAGATTCCATTTTATAAAGACACCAAGGTATCCATCGCAAAACTGAAGCGTGATGAATTACTTGCTTTGAATCAGTTTGATTATGAGCCTTTTGTATGGCTCAGTAGTATCAATGCCAGCAAAGGTAAGGTGCCTAATGACGTTAGTTTTAATGCGCCAATTAAATTAGTTGCCTGGCCCGATTTAACCAAAGTAATCGTATTCAAACACGCCATCCGCATCATTGCATTGTGGTCTCGCGGGGTGTACTCATTGCAAAACACTGGGAAGCTACTGAACATCCCCCAACGTTACCCCTTAACAGTTTATACCGCGCTGTATGCGCTCGGCTTGATTGCTGATGTTAAGCGACGCTAGCTTATTTGGTGGTTCATTTATTTATTAGGTCTATTGCTGTGGAGTATTTGATTTTAGTCTTGGTTATTGGGTATTGGTATCGAGTCTGGAATAAGCGGCGTCTGTTACTTCAGCTACATTACAAACATCAAAGTAAGTTGTTGCTTTATGGTGCTGACTGGTCAATAGCAAGTATCAAGACGGCGGCTTTACTGGGTGAATTGTTGGAGCCATTCACTTTGCTTGATATTAAAGATGAAGCGGTCAGGTCAGAGTGGCGTTCATTGGGAAGTTCGGTGCCTACTTTGCTAATAAACGGCACCGTCATTCATGGCTATAAACCAAAGCAGATTAAAAAGTTGGTCAGTAAAAGGCAGTGACTAATATTCGTTTTCTTTTTTTTCTTAAGGCAAAATACAGGTTGAATTGTCCGTCAATTACAGTAATGTAATCAATCTCAAGTGATTGTTGAAATTGTTATTCGAGTGGTTTGTCTTGCGGAGTTTGGTCACTGGATTTGCGGCCACTGATGGTGGCAGAGATTATACCATTTTCACCTTTTTGTTCGCTGACCACCACTGCAAGCACATGCAATAATATCAGTGATGACAGCAGATAGAAGTTATATAAATGAACCACAATAAATGGTTTTCTGAATGCTCGCATGCTTTGGTAAGCGCTTTGTTCATATAGTTCAGATGCATAAGGCAATATGTCTTGTGCTACAACCCCAGGGGCTGCAATCCAGCTGGCAAAATAACCACCGAAAGGCGGGTAAAAAATATCTGTACCTGCCAAAACCAGCCCGGTTGTGGCTTGTGTGATTAATGACAGCAATAACAACAATACTGCGATGCGACCAATTGGGTTATGGCCTATATAAAATTGTGGGGTGCCACGCACAAAGGTGGTAACATAACTTTTTACTGCAGTGAAATAACCCCTTCCTCCAGGTAATATTGCTTTCCAGCGGGCATACCGATTACCGAAAAAAGCCCAAATAATCCGCCAAAGAATGTTTGCACTGAATACATAGCCAATCCAAACATGAATGACTTTAAGGTTTATTTTGGTCTGTACAGAAGGTTCAAAATAAGCGCCATTTAAAATAATCAGTCCGACGAAAGATAAGCCCAGTACACAAATGAAATTTACCCAATGAAACCATCGGGTTCCTGCGTCCCAAACCTTGTAAGTTGTGTATTCTGGCATCTTGATTATTTGCTGGTTATATAGATTAGCATAACAATTCAATTGTGGTAAAAAATTGACAATAATCAAATTTAAACTTTAAATACCATCCATATTTAATACTAATTTATGTGTTTGCTTAATGAGATTGATCAATTGCTGTTAAATAGCAGTAAACTAAGCCAAAATATAATCATATTATCTTCTGTGTTTAACTGCATTTTACTCACCATGGTTGTTTGTTTTTTTACACTGTTATTTCTATCACCACCTGTTACATTAAATGATTAAAGCAAAACCTGTTGTCAATAACATTAAAAAAGCATTCAGTAATCCAGATTTACTGCCTGCAAGGGTCTATAGATTCAGGGTTTTAGGAATGGCATTGGGTGGGGTAGCAATCGCTGCAGTGTTGTTTGAAAACCAAGCATCCTTAGCTTATTGGTTGTGGTTGTTGTGCTCCTGCCTTATATGGCCACACTTGGCTTACTATGTTGCTAAGCGCAGCCCACAACCCTTCCAAGCAGAAAGACGAAATTTTTTATTTGATTCATTTATAGCCGGTAGTTGGGCTGCCTTGATGTGGTTCAATTTGTTGCCAGCTGTACTGTTGTTGGTGACCACTACAGCAGATAAACTTAACAGTGGTGTCAAAAATTTATGGTTGTTTTCACAACCATTTATGCTGTTGGGAATTCTTTTGGGTGGTCTCTTTACAGGTTTTGAGTTCAGACTTCATACCAGTATGGCTGTCATATTGGCATGTTTGCCCATCATGATTATCCATATCTTTTTTGTTGGCCTGAATAGTTATAATCTAATCCGTAAGGTGCAAAGCCAAAATGTGCGGTTTCGTAATTTAAGTGAAAAAGACAGTTTAACTCAACTGTTTAATCGTCGGCATTGGCAATCCAAGGTCAATCAACTGTTGTCTCAAGTTGACTCTGATACTGATCTCGTGATGGTGTTAATTGATGTCGATAATTTCAAGCAAATCAATGACAGTTATGGTCACTTGCTGGGTGATGATGTGTTGATAGAAATTGCCAATACCATTGCAGAACATTCACCTGCACACAGTTTTACAGGGCGTTTGGGTGGCGATGAGTTTGCGGTGGTTATTCATGGTGATATGGCAACAGCCAAGGTGTTAGGTGATGTTTTGCGCCAGCAGGTGGCTGCTATAAGTTTGCTACACAATAAGGATTTAGTCTGTACTGTGAGCATCGGATTGGCTGAAAACAAAGGTCGTAAGACCAGTTTCAGGGCATGGTTTGAGCAAGCCGATCAAAACCTTTATTTAGCTAAGCGTGCAGGACGGAATCAAGTGCATGGTGGTGCCAGTGAGTAATTTGTCATTGAATTCGATTTAAGCCAGTTTTTTCTAAAACTGCTGTACTTGTTTGATTATGGCATCTGTTTGCTTCATTGGCTTGGCAATTGAATTTAAACTCAGCCATTGCTTATAAGTTAGTATCACCTCAATACCCCCTGTATTGGGGTTAATTTTTTCGATAGTCAATTGGCCGGAAGATGCGCTAAAACATTAATACTCTAATCAACTATCCGGTTTTTTAAGGCTACATAAACTTGTTAAAACTGCTGTTGTGGTTTAAGTGTACTTAATGTGGTTTTGGCATTCAGTATTTTTCTTTGAATAGTTAAATTTGAACGCATCGATTGTTGTGTGAATGTTGTAACTTAAAAGCTTTCCTTTTTAGCTAACAAATGTACTCCTTTGATTGAATTGCTGCTGATGAATTAAGGTTGTTTACATCGCTAATATATAATTCAAATGAATCAAGCTTTATTCGAACACTGTCTTTTGGCATTGATTTCAAACGTTTGTTTAACGTGTTTACTTAATTTCCATATTTATACCTTTCCATTAATTAAACGTTAATTTAAGGCAAGATTTAGATTTTCGGCGTACACCTGTAAGCAAAAACTTAATTTATAGGTTGCTTGTCGATGTATAAATCATCATAATTCATGTTTTTAATTACAGTCGCTTTGGTCAATCAGTTGAAGCGAACAGTTTGGTGTAAATATGAGTTTTAACGCATTGGTGTTTCCTGGGCAAGGGGCGCAAAAAACAGGGATGGCTAAAGATTTTATTGAAGCCAGTGATGCGGCAGCAGAGGTGTTTGAACGAGCCAGCGCATGTCTGCCGTTTGATATTTATCAACTGTGTCATGCAGAGAATTCACTGTTGAATCAAACCAATTACACCCAACCTGCAATTTTGGTCGCAGAAATTGCCATGTATGAAGCTGTCAAAGCAGACTTTAAATTACAAGCCCACTGTTTTGCAGGCCATTCATTGGGAGAATATACTGCTTTAGTAGCTGCCGATGTGCTGCCTTTTGAAGTGGCTTTAGATTTGGTGTGTAAGCGAGGTGAGTTGATGCACCATGCCACGACAGGTGGCAGTATGACAGCCGTTATTATGGACAATATACCCTTAGATGATTTGGTCAAAACGGTCAATCAATTCAATGTTGATATGGCAAATGACAACTCAAACCAACAAGTGGTAATCAGTGGCATGCAAGCCGATGTTGATAAAGCTGTTACGCAATTAAGCCAGCAATATGCTGATGAAGCATTCAGGGCAGTGCCTTTAACCGTCAGTTCAGCATTCCATTCCAGGTGGATGATACCTGCTGAAGAAGCGTTTTTTGACTATGCTCAACAATTTAAATCAGCTATCAACAGTCAAAACTTACCGCAAGTGGCGTCTAATTATTTAGGCACTTTTTATGCAGCTGATCAGGATCAACTGATCTCTGCTTTAGCCAAACAAATCAGTGGCAGTGTTCAGTGGCGGAAAAATATGGCATTGATACAAGATAAGGCCATTCTTGAACTTGGGCCGAATCGACCGTTGAAAGGATTTTTCAAATCCATTGGAGTCGACATCCAAGCTGTTGTCAGCTACAAGAGTGCCGTCAGGGCATTTGCCAAATAAGCCATGTATACAGACAAATCTTATCAGCCACATTAACTACAAACACGAGAATCATTAATGAATAAATTCGACAAAAACCATTGGGCACTTATTCTTGGCGGATCAAGCGGCTTTGGCTTGGCCAGTGCAAAAAAATTAAGTCAGCAAGGCATGAATATATGTATCGTTCATCGAGACAGACGCGGTGCCATGCAAGCCATTGAGCAGGGTTTTGATGAAATACGCAACCAAGGTGTGCAGTTTATAAACTTCAATTTAGATGCTTTGAGTGAAGCTGGGATGCAGCAGGTTTTAACCGAGTTGAAAGCTGCCTTGGGTGCGCATGGAAAGATCAGGTTGTTATTGCATTCTATTGCATTCGGAAATTTAAAACCAATTGCGCCTTACCGCAACCAAGGCAATCAAGCAATCAAGCAATTGGCCACAAAATTAGGTTTAGATGAGGCCACAGTTAAAAGTGCTGTGGATGATTTATTGGTTTCGAATCACGACGAATTGTTTACTTTAGATGATCCACAGTACAGTGAAACCTTGATTGATGATGAGGACATGGCCCGCACCATTTATAGCATGGGTACCAGTTTATTGACTTGGACCCAAAAGCTTTCAACAGCGCAAATGTTTACCGCAGATGCCAGGGTGCTGGGGTTGACCAGTGAAGGAAACACCGTGGCATGGCGCGGCTATGCAGCTGTTTCAGCAGCAAAAGTGGCCTTGGAATCAGTGTCTAGATCAATTGCTGTTGAGTTTGCTTCACAAGGCATCCGTTCCAACATCATTCAAGCCGGTGTTACTGACACCAAAGCCTTACAAGCCATTCCAGGCAGTGGTCGGATGAAGTCAGTGGCTAAATTAAAAAACCCATTCAAAAGATTGACCACACCTGAAGACGTTGCAGACGTGGTGTTTTTACTTTCTCGAGATGAAGCGCAATGGATCAATGGCGCGTTGATTCGAGTTGATGGTGGCGAACAAATAGCTTCATTCTGATATGACTCAACAACAGCGGTTATACATACATGGCGCAGGGCATTATCATCCTGATAACATCATAGACAATGCGTTTCTAGAAGATCTAGATATAGGTACGACCGACCAATGGATAATGGAGCGGGTTGGTATACAAAAGCGTCATACCGTATTGGATTTGCAAGACATCAAAGCCACCCACAATGAGGTGGTTGGCCAAGCCAAGGTGCAAATCAGCAGTGCTGCAATGGGTGCCAAGGCCATTGATATGGCGCTGGCGCGTGCTGGAATCAGCAAGGCCGATGTTGGGATGGTGGTGGCCGCCTCATGCTCACCAACTTATTCACTGCCTGCCAATGCCTGTGTAGTGGCCAAAGAAGCTGGTCTTGATGCATTTGCAGTAGACATCAGTTCGGCCTGTTCAAGTTTTGCCGCACATATACATTTTCTGCATAATATACACGCAGCGGCGATGCCTGATTACGTGGTTTGTGTGATTCCAGAAAGCTGGACTACTACCACCAATTTCAGTGACCGCAGGACTGCAGTCCTGATAGGCGATGGTGCAGCAGCAGTGGTGGTTTCCAAAAACCATGTTGCACCTATGCGCATTGAACATACGGTAATGAAGTCAAACCCATCTGCTTGGGAAAAAGTTCAAACCAAAACAGGTCATCATTTCTTTCAAGACGGCTTATCGGTACAAAAATTTGCCATCAAGAAAACCATTGAGACATTTAAGTTATTAGAGCAGCAATGTAATACAGCCCTCAACCAACATTATTTCATCAGTCACCAGGCCAATCTCACCATGCTGAATTCAGTTTGTAGCAAGCTCGGAATTCCGGCTGATAAACACTTGTTTAACGTGGATCAGTTTGGCAATTGTGGCGCCGCTGGAGCACCCAGTGTGTTGTCACAGCATTGGCAGCAGTTCAAAGCAGGTGATCGCATCACTTTAGTGGTGGTGGGTGCTGGTTTAACTTGGGGTGGCATGAGCATCCAGATAGGAGCAGAGAATGAAGCTTAAGTACGATGAATTTTTAGCCAGAACCCAATTCAGCAAACAAGAATTGTTGGCCTATTCATGGGGTGATTTGGTTGCCGATCCACCGATTGAAGGTTGCGGGTTATTGCCATCACCACCGATGTTGATGTTTGATCGCATCACTGAAATATCACACCAAGGCAAACGAGGTCGCATTGTTGCAGAACAAGACATCTCATTGGATGATTGGTTTTTCCAATGTCACTTCCGTAAAGACCCAGTGCAACCGGGTTGTTTAGGTGTGGATGCGGTGTGGCAGTTGATTGGTTTTTACGCCATCATTCGTGGTGGTAAGGGTGCGGGCCGGGCATTGGGTGCGGGAGAAATTGAGTTTTTTGGACAGATCAGACCGCACAATAAAGTGGTCAGGTATGAGGTGGAAATTAAACGTTACTCACATATGGCTGCTCAAGATGCATCGATTGCCATAGGGTCGGCCAAAGTGTTTGTTGATGATGAAGAAATATACACCATCAAGGATGCCAAAGCGGGTATTTTTAAAAACATCCAATACACAAATTATCCGCATGCCAGCGAGCAGGCCAAAGGAGGTAAATTAACATGAGTCAAGCATTGAGTGCAGACGAGGTTTTGGCTTTGGTACCACAACAAGCGCCTTTCAGGTTCATCGATGAAATCATCAGCATGGACGAAGCGCACATTGTTGGGCGCTACACCTACAAAACCAACGAAAGTTTTTATGCCGGTCATTTCCCCAATAAGCCAGTAACGCCTGGGGTTATTTTATTAGAAACCATGGCGCAAACAGGTGTTGTTGCCTATGGTTTATATTTACTTTCCTTACAACTAGAGCGCTCTGAGTTGGGTCAGTGGTTGACTTTGTTCAGTGATGCAGAAGTTGAATTCAGTCGTCCTGTTTACCCTGGAGAACAGGTCACAATAACTGCTAAAAAAATATTTTGGCGACGCATGAAATTAAAAGCACAAGTTGAGATGCACAATGCCGCTGGTGAACTGGTGGCCAGTTGTGTGGTCGCAGGAATGGGAGTTGCAAACAATGAATAACATCAATGAAAGGGTGGTGATTACCGGTATGGGCATCGTAGCCCCCAATGCACATGGCTTGGAAGACTATGAACAGGCCTTAAGACAAGGGCAGTCTGGTATCAGGCACCACGCGCATTTGGCCGAGCATAAATTTGCCTGCCAAGTGGGTGGAATTCCACAAAATATGGATGTGATAAAACACAACTACTTGTCTGAAGAGGCTTTGTTGGCCATGAATGAAGCAATGATCTATGGTGCAGTTGCCGCCATCGATTGCTGGCAAGATGCTGGGTTACCAGCGCCAGGTGATGCTGTGGACTGGGACACCGGTGCCATCATTGGTACGGGCATCAGTGGTTTGGATACCATAGGTGATAAATTGGTGCCATTGACCAATGGTGGGCGTGTTAGGCGTTTAGGTTCCACCATGGTTGAACAAGTGATGGCCAGTTCATCCAGTGCCAATATTGGTGGTATTTTAGGTTTAGGTGGACAGGTAACCACCAACTCAAGTGCTTGTACCACTGGTACTGAGGCCATTGCCAATGGTTACTTTACAATTAAAAGCGGCCGCAGTAAGCGTGTAATGGTCGGTGGTACCGAAGGTTCTTCACTGTACAGCTGGGCAGGTTTCGATGCCATGCGTGTGCTGTCTAGGGCTTACAACGACCAGCCAGAACAAGCATCGCGTCCGATGAGTGCCTCAGCTGCAGGTTTTGTGCCAGGCTCTGGTGCCGGTATATTGATGCTGGAATCACTCAGCAGTGCCCAACAGCGTGGTGCGCACATCTATGCTGAGGTATTGGGGGTTGATGTGAACTGTGGTGGTCAACGCAACGGTGGCAGCACCACTTTCCCAAATCCAGTTGGGGTACAGCGTTGTATCACTGCGGCCATTAACATGGCTGGTATCAAAGGTTCTGATGTGGATTTGATCAATGGTCATTTAACCGCGACCATGGCGGACCCTTATGAGATTAAAAATTGGCAGCGGGCCCTGGGTCGCAATGCCGATGACATGCCTTTAATTAATTCCACTAAATCACTGGTTGGTCATGCCTTGGGCGCTGCCGGTGGGATTGAATGTGTGGCAGCTGTTCTGCAGTTGGATAAAGGTTTTGTTCATGGTTCAATCAATTGTGAAGATGTGCATGAGGAATTACTGCCTTATGCCAACAGCATCGTGCATAAAACCCAAGAAAGTTCGGCAAAAATATTGGCCAAAGCCAGTTTTGGTTTTGGTGATGTCAATGCCTGCGTAGTATTCAAAAAGTTTAATTAACATTAACATTTAAGTTTGAGGAAATAAAAATGAGTGAAGTATTTGATAAAGTTAAAAGCATCGTGTCACCTTATTGTAAAAATCAAGAAGCCTTGGCTGCGGCCACAGACTCGACCAGTTTTTTAGATGATTTGGCAGTGAACTCCGCAAGGTTGGTGGACATTGTGATTGATTTTGAAGATGAGTTTGATATTGAAGTCAGCGATGAAGAAGCTGATGCCATTCGCACCATCGGTGATGCGGTTAAAATCATCAATGAAAAATCCTGAGTTTTGTGTCTTGCGCCTTCTGTTATTTTGCATGACAGAAGGCGTGTAAAGAATTGTTTTTAATGAATATTTTTAATCGAAAACGACTGAAATTAAGCAGCCAAAAAACCATTTCTTTGCTGTTTTTTCCGGTCTTGTATCCAACGCTGGTTTGCTGGTTACGCTGGGTACGAAAATACCGCATTAAAGACCTTAAGTCAGTCAGAAAACAATTCAAGCAAATTAAGCAGAACCACCCTGGCGGGCTGTTGGTTTGTCCCAATCATTTAACTTATATTGATTCAATTATCTTGATTTGGGCTTTTGCTACACCTTGGTCGTACTTTAGTAACTACCGCACCATGTGTTGGAATTTACCAAAAGCCAGTAACGTACAAGAAAGCTGGTTGTATCGCAGTATTTGTTATTTGGGTAAATGTTTGTTAATTCCAGATGATTTACAGCAAGCACAAGCAACCATGGAGGATGCCAGTTATTTACTGAATACAGGGCAGTATGTGATGGTGTTCCCAGAAGGTACGCGCAGCCACACCGGACGAATTAACACTGAAAATTATGTTTATGGAGTGGGCAAATTACATGCAGACAGCCCTCAAAGCGAATTACTGTGTGTTTATTTGCGTGGAGATAAGCAGCAAAAAGCCAGCAAAATGCCTAAAAAATCCGAGCAATTCAGCATCCAATTAAAACTTGTATCAATCAGCACTGAATTAAGCGGGAGACGGGCAATGAGGGATGTAGCTACACAAATGATTGATCATTTATCACGCATGGAAACTGCCTATATGGACAGTCAATAACAGCATGCTGGGTAATGACATTGTTGATTACAGTGTAGATCATAAAAAGTATCAAGAACCGAGGTACATCGGGCGTATTTTAAACGAAAATGAAGCTGATCATTTATCTCAGAGCAGCGATAAAAATGCCTTTCTTTGGAGTTTATGGGCAGCCAAAGAGGCCAGTTTTAAAGCCCAACAAAAGCGCAATTTTAAAACCATTTTTTCGCCCAGCCAATTCATTTTAGATAAGTATGCATTGGAACAATTAAGTGCACATGATTACACCAAACCGTTGAATGCATCACTAAGTTTTCATTCACAAAACTTCAAGTTATTTTATTCATGGCCGACCAACAGCTGTGTGCATTGCCTTGCGACTACTGACTCTGTGCTGGCAGCCAATGACATACAAAGCAGTTGTGCAATGCTACAGCCTGAAGAAACTCATGGCAACCAATCCCAACAAGTCAGGATGTTGGCGCAAAAGTTATTCAGAAACAATCAGATTACAGCGCAAATAGAACGTCCAGCTATTGCAATGAGTGGGTACAGCAAACCTGGTCCGCCTATTTTGGTCGGTCAACACAATGAAAGGCTGCCACATGATATCAGCTTGTCCCATCATGGTGAATGGTTGGCTGTGGCATTGTTACTCAAAGGGTAGGGGCAGTTAAGGCTTTTCTGTTGGGGTAATGATCAAGATTAAGATTAAGATGAAACCAACTTGCTGGTAACTGGATTTTTCGAAATACACTTGACCGTATGGCATGGTAGTTGTGAGGATGTTGCCGCTACTGATGTTTTTGCAAGGCTCCTTGGGTGTTGCTGAATTTTTATGCTTAAAGTAGCTTTTGAGTAGCTTGGTGAATTCAACATTAACTTTTGCTTGTTGTTCCAATTCAAACACATTGGCCTGAATAATGACCACGCTGACATCATCTTGAGTTGGTTGATCAGCAGCTGAAGGAAGCATGAAACTGATATGGTTATTGAGTGCGTTTTGTGAGTGAATTCATATTCAGACATGCAACTCCTTTAATTAATGCAGTGTAATTCATCTTGATTATATTCCAGCTATTTTTTATCCAGATAATTTTTAGTTTGGCGCCGATGGTCATAAATAACTTGGGTAATTATAGGTGTTGGTGTTGATGCGATATTGCCCAGCTTTTCTAAAGGTAAAAACTTGTATTCCATTTGCTTTCAGCTCTACAATAACTTCATGTTAAATAAATTCATCAGTCAATCAGCTAAACAAGTTCATGAACTGAGGGTTCATAATGCCTTGTCGATTGTGAGTAAGACTTTGATAGTGATTGCATTACTTTGGAGTGCATTGCTTGCCTACCATGGTGCTTGGAAATTTATTTTAATTGAAATGTTTTTGATTGTGGTTGGGGTAGTCACTTTGATTCTCAACGCCAAGGCTTTTACCCGCAGTGCAATTTACTTGCTGTTATTCAGTCTTTTTATTTGTACTTTCGGTTTGTGTTTGTTTTTAGACCTCCCAAATGATACCGCACCGCGCACTGCGCACAACTATTTTTTATCAATAGCTTTTTTGTCTTACTGGTTGTTGATTGGAGAAAATACACTGATCAGAATGTCCGCTTTTTTGACTTGTATATTTGCATTTGTGTTATTTTCTAGCACCCTGATAGGCTTTCCACTTGAGGGTCTAAATACAGCTGACGCAGGCCGGATTGTTGGCTCTTGGTTCAACAGTTCATTGGCCATACTACTGACTTGTTTGGTCATTTATGTGTTTTTTTCAGACTATTCACTTAGGACTCAAGAGGAAAAAGACTTGAGCTTGGCATTGCCCCGCGACCAACTCGAGTTGTACTATCAAGGGCAGGTGGATGCAGCAGGAACTGTTCAAGGTGCAGAGGTCTTGGTTCGTTGGAATCACCCGGATAGAGGTTTGGTTTCTCCATTAGACTTCATTCCGTTGGCCGAAAAAACAGGGTTGATCGTATCGCTGGGGCGTCAAGTCCTATATAAAGCATGCGAACAACTGTCTGCCTGGTCTACTCAAGCGGCAACTGCTGATTTAACTTTATCAGTCAATGTAAGTGTGCAGGAGTTTGAAGAAACTGATTTTGTTAGCAATACACTCGCAATTATTAAACAAACAGGTGTCGATGCAAAAAAATTAAAGCTTGAGCTAACTGAGAATTTGTTGATTTTAGATACAGATGAAATATTAAAAAAAATGTTGGCCTTGAAAAAACAAGGTGTCAGTTTCTCCTTGGATGACTATGGCACAGGATTTTCATCACTGAGTTATTTAAAGTCTTTACCCTTCAGTCAACTGAAAATTGATCGCAGTTTTGTCAGTCATATGGCAAAAAACTTAAAAGATGCCAAGATTGTAAAGTCAACCATATTATTGGGACAAGACTTGGGTCTAGATGTCATAGCAGAAGGAGTGGAAACACAGCAACAGCTGGATTTTTTACAAATACATAAATGCCAACTTTTTCAAGGTTATTTATTCAGTAAGCCACTGCCTATAAACGAATTTGAAGCTTGTCTGAAAGGTCAAGCCACCAAAGAAATAGCTCTTAAATGAGGTATTTAATCAGTGGTTGAAAAAGCCATAAATACACCGGTTAATTCAGATTAATTTTACCAAAGCTGTATCACAATGTTCCTGTTATTTATGATTGCCAGTTTACCAGGGTGCGGTGCTTCAAGCTAATTAGCACATTGTTGTTATTTTACTGACAGTCTTTTGTTTTCAGTACACACTGCACTCTTGACTGTTATTGATACACCAAACTGCCAAGCGATACTCAGCTGTTTCATGATAGACTTTAGTGTTTGCTTTAACCATTAGATTCATGCACCAATATCAGACATCTTATTCAATCTTAGAACTGGCTTTAATTTCCCAAGGCAGCACTGTTAAACAAACCTTCAACAATGTGCTTGAACTGGCACAGTATGCCGAAAGTCTTGGTTACAAACGGTTTTGGTTGGCTGAGCACCATAACGCAGTGAACATAGGCAGCAGCGCCACTTCAGTACTGATTGGCTATGTGGCAGCTGGAACGAATACACTGCGGGTGGGTTCTGGGGGCATCATGTTGCCCAACCATTCGCCGTTGATTATAGCTGAGCAGTTTGGCACCTTAGCGGCTTTATACCCTGGTCGCATAGATTTAGGCTTGGGTCGGGCGCCAGGTACTGACAGAGCCACGGTGTTGGCCATTCGTTCTGACTTTATGAATGCTGCACTTTCATTTCCTGATGAAATAGCCAAGATTGAAAAGTACTTTTCGACAGCAAATGCCGGCTCAAATGTCCGTGTTCCGTTGGCAGAAGGAGTTGATGTGCCTATGTATATCTTGGGTTCCAGTACGGACAGTGCGCATTTGGCAGCGGAAAAAGGCTTGCCATATGCCTTTGCCAGCCATTTTGCTACGGCTCACTTGAATGAGGCATTGGCAATATACCGCAATCAGTTTCAGGCAACTAAAGAACTGACCAAACCATATGTCTTGGCAGGAGTGAATGTGATTGTTGCCGATACTGATGAAGAGGCAGAACGATTATCTACATCCTTAATTCGGCTGGTGATCGGCATATTAACTGGTGAACGAGATTATGTACAACCACCAACAGATATGACAGATGAGCTGCGAGAAGTCATGCACAACCCACAAATGCAGCACATGCTTAAATATACTTTTATCGGCAGCAAGGCCACAGTGAAAACCCAAGTCGAAACATTCATCGCTCAAATGCAAATCGATGAGCTGATTGTGGTGACGCATCTGTACGCAGTGAAAGACCGGCTTCGTTCGTATGAATTATTCGCAGAAATCATGCAAGAATTGAATCAACACTGACGGACTGTCAATTGAATCTGGGCGATCAAATTCATTTAATTTCTAATCAAAAAAAATGCAGGTTTGGTATACTAAATAGACTATTTTAAAAGGTGAGCAATCATGACTGATAAAAAAACAAAATTAACCCGTACAACAGGCGCGCCAGTTGGGGACAACCAAAATGTGCAAACAGCTGGTCCACGTGGGCCGATGTTGATGCAGGATGCATGGTTTTTAGAAAAGATGGCTCATTTCGACCGTGAAGTTATTCCAGAAAGAAGGATGCATGCCAAAGGCTCTGGCGCCTTTGGGACCTTTACTGCCACTCATGACATCAGCCAGTTCTCAAAAGCCAAAATCTTCAGCCAAGTTGGCGCAAAGACCGATATGTTTGCCCGTTTTTCAACCGTAGCAGGTGAGCGAGGGGCTGCTGATGCAGAGCGTGACATCAGGGGCTTTGCCTTAAAGTTCTATACCGATGAAGGGATTTGGGATTTGGTGGGCAACAACACACCGGTATTTTTCTTTCGTGATCCAATGAAGTTCCCGGATTTAAATCATGCCGTTAAACGTGACCCCAAAACCAACATGAGGGATGCCAATAACAATTGGGATTTCTGGACCTTACTGCCTGAATCATTGCACCAACTGACTATTTTAATGAGTGACCGTGGCCTGCCAACCGGTTACCGAAATATGCACGGCTTTGGCAGCCATACTTACAGCCTTATCAACAAAGACAATGTGAGGCATTGGGTTAAGTTTCATTTTGTTACACAGCAAGGGATTGAAAACTTATCAGATGAAGAAGCAGCCAAAGTGATAGGCATGGATCGAGAATCATCGCAGCGGGATTTGTTTGAAGCCATTGAGAAAAAGGATTTCCCCAAATGGAAAATGTTTATTCAGGTGATGACTGAAGAACAAGCTAAGACTTACCGCTTCCACCCTTTTGATTTGACCAAGGTTTGGTCTAAAAAAGATTTTCCGCTGATACCAGTGGGCGAATTTGAACTGAATAAAAACCCTGAGAATTACTTCCAAGATGTTGAGCAAGCGGCATTCAATCCAACCAATATCGTCCCCGGTATTGGGTTTTCGCCGGATAAAATGTTGCAGGGTAGGTTGTTTTCCTATGGCGATGCACAGCGTTACCGACTGGGTGTCAATCACTACCAAATTCCAGTGAATAAGCCCACTTGCCCTTATCACGCCTACCATCGTGATGGTGCCATGCGCGTAGATGGTAACTATGGCGGCACCAAGCATTATGAGCCCAACAGTTATGCCGAATGGCAAGAACAGCCAGTAGCAAAAGAACCACCATTGGAGTTGAATGGTGATGCTTATGCGCATAATTTCAGAGATGACGATGAAGATTATTTCACCCAGCCTGGGGATTTATACCGCATCATCAAAGCCGATGGCAAAGCGGATCTGCTGTTCAATAACACCGCTGCTCAAATTGGTGGTGCAGATAAATTCATTCAAATCCGCCACATCAGGCACTGCTTTAAAGCCGATCCAGAATACGGTGAAGGCGTGGCCAAAGCATTGGGTTTAACGATGGCTGAAGTCAATGGTTTTAACCTGTCAGCCTATGATCAATGGGCACCGAAACCAAGCTGAATGCTTAAATAATTACTGTGAAGCTTAAGTAGCTGACCAATTCTTTGCCTTGGTCGTATTGGCTTTACTAGTTATGGAGGATTAGATGTTCAATGGTTTGTCCGATAAATTCATCACGGGCCATAAATGCCTTGGTGCGTTGACCCTTTTGTGTGGTGTTTTACAGAGCAGTGCTGCTTGGGGTCAGACAGTGGATGCGCAAAAACTCAGTTTTGATGCTGCCGTGGCTACCTTAGAACAATCTTCAGATGCGTTGCGTGCGGCGGAAGCCAATGTACGTGGTAAGAGTGAATTGGCGACAGCAACACAGTCACTTCGGTTGCCAGAAGTTTCATTGGACATGCGCTACATGCAATTCCAAAAATCATTGTCTCTGCCACTGGGTTCTTTGGCCCCAGTTGCAGAGTCTTTTGGTCTTCAGAGCCCGCTGGAATTTCATGAACGTGATTGGCGAGCACGTCCGGTATTGACCTCAGTTTTACCGCTTTACACTGGTGGGAAAATACCGGCAGCACAGGCAGCAGCAGCGGCATCCGTACGTCAGGCATCAGCTGAACGTGCACTGGCATCTCAATCGCAGGTAATGCAATTGGTGCAGCTGTATTTTGGTCAGCAGTTAAGCGAACATGCCTTGGCAGTTAGGCGCGAAATACGTGATGGTTTTCAACAGCATGTAGACAATACCATCAAATTAGAACATTCTGGCTTTGTAACCAAGGCACAGCGTTTACAAGCAACTGTGGCACGAGATCAGGCTGAACGTGAATACCAACGTGCGCGCAATGATTTAAACACCATCAGTGCATCGTTGGCCAGCTTACTGCGCAGTGATCAGTTGATTGATACGACCACTCCATTGTTTGTGATCACTACCCCAGTGGGGACTTTGGAGTCTTTTCTACAGTCTGCACTGTCACAACACCCTCAAATCAGTCGTTTAAAAGCGCTTGGTGAGATGGCCAGCGAAGGGGTAAAAGTTGAGCAAGCCAAGCTGAAGCCGCAGATGTTCGCATTTGGTCAGTATGACCTGTACCGTGAGGATGCGCTGATCACTGATTCTGATTGGGCGATTGGTGTTGGTCTAAAGTATACTTTTCTTTCTGGCAGCAACCGGACTCGACACATTGCTGCAGCACGTGAACAACAGCTGCAAGCCGAGGCGGGTCTACGTGAAGCAAAAAACCAACTCAGCATGGGGGTAAGCAAGTTCTACAATGAACTAGAATCGGCACGTCAACAGTTCCTGTTACTGGACAGCTCAATTGCAATGGCCAAGGAAAGTCTGCGCTTACAGGAACTGTCTTTCCGTGAAGGTCAGGTGACTTCGTTGGACGTGATTGATGCGCGGTTGCAGCTTGGTGGTGTGATGGTTGAGCGTGCTAAGGCTGCTTATGAATATGACCTAGCGTTGGCACGATTGCTTGAAATCAGTGGGCAACTGAACCAATACCCAAACTATTTTTACCAAGCAGATATGGTGCTGAAACAATGAATGATACAAATTTAAAGAACAACCCAGCAATCGAACCTACACAGCCAGTGAACCAAGGCCACTTTTGGGCAGCTGCGGTAGCGGTACTGTTGGTGGGAGTAGTTATTGTTTATGGTTTGTGGTTGGCATTTCGTCCCCCAGAGGATGTGGTTCAAGGCATGGCTGATGCAGACAGCATCAATGTTTCAGCAAAGATTACTGCTCGGGTTGCTAAGCTGTTAGTTGGTGAAGGTGATCGAGTACAACAAGGACAGGTGTTGTTTGAACTGGACAGTCCAGAAGTTGCAGCAAAACAAGCACAAGCAGCAGCCGTATTGGATGCCGTGCTCGCGCAATTAGGGAAGGCCGAGTCTGGTGCGCGTACAGATGAGATTCGCGCAGCAGAGGCCAACTGGCGACGTGCAGTTGCCGGCGCTGAGTTGTCCAATGCAACATACCAACGAGTTGAAAAACTTTTCAAAGATGGTGTAATGACGCGACAAAAACGTGATGAAGCATTGGCTCAGCATCGCAGCTCCAGTGAGTTAACCATTGCTGCACGGGCACAATACGACTTGGCCCTGGCTGGTGCTCGAAAGGAGGATAAGGCAGCTGCACAAGCACAAGTAAGGCAAGCCGAAGGTGCAGTGGCAGAAGTGCGCGCCGCTCAAGATGAAATCAAAGTTCAATCTCCAATCAGTGGTGAAGTGGCCAAGCGACTGGTCAATATCGGTGAACTGGTACCAGCTGGGTATCCAATTTTTTCCTTGGTTGATATTGACCACATGTGGGTTTCAATGCATTTGCTTGAGAATCAATTCAACGGTATTTCAATTGGGCAACAGTTGTTTGCAGCTGTGCCAGCATTGCAATTGAAATCTGTACAGTTTGAGATTTATTACATCAGTCCAGCCGGTGATTTTGCTACTTGGCGTTCGACCCGACAGTCCAGCGGCTATGATGTAAAAAGTTTTGAGGTTCGGCTGCGTCCCAGCCAACCAATTGATGGTTTTCGTCCAGGCATGAGTGTGCTGTTTGCATGGCCACCAAAAAAATAGCCCCAACAACTGATAAAGCAACGTCCATGCAGGCTTTGGTGGCATCATCGCGTCGTGAGTGTCAATACTTGCGTAACAATCCTTGGGATTTGGCACTGGCAACGTGGATTCCTTGTTTGTTGTTGGTGTTGATGGCTTGGTTGTTCAGTGGCGGGATTCCCCGTGACTTACCGGTTGCTGTGGTTGATTTAGACCACAGCGCCACCAGTCGAAACTTAATCAGGAGTTTGCAAGCCTCTCCTGGCTTGGAGGTGGCTGAGCAAGCTACATCAATGATGCAGGCCTTGTCGTTAGCAAGGGCATTGAAAGTTTATGCAATATTGGTTGTTCCTGATGGCACCCATGCCGCTATTCAGCGAGCTGACAGTGGCACGGTAATCAGCTATTTCAATGCCACTTACCAAGTGGCTGGGCAAGCAACAGCAAGAGACATTAACGATGCAGTTCAGGCTGTTTCAGCCAACTTGGCAGTGGCAGAAGTTGCTTTGAATCAGGGGCCACAATCAGTACGTGCAGCACCCATTTCGGTAAGCACTGGCGTGTTATTCAATGCCAGTCGCAGTTATGAACATTTTTTATTGGGGCTGTTATTTCCAGCGATTTTGCACCTGGCTTTGTGTGTGGCGGTAGTAGGGGCATTTGGTCGTGAGTTGCGTGATGCCACTATTCAAGCTTGGCTACTTAACAGCCAGGCTCGAATGGTACCAGCGGTACTGGGTAAGATTGCACCTTACTTGCTGCTGTTTTCTGTGTATGGCTTTGCAAGTCTTTTGTGGCTGGCTTTTATCCGTGGTAATGGGGTGGCTGGTAGTCTATATTGGTTGATGTTGGGACAGGTGTTTATGTATTTTGCTTATGCCACCATCGCGATGTTGTTGGTGGCAGTCACCCGCAACATGGCCTCAGCATTGTCTATGGCTGGGTTGTATGCAGGCACCTCGTTGGCCTTTTCCGGGGCGACCTTTCCTTTACTGGGTGCGCCGTGGTTTACGCGCTTTTGGAGTGAACTGTTACCATTCACTGCTTACCTGAAGCTGCAGGGACAACAATTGGATATGGGCTCTGCACAGGTGGTGTCGGTGTGGCCATTGTTGGTCTTATTGATGTTTATCGTGATTACAGGAGTCGCAGGGATTGCGTTGTTACGCAGTGCTGCACTTGATCCTTCAGCATGGGGTCAAAGATGAATCATTTTAAATTTGCTTTTGCTGAAACCTTGCGAGCGATAGTGCGTGATCGTGTTGCCATGGTAACTTTGATTGGTGCTGTGGTGTTGTATTCTTTTTTCTATCCAGCTGCATACCGTCACCAAGTGGCGGCACATTTACCGGTGGTGGTGGTTGATCATGACCTCAGTCCTATGAGCCGAGCATTGCTACGAAAAATTGACGCGGTGCGTTCAGTTCATTTGTCTGCAGTAGTTGGATCGATGGAAGAAGCTCGTGTTGTGGTAGAGCGTGGTGGTGCTGAAGCAGTGCTGCTGGTGACTGTTGATTTTGAGCGTGATATTTTACGTGGTGGCCAAGGTCAGTTGGTGCTGTATGGCAATGGTACATTGTTGGGGCGAGCCAGTGATGCCATGCAGGGCGTGGCACTGGCAATCAAAGCTTTTGGCCATGAAGTAGCGGTCAAGCAAGCATCTTTTGTAGGTGTACCTGCAGCTGCGCCCCTGCAAGTTATTGATCGTCCATTGTTCAATACCGCTGAAGGCTATGGCAGTAGTATTGTACCTGGTGTTGCTGCATTGATCGTGCAGCAGACGCTGCTAATTGGCGTAGCAGTGATGGCTGCCACCCGACGAGAACGTTACGGGCTATTGCGGTTATCCAAGCCAGGATTGCTAGGTATCGCCAGTGCTTTTAGCTTGATTGGCATGCTCAGCCTACTTTATTTCAGTGGTTTCGTGTTCTGGTTTCAGGATTATCCACGCGCGGGTAATTTACTTGGCTTGTTAATTGCTGGTGTTTTATTTATATTATCAGTGGTTACTTTTGCGTTGTTTTTTGGTAGTTTTTTTCGCACCAGAGAGCGGGCATTCCAACTCATCACAGTCACCTCACTGCCGCTGTTCTTCCTGTCTAATTTATCATGGCCAATTGCAGCGACACCAAGTGCTTTAATCCACCTCGCGCAGTTAATACCCAGTACGCCAGGAATCAATGTGATGGTAAAAGTCAATCAAATGGGTGCGCAGCTACCTGAAGTTTCGTCGGAGCTTATAAACTTGGCAGTACTGACCTTGCTATATGGCAGTTTGGCAATGTGGCGTTATCGCCTACAAACAGTTTAGTTTTCATTTCATTAAACTGATTTTTATTGCTGATAAAGTGGTTCTGTATATTCCAAATACGCAGCAGTGCTGGTTGCTTATTTATTTATATTATGATATGCTAATATAAATAAATATGAATTTATAAGTAACTTTTTTTGTGTTTAAGTTCGCCAACATTTAAGTGGTTTAGTTCTTAAGAATTCACCTATTTATAGTATTCCAAGGAGCCTTAACTTGAGCTTGCTTGTTTTATAACCCCTCCATCAGTAGAGCAGCAATACTGCAAATCTAATAGGTAGCCTAAAATGAAAAAAAAGTTTTTTAATGCAAAAATATACCGCCATGATGAAGCCACAGAAATTGTAGTAGAAAATGGTAAAATCACTCAAATTGGCAGTAACTTGCCACCATGCGATGAAGAAATTAATCTGCACGGTAAGCTGGTATTACCACCTTATGTTGACCCGCATTTGCATTTAGATTATGTTTATACATTATCTGAACTTGGCCAAACAGGAGCGGGTTCAGGAACCTTGTTTGAAGCAATTGAGATGTGGCCAAAATTCAAACAAACGTTGACTGTAGAAAGTGTCAAAAGGATGGCGCTTAAAGGTATTCAGGATGAAGTTTCACAAGGAGTGCAACACATCCGTACCCATATTGATGTAACAGATCCGAATTTCACCGCGCTAAAAGCCATGCTGGAAATGAAAGAGGAATACAAGCACATCGTTGATATTCAAATAGTTGCTTTCCCTCAGGAAGGCATGTACATGTACAAAGGTGGGGTGGAGTTGGTTGAAGAGGCACTGAAGATGGGGGCCGATGTGGTAGGTGGTATTCCGCATTATGAGCCGGCCAGAGAGTTTGGTGAAAAATCAGTTCATGACACTGTTAAACTTGCTTTGCAATACGATAAACTCATTGATGTTCATTGCGATGAAACGGATGATCCACATTCTCGTTTTGTGGAGCTATTGAATGCTTTGGTGTTGATGGAAGATTATGGCAGCCGAACCACCGCAAGCCACACTTGTTCTTTTGGTTCCGCTGATGATTCTTATGCCTACAGAATGTTGGACGTATTTAAAAAGAGTCAAATGAACTTTATTGCCTGTCCAACAGAAAACGCTTACTTGCAAGGTCGTCAGGACAGCTACCCAAAACGCCGTGGTTTAACTCGGGTAAAAGAGTTCATTGAGTCAGGTATTAATGTGGCATTTGCCCAAGACTCTATCAATGACCCATGGTACCCAATGGGTAATGGCAACATGATGAACATACTGGACAATGGAATACACTTGGCACAAATCATGTCTGCCAAGGATGTAGAAACCAACTTTGATTTGATTACTTACAATGGTGCACGTTGTTTAAACATTCATGACAGCTATGGTTTAGATGTGGGTAAAGCAGCTAATTTCATTGTGCTGGATGAATCGACTGTTTATGAAGCGATTCGTAGGCGAGTGGATGTTTTGGCCTCTGTACGTGATGGTGAATTTCTGTTCCGTCGCAAAGCAGTTGAATATGAAATTCCATTGAATCTCTCCATCTAACCAACTTACAGACAGCATAATCACAACAATTAAAATGACCGTGCAGTGGTCTGTCAAGACTGCTGCACTTTGGTTGGTAGTAATACGCCAGGTTCGGTAACTGATAATCTGATGACAGGCCGGATACCAAAACCACTTACATAACAATAAAACTATGAATAAACAAAATATGACTGAGCAAGCTAAAAATATTTTCCCTTGGATGATTATGATTTTGATGTCATCAGTGACTTTTGTCGGAATACTGTCTGAATTAATGCCTTCAGGTGTACTGCCTCTGATGATGGCTGATTTGAATATAAATGAAATTCAAACTGGAAACCTAGTAGGGTATTACGCCATCGCATCGGCTGTATTTGCGATACCTATGATTGCATTGACCATGCAATTTAACCGCAAATACCTGTTGCTGATTTTATTGAGCGGTTTTGCTGTGTCTAATATTGTTTCTGGGCTGGTGCATAATTACACCGTCATTGTCGCCTTGCGGGTAATTGGAGGTATTTGTGCCGGTGTTATGTGGCCAATGATTGCTGCCTATGGCATGCGACTGGTAGATCCAAGGCACCACGGCAAAGCCATCGCCGTCATTATGGCAGGCACCACATTGGGCATCAGTATTGGTATGCCAATCATGACCGCTATTGGTAATGATTTTGGTTGGCGCACTGAGTTTATTGGGTTGGGAGTTTTCATTTTTTTGATTGCTTTAATCAGTGTTTTTCTCTTGCCATCAACGCCAGGTGAGAAGCTGACCAAAAGTTCTTCACCGTTTGCGGTGTTAAAGCTACCTGCCGTGTTGGTTGTTCTGCTGCTTACCTTACTTGGGGTGATTGCACATTATGGTGTCTATGTTTATATCACCAGCCTGGTGGATGAAATTAATCTGGCCGGCGGTATTGAAAGTGCCTTGTTGTTTTTTGGTATAGGTTCTTTGATTTCTGTATTACTGGCAATTAAATTAACTGATAAATACCTGCAGCTTTTGACCGTTGCAATGTTTGCCTTAATAATTATTTCAATGGTGGTTATATTGGTGTTTGGTAGAACCACAGGCATGGGTCATTTTGCGTTCTTTTTGTGGGGAATTTCCTTTGGTCCATTGGTTACTTTATTCCAGGCAGCCGTCAGCAGACAGGTTGAAAATGCCAAAGATGTGGCCACTTCTGTGCAGTCTTCGGTATTCAACTTGTCGATTATGATCGCATCGTCTGCTGCAGGTCTGTTGTTGGGCGTTTATTCACCGATGAGCTTGTTATATTTCGCTATTGCACTGGCTGTGCCAGGCATGATTATTTCTATTTTTGCCAAACAGGCGTTAGGTCGAGCTATAAGATAAAGACATTTGATGCGACAAAGCGTATTAAGTATGAACAACGCTATTTATTCACGGTTAAGTGTGGGGAAATAGTTAAAGCTTGGTGATTTGTTAGCACTGGTGGTTACATTGTGAGACCAAGCATTGTTACCTTTGAGTTTATTTAAAACAGCTTAATGCCAAAATTTGGGCCCCTCAAAAAAGCGTTTAATAGTTAATCCATAATTAGATTTGACTGAGCAGAGTTTGTGTAATATTCTGTTATACAAACATTGACTTAGATCAAATTTATGGAAAGAAATAAAATCATGCAGTTGATGAGTAGAGGTTGGTTTCAAACCATCTACTTATGAGGTTTCTGATTGCAATGAGCAGGGTTGTAGTGATGTTGATTTGGTTGTTGGTTTTCTCGCCAATGGCCTTGTCTGTCAATACCGATCAATGGTTGATTCAAAAATTACAAGTCGAAGACGGTTTGCCCAGTGCCACGGTGTTTTCAGTGCAGCAGGACCGTGCTGGTTTTCTCTGGTTTGGCACAATCAATGGTGTGGCACGGTATGATGGCTATGATTTTAAGCTGTTCCAACATGATGCTTCTGATTCGAATTCCATTTCCAATAATAATGCCGGTAATATTTTCATCGATTCTAAAAACACCCTTTGGATTGGCACTTTTGGCGGTGGATTTAATACCATCGATTTGAACAGCGGTCAATTAATCAGGTACCCTTATTCAAGTGATGAGAACGATTTGGTGGTTTCACAGTTTGTGCAAACTTTTCATGAAGATGAACAAGGTAATATGTGGATTGGCACACCCAATGGACTGTATAAGCATAAAGATAAGGTAATTAAACATTATCAGCACGATGAATCTGACAGCAATTCATTGATACATTCAAGGGTCTGGGATGTTACTGAAGACTCGGCGGGCAACATATGGGTTGCCACATCACAAGGATTGAGTAAACTCAAGCCGAATACAGATGAAATCACCAACCATGCACTGCCACAAGATTTACTGGAAGACATTTCATCCAATGAGTTACGTAAGTTACACTTATATGAAAATCAATTGTGGATTGGTTCATCATCTGCCTTGTACGCGTTTGATTTAAACAGCCTGCAATTCAAAACCTACCCGCTGCGTTATAACATTAAAATCAATGATTTAATGTTCATGGAGCACACCATTTTAGTTGCAACAATGGGGGGCTTGTATCAGTTTGACTTGTTGAATAAGGCATTCGTTAAAGCTGACAATGACAACCTGTGGCGTACCTTGGATAACAATGATTTACGTCAAATTTTGGTTGATCAATCAGGACTTCTGTGGCTTACGACCAGAGACAATGGTGTATTTAAAATAGATCAAACAGGTGGACTTTTTAGTGTCCAATCCAAGATTGCTGCTGACAGTGATAAGCATGAACTCAGTCAGAAAATATGGGCCATTGATTTTGATGAACATGATAATGCCTATTTAGGTACCTCTGACACCTTATATATTCAGTCACCTGAAAAGCAGATTACGCGAGTTACCACCAGTGATAAGGATCAAATACCAGGCAGAATCAGGGCTTTAAAACGTGGTAAGAATGAAAATTTGTGGATAGGCAGCAGTGACGGCCTGTTTTTATTAAAAAAAGACCAAGTGGTTGCCCAAGAGGTGCGTGAGCCTTTTGATTTGGTTGGTATTAAACCAGCCGATATTTTTTCTATTGAAGAAACCCAAAACGGTGAATTGTGGCTTTCGCTGAACAATTTAGGCGTCTTACATTGGCGTCCAGCTGGTAAACAGGCACGGTTGCTGCAAAAATTTCAAGGCATGCTTTTGACTGATTTAAGTATCGGCAAGATAATTGAAGATGCTGAACAAAATATATGGATGACAACAGATCTTGTGGGTTTGATTAAGTTTGATGTAAATAACAACAATATGACTTTGTTCAGTCAAGATTACACGGGTGAAAACAGTATTCTATCCAACAGGGTCAGGGATATATTTGAAGATGAACAAGGCCAGTTATGGGTAGGCACTTCCAAGGGTGTTAATTTATATCACCCAAAATCCAATACATTTCAGACATTTGGTTTAACTGAGGGGTTGATAGAAGAGTCTATATATTCCTTATTGAAAGACGCTAAGGACAACATCTGGGTGGTGCATAATTTTGGTATTTCTCGAATCAATCAATCGCTTAATGGCGTGCAAAATTTCAAAATAAACTCCACAATCCGTAAAGATGGGCTGAATATCAGGGCAGCCAGTCTTGGCCCAAATGGGCAGCTGTACTTCGGTAGCATCAATGGGTTATATAGTTTTGACCCCAATGAATTGTTATCTTGTTTGGTTTACCAGCCAAATTTAATGTTGACTCAAGTAAGCATCAATAATGTACCATTAACAACGGCAGAGTTGGCCGCCAATCAAAATCATTATGACTTATTCCACCAAGATCGGGTTATCTATTTTAAATTCTCGGCATTGGACTTCTATTCACCAGAGCAAATTCAATACAGTTACAGGGTCACTGGAATTAATGACAGTTGGCATAATGTCAGTCATTTACGACAGATTGAGCTAAACAGTTTGAAGCCAGGAAAATACCTGTTAGAAATTAAGGCCAAAAATTCAGATTGTCGATGGGATGAACAAAAGCTGGAAGTTACCATTGAAGTACATCCGCTGTGGTGGAATATTTGGTGGGTGAGGGTGGTGTTTTTAATCAGCGGTGTTTTGCTCGCTTTTTTATTACATTATTTAAGAAGTGGTATCATCAGAAAGCGCAACATGGACTTAGAAACCACAGTTGAAAACCGCACTGCGGAACTGATGCGCCTAAACAATAAACTCAAATCAGCCTCACAAACTGATTTTTTGACCGGGCTATATAACAGGACCGGTTTTCTTAATAAATTCAATGACATCAATGCCAATGCTGGTAGCAGTTGTATAGTTTTGGCAGACATAGACCATTTCAAGAAAATAAATGACATACATGGGCATCTGGCTGGTGATCAGGTGCTCATAGCAATCGCTAAAACCATGCGGTTTTTTGTGCAAAAAAATGATTTTGTAGCCAGGTGGGGTGGTGAAGAATTTATCTTTTATTTTGATGGTAAAACTCCGAAAGAAATCTATTCAACCATTGAGCAAATCAGAACAGAGGTTCAGAAAACTAAAATTGTTTATGAGGAAAGTGAAATATGGGTAACTTGTACTTTTGGTATTTGTCATATTGAATCAGGTAAAGGTTTGAATGACTGTATCAAAGCAGCTGATGAGTCAATGTATAAGGGTAAAGCCAAGGGTCGCAATATTACTGTGGTTGCATCTGATAATGAAACAAAACAACAAAGTTTTGAATGATAAGTTTTTATAATTTGTTGGTTTGAATTTAAATAAGGCTTGCTGGCAGAGCTTTTAACAAGCCTGCGTCTTACTGAGATACAGGCTTGATGCTTGCATTTGTGGGTGTCTATTTGATGCTGAATTGAAACCCAGACTCAACTGTTTGAACTGGTGCCATCAAACTTTGGTTGTTTAATTTCAAGTGAGTCACTTGAAAAGGTGCTGACAACCCTGATTTATTAATTAAATCATGCGGTACTTTAAAGCTTAAGGTAGACTCACCATGATTCAAAAAGTCAGCGGTCATGAGCACGGTAATTGGCTGTGGGTTACCGGCTTTGTCTTGCCCCATCAAAATGCCACTGGCTTCATATCTGGATTCCATTTTGTTATCAATGCCTAAACTGATTTCTGTTTTTGACAGGCTCAATTGACCGTTGAACTGTGCAGTTGGTACAGAGACAGCGAATGCCGATGAAACGTCTCTAAGAATGGTTTGCCCATGGTGTTCACTTTTAGCAATGGTGTGAACTTCCCATAAACCATCGTACATTGAAGCAAAAGGTAAATCAGCCAGACCAGCGGTCATTTCTCCACTGGTGTTTGCACTGAACTTTAAGTCAGCGTATTTTTCGCCATTGGGCTGGCTTATTTAGCCATGCATGGTAACAGGTAGTTTGCCATCAACTGTTAACAGCTCAGCCTTAACTGTGAGTTTGTCGCCTGCCTGATACAATTGCTTGCTGGTACGCATTACCAATCGGTGTGGACTGTCAGGTTCTAAAACATGGATAACAAAACGAGTTTCCCTGGCAGTGATGTTTTGCTTGGTGTTGTGGCTAGCCCCCTGTAAACGCTACCAAAGCTAAAGAGAGTATAATAACTTTAACTTTGGAGCACCGGAATGAAACGAAAAAGATATACAGAAGAACAAATAGTCAGA
>CANNAM010000012.1 GCA_947502595.1 uncultured Marinicella sp. | reverse complement strand
TATAACTGGCCTGGTCTTGAAAACCAGCGTACCTTAATAGGGTACCCAGGGTTCGAATCCCTGTCTCTCCGCCATTTATTTTTTCCTCTAAAGATATTATTCTTATCAATCAACAGAATGCACGGCCGAGCGCTAACACTGCAATGGCTTCTTTGGCTGCAATAATTTCACCTTCATCCAGTTTGATAATTCTTACCCAACAAATTAATTAACATCATCTTTTATGAAGCCAAAACCGCCATCACGTTTATAACTGGCCTGGTCTTGAAAACCAGCGTACCTTAATAGGGTACCCAGGGTTCGAATCCCTGTCTCTCCGCCATTTTCATACCCAAGGCCAACTCTCCTAAAATTGGCACCCGCAAGGGGCACAGCTACCAGGTTTACTCATAACTCCTGAGCGATTTAGAAATATATACACGGCGAAGTAAGTAAACAGTCATTCAACCTTATAAACCAACATCACATAGGCTGCTTCAGAACAAAATTGCACACCAGTCCAAATAGCCTACAAACCTAATATCCCATGATGCTAAAATAGCTGACTTTTGCAGATGGAGCTTAGCCTTGAGCCTTACAGAACTGTTGGTTGATCAGCCACATAAAACCATTGAATTTGCTGGCGTTGAATTTTTGTTGTTAGGTACAGCGCATGTCTCACAAAAAAGTGCCGACGTGGTGAAAGCATTGATAGAAACTGAGCAATTTGACACTGTGGCCATTGAGTTAGATGAACTGAGGTACCAAGCAATAACTGATGAAAATCGTTATAAAAACATGGACTTAATCAGCATCATTAAAAACAAACAAACGGGCCTAATTGCCACCAACTTAGCCATGAGTGCTTATCAAAACCGTTTAGCCGAACAATTGGGTGTAGAACCTGGGGCTGAAATGAAACAAGCAATCAATTCAGCTGAACAATTCAACCTGCCATTGTGGAAAATTGACCGCAGCGTTGGCATTACCATGAAACGCACATGGCGTTCATTGCGTTTCTTAGAAAAAGTAAACATGATTTTTGGCTTTGGTGGCTTCTTTGAAAAACAAGCCATCAGTGAAAAAGAAATTGAAAAACTGAAGACGGGTGACATGTTAGAAAGCACGTTCAACGAACTGTCCGAAAACTCCGAATCGCTGTACTCTTCATTGATCGATGAACGCGATATGTTCATGGCAGCACGATTACAACAAGCCATAGAAGCACCCAATAGTTCTCCGCAAAAAACCCACAAAAAAGTATTGGTTATCATTGGTGCTGGCCACCTTAAAGGTTTATCTAACTACTTACAAAAACCCATAGAAACCACCAAAACCATTAACCGACTCAACACCTTGCCACCGAAAAGCAGTTGGATAAAAGCACTGCCCTGGTTACTGACCTTACTTATTGTGAGTGGCTTTGTCTGGGGTTTCGCTAAAAACAGCGACTTAGGCTTTGACTTAATTAAAACTTGGTTCATTTACAACGGTGGTTTATCTGGTATCGGTGCAGCCTTGGCTGGTGCACACCCACTAACTATACTGTCAGCCATTGTTGCAGCACCATTTACCTCATTGAACCCCACCATTGCGGCTGGTATGGTTGCAGCCTTGGTAGAAACCATGATACGAAAACCTAAAGTGCATAACTTTGAAGCTTTACAACAAGACGCCATGCACTTGAAAGGCTGGTGGAAAAACCCTGTCACTCGGGTGTTATTGGTGTTTATCCTGACAAACTTAGGCTCAGCGATAGCCACGTGGACATCTATCGGTATAATGGCCTCGAAAATAACCACCAACTAAGCCCATGAAAGCACTTAACATCGGCCCCTACACAATTGAACACCCAGTTATGCTGGCCCCAATGGCTGGTGTGACTGACAGGCCGTTTCGCCAACTATGCAGAAGCCTGGGTGCTTCCTATGCTGTTTCAGAAATGTTGAGCTGTGATTTATCCTTATTAAAAACTGCAAAAACCCAGTACCGCATGAATCATGATGGTGAGCCTGGCCCCATAGCGGTTCAGATTGCTGGCTCAGACCCCAAACAATTGGCATTGGCCGCCCAGCTGAATGTTGACCATGGTGCGCAAATCATTGACATCAACATGGGTTGCCCGCAGAAAAAAGTGGCAAAAAAGAACTGCGGTTCAGCGCTTATGTCCAACCCTGAACTGGTGGCTGACATCTGTCACCATGTAGTCAATTCAGTCAATGTACCAGTGACACTAAAAACCAGGCTTGGCACCGATGAAGAACATAAAAACATCATTGAAATTGCTCAATTGGCTGAACAAGCCGGTATCACCGCCCTGTTTATTCATGGCCGCACCAAAGCACAAAAATACCGCGGCCACAGTGAATATGAATTGATTGCCGCTGCCAAACAACAAATTAAAATCCCAGTGATTGCCAATGGTGACATAGACTCACCAGAAAAAGCCCGCTGGGTACTCGATAAAACCCAATGCGATGCCATCATGATAGGTCGCGCCGCACAGGGCAATCCCTGGATTTTTGGTCAAATCAAAACATTTTTACAAAGCGGCCAAATACTAGCTAAACCCAGTACCAAAGAAATCACCCAGGTGATGTATAAGCACATCGAAAACCTGCATGATTTTTATGGTCCAATCACCGGCTGTAGAATCGCCAGAAAACACATTAAGTGGTTCTTAAAAGGCCTGAATTTGGACCCCATAGCCCGCACGTTAATGACCATTGACAATGCGGAGGAACAATTGCTGTTCATTCATCAAAACATATTGCAAAAGGTGGCATAATGAGTCTTATAAATTGGTTTAATAAACCCAAGTGGCAAAGCCCAAACGAACAAGTACGCATCACAGCGATACAATCCAGTGATGCACCCGAGCTGATCAGCTCACTGTTGGATATAGTCAATAACGACCCCAGCATCAAAGTACAAAAAACCGCCCTGGCCCGCGTGGAACAAGGCAAGGAATTGGTTTCCATCGCGTTGAACCACCCTAATAAAGCCATCCGCACACAAGCCAATAAAAAACTCATCGGCTTGTTCACTCAGCATGACAACCCAGATCATCTGGCCCTGTTTCAGTCAATCAAAGACCCCGAAACCATCAAAGCTGTGGCTGAGCTTGCCAAGAGCCCAGCACTCAGAAAACAAGCAATTGAACAGATAAAACAACAAGGTTTACTGGGTGAATTGTTGCTCAAAGAAAGTGACACTGAACTACAAAAACTGATTATAGAAAAAATTGACAAACCATCCACTCTGGCTCGTTTACAGCAGCAAGCAGGGAAAAAAAATCAAACTCTATTGGATTTAATTCAAGCCAAATTGGCCCAACACAACCAGCCAGATTACAATGCCAAAGCCATTGAGCTGTGCACCGAATTGGAAGCTGTTGTACACGGTAAAAAACAGCTCACTCTGACCACCATTACCGATCAATGGCAATCCATTGAAGCGCACATCCCAGCAGACATTAAACTCAGATACAATGGCGCCCTAGCGGCTGCTAAAATGATCATTGACCCTGAACATCGCAATCAATTTCTAAAGAAACAAAAGGCGCAAAGGGCCACCACAGAATTGCATGATTTGGAACAACAACTCGAAAAGCAATCCATTGTCTCTTTAAAGCAAGCCCAAACAGCCATCACCAAATGTCAAGAAATAGACAGCACCGTGCTTGATGAAGCCGCATTAAAACGCCACCATGAGGTTTTGGAACAGTTGCAACAGATCAGGGCAGCCATTCAAAAATCACAACAAATTCCAGCCGCTGTTACCAAAACCTTAGATCAGTTAAATAAATCACTGTCTCAACCAATTGTACAACCAGATCGCTTAAAACATTTCAAACAACAATGGCAGAAGCACACCTCTGGTGTCAAACAAAGCGAAGCATTTAATTTAATCAGCCAACAGTTCAATGATGCATGCTTACAACTGGCTGAAAAAATTGACCAGTCAGCCCAACAACGCCAACAAGCCGCTACAGAAGCAGTGGCAATGATTGAGCCAACCATTGCACAAATCAAAGAAGGACACTTGGTCAAAGCCAAAGGAATGACCAATAAAATGGCTGAATTGAAAAAAGTTGCTGGTTTCAACCACCCCACTATCAAACAAAATAAGTACCAACTAGACAGTGTTTGGCAGCAGCTGAAAGACCTCAGAAACTGGCAAAAATGGAGCAATGACAAGGCCCGTCAAGACATCATCGACGAGTTACTTGCCCTGGTTGGCAAAGGCCTGCATCCTGATGCGGTTTTAAAGAAACTCAAGGAGGCAAATGAACGTTGGTATGCTTTGGAGGACATGGAAAAACTACCTGGCGATAAATTCCCTAGTCGCAACCAAAAAATGTGGGGCGAATTCAGGGCAGTGTCTAAAACCTTGTTTGAACCCACTCAACCCTTTTTCGAGAAACGCAGTGAGCAACAGGAAAACCACCTGGAAAACATTGAAGCCACTGTAAAAACAATGAATGAGGTTGACCTGAATGATACCTCAGAAAAATCTTTATCCCACCTGAATCGAGATGCGATTAAGCACCTGAAATCATTGGATAAACTCCCACCTAAACAGCGCGGTGTTGCAGCTAAAAAGCTGCGTAAAGCCATCAATAGAATTGATAAAAAACTGAATGAAATTTACGCTGTTGCCGAAACCAAAAAGCGTAAGCTGATTGCGCAAGCACAAGAGCTGCAAGGTGTTGAAGACAATAATGCCGCAATTGAGTCAGCCAAACAACTACAACAACAGTGGAAAACCGCAGGTGTGGTGAAACAACACACTGAGCGCAAGTTGTGGAAAAAGTTCCGGCAGGCCAATGATGCTGTGTTCAATCGTCGCGACCAGGAACAACAACAGCAAGATAAAGCACAACAAGCCCTGAGGCTACAAGCACAAGCCCTGTTAGATGACTTCAAACAACACATCAAAGCCGCCAAAACCATTGGCAGCTTGGTTGAAACCAGGACTCAGATCAACAAGCAGTGGAATGAACTTGAAAAACCAGCTGCCTTGCTGGCCCATGAATTCAACCATTTATTACAAACCATCAGCGATGAAATCAATCAGCATAAATTCAAAGCATTGCAGAAAAAACAAAAAAACAAACAGCAAATAGATGACCTGTTGACTGAATTTGAACAAGGTAAGATTGATGAACAGCAAAAACAGCAACAGTTTGAGCAACTGACATCAACAGAATTAACTGCTTTTTTTGCCCCAAGAATTGCCGCCGAAAACACCGAAGACAACCAAGACCAATTGGCTGAGTTACTGATTCAGGCTGAGTTTTTAACTGGATTAGAAACACCTGAACAACACATGGAAGATCGAATGGCTTACCAAGTCAAGATTTTGTCAGAACGGATGGCAGGAGAAAAAGCCGGCAGTGATCAAGCACAAGCATCGGCATGGTTGGACCAATGGTACCTGACCAGCAAGGGCGCTGCTGAGTTTATTAAAAACAACCAAAAAAGAGCCAAGAAAGCCATCAAAGCAGTGATGGCGATGATGTCGAACTGACCATCTAAATACCAATATAACTGGGGACCAAGGAAGGTACCCAGCGATTGCCTAAACAGAACCACTTTAATACAGCCTGTTAAGCCTTAAGTAAAGGCTCAAAATAGTGACCATAGACACATTTAATCTTACCGCATGCTCTCTAAAATGATACGGTTTTATCATCATTCAAGAGGACACATGAAGAAAACCTTATTAATCACCGGCCTGTCATTGGGCTTAATGGCTTGCCAGCAAGACCAAGTCAAACAGCAAACCGCTCCACCAGTTGCAGCAGTCAGTTCAGGCATCAACACGCAAAACATGGACACCAGTGTCCGCCCACAAGATGATTTTTACCGCCACCTCAACGGTAAATGGCTGAATGAATTTGAATTACCTGCTGACAAATCAAACTACGGCGCTTTCACACAACTGGGTGAGATCAGTCGAGAACGGGTAAAAACCATCATTGAAGAAGTTTCAGCCATGGACAATGAGCAAGGCAGCTCAGAGCAAAAAATTGCCGACATATACCGCGGTTACATGGACACAGCAAGCATAAATGCAGCCGGTTTAGCGCCGCTTAAGGATGAGTTTGTTCGCATCGATGCAATCAGCAACCAAGACCAACTCAGTGAATACATGGGTTATGCCGACATCTATGCTTCGGCACCGTTGTCGATGTATGTTTACATTGATAAAAGAAAGTCTGATGAGCACATTGTTTATGTGGGTCAAAGTGGCTTGGGTCTACCCAACCGTGATTATTACTTCAAAACAGACGAAAACTCACTGAGCATCATCAATAAATACCAGCAGCACATCACTAACATGTTGAATTTGGCTGGAGTGGCTGCACCTGAAGCTGCCATGCAAAGCATTTACGCCATTGAAAAAGATTTGGCAGCAGGTCAATGGACCCCGATTCAAAACAGGAACTCTGAGAAAACTTACAATAAGATGACTTTTGCTGAGTTCACTGCCAAAGTACCCAACGTCAACTGGGACCAGTGGTTAACCCACAGCATGATTGACCAACCCACACAATTGGTTGTGACCCAACCCAGCTACTTAGACACCCTGAATCAAGTACTGGCCAAGTATTCAATTGCAGATTGGAAAAATTACTATAAATGGCACCTGTTAACCAATTCTGCCAATTACCTCAGTGCTGAATTTGAACAAGAAAACTTCAACTTTTATGGCACAGTACTCACCGGGACCACTGAACAAGAACCGCGATGGAAAAGAGGCGTAGACTTTGTTAATGGCTTAACCGGTGAATTGGTAGGCAAGGTGTATGTTAAAAAACACTTCCCGCCTGAAGCCAAAACACGCATGGTTGGTATGATTGAAAACTTGCGTGATGCCTACGGAGACAGCATCAAAAATCTGGACTGGATGGGCGCAGAAACCAAACTCAAAGCCTTAGACAAACTGGCTAAATTTGATCCAAAAATTGGTTACCCTGATGTCTGGCGCGATTACAGTGAACTTGATATTCAAGGCCAAGATTTACTGAGTAACCTGAAAGAAGCCACCCGCTTTTTCACCCACAGGAACCGCAGCAAATTGGGTCAACCAATTGACCGCAATGAATGGGGCATGAACCCACAAAGGGTTAACGCGTACTACAACCCAACTAAAAACGAAATCGTTTTTCCTGCCGCAATTTTACAACCACCATTTTTCAACTTGGTGGCCGATGAAGCTGTGAACTACGGTGGCATTGGTGCTGTCATTGGACACGAAATGGGTCATGGGTTCGATGACCAGGGCTCTAAATACGACGGCGATGGCAACTTGAAAAACTGGTGGACTGAAGAAGACCGTAAAAACTTTGAAGTCTTGACTGATAAACTGGTTAAACAATACGATGCCTTCACCGTGGTTGATGGTACGCATGTCAAAGGTGAATTTACCCAAGGCGAAAACATCGGAGACCTCAGTGGTTTGGCCATTGCTTACAAAGCATTCAAAGCCAATTACACTGACAATCGAGTGATTGATGGTTACACCCCTGAACAACGTTTTTTCATGGGTTGGGCACAGGTTTGGATGCGTAAATACCGTGATGAAGAGCTGTTAAGACGGATTGATACTGATCCACACTCACCCTCAGAGTTTCGTACCAACGGTATATTAAGAAATCTACCTGAGTTCTACGAAGCGTTTAACGTGAAGCCAGGCGACGGTATGTACTTACCACCTGAAGAACGCGTTAAAATTTGGTAAGTAATACCAGATAATGATTTAAAAAGGCGAGATCATCTCGCCTTTTTTAATGCCAAAGTTATTGGTTTTTTTACTTCACATCTACAGACTTACTGTCATAACCAAAATAATAGCCAAAATTATTGCCTAACAGAAAACCATTCTGAATATCAAACAGATAACCGCTGCCAGATTGCTGCGGGTTATACCAACTGCCTGCATAAGGCATTGATTTCTCGGTTAAGCCCTCACAATCAACACAAGTGATGACTGGCCCAGTTTGGGCCTTTACTGTGTAACTGAAAATCAGTGTTAAACTGAATATGAATACTCTAAGCATTTATTCTTCTTCTGGTTGTGGTTCATGACCAAAGTCACGCAAGTAATTGTAACGAAAAGCTTCAAAAGTATCACCGCTTTCATTCTGACCAAATATATAGTCAGGGCCAATATCTCCCGGCGCGACCACCATACGATCCAAAATAAATGGTTGATTGCTTATATGACACTCAACCTCTCTTTCTGAAGTTAATTCATTAATTGGGTTTGAACATCTTATGCTTCCTATAGGTACTTCCTCTGGAAGGTTTGATGAGTGCAAAAATCTATGACTTATTGATTTGGTTCCATCTTCTTCAACTTTATTAACTCTAGGAGTCATGTAAATGTCATGACCATTATAAGCAAATAGGCGCTCATAAAACGGTTTGTCTTTAAAGGTCAACACAAAGCTCCACATGCCTTCTAAATCTGGAAATAACTGCTCCGATTCAGGAAAATCCTGACTTGAATTAACCCCGAAATTTAAGGGCACGATGTTTTGCGGTTCACCACCATCGACAGTAACTTCGGCATAATGTTTATAACGAAACTTAACGGTGATGTTCGATGCTTCAAACTCAGCATCGGGTGGCTGAAAAGCACCGTTTCTGGGGTTGCCGTTGGTGTACTTAATAAAATCAGCACTCACTTGCCACTGGACGCCGGGCTCATCGGACTCAAGCAACGGATTTTGAAAAGTCCGCCAAATCGGTGTGCCCTCATCATCATAACCAAAATAATAGCCGAGTAGAAAACCATTCTGAATATCGAACAGATAACCGCTGCCAGATTGCTGCGGGTTATACCAACTGCCAGAATATGGTACTGATTTCTCAGTTAAACCCTCGCAATCAACACAAGTGATCACTGGGCCTTGTTGTGCCAATGATGAACTTGAAACCATTAAACTTAATGCAAACAGAAAATATTTAACCATTTATTGATCTTCCGGCTCTCTGTCAAACCCATAATCGGGCAAGTAGTTATAACGAAATGCCTCAAAAGTATCGCCGCTCTCATTTTGACCGAATATATAATTAGTGCCGATGTCGCCTGGTGCAACTTTCATGCGGTCACCAACAAATGGTTGGTTGCTGATGTCACAGATCACTTCTCGCACTCCAGAAATCTCATTGACGGGGTTTTTACAACTTAAATTTCCAAAACGTGTTTCTTCTGGCAATGTAGATGAGTGTAAAAATGAATAACTGATTCTTTTAGTTCCATCATCGTCAACCCTATCAACCTTTGGTGTCATATAAAATTCATACCCTGAATAGGCAAATAGCCGCTCGTAAAAAGGTTTATCTTTAAAAGTCAAAACAAAAGTCCACACACCTTCCAGGTTTGGAAATAATTGATCTGACTCAGGAAAATCTAGACTGGATGCCACTCCAAAATTCAAAGGCACGATGTTCTGCGGTTCACCGCCATCGATGCTCACTTCGGCATAATGCTTAAAACGAAACTTAACGGTTATGTTCGACGCTTCATATTCAGCGTCCGGTGGCTGAAAAGCGCCATTTCTGGGGTTGCCGTTGGTGTATTTAATAAAATCAGCAGTCATTTGCCATTGGACGCCAGGCTCATCGGACTCAAGCAAAGGGTTCTGAAAAGTCCGCCAAATCGGCGTGCCTTCATCATCATAACCAAAATAATAGCCGAGTAGAAAACCATTCTGAATATCAAACAGATAACCGCTGCCTGACTGTTGTGGGTTATACCAGCTGCCTGCATAAGGAATGGATTTTTCGGTTAAACCTTCACAGTCATTACATGTGATGACTGGTCCGGTTTGGGCCTTTAACGTAAAACTTAAAAACCCTAAAATACTGAACATTATTACTTTAATCATCTTAAACTCCTTACAAACAATAGTTAACGCGACTGGCTGACTGTTGGCTGCTGTAAACATCACAACCCGCATCGTTACAAGCCCTGACCCTTAGATACGCTGTACCAGATGTCACATTTATTATAGTACTGGTAGAGCCACCACTGTAAACCAATTCAGGTTGATAAAAATTAGCATTGTTTGAGCGATATAAACGGTAGTGGTTTGCAGATGACACGCTGCTCCAACTAACACCATTAATACCATAACATTGACTGGAGACCACATTCAGACCAGTCGGTGCAGGTGGTTGTGGGAATGGGTTGGGTTCAAAATTACCAGCCACTGGTACACTGTAGTCTAAATAACTGGTCATGTCACTGACGCCAACAACACCCAAAGGATCACCAGTGACCCAATAAGTTCTGTTTGGGTTAGAGAACCTGGGGATTCTCAGGCAATCATCATTGGTAGGACTCACAAAATTACAATCACCCTCTAAACCTTGATATGATCCCATGATAGATTGCCATTTATTAGTGGGGTTATCATATAAAACACCTTCATTGGTTTCATTAGGCTCTCCTTGACCTGGGTGATAACCGCCCAGTAGATGACCCATTTCGTGCACACCCGTGTGGTCGGCCGCATACCCTAAGTAATTATCTGCCACCATGCCATAAGGCTCTAAACTGTTAAGCTGGTCTGCTACTTGACCACCTATGTGACCAACAAGGTTAGGCAGACTTGAAAAACCACATGAAGGATGGCCAGCAGGACCATTAACTATCAGATAAGCGTAGTCGGCACGAGCTGTTTGCATTTGATTATTAAGCCCTGTAAATTCATTGTCATTACCTTCCATGTTATCAATAATATCACCTTTACAATTATTTGAAGTGCTGAATGTGGAATTAACCAGTTGTGTGTCTGCCACCGAGATATAACGGTTGTTGTCCACACCGCTTAAAGCCATGATTTCATTGTGGTCGCTGACCAAGGTCGATATCTTGGCTGCTGGGTTGGTCACATTACTGGCATACAGGAACAATACCCTGACATTACCGCCTGCTCCCGATGATCTGTAGGGTGATTCATTGGTTTTTTTTCTGCCTGAACTGACATCTTCTTCTGAATCACGTGGCATTAATTGAGGTGAAATAACTGACATCACTTGAATGGGTTGGTGCTTGCCGGCTTCGTGGAGTTTATAAGCCAAGCCTTGGTAACTCAGCTGACCATGAATTTTTTCACCATCGACAGCGAACACAAAACGTGCATGTGTATCACCTTTGACATGGCCACTGTAGGTAACTACATTGGACTTTGGGATTAAATTTTGGGCAGCAGTAACTACTAGAGTCAAGGCTTTTCCACCATTTGGCATAGGTAGTGTAACTTCTTGGCCACTTAAGCTGCCTTTATCTACTCGGTAATAATCACCGTGTTTCAGAGCCACCCTGTTGAATACATCGGTATTAAACTGAACCGGAATGGCATCTAACACCGCTCCGTAGTACTCATTTTCTAATTCAACAATATATGTCTCACTTAATCGATTATTCTGAAACTCTACAATACCAGTCCCTCGATGTTCGTTCATTTGGCTGTCAGATGGTGTACTCAAAATCACCATCGCAGAAACTACTATAAAATACAAATATTTCATTTTCACTCCTTTAAATTTAATACTCAACAATCTCAGCATATCTATTGGTATGCTGATAAGGGCTACATGATAGACCAATTAAATACTTATAGGTGTGAAACCGGTCATATTTATAATAAATATTCGTACTTTATAAAATATTCACTATTGCACATATCATTTAACTGTAAAAAGCACTTGTATGAATCACTTTCTTTTCACTTGTAATGGCATGACTTTAAAATACTTTGGGTATATTTTTAAAAACGTCAAAATTCTGGCTTAACTGAATATAAGAAACATTCTGGCTTTTGGCTTGATTGGCTTAGGGGTTTTCTCTGAGTCTGTACACATCTTTGGAATTCGAGTCGGGGCCAGATTGCGTTTAACTAACAGCAATATACACTTAAGATTCTGATATTAAAGGCAAATATTCAACGTATGACTAGACCTTTAGGTTTGTTGGTTTCAGTCTACTTTTTTATAAAACCACGGTTTTATAGGTCGGCTGAAGCCGACAACCCTGAACCGCTCTTTTAGTTTGCAAACATCCAGTCTAGGAGTGGCTAAAGTGACAATAATTTCATTAGCTTGAGGCTTTTTAATCTGACTGATTTATCTCATTTCGCAATCAGTTAGATTTCACCTATTAAATACTGCTGGGTAAAAAGTAAAATTCGCTGCCTTCGTGGCCGGCATGTTTTACTGCAGTGTATTCAGGGATTTGTTGGATGCCTGATAGTTTCGATCTGAGTTTAACTTGTTGTTCCAGTGCTTTGAATAAGCGATAGCCTTCCATCACGCCATCGTTCTCTTTCAACACATCTAACAGTGCTGATGCGAAAATAGAGTGACCATCACCACCACTGTCTAACACAGGCTGTAAACCTCCTGAAGTCAGCACTGTTCTGGCTTTGACTCGCGAGGTAAACAAGATGTCGTTCTCAGCCACATCTTCAGGGAATGGCCTGATGGCTGAACCAGACATGGTGCCTGAATAACAAGAATCAGCAATCACCATAACGTGCTTGGCATTCATACTGGACATGAACTCACTGATGACCTTATTCGGTATCCAAGTGCTTTTATCATCAAGTTTAGCGTCGGTTGGAATCCAGAATCCATCCTGGCGCTCATCGATTAAACCATGACCGGCATAATAGACCACCAGGTTATCTAATTTACCCAGTTTGGCCTGATAATCAGCCAAGGCTTGCACAATTTCTAAATGGGTGGCATCTAACAGCACTTGGGTTTTATAGCCGTAATTATTCTTAAGAACTGCAGCAATGTCTCGGGCGTCATTGATGGCAGTTCCCAGATTTTCTAGGTCTTGGTACTGGTTGTTACCTATGACCAAGGCATGGTATTCGCCCAAATCCTGTTTAAATCGTTTGGTGAATAAATCACTTAAATACCTTGGTTTGATTTGCTCAAAAATATGTCTGACCACAACGAATTGCTCTACCGATTTAGAGCCGTCCTTATTGACCGCTTCAATACTCACCGGCGTGTCATCGTTTTCAATCAACGCCACATCAACGCTGAATATACCTGTGTCTGTGAGTAAATCAGTGATGTTTTGTTTGTTCAAAGTTAAACCGGCCACCTCAGCTGGCGGGTTTACACTGCCCATAATGGACATCGACTTGGCCCCATTATTAGCTATTGGGATGCTTCTGATGCCTCGAGTCAACAGGATGTCTGGGGTGATTACATTGATGCCAAATTCATCGTCCAACATTGCCAGCTCTTGACCACTGTCTGTGGCAATTTTTCTGACTAAGTCAGACGTCAACTGCTTGCTTTGTGCATTTTGCGAGCTCAAATCATGCACTTTTTGTTCTAAGGCAGCAATTTGTTGCTGCACTGCAGTATTGTGTTGATTATCACGCAACTCAGCTTGTAATCTTTTGAGTTCTGCGTTGGCGGTTTTGATGTATTCTTGGGTTTTTTGGTAGTTGTTATTAACACTGGATAACTCATTGCGCAAAGTTGAAACTTCACGTTCTAAATGGATGCGTTGTGTTTCTTTGTCACGACGCTCCAACAGCTCTTGCTCGGTGACCATTTCAAGTTTGGCTTCAGTCACACCAGCGGCTTGCCGGTATAAATTAATGGCTTTAACCGAGTCTTTAGTCACACCCAAACCTTTTTCATACAAATTACCCAAGTTCAATTGGGCCGATGAATTGCCTTGATCGGCTGCTTTTTGGTACCAACTGACAGCTGATTCATAATCGGGGGTGCCATTGACCCCACGTTCAAACAACTCTCCCATGTAGTTTTGTGCAGTGGCATCTCCTGCATCGGCCTGTTTTTTCCATACTTTAGCCACTGTAACAAAATTTGATTCATCATAGGCCACATATTCACCACCTCTGAGCGCACATTCCTTGGCCGTCAGTTTGGCCGGTTTACGTGGTGGAATATACGTAAAGCTTTGACCGAGTTGCCGAATTTGTGGTGGCAACAAACAATCCACAATATACAGCTGATCAGGGGTGATCTGACCTTCTTTGACAGCCTTGGATTTCTTAATGCGCTTGGCATCGACAACAGTGCTGGTTAAAGTGGATAAACCAACAACAAAAGTGATTAAACCCACCAATGAACATTTATATACAGTATTTTTCATAATCATACCTGTTAAAACTCAAATCTGGCTCCCACGTTGATGGTGCCTCGTGTAAACCCTTCTAAACCGAAAATACTGCGGTAATTGATGTAAGCTTGCTTACCATTGGCGCCGACAAACACCAATCCCAAACCAGCATCACCATAGGTTCTGTCTGGTTCATCGGTACCAATCCAAAAGATTTCATCATCAGGGGCTGTAATGAACCTGGCTGCCAGCAAGCCGCCATCGTTCTCAGTCTCGCGGCTGAGGTTAAAATCAAACTGTGGTGAAATGATGCCGTTTTTCAAGCTGATGGCTTTAGAAATACTGGTGCCAACTGACCAAACCATGCTTTTAACTTGCTGTTCTCCAAAAGCAAAACTGAAACCACCGGCACCAGTTTCCTGAAATGCATCAATTGTGGTTCTGACGTACCGCATAGAAGCATTTGGGGTGATTGTCCAGGAGTTTTTACTGAAATGGTAACCGGCACTCATGGCCACAGCGTATTGATTGGCATCGGTTTTTCCAGTAGCAACTCGATCAATCAAAATGTCATCAACAGCGAAGTTAATGCGTCGTTTCTGTTCAAAATTAGGTTGCCCGTAACTGATGCGCGCATCAACATAAAAATTATCTTTGATATAGAAAGAGCCGTATCCAGTTAAGGTTAAAGCCGTTGATTGCATTTCGGCTTCGCCTTCAATGTCAGAATCAAAATTCGCATAGCCCAAGGCCAAACCGGCTACTTTGGTGGCGCTGAAGCGGTAATCAACACCAGCTGTAATTCCATAGGTATCAAAATCAAAACCCAGCTCCCTGCCGGTGGCATCTCTTTCGCCCAAGGATATGCTGCCGTTCACGAAAAACCCCCAGGGAGAAACAAAATCATTGATGTTACTCACCGCCTGTTCTTCCTCAGACTGATTCAAGTAGGCCAGCATTCCTAATGGAATGGACTCATTGCCATACCGACCGTTCAAGCCTGCCACACTGAACCCAGCACCACCGCCACCACGCAATTGGGCTAAACGTGAGCCGACATTACGAAATTGAGAAGTCATCACTTCTGCTGCTGAATTCGATTGTGCCACCACTTCATTGGGGGTAATCTCTTCCATCGCATTGATGATGGCGCCCCTGTTCTGTGGTGTAGCCCCTTCGATAAACTGTTCACACAAACCTTCCATCGCCATGAAATATTTCCGCGCACAGTAACTGGAAACATTGCGAATTGTTTGCATCACTGTGTCACTGGCACCACTGCCCACGGCATCTTCAAAAATAGCAAAAATTTCATCTTCTGTGGGTGTACTGGTCACTTCATTGGTGAAACCAACCACATTATTGGCAGGCTGATTATCCGGGGTATCTGCTTCAACCGTGGCACTGAACACGATTGGTTGACCTTGCTGCACCACTTGTTGGGTTTGAACTTTTAAATCAATCATTGATTGCATACCCAAGATAAAATCGCCAGGGTACATACAGTTTAGGTTACTGGTATTGACTTGGCACACCCATCCATGGGTATTCAATATTTGTATGTTTTCTATTAATCCGCTGAACTGCCCATTGATTTGACTGTTGATGGCTTTGTCCGGGCCTAAATTTTTAACCATCAAAGACAGCTCAATGCTACCACCCTGTTGAATTTGTTGGTTATTGGCATTCAATGACAAAGCCAAATCAGCAGTCATATCACCTGCAGCTGAAACCATCACTTGCGCCTGACTCATGTCATTGTTGGGGTTGTTGTCTATGGCATCAGATACCACATCAACAGTGTTTACAAACAAGCCGGCATAACCTGTAACGAATCCGCCTTCAATAAGTATTTCATTACTTTGGTTGGCGGCAAGAACTGCTATTTCACATTGCAAAGATGCTTCCAGCAAAGTGCAGGCAGCACCATTATTAACTTGAACATTGCCCGCAACAAAGCCAACTGGGAACTGATTATTAATCAGCACATTTGTTGCCGCATCAGGCCCTTGGTTTTGCACCATGATTGACCAACTGACTTGCTCAGAATTCAAGGGATTGGCATTATTTGCTGTGATTGCGACGGATAAATCTGCATAGGCTGAGCCACTGCCTTGCCCATCCACCACCGATACAGTTGCTGATGAACTGTTATTCAAGTTGTTTTGATCGGCTGTTGAGAGCAGTTCAGCCGTGTTGGTTATAACACCTGCTTGAGGTGGTGCCAACACTGCAATATTCAATTGAGCCTGGCTGTTGCTGGTCAAAGTACCTTGGTATTGACAACTGATGTTAACACTGCCGGTACAGTTCCAATCACTGCCGGTAATTGATTGCAACACCACCCCTGACGGTAAACTGTCATTCAGGGTAAAGCCTGCATGCGGAACAGTACCTACATTGGTGACTTCAAACATATAAGTATAAACTTCACTGACACCCACCTCTGTCACATTTGCGGTTTTAACTAGAGACAGATCGCTTTGGAAATTACTGACTACTTGAGTTACGGTGCTGGCAATTTGGGTGCTGCCATCCACCAATACACTCGCAACCCCACTGACAGTGCCCATGAATTCATTGACTTGCATCAACACCTCTATTTGTGTGCTGCCATTGACCTGTAACGGTTGGGATTTTATACATTCAATCAATGGCGTCACCACTGTACAACTAAAACCATTGGCATTGACTTCTACCAATGTAGCCACCGAAGGCAACCGATAAGTGCTGGCCACCGAAAGTAAATCGACAGCACCGGTGTTGTTGATTGCTATAGTGTGTTTAAAGGTTTGTCCAGTGTTCACCTGTTCTGGGTCACTGACCATATTGGTGGTGAAATCACTGGCAGATGCGTTAATAACATCTGTTTGCGTGGCAATATTATTGGCTGGGTTGGCATCAACCACACTGCTGATGGTCCCTTGCACTGCTGCACTGTTGGTGGCTGTTGTGGCATTGACTGACACTGTTATGACATGCACAGACCCAGCTGTAAAAGGGGCGCCAGCACGACCACATGTAAGCTGTCCTCCACTGACAGCGTTGTCATGCTGACAACTCCAGCCAGCAGCTACTGAAGTATCTACAGCATTGAAAGACACTGCATTTGGCAATGTAAATACCACCACTGCATCGGCAGGGTCAGTGCCTGGAAAGCCAAGCGGGTTTTCAATTTGAGCCACATAGGTAATGACATCACCAGTATTATAAACACCTGCAGCTGAAGTAAAAATCAACGATAAATCAGCCGTTGCTGCAGTGATATTGAATCCCACACTGGCATTGTCATTGGCCGTGTTCGGATCATAATCACTGACCACCACTGCGCTGACCGCAGCTGCACTGGTGGTGGGCGAAGCGGCCACCGAATTAATCTGAATGAACACATTGGAACCTATCGCCACTGGATTGCTTTGGCTGTTACAAGCAACCACCCCACCACTGGCTGAACCATCGTGGGTACACAACCAGCCTGGCACATTGGTTACTTGGGCTGAATTGAAAACCATTTCCGGGGCCAGTGTGGTACTGACTGTGGCATTTGGGGCACCAGTTGATGTCAACGGATTATGCAAAGTCAGCTCCAAGCCAACCAAATCGCCTACAGCGTAACTGGTTTGTGCTGCAGGGTTGGTGTCCATGGATAAATCTAAATCAGCGGTTGGGCTGATGATGTTGAACAGCACTGTATCGGTATTGTTCGAAGCATTGCCATCAATAAAAGAGGAAATTGCTGTGTTGCTGATTGCCGCATTCACAGGACCATCGACCACAACACTGATTCTCACACCATCCTGGCTGGTGGTATTGGGTAATGTTGGGGCATTACAATTGATTGTGGGTGCTGAATAAGTACAGCTAAAATTAGGCCCCAATTCAAGGTGGCTGACATAACTCACACCCACTGGCAGCACATCGGATAAGTCGACATTAACTGCATCGCCAACACCGGTATTGTTGACTTCAATAATATAATCCAGCATGCCACCCTGCACGATTTGTGTGAACCCACCAATAATGGCCTTACTCACACCTATTTCAGGCGAACCACCAATGGCCACAGTAAAAGCTTGGTTGCTGCTGTTGTTGCTCATGTCAGGGTCCAGCTCAGTGGCCGATACAGACGCGGTGTTGATCTTATTGCCAGGTTGCGCAAAACTATCTACCGTGGTGGCAAGGGTGAAGGTAATCGCATCACCACTGGCTAAAAAGCTGGTACTGCATTGCACCATAGTGGATAACTCGATGCACTCAGGACTTGAGCTAACTGCATCGAACTGCAAATTATTAGTCATGATATCGTCGAGTACCACCACATTGGTGGCATCACCACCAGTTAAATTGGTTACGGTTAAATCAAAACTGATTGCATCCCCAGGGGCAAGGGTTGAGGGAAACCCTGAAGTGATGGTTTTGGACAGACCTAAATTGACCCCGCCAGCTGGCACAAAGCTGATGTCACTGATGATGCTGTTATTACCCGGGTTTGGGTCCCCTAATGCATTGCTGATGCTTGCATTCACTGCATTGGTGATGTTGGTTGGAGCAGTTGGAGTGGTCAAGAAAAACTGCAAGTCCGAACTGTAGCCTGCAAAATAAATACCGTTGTAATTACAATTGATTTGGCCCGTGACTTGCGAACAAGACCAGTTCTGATCCATGGCTGTTACAGAAACTGGCTCAATTTGAAAATCATAAAAAAATGTTACAGTGGTTTGGTCACCTTCATCCACACCATTGGCGTCATTAGCCACAGTATAAGTCAGGGCACTTTGACCCCCGCCTACTGGCAGTGTAATTGGGTTACCGCTGGGTGAAACTGTGAGCTGAAAATCAGTTTGAGCGACTGAAACCTGTGCAAATAACAGCAACAAAAACACCTTAATCAATTTAGATTGAACCCCTGACATATCCCTTCTCTCTTTTTGTGGCTACAACAAGTGCAGCTCGTTATTATGAAACTATAGAATATTTTGACAATCAAATTGTTATATTTCAATCGTTAATAAACTTAATTGACATAAAATGGGACTTGTTTCACAGATTATAAGTGACAAATTTGGTTGTTTTGTGCAAAACCACAGCCAGCAAGTGACATGGTTGCAGTCAGAAATAATGGCGTGGGCTTTAATTATTTGAGGATATGTTCTATTTTCAACTGCAAACTGCGCCGATTGCGGAACTCATTGACCATCATTTGATAGCACACATGAATGCTGTTGTTTTCATCGGCAAATTCATTCGGGTGGCGGTTGAAAGCAATGGCAGCAATTTGTTTTTGAAAGTCAGGTGTTTGCAAGGTCAGCTTGGTGTGGTTTTCACCTATCAATCTTTTTTCTTTAACAATGAACCAATCATCAAACAATGGCTGCTCAAAATGCTGTCCCCATGGACCTGCTTGCTGAATCAGCTCTGCCGTGTGCAAACTTAAATCTTCCACCTCAACCGCACCATCTGACCAAATCACTTGGTCCAAGCCATCCTCGGACAGTTGTCGAGTAACCTGTGCGCTGAAGTGCTGTTGAAACACTTTTAGATCTTCGGCCTTAAGAGTCAACCCAGCAGCCATTGCATGGCCACCAAATTTTTTAATTAAGCCTGGCTGTGTCGCATCTATGCCAACCAATACATCACGAATGTGTAATCCCGGGATGCTGCGCGCTGAACCTTTGAGCCATACTGACTGGCTATTTTCTTTGGCAAACGCAATCACAGGACGGTGGGTAAACTCTTTGACTTTAGAGGCCAATAGACCCACCACACCTTGGTGCCAGTTTTTATGGTACAAACAAATCGCGTTAGGTAAGTTGGCTTGGCGTTTCAGCTCATCCACCACTGAATCTGCAAAAACCTGCATGTCTGCCTGAATTTGCTTGCGCTGTTGGTTGATTTCGTGAAGTTGTGCAGCCAACTGCTTGGCTTCAGCATGGTCATCAGTTAATAACAAGTTGATGCCTATACTCATGTCTTCCAACCGCCCAGCAGCATTCAACCGAGGTGCAATATAAAATGCCAAGCTGGTGGCATCAGCACAAGCTTGATCAATTTGCGCCACCTCAAACAAGGCGTTGATGCCGGCGGCACATCTTTTGGATTTGATGCGTTGTAAGCCAGCATCCACCATGATGCGGTTATTGGCATCCAGAGGCACCAGATCTGCCACTGTTCCTAAAGCCACCAAATCCAGCAACTGAGCCAAATTTGGCACATTTAACTGATTCAATTCAAACCAGTTTTCATCAATCAACTGGCTGCGTACTGCTGACATCAAATAAAACGCCACCCCTACACCAGCCAGAGACTTACTGGGAAACTCATCCCCTGCACAGTTAGGATTCACTATGGCATCAGCCACAGGCAATTGTTCAGGTGGTAAATGGTGATCAGTCACGACCACTGACATACCTAACGACTTGGCTTTGGCCACACCTTGGTTGGATGAAATGCCGTTGTCCACAGTGACAACTAAATCTGCTTTGAGCTTAACCAACTCATCGACCAACTCCACAGTCAGTCCATACCCATAATCAAACCGATTGGGCACAATAAAACTGACATGTTGCGCACCCATTTGTTGCATGGCCCGTAACACCAAGGCAGTAGAAGTGGCTCCATCGGCATCAAAATCACCAACCACAACCACATGTGATTGCTGTTTAAGCGCATTGATGACAATGTTTGCAGCCGCAGTCAGGCCTTTAAAACCTGTTGGGCGGTGCAAATTGCGTAACTGATAATCAACTTCTTGGTAATTGTTGATGCCACGCAATTGATATATTCTTTGAATCAGGTGGTGTAGATGTTCACCACCTGCTAAAGGTTGTTCAGGTTGAGGTCTGCGGATCAGCTTGGCTTTAGCCATGCGAGCAAGTCAACCGCATCAAACGTACTTTATGGATTCGATGAAATACACAATGTCACCACCTGGTGCTTGCACTTCAATTTCGTCATCTTCACTTTTGCCAATCAAAGCGCGGGCAATCGGCGAACTGATAGAAATTTTACCGGCATCGATATCCGCTTCAGCGTCACCTACGATCTGGTAGGTCACATGATCGCCACTTTCCTCTTCTTCGAGCACCACAGTGGCACCAAATACAACTTTATCTCCAACGTTTAACTTGGTCACGTCGATGACTTGAGAATTGGCAATAATGCCCTCCAATTCGGCAATCCTGCCTTCAGTAAAAGATTGTTGCTCTCTGGCCGCATGGTATTCAGCATTTTCTTTTAAATCGCCATGCGCTCTAGCGTCTGCAACGGCATCAATAATTTTTGGGCGCTCTACAGTTTTCAGTCTTTTCAGTTCTGCCTTAAGTAAATCAGCGCCATTTTGAGTAATGGGGTCTCTGTTCATTTATATCATCCTATAGTTCATGTAACTCTTTCAATGAGTAAATTTCTTGTTGATTTAAGTATTCATAGGCAGCAATCGTCGCCGCAGCACCAGCTATAGTGGTGGTGTAATTGATACTTTGTTTTAAAGCTTCTTTGCGAATCGAAGCGGAATCCGCTATCGCTTGTGCACCCTCGGTGGTATTTACAATGAAATCGATTTCTTTACTTTTTATTTTATCCACTATATGTGGTCGACCTTCAATTACTTTATTGACACTTTCACAAAATAACCCAGCTTTTCTCAACAAGTCGCAGGTACCATGTGTGGCCACCAACTCAAAATTCAACTCCCGCAGCTGTTTAGCCAACGGAATTAGTTTTTGTTTATCGGCTTCTCGCACACTGACAAAGGCCTTGCCTTGACGTGGCATATAGACATTCGCTGCCATTTTAGCGGCTGCCACAGCTGCACCAAACGATTTCCCAATACCCATCACCTCGCCAGTAGAGCGCATTTCAGGGCCTAATATTGGGTCTACACCAGGGAACTTAACAAACGGAAATACCGGCTCTTTGATTGAGTAGTGATTCAAATCCAAACGGGCCTTAACACCTTGTTGTTTCAAACTGATGCCAGCCATACACAAGGCACCAATTTTGGCCAAGGGCAAACCAGAGGCTTTGGACACAAAGGGCACGGTTCTTGACGCCCTGGGATTCACTTCTAAAATATAAATTTTATCCCCTTGGATGGCAAACTGAGTGTTCATCAAACCAACCACTTTAAGTTCTTTGGCCATCAACTCACATTGTCTGGACAATTCAGCTTGGGTCTCTTTGGATAAAGTAAAAGGAGGTATACAACAGGCTGAATCACCTGAATGCACTCCTGCTTGCTCAATGTGTTCCATGATGCCACCTACCATGCATTCTTCTCCATCACAAATGATGTCAACATCAATCTCAATGGCATGGTCTAAAAAACGATCCAACAGCACCGGTGAGTCATTAGAAACTTGCACGGCTTCATTCATATAGCGCTGCAGCTCTTTTTGCGAATGCACCACTTCCATGGCGCGACCACCCAGCACATAAGAAGGTCTTACCACCAATGGAAAACCAATTTTTTCTGCCACTTCAACCGCCTGCGCTGCTGAAGTCACTGTACCATTAGGTGGCTGCAGCAATTGCAACTTATCCAACATGGTCTTGAACTGTTCACGGTCTTCGGCTTTATCAATACACTCAGGTGATGAGCCAATGATGGGTACACCAGCACGCTGCAAATCCTCTGCCAAATTAAGAGGTGTTTGTCCACCATACTGGACGATCACCCCTTGCGGCTTTTCAATCGCTACAATTTCCAGCACATCTTCTAATGTCAACGATTCAAAATACAAACGATCAGAAGTGTCATAATCGGTTGAAACAGTTTCAGGGTTACAGTTAACCATGATGGTTTCAAAACCAGCTTCTTTCAATGCCAATGATGCATGCACACAACAGTAATCAAATTCAATGCCTTGACCAATGCGGTTAGGCCCGCCGCCTAAAATCATGATTTTATTGTTGTTTGTTGGGTTGGCCTCACACTCTTTTTCATAAGTTGAATAGAAATAGGCAGTCGGCGCTTCAAATTCAGCCGCACATGAATCCACCCGTTTAAATACCGGCTTAACTCCCAGCGCATGTCGCTTGTCACGCAATGCCTGTTCTGTTGAACCAATCAGTTCAGCCAGCCTTACATCAGAAAAACCCTGTCTTTTTAGCTGCAACATTTGGGCGACAGTTAAATCCTCCAGGTGGTTACCTGGCAAAGCATTTTCAATCTGTACCAGCTGCTCAATTTGTGCCAAAAACCAAGGGTCTATTTTAGATATTTCATGAATTTCTGCAGCACTCAAACCTTGCCTGAAAGCATCTGCCACGTAAAAAATACGTTCTGATGAAGGCTCTCTGATCTCTTTAACCAAATCGAAACCTGCAGCCATTTGTGCTGCCGTGACGATTGGATCCAAGCCGGATTTACCAGTTTCCAAACCGCGCAAGGCTTTTTGTAATGATTCATTGAAGGTGCGGCCAATTGCCATCACCTCACCCACTGATTTCATTTGGGTGCTCAAACGGTCTACACTGTTGCTGAACTTTTCAAAAGCAAAGCGAGGGATTTTAGTCACCACATAATCGATAGTGGGTTCAAATGAAGCCGGCGTGGCACCACCAGTGATTTCATTTTTCAGTTCATCTAAAGTGTAACCAACGGCTAATTTTGCTGCCACTTTAGCAATTGGGAAACCAGTGGCCTTAGACGCCAATGCAGATGACCTAGATACCCTTGGGTTCATTTCAATCACAATCAAACGACCGTCTTTGGGGTTGACTGAAAACTGTACGTTTGAACCACCTGTTTCAACACCAATTTTACGCAGCACTGCCAAAGAAGCATCACGCATCACTTGATATTCTTTATCAGTTAAGGTTTGGGCTGGTGCCACCGTGATAGAGTCACCTGTATGAACACCCATTGGGTCAAGGTTTTCAATGGAACAAATAATGATACAGTTATCAGCCTTATCCCGTACCACCTCCATTTCATATTCTTTCCAACCCAATAAAGACTCTTCCAACAAAACTTCTGTGGTTGGCGATAACTTCAAGCCTTCTGCAGTTATTTCTTCAAATTCTTCTAGGTTATAAGCAATTCCACCACCGGTTCCACCCAAAGTAAAGGATGGCCTGATGATGACTGGATATCCGATGTTCTTTTGTGCGATGCGGGCTTCATCCATGTCATGTACAATGAATGATCGGGCACATTCCAAGCCAATTTCTTCCATTGCCACCCTGAATTGCTCACGATCCTCGGCCATATCAATGGCTTCGCGCGAAGCACCGATCATTTCCACACCGTACTGTTCTAATACGCCTTGACTGACCAAATCCAACGAACAGTTCAAAGCAGTTTGTCCGCCCATAGTGGGTAACAAAGCATCTGGTTTTTCTAGCTCAATGATTTTTGCCACTGTTTGCCAGTTGATCGGCTGAATATAAATGCTGTCAGCTGTTTCTGGATCGGTCATGATGGTGGCAGGATTGGAATTCACCAATATCACTCGGTAGCCTTCATCTTTCAGCGCTTTACAGGCCTGTGTACCTGAGTAGTCAAATTCACAAGCTTGACCAATCACAATCGGCCCCGCTCCCAACACTAAGATACTTTTGATGTCAGTTCTTTTACCCATGATTGTTCTCCCCTAACTTGGCTGCTTGCATGGCTGTTATGAATGGTAAAAATATTTTTCGCGCTTCGTGCGGCCCTGGGCTGGCCTCAGGGTGGCCTTGGAAACCATAAGCGGCTTGATGTCGGTGCCGAATACCTTGCACACTGCCATCAAACAGTGAACGGTGGGTCACCTCAAGATCAGCCGGCAAAGCCGCTTCATCGACAGCAAAGTTATGGTTTTGGCTGGTAATTAACACCGTATTATCGGCACAATCTTCAACTGGGTGGTTGGCTCCATGGTGTCCAAACTTCATTTTCATGGTCGCCCCTCCCATTGCCAAAGCCATGATTTGGTGCCCCAGACAAATGCCAAACAAAGGTATTTTTTGTGCAATAAACGCTTGGCATGCTTTGATGGCATAGTCACAAGCTGCCGGATCGCCAGGCCCATTGGATAAAAACACCCCATCAGGCTGCATGGCCATTACTTCAGATGCAGGCGTCTGCGCTGGCACTGTGATCAACTCACAACCCAGGTCTTGCAGTATGCGCAATATGTTTTGTTTGATGCCAAAATCGTAACAAACCACCTTATATTTACTGGGTTCTGTTTGTTTGAACTGCTTACTGGACAAATCGTAAGTACCTGTTTGCCACTGGTAAGGTTGATCGCAACTCACTACTTTGGCTAAGTCCTTGCCTTCCAGCCCTGCAAAAGATTTTGCCTGAGCTACAGCAGTTGCTGCATCCATGTCTTCCCCACTCATGATACAGCCATTCAATGACCCCTTAACTCGCAATAAATTAGTCAAGGCACGGGTGTCTATATCACTGATGGCCACCACGTTGTGTTGTAACAGGTATTCATTGAGGTCCTGTTCATTACGCCAGTTACTTGAAACCAGTGAATAATCTCTGACAACCAAACCTTTGGCAAACACTGCTGTCGACTCATTGTCAGCCTGGTTAGTGCCTGTATTACCAATGTGAGGATAGGTTAAAGTCACCATTTGATCAGCATAGGAAGGGTCTGAAAGAATTTCTTGGTATCCAGTCATGGCAGTATTGAACACCACTTCTGCCACAGTAGTACCCACAGCACCTAATGCGAGACCGTGAAATAGGCTGCCATCTGCTAAAGCCAATATGGCAGGAACTTGATGGCGGGATGGGAATAGAATTTGATTTAATTTAGACACTTTGCTCAACTCTGCTTAACTATTAAGGGCGTAAAAAAAGCTGGCATGAACCAGCCGATTACTGTTATCGAATTGAAAGCGAATTCTATCTTAATAAGCCCAGAAACACCACAACCCATCGGTCTTTTTTCATATAATATTAAGATGCAAATTCATTTAACCATTTATCACCCAAGACACGCGGGTATATTAAGCGCTGCAATCGAGCTCAAAACCGATGCGGTGATTTTGTTGCACCGCACTGAGGATGACATCAGCGGGCTAAAATCAGCCATCCAATCCAGGGGCATTAAATGTCAAAGTGAAACCATTACATTCGATACCCAATTGGTCAGAGAGCAAATCGTCCGACTCATTGACGAAAATACAAACAACCTACTCACCCTCAACGCCTCCAGCAGTTACAACAAACTGGTGCTATTGGCTTTTGAGCAATTCAACGCTTTTGGTTTACCGGTCTTTATGGTGGACAAATTCACCAATCATTTGCATTGGTTAAGTACCCAATCCAAAAGCCCTGAGCAGCAACAAAGACCAAACCAAATCGACTCAGAATTAGGCCATCACATTAAACTTAAAGAATACCTTAAATCATTCAACACCCAAATACTGGATCACGGTCAAACCACACCTGAACCTGAATCGTCGCGCCAATTAACTCAGTGGATTATTGGTCAACTGGATAAATCAGACAAAGCCATTGCCAGCTTAAACTACATGGCCATGAGCGCCGACAGTAACCACCGCTATGAAATGAGTCAACACGACCTCAAAGACCATAAATTACAGCATTTGCTGGATCATTTTGCGACTGCAGGCAAACTGACAGTACGGGGCAGAAAGTTAAAATTCAAGGACCAAGAAAGTCGATTTTACAGCAACGGTGGTTGGTTAGAAAATCATGTGTTTGGATTGTTGTATGGTATGCGAAAGAATCGTCCCGCTTTGGCAGATATAGCCAAAGGAATGACCATTGTACGCAACCAAGGCACGGTAAGAAACGAACTGGATGTGGCCGCAATTTGTCACAACCGTTTGCACATCATCGAATGTAAAACCCGCCGCTTCAGCAACAGCAAGGCCGACAAATCAGCAGCCAACACAGCCATTTATCGATTAGACACAATCAAATCCATCAGTGGTGGACATTCTGGCCGGGCCATGTTGGTCAGTTACCAAGCCCTGAACCGATACACCTTGTCACGCGCCAAAGACCTCGGGATATATTGTTGTTCTCACAAGCAACTTAAGCAACTGGAACGACACTTGTATCAATTCATTGATCAACAAAGCATCCATTAACTTTTTAACTATAAATAATTTACCAGCCCTATGAATTTCAGAAGCGACAACGAAGCACCCATCAATAACATCATCTTACAAGCCATCATCGACGCCAACCAAGGCTATGAAGAATCTTATGGTTACGATACACACAGTGAGCAATTCACCGCACAATGTCAGCAGTTGTTTCAGAGTTGGTGTGAAGTGCTGCCACTGACTACGGGCACAGCAGCCAATGCCATTGCTATGACCCTGGCTTGCCCACCCTATGGTTCAGTGCTGTGCCATGAACACTCGCACATGCATGCCGATGAATGCGGCGCACCCGAGTTTTTCACCGCCGGTGCCAAACTGATTCCACTGCCTGGCAAGCACGGCAAAATTGACTTAGACCACTTAGATCGATACCTTGCGGGTACAGGTGTGCATGGTGAACATGAGTCTTTACCCAGCGTAATCAGCATCACCCAGTGCACTGAAGCAGGCACTTTGTATAGCTTGGCAGAACTACAGCAGTTGAAAGCCATCAAACAAAAATACAATTTAGCTTTACACATGGATGGCGCCAGGTTTGCCAATGCAATGGCGTCTTTGGGCTGCTCAGCGGCCGCTATGACTTGGCAATGCGGTATAGATTTACTGTCATTTGGTGCCACCAAAAATGGGGCTATGATGGCAGAGGCATTGATTGTTTTCAACCCGCACTTAACCAACCAGATCAAACGTTTAAGGAAGCGTTCTGGACACCTGATCAGCAAAATGCGCTTCATCAGCGCACAATTGAACGCTTACTTAAAAGATGATTTGTGGCTGACATTGGCACAACACGCCAACCAGATGGCAAGCACATTCAAGCAACAAACCCAACACAACATTGAATTTATCCAGCCCGTTGAAGCCAATGAAGTGTTTTGTCGACTGCCATTGGCTTTGATTGAGCAACTGCAGGCAATTGGTTTTGAATTTCACATATGGCCAAGGCATAAAGACGTGATTCGACTGGTTTTTTCACATGCCACAGCACGCAAAGAAGTTGACCAACTGGCCGCTGCCATCAATGAATTCAAAGCGTAGAAGTGATGAAACTCGTTATCAGGTTCCGCTAATTATTAACTGCTTTAAATCGGTAAATTTCATTGGTTTTTTGAAATAATAACCTTGAACCTGATCACACAGCTCATGCTTCAGCAACCGCAATTGAGCTTCATTTTCTACACCTTCAGCAACAGTCGTGATATTGAGGTTTTTACCCATGGCTATCATGGTTTTAACCAATTCCAAGTCATCACTGTCTGAGTCTATGTCTTGAATAAATGATTTATCAATTTTCAGCACATCAACCGGAAAGTTCTTCAGGTAGGACAAAGAAGAATAACCTGTACCAAAATCATCAATCGCAATGCTGACACCTAGTTGTGTGACTTCATTCAAAATATACTGGCTGTTTTCAACATTCTGTATCAATGTTTGTTCAGTCAATTCCAACTCCAGCCTGTCTGGAGGAAATTGAGTACTGGCTAAAGTTGATTTGATGTTGGCCAGAAAGTCTGGGTGCTCCAATACTTTAGCCGACACATTAAACGACATGAACAAATTAGGTTGGTGTTCCAACAATTGTAAATACTGCTTACAAGAAAATGCCAACATGCGCCATGTAATTGGAATAATCAAAGATGTTTCTTCTAACAAGTTCAAAAAACCAACTGGTTTAATTACTTGATTGTCATCCAACTTCCACCTTATCAAAGCTTCAGCGCCTATGATGTGATTGTCATTCAAACAATACCGAGGTTGAAAGTACATCTCAAATTCTTCATTTTCATTGGCAGTATGCAAACGCGCAATCAGCTGAACACGGTCTTTGGCTTTCTGCTCAATGTCTTTGTCATAAATAGCAAAAGTATTCCTGCCTTGGTCTTTGGCTCGGTACAAAGCAGCATCTGCATGAGACAACAATTCATTCACATTGGAACCATGTTGAGGGTAAAAAGCCACACCTACACTGCCCGTTAAACGAATTAAGTGTTCGCCTATTTGAATCGGGTATTCCAATGATTTCAAAAACCGTTCAACTAAATTAGTTACTTGTTCTTCACCCATCTCACCGGGTAAATACACCACAAATTCATCACCACCCATCCGGGCAATCACATCGTCATGCCGAAACACCTTATTGAATAAAACTGGGAGTTTTTTCAGCATTTCATCACCAATGGCATGCCCTAAAGTGTCATTGATGTCTTTGAAGTGATCCAGATCGATAAACAGGATGGTGAAATGTTGCTGATTGTGTTCTGAATACTTAACCCTATTTTCTATGAAATTTGTGATGTAATGCCGGTTAGGCAAATGCGTTAAAGTGTCATGGTTGGCTAAATATTCAAGTTCAAACTGGATTTTTTCTTTTTCGCTGATTTCATTGGCCAACAACTTAGATTCAAACTTGGCTTTTTGTTTTGACCACAGGGTCAGCATGAATAACAAAGCAATGATAAAACCAGTGATGGCAATAAAGTAAGGTAAATTGGTGATGATTAACCCTAAAGTGATTTCAGTTGGGTAAATTTTGAACACCCATGAACCTTGGTCGGCATCCATATTCAACTCAAAGGCATCTAAATAGGATTGATTGGTCAGCTCTGGGCCGTTACTGAATACCACTTGATGGTTGGCATAAGCTTTGGTGTAATACCCAGAATTGATGGGGTCACCTTCAATGTAATCAATAAATTGTTGGATTTTGATTTCAATGGCGATAAAGCCATTAAAATCATCACCTTTACCTATGGGCTCAAATAGATAGATTGTTTTTATATTGTCAACATCGTGTACAGCAGAAAAATCTGCAACGTGAGTTACCCTGGCATTTATTAAGCCCAACATTTGTTCTGAGCCTGCGAGTATTTCCTGACACCTGAGTCGATTTGTGTCCGTTTCCACCTCCAGCCAAAGACAATTCAAATGCTCATCAATCAACCACATTGAACCAACCCCCACCGTACGTTGAATAAAGTCGACTGCATCTGCACGCCAATTGGCTTCTGAGGTTTTATGGTTGTTGATCCAACGTTTGGACATTGACCGCAAATCAGCCATCACATCTTTAACACTGTTGACCAACTTAACCTTGGTTCTATCACTGTGGCCGGCCAGAATTTGATCCAAAACTTTCTTTTGGTCGTTGTGAACATACAGTGCAATTAACACAGACAGCACAACAATTACCAATGAAATCAGTAGGGCATTAACCTTTGATTGTTTTTTCATCTGCCGATAATCTGAGCTCAATAACTTCCCTACCAATAATATTTATAAATCAACAATGATTTTGTACATGATAACATCACAGTACAGCTAAATCACCTTTATCTTGCAGCCAAGATTTACGCTCCGAAGCGCGTTTCTTGGCCAGCAACATATCCATAATTCCATGTGTGTTATCACCTGCCGTCACTGACAGTTGCAATAAACGCCTGGTATCAGGCGCTATAGCACTTTCTCTGAGTTGCGAGGGGTTCATTTCACCCAAACCTTTAAAGCGAGTCACACTCACTTTGCCTTTCATGCCATCTGTTTCAATTTTATGCAATATTTGATCACGTTCACTTTGGTCAACCGCATAAAATTTTTGTTTACCCACATCAATTCTAAACAAAGGTGGCATCGCGACAAAAATGTGGCCAGCCCTAACTACTGGCTCGAAATGGCGTAAAAACAAAGCGCACAATAATGTTGCAATGTGCAATCCATCCGAATCAGCATCGGCTAAAATGATTATCTTACCATACCGCAGACCATCTAAATCTGTACTTGCCGGATCCACGCCAATGGCAACAGCCAAATCATGTACCTCTTGAGAGGCCATTACTTGGTTTGAATCCACTTCCCATGAGTTCAGGATTTTACCACGCAATGGCATGATGGCTTGAAATTCACGGTCTCTGGCTTGTTTGGCAGAGCCACCAGCGGAGTCGCCTTCCACTAGAAACAACTCTCCCTGCATCGGGTCTTGCGAACTGCAGTCAGCTAACTTTCCAGGCAGGGCTGGTCCTGCTGTGACTTTTTTGCGCACCACTTGTTTCGCTTTGCGTAATCTGTTTTGTGCATTATTAATAGCAATCAGGGCAATTTGTTCCCCTTCTGATACATTTTGATTGAGCCACAAAATCAAGGCATCCTTGACGGTATTGGCTACATATGAAGCAATCGAACGTGAGGACAAACGTTCTTTGGTCTGGCCTGAAAATTGCGGGTCTTTCATTTTAGTGGACAGCACATAACTGACCCGATCCCAAACATCATCTGGCGCCAATTTTAAACCACGAGGCAATAAATTATGTGCATCAGAAAATTCTCTGATGGCCTCAGTTAAGCCGGTGCGCAAACCATTGACATGGGTGCCACCTTGAGCTGTTGGAATCAAATTAACATAACTTTCAGTCACCAACTCACCTTGGGGCAGCCAAGCCAAAGCCCAGTCTACGGCAAACTCTTCTTCCTGCTGCGCACCAATAAAACCTGCTGCTGGAATCAGCTCATCGGTATTAATTTCATCAATCAAATACTCTTGTAAACCATCTTGAAACTCCCATGTTTCACTGCTGTCATCTAAATGGTTAATGAATTGCATCACCAGCCCAGAACATAAAACCGCCTTGGCTTTGAGCAAGTGCTTAAGCTTTTTAGCACCTATTTTTATGGTGTCAAAATATTCAGGAGCTGGGGTGAATTGTAATCTGGTACCGGTGTTTTTTTGCCCCACCTGGCCCACTACTGTTAATTCAGAAACTTTGTTGCCATGTTCAAAAGCAATATGATGTTCTTTGCCTTCACGTTTAATCCAAACATCCAAGCGTTGACTCAAGGCATTCACAACTGACACACCAACCCCATGCAAACCACCTGAAAACGTGTAGTTTTTGTTCGAGAATTTACCTCCAGCATGTAATTTCGACAGGATCAATTCAACCCCTGAAACACCGTGAGTGGCATGTATATCAACCGGCATACCACGACCATTATCTGCCACTTCAATACTGCCATCGGCATGTAAAGTGACTTGTATTTTACTGGCATGACCTTCTAATGCCTCATCCACTGAATTATCCACCACTTCTTGAATCAAGTGATTGGGGCGGCTGGTATCGGTGTACATACCCGGTCTTCTTTTAACCGGATCCAGTCCCGAAAGGACTTCAATATCAGATGATTGGTATGTTTTTGTCATGTTGTATTTAGATTACTTTACGTCTTATTCAGCTGTGCTGTTATAGTTAGAAAGACCAACCATTGCAAAAGTTGCGCTTATTATTTGGTCATCAGTTTCCATCATTTCTTGCTCAGTCGCAAGTAAATAATTACACTCAAATTTCAGCGTATATGGCGGTGTCATCATTATTACTTTCAAGGTCTTGCCAAAAAACCTCCATGTAAGCATGGTATTGCGCGCACAAACCAATACCAGCAGCAGTGAGTGCGAAGAACAACACAATCACATTGACCAGAATTTGGCTGCTTGGCCCCAATACTGCCATAACCATTGCAACCACCAGACTGGCCAAAATTACTATGCCAAAGAACACCAACATAAACAGCAGAATCAATACCACAAAGGCTTGCCAAGATTTAACCACACCTATGACACTTTGTTTAACTGCTTCAAAGGGCTGGGTCTGTTTGAATACGATCAGAGCGGGCGAGAAAGCCAAGGCCATGGCAATTGGGAAGTTCGTAGCAATGTTCAGTACAGCACGCAACATGGCTTCACTGCTGGTCATGTTCTTGACTTGTTCCTCAGTTAATTCCAAAGGCAGGCTAAATAACTGCAATAACTGATTGTGAGTGTAGTATGCCAGTAAGCTGAGCACAGCTGAAATGACTCCCAGCACCATCAGTGCATTGATGTTTTTCAACACATCTTGCCACAAAACAGCAAAACTCAACAGTTGCTGGTTCGCTACTTTAAAGCATGCATTCATGATAAAAGCCGTAATCAATGGCGAAGCAAATACCACCACCACCGCCACCAAGTGGGCCGATACACTGGACAACAAGCTGATCAACACCCCTAACAACAAACAGGTCAGGTACCAATAGTTTTTAACGAGTTTGAATGAATTAATACCACCATCAAACCAACGTTTACCATCACGCCAAGAAAATTTTTTATTAGAAAAAACAGGAGCTCGCTTATCGTTCATAGGGGTTCAATCAATAGTATTTATTCAGTTGTGGCATCAGGTAAGCCTTGAATGGCCGCATCCATAGCATGCCAACATAAGGTGGCAGATTTGATTCTAGAAGGAAATTTTTTCACCGTTACCAAGGTATTGACTTGGCCTAATTCATCAAACGACTGGTGCTGGCTGTTTTTATCCATCAAGCGTTTAAACAATTCAAACTTATGTTGCCATTGTGCCACGCTTAAGCCAGTTGAAATTTCTGTCATCATTGAAGCTGAGGCAGTTGCAATGGCGCAACTTTCACCCGCATAATGGACAGCTCGCAAAACCCCTCCTTCAATGTTCAGATAAACCTCAACCAAATCCCCACACAGGGCATTCAAACCTGTGGCATGATGACTCCATTCATCAGGCTTGCCAAAATTTCTGGGGTTCCTGTTGTGTTCTAATATGGCTTGTTTATACAGTTGGTTTAAATCTGGCATCACATAATTATTGCTGTTAGGCAAACATGGCTTTTGCTTTGAGCAGTGATTCTACCAGAACATCAACCTCTTGTTCAGTATTATAAAAAGCCAGTGACGCACGACAGGTTCCAGCCAAACCATAAAATTGAAAAACTGGCATGGTACAGTGGTGACCCGTTCTGACCGCTACACCGTAGTGATCGATGATGGTACCGATGTCATGTGCATGCACACCATCTATTACAAATGAAAATACCGGTGCCTTATCTGCAGCATTACCAATGATTCGCAACCCATCTACCTGGGCCAAAGCCTGTTCAGCATATACACGCAGTTGTTGATCTCTGGCAATGATTTTTTCCAACCCAATAGACAGCATGAATTCTGCAGCAGCACCCAGACCAATACCACCTGCAATGTTTGGGGTTCCAGCTTCAAACTTAGCCGGCACAGCGTTATAGACAGTAGACTCAAAGGTCACCTTACTGATCATTTCTCCACCACCATGGTATGGTGGCATGGCTTCTAAATGTTCGGTTTTACCATACACCACACCAGTGCCTGTGGGACCATACATCTTGTGTCCAGAAACGGTGTAAAAATCACAATCCAAATCCTGCACATCAACTTTCAGATGTGGCGTGGCTTGCGCACCATCGACCAATACTGGCACGCCTTTATCGTGTGCGGCTTGTACCAACTGTTTGATTGGGTTAACAGTACCTAAAGAATTAGACACATGCACCACTGACATAAATTTGGTTTTGGGGTTAATCAATTGATCCAAATCATCCAGCACCAGTTCACCTTGCTGATTCATAGGAATGACTTTCAATACAGCGCCGGTTTGTTCACACAGGATTTGCCAAGGCACAATATTTGAATGGTGTTCTAGGTGCGAAATCAAAATTTCATCGCCGGCTTTGATGCGGCTGCGAACAAAAGTTTGGGCGACTAAATTAACCCCTTCGGTACAACCCCTAACAAATATAAGGTCTTTTTCCGAAGGTGCATTGATTAACTGAGCCATCGACACCCTGGCCTGTTCATATAGATCTGTCGCAGATTCACTCAAACTGTGCACGCCACGGTGAATGTTGGCATTGTGATGTAAATAATAATCATTCATGGCATCCAACACCACCTGTGGGCGCTGTGCTGTGGCTGCATTATCTAAATACACCAAAGGCTTGCCATGTACCTGTACATTTAAGCCAGGAAACTGCGCTCTCAACATACCAAAGCCTCTCGCTCAAATGATTCAATCATGATGTCGCGAGACTGCTCAATATCGATACCACGGGATTGCAGGTAAAACAAAACGGTGTCGTCCAATGCACCAATGGTCGAACCATGGGCTGCCACCACTTCATCGGTGTACACTTCAAGCTCTGGCTTACTGAATATTTTGGCATCAGGTGACAACAAAATATTCTTCAAATCTTGTTCTATTTCAGTTTGATCCGCACCCACCGCAACATAGGCTTTGGCATTATTAAAGATTTGCGAACGGTCTTTGGCAATCGATCGGTGAGTCACATCTGATTGGTTGTACTTAAAATGATGGTTCACATTGACAATGTCAGTTATGTTGTTGTCATCAAAAGATTTATTGATCGAACCTGACTTATATTTAGACCGTTCAGCATTGAAGTTAACCACATGATGGTGATGCTGCAATGAACCGCCAATGTGGTGATTCATATTAACCACATCTACATTTTGTGCGGTGTCAAATTGGTTGTAACTGACAAACTGTTCCGCAACATTCAACTGAATGTCTTGTTGTCTGATTAATTCAGCTCCAGCGGCCAAACGATAGACATTGACTGCATTGATGCGCCCAGTTTGGTGCTGTTCAGTGATATGTACTTTGGTGCCACCAGCAATATTAAAATGATTGCGAACATACTGCCAAGCCTCTGGGTCAGCAAAGTCATATACCAACTTGATGTGCACCGGCTGCTGAGTGGTTTTGACCGTAATTAGACCACCGCTTTGAACCAACAAAGTGTTGGCTAAATTAACCACAGTTTCTTGGTCGAAAGTGATATCCTGCCAATCTTGGGCAGCCATTTCTACCAAAGATTGAATGGTCAACCATTCAGGCTGTTGCCCGATGCAGGTATAGCCAGATTCATTGAGCACAATCAGCAAATCAGTTTCGCCACTGTCCGCTGACTTACTCTGACTAGGCGCTACAACTGAATTGAGCGATTTAGACAAACGACTCACATCTGCATAACGCCACAATTCTAAAGTTCGACTGGGATCATCTAACTGCTGCAATTGTTGTTGGGCAGTTTGTCGTTTTAGTTGTAACCAGCTGGGCTGCTTACTGTCATCCAAGCTTGCTTCGGCTTGGGTCATCCAATTATTTATTAAGCCAACCATAACCCTGCTCTTCTAGTTCAAAGGCCAGACTTTTATCGCCTGTTTTTGCAATCTTACCATCAGCCAAAACATGTACGTAATCAGGCTTAATGTAATCCAATAAACGCTGGTAATGCGTGATGATGATGAATGATCGGTCTGGTGAACGCAGGTGGTTCACCCCATCTGCAACAATTTTCAATGCATCAATGTCCAAACCTGAATCGGTTTCATCCAGGATGGCTAACTTCGGTTCTAAAACACCCATCTGAAACACTTCATTGCGTTTTTTTTCACCACCGGAAAAGCCCACATTCACTGGTCTTTTCAACAGGTCATCACGCATGTTCAAATCTTTGATTTTTTGTTTCACCATCCGTAAAAATTGGGCTGAATCCATCGGCTCTTCGCCACGGTATTTACGTTGGGCGTTCAAAGCTGTACGCAAAAAATACATGTTATTTACCCCGGGAATTTCTACCGGGTACTGAAAAGCCAAAAACACCCCTTCAGCCGCACGTTCTGCTGGTTCCAAACTCAGCAAATCTTTACCCATATATTCTACAGAACCACTCTGAGGCGTAACATAAGGCATACCAGCCAGTAAATTACCAAAGGTACTTTTTCCAGAGCCATTTGGCCCCATGATGGCGTGTACTTCACCGGGCTTAACCGTTAAGCTTAAGCCTTTCAATATTTCTTTTTCGCCCGCCTTAGCGAACACGTTATCTACTTTTAACATCAACCGATTGCTCCTTCTAATGAGATGTCCAACAAGGCTTTTGCTTCGACCGCAAACTCCATGGGTAATTCTTTGAATACTTGTTTACAAAATCCATCGACTATCAATGAAATGGCATCTTCTTCGGTGATACCTCGCTGCAAACAATAGTTCAACTGATCTTCAGATATTTTAGAGGTGGTGGCCTCATGCTCTAACTTGGCCGTCATGTTAGCCGATTCTGTATATGGGAAGGTGTGTGCCGCACAGGACTTACCAATCAACAATGAATCACATTGGGTGAAGTTCCTGGCGTTGTCTGCTTTTTTAGCCACCCGGACCAAACCGCGGTATGCGTTTTGACTTTTACCCACTGATATACCTTTGGAAATGACTGTACTTTTGGTGTTTTTACCTAAGTGAATCATTTTGGTGCCGGTATCGGCTTGTTGGTGGTTATTGGTCAAAGCCACTGAATAAAACTCACCACTGGAATTATCACCACGCAGAATACAACTGGGGTACTTCCAAGTGATGGCTGAGCCTGTTTCCACTTGAGTCCATGAAATTTTTGAGTTTTTACCTTGGCAATTGCCGCGCTTGGTTACAAAATTGTATATACCACCTTTACCGTCTTCATCACCTGGGTACCAGTTCTGTACTGTAGAGTATTTGATCTTGGCATCGTCCATGGCAATCAACTCAACCACCGCAGCATGCAATTGATTTTCATCCCGCATCGGCGCAGTACAGCCTTCGAGGTAACTTACAGAAGCACCATCTTCAGCCACAATCAAAGTCCTTTCAAATTGACCGGTGTTGATGGCGTTGATTCTGAAATATGTTGACAACTCCATCGGACAACGCACGCCCTTAGGAATGTAGACAAATGATCCATCACTGAAAACAGCCGCGTTCAAAGCAGCAAAGTAGTTGTCTTGTGCCGGCACCACTGTACCAAGGTATTTTTGTATCAGTTCTGGGTGGTCATGGACAGCTTCAGAAAAAGAAGAGAATATCACTCCGACCTTCTCCAGTTCGGCCTTGAATGTAGTACCAACTGATACAGAGTCAAACACGGCATCAACAGCCACCCCAGCCAAACGTTCACGCTCATGCAAAGGCACACCTAATTTGTCATAGGTTTCAAGCAGCTTGGGATCAACTTCATCCAATGACTTAGGGGCATTGGCATTGGCTGCATGTGGTGACGAGTAATAGCTGATGGCTTGAAAATCAATTTCAGGAATTTTCAATTTGGCCCAATTCGGGGTTGGCATCTTTTGCCATTTACGAAAGGCATCCAAACGGTAGTCTAGCAGCCACGCAGGCTCATCCTTCTTGCTAGAAATCAGTCGAATGGTGTCTTCATCCAAACCAGGCGGAATGGTGAAGGCTTCAATGTCAGTCACAAAACCTTCTTTGTAAACTTGCTTGGCGCGGTCTTTGACCACTTTATTTTCTTCTACAACTTGCATGTTTTCGCTCATGGTTTTATCTGTAAAGTAATTTTTTTCTTTTCATCCAAAATATCACTGACGGTGACACTTTGTAAGGCATTCAGGATCACTTGATTGACCCGTTTCATGCCAGCACTCATGTAACAAGATTGGGTTAAATGACAAGCATCGTCATCATCTGCGCAATCAGTCAAGGACATCCCGCCTTCGATTGCCACAATGACATCATTCAGTGAGATTTCTTGTTTTCGTTTGACTAAAAAATAACCGCCTGCCGAACCGCGTTTTGAATCCAACAAACCAGCTTTTTTCAGTAGCTTGAGGATTTTGCTTACGGTGGGTTTTTCAAGCCCTGTCACACTGGCTAAAAAGTCTGCTGAGGCTGGCAAATCTGACTTTTTTAAAGCCATGATTACCATAAAAGCATACTCAGTTAACTTCGACATTTTGATCATGCACGAATGATAACACAATCAGTACCAAATAGGTACTGTTTGGTCTTAAATACAGCTTTTTCTCATAACAATAAACATCAAAGCTGAAAAAAATCAAAGTGACGTACCCAGCATTCAATGGGGCTGATAATTGTTGCAATTTATTATTATGGTGCTGCAAAATTAATTCCAAACAAAATAAAGCCTGTTTAAAGTTAATTTTTTCAGCAAAATCACACGTTAATTAATGATTGGCGTTATAATCGCGCCCTTTTTGTGTCACCAGCAGTTTTAATATGATTTCAACAGCCAACATCACCATGCAATTCGGTTCCAAACCTCTGTTTGAGAACATCTCAATAAAATTCGGCAACGGCAACCGCTACGGTTTAATTGGCGCCAACGGCAGTGGGAAATCCACCTTCATGAAGATCCTTACCGGCGAGCTGAAGCCCACATCTGGCAACGTCAGTTATGATCCTGATGAACGCATCGGCGTGCTGGGTCAGGATCAGTATGCCTTTGAAGCGCATTCAGTGATAGACACCGTCATCATGGGCCACAAAGAATTGTGGGCGATTAAATCTGAACGTGACCGCATATACAGTCTGCCCGAAATGTCTGATGAAGAAGGCATGTTGGTGGGTGAGTTGGAAAACACTTTTGCTGAAATGGACGGCTACTCTGCCGAAGCCCGTGCTGGCGAGTTGTTACTTGGGCTGGATATTCCAGAAGCCCAGCATTTTGGCCCGATGTCAGAAGTAGCACCAGGCTGGAAATTACGGGTGTTGTTGGCACAAGCCCTGTTTGCTGACCCTGATTTCTTGTTGCTTGATGAACCCACCAATAACTTGGACATCAACACCATTCGTTGGCTGGAGGACACTTTAAAAGCCAGAAAATCATCAATGATCATCATCTCACATGACCGCCACTTTTTGAATTCAGTGTGTACCCATATGGCTGATTTGGATTACGGCGAAATGCGCTTATTCCCTGGCAATTACGATGAATACATGACTGCGGCCACCCAAGCCCGCGAACAAAAGTACGCCGAGAATGCCAAAAAGAAAGTACAAATTGCCGAATTGCAAAGCTTTGTCAGTCGTTTTTCGGCCAACGCATCAAAAGCCAAACAAGCCACTTCCAGACAAAAACAACTGGATAAGATTCAATTAGAGCACATCAAACCTTCATCCAGGGTAAACCCATACATTGTGTTTGAACAAGAAAAGAAGCTGTTCAGAAACGCCATCAATGTAAAAGGCTTAAGCAAATCATTTGATGATAAAACTTTGTTCAAGGGTGTTGACTTATTACTCGAAGTTGGTGAGCGATTGGCAGTAATTGGTGCCAATGGCATTGGTAAAACCACACTTTTGAACTGCATCACTGAAACCATTCCAGCCGATAGTGGCGACATCAAATGGTCAGAAAATGTAGAAATTGGCTACTTCAAACAGGACAACCTCGGCGCTTTCAAACAGGACATGACGGTATTCAATTGGATGGAACAATTCAAAAAACCCACCGATGACGAGCAAGCCATTCGTTCGGTATTGGGGCGCTTGTTATTTTCTAAAGAAGATTCCAACAAAAAAATCAGCGTGCTTTCCGGTGGCGAAAAAGGCCGCTTGATGTTTGGTAAGTTGATGTTAGAAAAACCCAATGTGATTATCATGGATGAGCCAACCAATCACTTGGACATGGAGTCAATTGAATCTTTGAACCTGGCTTTGGAAAACTACGATGGCACTTTGATATTCGTCTCTCACGATCGCCAATTCGTATCGTCTATTGCCACACGTATCATGGAAATCATGCCTGATGATGTGGTTGATTTCCGTGGCAATTACCAAGAGTATTTGGAGCGCCAAGGCATCAAAAGTCAGTAGCACCATTTCACGGACTGTCAGCTATTGAACCTAACTGGCAGTCCATAAAATTCAGCCTGAAAACTTAAAACACAGCCTAAAAACACCTAAAACCTCACTTTAGCTTCACCTATCAGCATTTTAGTTAACAATGTTTTACAGCCCTGATGCTTATACACGTATAATAATTTAACAACATACAGTACCATCGTCAGCATGCACAAAGTCCACGTCACAACCATCGTCAAAGATGATTTACCGGCAGTTTTTGCCGCCATCACCGATCACCGCAAGTTTTTGTCTGGAGATGGCATGGCCTGTCATGTGATTAAAAAAGGCCAACCTGAAGCCAACGGCTTAGGCGCCATCAGGACAGTGCGCGCCAATAAATACACCTTAACTGAAAAAATCACTGCCTTTGAACTCAACAAAAGCTACGACTACTTGCTTACCGACATCAAGCCAAAAATTAACCTCACACACCACAATGGCTGGTTGGAGCTCAAAGAACTGGATGAAGGCACCCAAGTTGATTGGCATTCCCACTTCACTTGTCACACCCCAGTTATCGGGCACTTCATTGGTTGGCAACTCAAAAAATCCCTTGAAAAGATTTTTACTCAACGTTTGAAGCAGTTAAATAAGTAAACTTAAACGCCTTATAAACAACATCAATAATAAGTTGAAGCCAGTACCAGCAGCATGAAAAGAATCATTTGGTTTTTCACCGGCATCATCAGCCTGACATTGGGATTGCTTGGCGTGGTGTTGCCGTTATTGCCCACCACCCCATTCCTGATATTGGCAGCCGCCGCATTTGCACAGTCTTCACCCTCACTGCATGCCTGGTTATTGAATCATCCCAGGTGGGGTAAGGTAATTCAAAACTGGCAAGATGGTGGGCGCATTGATAAACGCAGTAAAGTAACAGCCTTGACGGTGATGGCCATCATGCCAATTTTAAGCTACTTACTCAACACCCCACTTTGGGCCATTGCCTTACAATCTGTCATACTGTTGTTGGCAGCCTTGTACATCATCACTCGGCCAGCTTGAACACCTGTTTACCAGCCACTCAAGTTTCCAATACCTGAGTTTTCCAAATGTCTTGAGGCTTGATTTTAAACAAATCATATGAGCTGATTTTTTTCAAACTGCTCGCCAAAGAGTCAATGCCCTGTTAGTTAACCAACAGTTGTGAAAGTCCATAATTCAGAATATGTGCATGGGCATCATGTAAACCAGGCAAGACCAACTTGCCCTTGCCAACTACTTTCTTGGCCAGCGCTCAATTGTCTGGGGACTGTTCAAGCAATACACCAGATGCTGTACCAAACAACAAAGCCTCCAGTAGTTGCAACTGCTTACCATCATGGCTGTATGCTTTAATTGGTGTTATGTGGATGATTTCAGCAGCAGTTGTGGCGGTGAAACATACAATGAAAAACAATAAAAAAAACACCCACCAGTGGATAAAAAATTAAAATGTGGCGTTCAACAGTTTTGCAGCCAATTTTTGTTGGCTAAGCCACAACAAGTTGATCTGAAGGGAATTAGGCAGCGGCTACTTGCTACAAAAAAAGCTTTGTCATTGATTGGGGTTTCGCTTGCTTCTGAGTTTAAAAACCTTGATCCAAAACCAAGTTTCAACCACCACTGCAAGCACAAAGACCGCAACCACGCCTGAATGAATACCTGCCGTATAAAGCGCCAAAGCAATCAAGCCCAAGGCAAAAAATACCAATGATTTTCGACTCATTTGATTGGTCCAAATCAGCAATTATAACGCAATGTAAACTTAAATCGACACACTAATAAACCAGCCATTGTTCAGGCAATCAGCAGACAGTATGAAATATATTCAGAATAGGCACAAATTCTTCACGGGTTTTAGTTAAAATGATGGGTTTGATTGACTGTTGACCACATGAAAACAATTTCGCTGCGCGGTGTCAGAACCCATAACTTAAAAAACATCGATATCGACCTACCACGTGATCAATTCATCGTGATCACAGGATTGTCGGGCTCAGGTAAATCTTCGTTGGCATTTGACACCATTTATGCCGAAGGCCAGCGTCGTTACGTTGAATCCTTGTCTGCCTATGCCAGACAGTTTTTATCCATGATGGACAAACCTGATTTGGATCACATTGAAGGTTTATCGCCGGCCATTTCCATCGAACAAAAATCCACTTCACACAACCCACGTTCGACAGTAGGCACCATCACTGAAATCTATGATTACTTGCGTTTGTTGTACGCACGCATTGGCACGCCTCGCTGTCCTGAGCATGCCATCTCACTGGAAGCGCAGGAAGTGTCTGAAATGGTGGACAAGGTGCTGGCGTTAGAAACTGGTCGAAAACTGATGTTATTGGCACCTGTGGTGCGGAATCGCAAAGGTGAACATGTGTTGTTATTGGAACAACTGCGGGGCAGTGGTTTTGTGCGCGTCAGGATTGATGGTGCGTTGTATAACATCGATGACTTACCTAAACTCAACCCCAAACAAAAACACCACATAGAGGCCGTAGTGGATCGGTTCAAAGTCAAACCGGGCATTGCACAACGTTTAGCTGAATCATTTGAAACTGCACTGGCATTGTCTGAAGGTTTGGCACAAGTGGTGTCATTCGATGAAGCTGCAGATGAACAACCGATAGACACCTTGTTCAGTTCATTGTTTTCTTGCCCAGTGTGTAACTATTCGCTGAGCGAACTGGAACCGCGTTTGTTTTCGTTCAATTCACCCAATGGCGCTTGTGGTGAATGTGATGGTTTAGGCATCAGCCAATTTTTTGATCCTGAGCGCATCGTATTGAACAAGAAATTGTCCATGGCAGATGGCGCAGTGCGCGGCTGGGATAAACGCAATGGCTGGTACTTTCAATTACTTCAAGCTGTAGCAAAAACCTATCAATTCGATGTCAATACGCCATTAGAGGATTTACCACAGGACATTCAGGACGTGTTGTTTTTTGGCAGTGGCAAGAAGAACATACGATTCACGTATTACAGCGACAAAGGGCAGTATGAACGCAACCACCCTTTTGAAGGCATTGCCAACAACATGAAGCGTCGCTACCAAGAGACTGAGTCTTCTATGGTGCGTGAGGAATTAAATAAATACATCAGCAAAAAACCGTGTCCCGAATGTTCAGGTCAACGGCTCAACAGCAGTGCCAGAAATGTGTTCATCAATGACGTGCCATTGCCACAGGTCAACGCCATGTCCATAGCCGGTGCACTGGAACACTTTACCCAACTCAAGCTGGAAGGTCAAAAAGCCCAAATTGCAGAAAAAATAATCAAAGAAATTCGCGAAAGACTGAGTTTCTTAGTCAATGTAGGCTTGAACTATTTAACCGTCGATCGCAAAGCCGACTCCTTGTCCGGCGGTGAAGCGCAAAGGATTCGACTGGCTTCGCAAATTGGTGCAGGCTTGGTTGGCGTGATGTATGTATTGGATGAGCCCTCCATAGGCTTACACCAACGTGACAATGAAAAATTATTGAAAACCTTGGTTAACTTAAAAAACATGGGCAACACTGTGATTGTCGTTGAACACGATGAAGACGCGGTCAGAATGGCTGACTTTGTGGTTGATATTGGTCCTGGCGCCGGGGTGCATGGCGGGAACATTGTCGCCCAAGGCACACCACAACAAATTTGTGACAACCCAAACTCCATCACCGGAAAATACCTCACCGGTGAATTGAAAATTGAGATTCCTGCCACCAGACACCCAATAGATAAAAACCAATTATTTAAACTCAACGGCGCTTCTGGTAATAACCTTAAAGATGTTGATATTGAAATACCTGCGGGCTTAATGACCTGTATTACTGGCGTATCTGGCTCAGGAAAGTCAACCTTAATCAACGAAACTGTTTACAAAGTACTGGCCAACCATTTGAATCGAGCCTCACACCAAGCACAGCCATACAAGAGCTTTGAAAACATTGAACTGTTCGATAAAGTGGTCGACATTGACCAAAAACCCATCGGCAGAACACCCCGCTCTAACCCAGCCACCTACACACAATTATTTGGCCCGATTCGGGATTTGTTTTCCAACACACAAGAAGCCAGAACCCGTGGTTACAAACCCGGTCGATTCAGCTTCAACGTCAAAGGGGGGCGCTGTGAAGCCTGCCAAGGCGATGGTTTAATCAAAGTCGAAATGCACTTTCTACCCGATGTTTATGTCACTTGCGACACCTGCAAAGGCAAACGCTACAACCGGGAAACGCTGGACGTACAGTACAAAGGCAAAAACATCTATGAAGTTTTAAGCATGACTGTGGAAGATGCCCTGCCCTTTTTCTCAGCCATTCCACCGATTGCCAGTAAATTACAAACTTTGATGGATGTAGGGCTGAGTTACATCACCTTAGGTCAGAACGCCACGACTTTATCTGGCGGTGAAGCACAACGGGTTAAATTGGCCAAAGAATTGTCTAAACGAGACACCGGACAAACAGTGTATATTTTAGATGAGCCGACCACTGGCTTGCATTTTGCAGACATCAAACAACTGTTGAAAGTGCTGCATCGCTTACGCGACAATGGCAATACCATCATGGTGATCGAACATAATTTAGACGTGATAAAAACTGCAGACTGGGTGATTGACCTGGGTCCTGAAGGCGGTAATGGCGGTGGTGAAATCATCGCCAAAGGGACACCAGAACAATTGGCTAAAAACAAAAAAAGCCACACCGGGGCGTTTCTTAAGGAAATTCTGAAGCCAAGGTTAAAATAACACCTGGGTATAATTTCACATTTCAGGACTTATGATACATGCATTTAAGTGTGTAATAAGCGATAATCTTTAAAGATGCTTAACGGATATACCATGAATAAATATTTTCACACTGCCATTGGCCTGTGGTTAATCGCCACTGCATGCCACAGCTCAGCCAGCAACCCAGAACCAGTAATTTATGGTTCAGCGACTCACAAAAATGGAACCGTCATCACTGGCACCATCCGCTGGGGTGAGCAAGAACAGTTTCTCAGTGACATATTCAATGGCCATAAAATTGCAGTGGTAGGCTATGAACATTTGACCGCAGCTGAACAACAGCAAATTCTAGACCACCAACCAGGCCCTCAAGCTGATATAGCCGGTATCAGAATCACTTTCAAATCAATCTTTGGTAAAGAGCTTTTACTGCCTGAATTCAATGTTTTCTTTGGTTCCATCCAACGCATAGATATGGTTGATGCTGGTTTGCTGATTACCTTACATGATGGCACCCAAATTACCAGCAACGAAGGTTCAAATGATCTCAGCGATGAAATCTACATCAAAAATGCAGAAGGTGAAACCACAGAGTTCGAACTTGATGATTTAACCCATATTGAGTTTGCCAAAGCACCGGCTGATGCCAAAACATTTACCGCTGCAATTTATGGTACCGTCAAGGCTTCCACTGGTACCTACCAAGGTCGCATCATTTGGGATAAGGATGAAAGGACCGTTGATGAAAAATTAGATGGCCATGCGAACAACCAAGAACATGCTATTAAATTTACTGAAATCACCAGCATCACCAAAGCCGATTCAGGCAATGCTGCAAAAGTACAGCTGGTTGACGGTCAATCGCTGCTGTTGAATGGCACCAACGACGTCAACAACGGTCATCGCGGTATATGGTTAAACCACCCAGAGCTGGGCCGCATTGAAATTACTTGGGCACAATTTGAGCACTTACAAATTGAAAGTGTTGATGTACCGTGGATGGATTTTGATGATTACCAAAGGTTGAGCCAACAGCTCAGTGGCAGCGTGGTTTTAACTGACGGTACAACCATCAAAGCCGAGAAAATAGCCTATAACCTGAACCAACAAAGCCAAGCTGAATTGCTGGTTGCAGAAATAACCAACCATGTGCGCCAACTGCCTTGGTCAAACTTCAAATCAGTACATCGTTTGAACAACCAAAGTATCGAGCTTGTAGCACATGACTCAAACAAGGTGATTGCCAGTAACAGCAGCAGCGTAACTCGAGATAACCGCGGCATTTTGGTCTCCAATGGTAGCCAGCACCAATGGATACCCTGGGCAAAAATTCAAGCCATCAGCTTTGACTGAACACACATTAATATAAACATGCCCACAACATTCGACCGTTTATTCCCTGCCCTTAACCCATCGACAGCCACTGGAAAAATACGCAACTCAGCCGCAGATTTTTTGGTTATCGAACACCACGACATGGACTTCACCGAAAGTGGCGAACACCTGTGGCTTAAAATTGAAAAAACCCACAGCAACACCGCTTGGGTGGCTACCCAACTGGCCAGTGCATGTAAAGTACCAGCGCGCCAAGTTGGTTTCGCTGGTCTTAAAGACCGCCATGCCATCACCCAACAATGGTTCAGTGTTCAACTACCTAAAATCTCAGATCCAACTGCCATCAAAGCCAAACTTCCTGATGAAGTTAAATTACTCGAACACCATTGGCACCAAAGTAAAATCAAATCTGGACAATTGACTCACAATGAATTCAAACTGGTGGTCCGCGACGTTCAAGGTGACCTGGCTGTCATTGAGCAAAACATTGCAGCGCTTAAACAGACAGGCGCTCCCAATTATTTTGGTCCACAGCGCTTTGGTCACGACTTGAACAACATCCAACAAGCCCAAGATTGGTTTGCAGGTAAAATCAAAGTCAACAACAAAAAATTGCGCGGTTTGTTGATTTCTTCTGCCCGCAGCCATATTTTTAATTTAATTGTTGCACAGCGCATTGAACAAAAAGTTTGGGATCAAGTCATTGATGGAGACATTTTACAATTGGACAAAAGTCACTCATGGTTCCCTGCCAGCGATGCAACTGCCACTGAGCTGAAGCACCGATTAAACACATTTGACATTCACCTCACTGCTGCACTTTGGGGAGAAGATGCGGTGCAAAGTACGGCACAATGTGCCACTCTTGAAAGCAAGATTGCCAGCTCCCTACCTGCCTACACACCTGGCTTTATCAGCCATCGGGTCAAACAAGACCGCCGTGCCATGCGCATCCAAGCCCATGATTTGACGCACCATTGGCAGGACAAAAACTTGCATATCAACTTCATGTTACAACCAGGTGCCTACGCCACCAGTATACTGCGCGAAATCATTGCGATTGAGACATGATTTTCATCAATAATTGATTAAATAACATTGGATTTTTTTTGCAAAGTAAGCTATTTTCTGCGCTGGACATAAGCACAAGCTTTCATGTCATTTTGACGTGCCTTCTGGTACGCTTAACACACATTTTTTAGAGGAGAAAAAAAATGCAGTTAAAATCAATATTACCCGTGGCATTCGCCATGGTGGTCATCGCCAGCCCAGCCTTAGCTGACCGCGACGCCAGTAATAAAGCCATCAACCAAGCCAAAGTACTGATTGAATCAGCCGAAAGAAATGGCGCTTCTACACATGCTGCCTATTTATTAAAATCATCTAGGGACAATCTTGGTAGAGCCTCAGTACAATTAGAAAAAAGAAAATGGGTTGATGCAGAGGTTTCAGCCAAAATGGCTCAACGTGATGCCGAAGTGGCTGATGCCAAATCACAAGCTGCTAAAGCTGAAAAATCATACAATGATTTAAAATCAGCAGTAGATTTACTGCGTTCAGAATTGAACCGTAAAAGGAGTATGCAATGAAAAATTTAAACCAAACAATCACTATGGTGTTCATGTTTGCTTTATTGGCATCTTGTGCATCAACACCAGAAATGGATCCAAGAATATCCACATTAGAAAATCAGCTCAGTGACTTGATGTCTAATGCAGAATTGGCCAAACGGGGTGGTGATGAATTGAGACGTGCACAAAATGCATTGGGTCAGGTCAAAAGCGAATTTTCTGACATGAATGCTGAAGATTTAGACTACGCCATTTATGCCACTGATCGCTTGATTGAGTTAGCAAAATACTCTGCACAAGCCAAATGGTTTGATGACCGTCGTAAAAACTTGGTTGAAGAGCAAAGTATGCTGGTACTGGAATCAAGAACTTTGGAAGCTGATTTAGCCACCCAACGTGCTCAGCAAGCCAATGCCAGTGCAGAAGCTGCCAAAGCCCAAAGGGAGTTGGCCATGAAAGAAGCTGAAGAAGCCCGCATGATGCGTGATGAAGCATTGGCCACTGCGCAATATGCAAGTGAACAAAAACAATTGGCCCTTGAAGCACGTGCTGAAGCTGAAAAATTACGCGCTGAAGCAGAAGCAGCTGCCTCATCTGCCATGAGTGAAGCTGAAAAAGCCAGAATTGTGGCAGCAGCTGAAGCAGCAAAAGCCGAAGCAGCCATTGCTGAAGCAGCAGCAGCCAAAGCAGCCATGCAGCAATTAGAGAATGAATTAACTGACCTGAAAGCCAAACAAACAGAACGTGGTTTGGTCATTACTTTGGGTGATGTGCTGTTTGCATTCAACAAAGCTGAATTAAAAGACGGTGCAGCCAGAAACTTGGCCCCCTTGGTCAAAGCTTTGCATGCTGACCTTGAGCAAGCGGTTATTGTTGAAGGCCATACCGACAACATAGGTAGCAAAGCCTATAACATAAGCCTGTCTGAAAAAAGAGCTGAATCAGTGAAAAACTATTTAGTCAGCCAAGGTATTGATGGCGGCAGAATTTCGACCGATGGTTTAGGTTTTGATTTTCCAGTTGCTACAAATGACACCAATGAAGGCAGACAACAAAACAGACGGGTAGAAATCATCTTACCGCAAGACGACGAATAAGCACTGCCTGTTGACTTAATATAAAACCACTGAGACTGACTCAGTGGTTTTTTTATGTTTGTAATAAAAGTTTGCACTCAGATAAAAAAATGCAAACCTGTTGAATTATCCAATATACTGACTACCTACCTCACTCATATAAACGAATACAACATGAAATGGTTCATTGGTATTTTAATTGTCTTAACCATGACGGCCCTGTTTTGCTTAGGTCTATTTCAACTATTTAATTCACCTGTTGATGTCACCAATACCAACAACAAAACTGCTGTCGAATTCACCGATATAGTCACGGATGATTCAGAGCGCAATAAACTCACCGCTACTATTCAGGAGTTAATCAGAAAACCACAATCGTGCAATGCAGCAAGAGATTGTATTAAAACATACTATGGCTGCCCATTTGGCTGTAGCAGTGTAGTGAACTTGTCCAACCATGTTCTTATACAGCAATTGAAAAACAATCTTGACCACAGCAGCGGTTCCAAATGTACGTACCGATGTATGAACAGCGGCAAAGAAACTGCAGCTGCATGTATAGATAACATCTGTACGTTGGTTGATACGATTGACGGTCAACGTAACATCAGGGAATTTATAGATAAACACAAAAAAGCCGCAGAAAATTAAGCGGCCTTTAACTATTCAGCGATTTATTTATTTAGCCTGCAGCACCTTTGGTTCTGGTTCTGTGTGGCTTGGCGTTGTCTTCAATGAATTTAATAATGATACCAGCCACGTCTTTACCAGTGGCTTTTTCAATGCCCTCTAAACCAGGAGATGAATTGACCTCCATCACCACCGGGCCACGTGACGACCTTAAAATATCAACTCCAGCCACATTCAAACCCATGATTTGTGCCGCTTTTACCGCAGTTTTCCGCTCATCTGGTGTCAATTTAACCAAAGTAGCTGAGCCACCGCGGTGTAAATTAGAACGGAATTCACCTTCTGCTCCTTGACGTTTCATAGCCGCAACCACTTTGCCACCTACCACAAAACAACGGATGTCAGCACCACCGGCCTCTTTAATGAACTCTTGCACCATGATGTTGGCATTCAATCCCAGAAAAGCTTCAATCACTGATTCTGCGGCTTTTTTGGTTTCAGCCAACACCACACCTATGCCTTGGGTGCCTTCGAGCAACTTAATCACCAACGGTGCGCCGCCGACCATTTTAATCAAATCTTGAATGTCATCTGGAGAATTGGCAAAGCCGGTAATCGGCATACCAATGCCTTTTCTGGACAACAATTGCAATGAACGCAATTTATCTCGGGAACGGGTAATGGCTACACTTTCATTGACTGGATAAACACCCATCATTTCTAATTGGCGTGAAACAGCTGTTCCATAAAAAGTCACCGAAGCACCAATCCTAGGAATTACAGCATCATAGACCGGTAAATCTTCCCCCCTGTAATGTAAGGTAGGCTTGCTGGAAGAAATATTCATATAGCAACGCAGATGATCCAACACCCTGACCTCATGGCCTCGTGCTGCAGCAGCTTCTACCAGTCGTTTGGTTGAGTACAGTCTTGGGTTTCTTGATAATATGGCTATTTTCATGTTTTTCTGTCGTCCTTTTTGGGGGTTGCTTTTTGGGTGGTTAAATGTGACATTTTGGGTTTCACCACCATACCTTGCATGGCTTGTCGACCCAACAACATCCTGAATTTCATTTTTTTACGACACACCAAAGTCAGCTCAATTTGTCGCTCCACATCACCTATTACCAATTTGGTTTCAATCACAATACGTTCTGATTTATGACCGTTGGAGCTGGTAATGGTTCTTTGGTCCTTGACTGGCATTTCACACACTAGGGTGGTGTCGTCATCTTCTTGATAAGGGGCTAAAGTGAACCTTACCCATGATTGGTTATTTTTTTTAAATACCTTATTTTTTAAGGTATGGATGGCACTGGTTTTGGCACCTGTATCCACTTTCACATGGATGCGATCCACACCCAGCTCAGGCAATGCGGCATATTCTTTCCAGCCCAGTTCTATGGTTTTGTTATCGGTCATATCATTCTAGCTGTTGTCAGTCTAAAGTGGTTGAAATACATATTTTATTCCAAGCTTGCGTTGGTAATTGGTGGTTTATTTCATGCCCACCAATAAAGTCATCAAACCATAAATTATGATTCAATTCCCAGCCAGCCTGTAAAAAAGTTATTATATCGGCTTGCGCATAAGGGTAATAAAAATCTGACTGACCAACTGAAATATAGGTTGGAATTTTGCGTGTTGCCGATGTTGGGTATACGGCTTGACTGGCCGCAAAGCTTAATTCAGCACCGCTGACGGCATAAGCTGCAAAAAACTCTGAATTCAACAAGCCTAAATAATGCATGATATGTCCTCCAGCTGAATACCCCCATGCATACCGTCGGGTGGTTGCTATGTTGTAATCTGCCTGCACATCACTTAGCAGCGCACTTAATACCGATACATCACTGGAACGCCAACCACAAGGTGCACAACCAGTGCCACCAGTTGCGGCTTGCGCCACCACGATAAATCTTTGCGCTTCGGCTTCACTTTGCCAAAAGTCTCGGGTTTGTTGAGCCACCAATGGAATGGCTGCTTGATTAATCACAGAACCATGCCAAGCCACCAGCATTGGCATGGGTGATGATGGGGTATATGAAGTAGGCACGTAAAGGTAGTAGTCATGTTGCGCTGCACCCACAGTCACAGTCCTGACTTGAGCACCTGGATACAAGCCACCCAAACCACCAGAAGGTACAGCAGCATCTTCAATGCCATCAATAAATATCATGTCTGGACAAGCGTTTAAACTGTGCACACTGGCGGTGGCTGCAACTTCAACAGCCAACAGCAACAACACAGCTGTACTTAATACATTGATGGTTTTCAACAGTCAGTCCTTTTCAATCTCTACACGGTCCACATTGCGGAAACCCTGGGGCAACACTAAACCACGTTTCGCTCGGTGTCCAATGTAATTGACTAAATCTTTCCATTTGAACCTGATATACCTGGCTCCGGCATGAATCAAGAATGAATCATCTGGAGTAATGGCCAAAGTTGCGGCCAATTTTTCCTCACCGGCTTTTAAACGTTTGGCGGGTATATTGATGAGCTTATTGCCCTTGCCTTTGGCCAACTCTGGCAATTCATCTAATGGGAACACCAACATATAGCCAGCGGTGGTGACACAAACCACATGGGCATCTGGTAATTTTTCAATCCATGTGGGCTTCATTGCACTGAAGCCTTTAGGCACGCTCAACACATGCTTCCCTGCCTTCATTTTACTGTACAGATTTTCCATCACCCCATGGTAGCCATAACCGGCATCTGAACACATCAACAACCTGGCATTAGGCAACTGACAAGTCACCGAGATGGGTAATAAGTTATTTTTGAAATTAAATTTAGTGGTCAACGGCTCGCCTTGTCCACGTGCTGAAGGCAAGGTGTGCGTCGGTAAACTGAATGCCCTGCCGTCAGCAGACAAAAACACAGAAATTAAATTACTGCGACCCAAAGCACTGTCTAAGAATTCATCCCCAGCTTTATAATTCAAAGACCCGGGATCAATGTCATGGCCTTTGGCAGCCCTGACCCATCCTGCAGTTGACAAAATAATGGTGCTTGGTTCACTGGGGACTAACTTGGTTTCATCAAACACTTGTGCAGATTCACGTTCAGCAATTTGGGTTTTACGCACATCACCGTACTGTTCCATATCGGCTTTGATTTCATTGCGAATCAACGTTTTCATCCGAGCTCTGGATTTCAAAATGCCTTCTAATTCATCTTTTTCCGCTTGCAACTCAGTTTGTTCAGTGCGGATTTTCATTTCTTCTAAGCGCGCCAAGTTACGTAAACGTGTATCTAAAATGGCATCGGCTTGAATGTCAGACAATTTAAACGCCTTGATCAATTCTTGCTTTGGTTCATCTTCATAACGAATGATTCTGATGACTTCATCCAAGTTCAAATAAGCCACCAACAAGCCAGCTAAAATATGTAATCTGGCATCTACTTTATCTAACCTAAATTGTAAACGACGGCGCACCGTTTCAGTTCTGAAGCGCAGCCACTCTTGCAAGATCATTTTCAGGTTTTTTACCTGAGGGCGACGGTCTAAACCAATGACATTGAAATTGGCTTTGTAGGTTTTTTCTAAATCGGTGGTGGCAAATAAATGTAACATCAAAGCATCAAAATCAATTCGATTAGAACGTGCAGTAATCACCAAACGAACTGGGTTTTCGTGGTCTGATTCATCTCGTAAATCACTGACCATCGGTAGTTTTTTGGCCCGCATTTGACTGGCAATTTGTTCCAACACCTTACTGCCTGAGGCTTGGTGCGGCAGCGCCGTAACGATCACATCATTGCCTTCACGCTCATACACTGCACGCATACGTATGCCACCATGACCCGTTTCATACATATTAAGTATATCTGCATGCGGGGTAATGATTTCTGCCTTAGTTGGGTAATCTGGGGCCTGAATGAATTCACATAAGTCAGCCACTTCTGCAGCAGGATTATCCAATAAATGTAAAGTGGCCTGAGCCACTTCTGTTAAATTATGCGGCGGCACATCGGTGGCCATGCCAACTGCAATGCCAGATGCACCATTGAGCAACACATTGGGCAACCTGGCAGGTAACCACAAGGGCTCATCCATGGTGCCATCAAAATTCGGGCCCCAATCAACGGTGCCATGTGGTAATTCAGACAACAATGTTTTGGCATATGGGGTTAACCGCGATTCGGTGTAACGCATGGCAGCAAAAGACTTGGGGTCATCAGGTGAGCCAAAGTTGCCCTGCCCGTCAACCAATGGATAGCGGTAAGAAAAGGACTGAGCCATCAATACCATGGCTTCATAACAGGCTGAATCACCGTGGGGATGAAATTTACCAATTACATCACCAATGGTGCGTGCTGATTTTTTGTGTTTGGACTGGTTGGATAAGCCCAGCTCACTCATCGCATAAACAATGCGCCGTTGCACCGGTTTCAAGCCATCCCCAACAAAAGGCAAGGCCCGATCAAGCACCACGTACATGGAATAATCTAAATAGGAGCGCTCGGCATATTCGCCCATTGATATGGTTTCAAAATCCAAGGATTGAGTCATACAAACTTGCTGTCGTTCAAAAGGGAGATTTTAGCATCATCAACCAATAAAACACAGACACAAAAGCAGCTGTTGAAATTGAAAATACGAAACACATCGTTTAATATATTTAAACAAATCACTTTTGGAACATGAGATGAAACAGGTATTTTTATTAATCGGCTTATTAAGCACAGTGAATGCGCATGCATTGTTCTACAGTGATTATGAAATTGATCAGCAACTCAACCAAACTGTACTGCAAGACTTATCAACGCAATATATTCACAGTTATTTCAATAACCAGCAGCCTACAACTGTGATTGAAGAATTATTTAAGGCTGAAATGTCGCCTTTACAACGTGAATACATCTTATTTAACTTACTGACAGCCATAGCGCAACAACCACCACAGCACTTCCATCAAGATTTTATTAATCGCATGAAAACCTATGCCATACAAGCCACCCGAACTGCTGATGAAGGTCATTTACCGGTGGCAGTATTCAACCTCAACAGCAAAGCTTATGGCATTGAAAACATTTGGTCAGCCTATCGCAGCGAACAACGTTTCAATCAATTGTTCAAGCAAGACATGTACGCTGCTCTGGACGAAATCAACTCGCTACTACAAACAGACAGCAGCCAGCGCCGTCCACAATGGTTGGGGGTCAAAAACAGCATCGCAGCTTTAGATGAAAACAAATTTGAGCAACTGGTCAACATGTTAAGCACTGAAGTTAAAGCAAACTCAGGACTGGACCCTTTGCTCAGTCACGTTGGTTTATTCAGCGGCCACGTCGGTTTAATTGAAAAAGCCCTGACTTCAAAGCAAGCCGCAGTGCGACAACTCACCTTGCGTCATTTGCCTCAACATTTAACTGCCCAACTAGCCAAATCAATGCTCATACAAAGCGCAAGCAACGGTGTTGACAGTGCATTCAGTACTGCACTGTTAAGTCAATTCACCAATGACCAGGCAGTTCAAAGCTTCTTGCTGCAGCAGCTTAAAAATTCAGCCAATGCAGAAAGTGCAGCTTTTGCGTTGAGTCAATCCAACCACCCAGACTTGCCATTGTTACTAAAAGAGCATTACCTTTTATCCAACAACAGCTTTGAAAAAAACCATTTGTTACTGGCACTGAAATTAAATCCATCGAGCACTGCTAAACTGGCGGTAGATGATTTAAAGCATCAAATTAAGCCAAACTCTGCAGCAGGACTGTGGCTGCAATCATTTGAACATAAAAGTTCAGGAGAGCAACCATGAACAAGACCCAAAGATTGAGGCGCTTGATGCCATACTGTTTGCTTTGTTGTCTGGTTTGCAGCCCATTGCTCAATGCGCAAACCATCACCGCTTGGACTGAGCAAAACAGCACCTTGGGCTTGGGCTACCCGGTACCAGTACCGGTGGACACCCCCGAACCATTTAATGGCTTTCGAACCTATGCAGGCTTGTTTGCAAAACATCAAATGATGGCCATGAACAACCCTTACATCACTGGTCATATTGTCGGAAAAACCCATTACAATCGGGACATTTGGGCCTACCTGCTCAGTGATCCGGATAACACCACTGTTTATGGCGTCAAAGAAGGCGCAATGATGGTTAATGGTGGCATCCATGCGCGTGAGTGGCAAACGCCAGAAACGTTGACCCAAATCATCACTGACTTCAATGAACGCAGCAATGACCAATCATTTTATCAGTTCCTGTTAGAAAACACCGCCATCATAACCATTCCCAGCAACAACATCGATGGTTTTTTGCAGACCCAAAGGTACCCTAATACCAACTGGTACAGCAACAGCATTGGTCCTCGTGATGGTCGCATGCGCAGAAAAAACATGCTTAATACCGATGAGATCTTACTTACCAAGGCCGACTTCCTCAATGGTGTTGACTTAAACCGCAACAACAACCCGTATTGGGCCAGCAGCACGAGTTCATCATACAGCCCGCAATCTATTTTATACCACGGACCGACCAGTCAATCAGAACCTGAAACACAGGCCAGAATATCCGCAGCCAACTTAGTAGATGCCGACCAACTCAGAATTTATACTGATGTCCATTCCTTTTCGCAAGTGCATTTTGCCAATAAATCTTTCAACAACCAACTAAATACTTTGCAAAGCCGTGTATTAGCAGACTTTACCAACCACCACAAAGCGTTTCCTGCAGGCAAAAATTATGTAGACCGATCTGCCTTCACTACAGCTGGTTTCGGGATTGGCTCAACGGATGAATATTTCCAGGTCATTTACCAAGTTCCCTCATGGACACTAGAAATTGAACCTTCAAACAATTTAAACCCTGACGCACACCCTGATTTACCTGGATTTGGCGCAGATTATGGTGGATTTGCCAACAATGGACATGATGGCTTTATTCTGCCTGACTCCGAAATCAAAAGGGTCAGAGAACAACTGGCAGAATCATTCATGGTGGTCTGGTACGGTCAAGCAGGACCACCTTCAGTCACTCAAATGAGGATCATTGACCGCGGTACCAATAGCATTGTTTTTGATGCTGAATGGGACATCAACAATGCAGGAGAGCGCGAATTATACAGTCACTATTTTGATGAAATTCTGGCCGGTCAGGATTATTCTTTGATGTTGCGTTTTGATAAACCCATGCGGTACAGAAACGATGCCGGTGAAATACAAAACTTACCAGGTCAATCACTTGCATTAGACCCATCTATACAAGCCTTAGTAGTTAATAACCCAATTAATCTAAACCTTCAGAACCACCGTTGGATTGACAGCAAAACCCCACACTGGGAAAGTTTTGCTCATTATAAAGATGACACCTTTGTGGTTGATTTCAGTGTCAATCCTGAGTTTAACGATGCTGATGAAATTGCATTAACTTGGCAAATCACCACCACCGACATGGTTGGACAAAACACCGACGCCAACCCTGCCACTGTGGTCACCTGGGCCAACGGCCAGTGGCAAAATTATGAAGACAGCAATGGCAATGCATCCATCAACGGTGGCATTGATGGCACCATCAGCGTACAAATCAGCAAGCAAGCAAACAACATAAACACCCCAGTACTACCACCTACAGCACTGTACTATGACCCCGCTCGCTCAGGCGAAGGGTTCAGCATTGAATTCATCAATAATGAACAAGCTGCTTGGTTGCAATGGTTTACTTTTGATGACCAAGGCCAACAACAATGGTATGTAAACAATGGTTCAGCCAGCGCCACCAATGCCTTGCTGGCCAACGGTATCTATACGGTTGAAGGCGGCGCATTTGGTGGCGCATTTGATCCTGAGTCAACTTATTTTGAGGTGGCCGGTGACCTTGAAATTATTTTTGATCAAGGTCAAGCAATCACCCACCCTTGGCTCGATTACCTGCGAGTAGGTGCACTGAAATACACAGCGCCTGATGGAAGCAAATTTCGTGCACAGTTGCAAGCCCTCACCGCAGCATCCGGTTTCGCCGACTTTCCCATCAACCCCACACCACCTGAAGGCGGTTTCCCTGAAGATTTAACCGCAGGCAACACCGGCTCTTGGTACAACCCTGAACGCAGTGGTGAAGGTTATCATGTGCAAATTTTAGATCAGAACCAAGCCACTTTCCAATGGTATGGCTTTGGTTTAAATGGCGAAAAGATGTGGTTCATAGGCGACCAAGGAACGGTCACTCCTACAGCCACAGGTGCAAGCATTCATTTTGACCAAGTGTATTATGCTGAAGGTGGCCTGTTCGGCAGTCAGTTTGACCCTGAGCTGATTTCACTGACCGTTTGGGGTGAAGTTACCTTGACATTGAATTGCCTGTCCGGCACCATCAGTTACAGCTCAGAATTACCCGGTTATGGCGCTGGAAGCCAAGCAATAGTGCCACTCACCAGGCCTGTTGGCAACTTATTTAACTGCAGTCGCTAAAAGCTGACCAACCCTTTGCATGTTGTCTTCACCCAGGCGTTGACAACATGCAAACCATCACAACCATTCCTTGGGCTGTAAATACTCACTAAGTCTGGCTTCCTGGGTGCCAGCTTCGGGCTGGTAATTGTAGCGGTATGAAACTTCTGGTGGCAATGACATCAATATAGATTCTGTTCGACCACCTGACTGTAAGCCAAATAAAGTGCCACGGTCATAAACCAAATTAAATTCTACATAACGGCCACGACGGTATTTTTGAAACTGTTTATGCTCATCATCAAAAACGCTGTTTTTATGTTTTTTAACAATCGGCAAATAGGCCTGGCAATAGGCTTTGCCAATGGCTTGGATAAAAGCAAAGCAAGTATCAAATCCCCACTCATTCAAATCATCAAAAAATAAGCCACCGACCCCGCGAGTTTCTCCACGGTGTTTGAGGTAAAAGTACTCATCACACCATTTTTTGTATTTGGCATAAACCCCTTGACCAAACGGTTTACAGGCATCATAGGCCACTTGATGCCAATGCTTGACGTCTTCATCAAAAGGGTAAAATGGGGTTAAATCAAAACCACCACCAAACCACCAATGCGCTGCCTCATCGCCCTTTGGCAAGGTTCTGAACACCCTGACATTGGCGTGTGAGGTTGGGATAAACGGATTGTCTGGATGTACCACCAAAGACACCCCAGAAGCTTCAAAGCCTTGACCCGCCATGGCTGGCCGTTTAACTGTGGCTGCCGCTGGCAACTCACTGCCAATCACATGTGAAAAGTTGACCCCCGCTTGTTCAAACACTTTGCCAGTGAGTACCCGAGTTCGACCACCGCCACCGGCTGCATGTTGCCATGCATCTTCCTTGAATTGGTGTTGGCCATCAACCGACTCCAGTTGAGCACAGATATCATCCTGCAAAGTTTTAAGGAATGCCACCACTTGATCAAATTGCTGTTGGTTCATGCTGTTCTAAAATTGACTTAAGACCGCCACATTATAACCGTTGCAACTGCTGAATGATGTCACCAACTGAAGGAATGTTATTGGCTAAGTTAGTTTACATGTCATACCAACCAACAACTTACATGAGGCTGTTACAAATTAACCGTTTTTTTAAAAGCCACCATCGGCATCAATCAAATCCATCAGTAAAAATCAAATCAGCCCGCAAATCCAGTTGAATAGACTGATTAGTGAGCACCTGAGTAAATGTTTTATTTGCCTGATTCAGCGGCTGAACATGCACTGTCAATGGGCCTTGCCAGTCCCCTAAACCAAAATAAGCAACTGCAGGATTACTGGAATTAAAGTTACCCCCTGCATAAATTTCTTGAACCAAAGCGCCGGTTTCATTAGCGACTTCAGAACTGACTGTGATCCTTGCACCTACTGATTGGCTGTTGGGGGCGTAATCCCTTAACCTGATGTTGAGGAAATTATTTTGGCTGGGTTGTAAGTCGTTGCGGAACAATTTAAATTCACCCTTGTAATTAGCAATGGCAATATCTATGTCACCATCCCGATCATAATCAAAACAGCTGACCCCACGCCCTTCAGCGCTGTCATTCAGCCCAAAACTGGCTGCACTTTCGGTGTACGTACCATCACCATTGGCCATGAACAACACCGCTGGTGTCTGATCATACCGCCCATTACTGGCATTTGGGTTGTCATTGTTTGGAAAATAAAAACCATTCACATGAAATACATCCAGTAATCGGTCGGCATTAAAATCTGCCACACAAGTGCCCCAAGCCCAATGGCCTTCGACCAACCCAGCACCTTGGGAAGCATTGGTGAATGTCCCAGCACCTGAACCTAAATACAGTTTATTGCCTTCTAAAGGCGCACCAATATTTGCAGTGAACCAATCCATATGACCATCACCGTTCATGTCACCCACTGCTGAGCCCATGCCATGCTTGTCGTTAATCACCACCCGATCGGTTGCATTACTGAAGGTTTCATTTTGGTTGTTGATAAATACCAAACTGGCATTGATGTCAGATGCAACCACCAAATCCACATAGCCATCTTCGTTTAAATCAGTAAACTGTGCTGCCATGGTTTGATCTCTTTCGCTGGCATTGTAATTAATGTCATCATAAACCTGTGATATTTGCGCACTGGCAGAAATGTCAACGAACTGACCATTGCAGTTATTCTTCCACAGGTGTAAGCCCGACCCATCAGCTCCCGACAACCTCGGTTGGGGGCCTTTAGGTGTCATGGAATGCGGCATAAATACGTCCAAACAACCGTCGTTATTGATGTCACCAAAGGTCATGCCCCATGTGTTGGGAGCCAGCGACACATCAAAATCTGGAAACGCCACTGCAAACATTTCCACAAAGCCAGCATGCTGCGAAACTTGGTTGTTCCACAGTTGTGGTAATTCACCGAGCACTGCACCCAAAAATAAATCCAAGTCACCATCACCATCATAATCAGCAAACACTGCGCCAGCTATGCGTCCTGATACAGCACCTAAACCAACACTTTGCGTCACATCAATGAACTGACCGTTACCGGCATTGCGGAACAGTTTGGATTGGCCCAAATCTCCGCCAATCACAAATAAATCTTGCCACCCGTCGTTGTCATAATCGCCTGCAGCAACCCCACCAGTCATCCACGACGACATCAATTGCGCCCAGTTGTGGTAGCCAACCAATGGCTGGATGGTGTTGTCTGCGTGGTCTTCAATGGCCACCACAGTCTGTGAGGACTGATGAGTGAGTGTCAGCCCAACCACATCGGTCACATCAGTAAAAGTTTGCGCCCATGACCAGTTACATGAAACTGATAATAAAAACAGGCACAAAAAACACCACGGTTGTTGAGTGGTTTTTGGTTCGATGGTTTCTGTAGAGGAATTTTTCATAAGTCAAAAGTATGAACTAACGTACAAATAATACACGCCATTATACCCTACTGGCATCCACGGATGGCTCGCGTTTAAGACACTTCAACCCTGGCCCGAATATTTCAGAAAAGAATGGTATTCAGAGATAAGGGGATTAAGGTGTAATAAGGCAATATAGATTGTATACACATCGATTCATTCCCAGTTATTCTTAGGTTATATGCGATTTTTACGCAAGCTATGCTGTCATTTTTTCGCCACTGAAACATCGAAAATGTTTTGCTCAGCTTTGCTGCCCGCAGAGGACAACACAGGGATGTGCTGGAACAAAGCTTTCAGATACAAACTGTAATTCAGCAATATTCCGCTAAACTTTTGATATTAATATAAAATACAGCTGCTTTTACAGTTCTTTTGGAATATTCGGGCCCGCATATGAAACAGACCAATGCTTAAATTCATTGTGAATCCGTGCATTCAATGTTGTTAAAAACTGACAAAAATCCAATCCATCGAAAAACTTCTTTGCAATGAATATCACCTAACAATAGCCTTTAATACAGCCAACCCAGCAATCAGTGGACTACTTGGCTTTATTGGTATTGAAAAACGGCAGTCACTGGTAAATCAAAAACTTGTGCAATCTTAAAGGCCACTTCTAGCGAAGGTGGGTATTTATTCTGTTCGATGGCATTAATGGTTTGACGTGTTACACCAACCAAATCGGCAAGGTTTTGTTGCGTCATTTCATTGTGTTGGAAGCGCAAAGTTCTTATTTGGTTGGTGATGTTTGCTGACTTACCCATCAACAACCCTTCCTGTAAGCGCGCAGCTGTTGAATGCTGTTCACCACTTCACTCAATACTGCAAAAAAATTGATGGTGTGAATGAACCAAAAGTTACCTGGCACCAACAATGCCACCACAATAGCAATAAAAACACCAGAATTTAAGATGTATGAACTGACCGCATCGGCTTTCAATCTGATTAACTTTTCACGCTCATCAACCGGCTCTTGTTTTTGTTTTATGGCTAACACAATGTGGCTGATTGCCACAAAAGCCACCAATACACCCATGTAATAGGCAAATTGAAAAATATGTGGCGCCAACATCCGACCTTCTATAGGTGGCATAACATTAAGATAATACACCGTATAAGTCAGTACCACTGCTATCAAAGTCAGCCAAAGGCTTTTTTCTTGAAAAGTTAAATCATGCATCACTCACCTCATGTAAAAAATATTAGACATGATGTCTATTATGCACGACAATCTATTCATGTCAAATATTTTTTACATGGGCGCAAATTAATCAGCTGTAACTGAATCAAAAACATGAATAACCGCATAAGATACAGTTACGCATACTACTATCTGAATATGTTTATTCTGTGCCATTGTGTATTGATTAAGTAGCCAAACCAATCGACAGCTTTGTTTGCAGCAGTGCTTAACTTATCCATGTGTTGATTATTGTATTTTTCTGCCAGTATCAAAACGATGTTGTCTTTCTTCAAGACTAGATGGATGACAAGGGGTGCATTAAAGCATAATTATTCTATAAAGCCGCGGTGATTGCAGAGGAACAGCACTGCAGCGCACGGCCATGTAAAGGTAACAATGATGAGAACTGACTGCGGTGTTCAGCTGACTCAGTTATAATTAATATATTTTATGGATAGGACTGTTTATTTTTAACCAGACATCTTATTATAATGACTCACTATTTTAATCAATCGGACCCATGAAATTCTTAGTCAGCAATGATGATGGCGTGAATGCCAAAGGCATAAACAAATTGGCTCAAATGCTCAAGGAACTTGGCGATGTGGTGGTTTTTGCTCCCAACAGAGACCGCTCCGGTGCCAGCAACTCCTTAACACTGGATCGCCCCATCCGGGTAGAAAAAATCAGTGACACAATTTTCAGTGTACACGGCACACCAACTGATTGTGTTCATTTGGCCGTAACTGGTGTACTGGACGATGAACCAGACATGGTGGTTTCTGGCATCAACAATGCAGCCAACTTAGGTGATGATGTATTGTATTCTGGCACCGTAGCAGCAGCCATTGAAGGCCGCTATCTGGGCTTACCGGCCATCGCAGTCTCTATAGTTATGGACTCAGTCAAGGACAACCATCGACACCGTGATTACGATACGGTGACCCACTTTTTGAAAAAAATTGTAGAACATGTGATCATGCATCCCTTGCCAAAAGACACCATATTAAACGTCAACGTACCCAACCTGCCAATTGATGAAATCAAAGGCATGAAAATCACCCGCTTGGGCAACCGGCACAAAGCTGAAAATGCCATCCCAACACGTGATCCCAGAGGCTTTAAAATGTATTGGATAGGCCCTGCTGGGCCAGAAGCAGATGCCGGTGAAGGCACTGACTTTCATGCAGTTAAAAATGGTTATGTATCCATCTCTCCCATTCAAACTGACATGACCAAACACAGCTTTATCAATGACCTTGCAGTGTGGGCCAAGACCATATGAATGCACATGGCATTGGTATGACCTCAGACCGCACTCGCTTGCGTATGATAGACCGCTTGCGCGATCGAGGCATCGCTGATGAACGGGTACTGATGGCCATGGCACAAGTGCCCAGACACTTGTTTGTTGATGAAGCCTTGGCACACCGTGCCTATGAAGATGTTTCCTTACCCATTAAATTTGGCCAAACCATTTCACAGCCCTATGTTGTGGCTCGCATGACTGAAGAAGTCATCAAACACCAACAACCACTCAAAATATTGGAACTTGGTACAGGTTCAGGCTACCAAGCAGCTGTATTGGGTCAGTTGATAGAACAGGTGTTCAGCATCGAACGGATTGATAAATTAACCAGAATTGCACGTCGCAGATTCATTAAATTGGGTTACAGTAATATCCGCTGTAAAACAGCTGATGGTTTTAATGGCTGGCCCACTGAAGCTTTATTTGATGTCATTATATGCACCGCTGCGCCCGAAGAAGTTCCCTACAACCTGCTGGACCAGTTAGAAGTTGGAGGTAAAATGATTCTACCGGTAGGCGATAAAAAACAACAAAAATTAGTCGCCATAGTTAAAGAACAACACGGTTACCACGAAGCGCTGCTGGGTGAAGTGTTTTTTGTCCCTTTACTAGAAGGCGTGGTCAGGTAAATGCGCCTAGTTTTACTAAGTATACTGCTGATTTCATTGTGTTCCTGCGCACCTCGGCAACCGGCAAAAGTTGATGAAATAGGTGCCAAACCACATCGCACTTACTCCAAGTCGCACGCCAGACACCCACTGAATGACAAACAGCAAACCACCCATACAGTGGTTAAAGGTGACTCGCTTTATTCGATTGGCTTTCGTTACCAAAAAGACTACCAAACGCTGGCTGCAATTAACAACATCAAACCACCTTATCGCATTTACCCCAAACAAATAATCAAATTGACTGGTAACCCAAAAAAAGTGGTGTTCAAGCCCAGCAACAACAGCCAAGTAGCTCAAACCAGCCCCATTACCAGTGGCCAAGCAATCAGCGCCAAAATTGAACCAATCAAAGACAGCAGTGTTCAATCCAAACCAACTACAGCAGTAAAACAGCCCCCGCAATCAACGGCCCAGGTGACCACTGAACCGGTAACAAAACCAGTCACTAAACCACCGGTCAAATCTAGCCCTGACGTTAAATCAACGAACAATAAACCCATGGTCGTGGCCACTCCTAATAACACCAACCTCAAATGGTTGTGGCCAACCAATGGCAAAATTCGCACCACATTTTTAGCCAGCAGCCCTGCTCGCAAAGGTATTTCAATTGGTGGTAAAGAAGGGCAAGCAGTTAAAGCAGCAGAAGCTGGAGTCGTGGTTTACAGTGGCAATGGACTGTTGGGCTATGGTGAACTCATCATTATCAAGCACAACGACGAGTACCTCAGTGCATACGGCCACAACAAAACATTGAAAGCCAAGGAAGGACAAACTGTCCAGCGTGGAGAAACCATTGCCGAACTGGGCTCTACCGGCACCAATGTCAACAACCTACACTTTGAAATCAGAAAAAATGGCAAACCTGTCAACCCATTGAACTACGTCAAACCTTAAACTAACCACCTTAATCAGTTGGCTAAGCTGTAATGAATGGCTTTTAAAGCAGTGTATTCAGATGCATTCAACCACCTGCTGGAAAGTTATGGTACAGCCACCAAGCTGAAACCGAACTCATCACTACTCCCAAAGCAGGTAAGTACACATAGGGTTTCTGCCAGTGTTTTAGCCCAAACCAGAGCACAAACACAGCACACAATGTGGCTGCACTGTACTTAATGGCCAACGGAATAAACTGCGGGAATAAAAATGTAAAACTGAATAACAAGCTGCCAAACACACCAACCAAAGCAATCCGTTGGTCATGAAACAAAGCCTGTAAAAGCAACACCACCCAAGAAATTACCCCAACAGCAACTGTCAGGGCAATCAGCCAATGGTAGTTTACCAACCAAGCGGTTTGTGTCACTTAGATTTTTTCAATGCTGGGATGGTGTTATTGATGGCGATGACCACATCTTCACCAAACTTCTTACAGCGCTCTGGTGACCAGCCATAGTCTTCATCAGGCAAATCATGGTTGTCTTTGAACGGCATTTCTACGGTATAGGCCAAAGTATTGAATGTTTGCCCTACATAATTAGTAGCAATGCGCAAATCGCCTTTACCTGGTTCATCGTCATCGTATTTATGCACATCTTGAAAATCTGGGCTGGCTGCAGCCCAAGCGGCTTTAAAAGTATCTTCTAAGTTTTTCAGACGCGCATCATAATTAGGATTGCCTTCACAGCCGGCCACAAAGTTATATGGAATGGCTTCATCACCATGGATGTCCAAAAACATATCCACCCCGTGTTTGTGCATTTGCTCTCGTACCAGATAAACTTCAGGACTGGCTTGCATCGAAGGCTCAAGCCACTCACGATTTAAGTTGGCACCAGACGCGTTGGTGCGTAAATTACCGCGGTATGCACCATCAGGGTTCATGTTAGGCACCACCATGAAACGACATTGCTGCAACAACTGTCTCGAGCTGGGGTTGTCCTGATCCAATAATGACTCCAAAAAGCCTTCTACAAACCATTCAGCCATGGTTTCACCTGGGTGCTGACGTGCAATCATCCACACATTAAGTTTATCGGCCAAATCAACTTCTGCATCCTCAATGACCAACATGTCAAAATCACGACCATCTAAAGTTTCACCTAAGTTTTGTAATGAGCACAAATCAGATTGTTGGGCAAACGCCAATAAATTAAGGTGCCGCTCAAATGAATAAGGTGCAAAATAGGCGAAATAGATGTCATCGGTATCGGTGTTGAACTCAACCGTCAGTTGCTTGCCATCAAAATCAGTTGGAATTCTGAACCATTCTTGGCGGTCAGTTGAAGCACAAACATCATAATCCTTCCAACCCTCAACATATGAAGTTTCAGAGGCATTGATGAATTTCAATACGCAATCTTGGTTTTTAACGCCTTGTAATCTAAAATGAAACCATTGTCTGAATTCAGAGTGTGAATCGTGATCGATTTTAACTTGAATGTCATCGAACGCCTCGGCTTTGACCGCTTCTATGCGGCCACCATCAAACTGACTGCTTATTTTCATAATTATTGACTCTGATTCAAAACCGCTATCTTGTCATAATAACGTGTATCATTCAATCAACATGCCATCAGTTATTGCCTGTTTAAACCCACCGAGAACCACCCAAGATCCTTTGACTGCACTCAAGATGACAGGATTTCTGCCATTCAAGTGGAGCCTAAGCGACGTGTGGACTAAAAGGCATAACAGCCTATTAGCCCTGCGCAATAGCCCGCAGAGTAAAACGACAGGGACGTTGTTTTATCAATCTCAAATTAAAATCCTGTCATTCAGGTTAAAAGTAAAAAGAAACATGTCATTGCGAAAGACCCCTACATGGATGTAGGTAGTTAGGGCAACGCAGGAGCAGTTGCCGAGGAACGACTGTGGCAATCTCCTAAAGCAAACGTAATCTTCAAAAAAACATCACTCTACCCCGCTTGAGATCTTTCGACTGCGCTCCGCTGCGCTCAAGATGACAGTGGATTCTATCATTCAAGGTGAAGCTAAAATAAATCCTGTCATTCAGAGCTGAGGTTATGCTGAAAATTTTTGGTGATGACAAAACCCTAAGGATTAATCAAGTCATCGCGTAATACACCGCCAGTTAATAATTCCCTAGTTCAGTATATACTTATGTAAATTGATTAAAATATCAAACCAATACTGGTATTACTTACCACCCACTTTATTTAAATAAATTATGTAATAATTATTCATTTATCCTGTCTTATAAGTTTCATAACCAAGGAAATAAAACCATGAAATCAGTACCCGTGATGATTATCGGCCTTCTTTTCAGCATAACTACCAATGCAAAAGATTATTTTGACCATGCTGAAGCGGTCACACCCTTACTCCCAGGCATGAGTATACCAACCTTCAGTGCAATAACACCCGATGGGGAAACGGTCACGTTTGACCCTGAGAACTTAACCAAACCTTTTGTACTGACTTTTTATCGTGGTGGATGGTGCCCTTATTGCAATGCCCACTTGGGTGAAATGCGCGAACTGGAAAAGCAATTAATTGAAATGGGGTTTGAGGTGTATTTCATCAGCCCCGATCAACCCAGTTTTTTACTAAATAGCTTAAAGGACCAAGACTTAAAAGCCGAACTGCAAGCCGAGGCCGGTCATCAACTGTTGTCAGACTCGAGTATGGCTGTCGCCAAAGCATTTAAAATTGCCTATAAAGTTGATGATGTAACAGTTGAAAAATACAAACAATGGAACATTGATTTGGAACAAGCTTCAGGCCATGACCACCACTTGTTGCCCGCACCAGCCACCTTTGTAGTTGGCACAAATGGTGTGATTCAATTTCAGTATGTGAACCCAGACTATAAAATACGGTTGGCGCCAAGTATTTTACATGCAGTTGCAATAGATTATTTGAAAAGGCAGTAACAATCAGGATATAATACGCACATGGTTGGTGGCGCCTTCCCCCTTTATGTCACCAACCACTGGCGGGGCTTGGTTCTTTGAATTAAGTCCCGTTTTTTTTACCCGTGATTAAATGAATCACAAATGATGCCATACAATCAACAAGTTAAGCGTTTATTTTGTATTGCAAACTATTATAGCACATCACTCAGAACCACGTTCCAGACTTGAATCTAGCCCTAAAACACCAACATTTACTGACGCCAAAGCGAACCAATAAAAACAGTACAAACACCCAGTAACAACCATTAAAACAGCTCTTGACTGAGCAATAAATACTTACAAGTGCGGTAAAAAGCGCAAATTAACAAAAGTTTTCAATGTTTGCATAAAAATAAACTGTGCTGACTTCGGCTTAATTTCAATTGAGATATCAGCCACCACACACTATAATGCCGGCTTTCAGACTCTAGCGGTTATCATGCAACTTACAGAATTAACCGCCATCACATCCGTTGATGGTAGATACCACAGCAAAACCAAACAATTTGGCGCCATTTTCAGCGAGTATGGGCTGATTAAATACCGTTTATTGGTGGAACTCAAATGGTTGGTCCATTTAAGCCTGACCGATGGCATTGATGAGGTCAACCAACTGAGCCAAAAAGACATCGACTGGGTGATGTCAATTTATGATAATTTCAGCCCTGAAGAAGCACAAAAAGTCAAAGACATTGAGGCCACCACCAACCATGATGTCAAAGCAGTTGAGTATTACATCAAACAACAGCTTGCCGCTCACCCCGAGCTGAATAAAATCAAAGAGTTTGTGCATTTTGCCTGCACCTCAGAAGACATCAACAACCTCAGCTATGCTTTGATGCTTAAAACTGCCAGAGACACGGTCTTTGTACCTACTTTAGAGGGCATCATTAAACAGCTGGCTGAGATGGCGATGGCTTATGCAGACATCCCCATGATGGCCAAAACCCACGGTCAACCAGCTTCGCCCACCACCATGGGCAAAGAAATGGCCAATGTGGTGTTCAGGTTAAAGTACCAACTAAAACAATTGAGCAACATCACCTTGTTTGGCAAGCTTAACGGTGCAGTGGGTAACTTCAATGCCCATTACAGTGCGTATCCAGACTTGGATTGGCCAAAAATTTCAGCTGACTTTATAGATGGTTTGGGCTTGACATTTCACCCATTCACCACCCAAATTGAACCGCATGATTTCGTGGCAGAATTGTGCCATAACATGATTCGTCTGAACACCATTCAACTGGATTTGGCACGTGATGTTTGGGCCTACATTTCAACAGGCTACTTCACTCAAAAAACCGTGGCGGGAGAAATTGGTTCTTCTACCATGCCACATAAGGTCAATCCAATTGATTTTGAAAATGCCGAAGGCAACTTAGGGTTGTCAAATGCCACCTTAAATCATTTGGCAGAAAAACTTCCTGTATCCAGGTGGCAAAGAGATTTAACTGACTCAACCGTATTACGTGCGTTGGGTTCTGCCTTTGGTCACTGTGCGATTGCTTGGGCGTCATTAAGTAAAGGCTTAAATAAACTGGCCATCAATGAAGCCATGTTGCTCAAAGACCTTGATAACAATTGGGAACTATTGGCAGAACCGATACAAACCGTGATGCGCCGTTACGGCATTGATAACCCGTACGAAAAACTCAAAGAATTGACTCGTGGCCATAAAGTGGACCAACAACAGATGCAGTCATTCATCCAAACTTTAGACATCCCAGCTGACGCCAAAGCCCGCTTGATGAAACTGACACCTGCTAATTACCTCGGCAATGCCAAAGACCAAGCCAAGCGTTTTTGACGGCCAAAAAATAACTGCCAATGAGTTCTTCAAAACTCATTGGCAACGTATGCCCTACTTATTCACAGACACCAGTCTGGATTTAAGCTGCTTACCAGATGCTACCGCACTGTTTAAATTGGCGGCTCACGAACAGGTACAGTCACGCATTGTTTACAGCAAAGACCAGCGTCGCTACCAAGCCATCTACGATGACCCTGATGCATGGCCACAAGTGCTTAATCACAAACCCACTTTATTGGTTTCAGACATTGAGAAATGGGCTCCTGATGCGCTGCGCTTAATGGATTGGTTTGGCTTCGTAAAACACTGGCGGTTTGACGATTTGATGATGTCCTATGCGCCAGAAGGCGCATCAGTAGGTGCACACACCGATCATTATGATGTGTTTTTAGTCCAAGTACAGGGCACGCGTCAATGGTCTTACGACACCCAACCTTTGGCTCATGCCAACATGGTAGAGGACAGTGAACTGGCCGTCATTGATCAATACCAGCCACAATTAAGCCATGAGTTAAAAGCCGGCGATGTGCTCTACCTGCCGCCGGAAATACCACACCACGGTGTTTCAACATCGGCTGATTGTATCACCTGCTCAATCGGTTTGAGAGCGCCATCAAACGCTGAATTACTGAGTAATATAATTGAATTGGCAACAACTTATATGCCCGATGATCTACGCTTTAAAGACGCTGTTCAATCACCGGTCACTGATGCCTCTATTGGCGCACATGAAGTCAATTACCTGCGCCACCAGTTACAGCAGTTAAGTCAACTGGATGACCCAGACTTGGCTCGGCTGTTTGGTCAGTCGATCACCGCCTACCGCTTGTTTGACGAACTCCCAGATACAGATCAGCCTGGCATTGAAAAATCAGCCAATAATATATGGTACAAAAAAAGTCCTTTTGCCGTATTCACTTATTACCAACATGACCAAGACAAGGCCACATTATTTGTTAACGGTGAAGCTTTTGAAACCAATTTAGGTTTGGCCCAAAAGTTGTGTGACCAAACCACTGTTTCTCGCAAGCATTTAAATCAAGTGAGCCCAGACTCAATGAATGAGCTCAGACTGATCCATGTCCTGTTAGACGAAGGCGCCCTGCTACAATTCAACAGCGAACCTAAATAAAACAGCCGCCAACTCAGACTTTATGCGCGTCTTATGTTTGGATATCAATCTCAAATACTCGGCTGATGTTTTCACTTAAACCAATGTCAGCAGGTGCTTCGAATCGCCAGTTTAGCATGCTTTTTTCAACATGCCTCATCACCACAGACGGTATTCTGGCATCAGCTTCAGTTACTTTGACGACCTTTCCTTGCGGGTTAATTTGAATGGTTACCTTCAGTGGCTGAGTTTTATCAAAACTATTGGGCACTTCAACTGGTGTGGTTTTTAACACCTGCCATTTGTAGGCGGCAATCAATGGATTCACCTCAATGGTGTCTGGTTGATTGGCTTGATTAGCAGCATCACTGGTTCTAGATTGGCTACTGTAGTACTGCTCAAAAATAGCTTTACGATCAACTCTTTTAGATGCTGCAGGCTTGGATTCTGAAGCTTGGGATTCTACCTTAAACTCACTGCTTGGTTGTGGCTGAAAATCAATCGACAACACCTGCGTTTCTATCAACGGCTTTTCCCCAATTGATGGGGTATCAATTTCAGTTTCGGTCGATTCAACTTTATTTGTTTGCACAATGCGACTCACAGGAGCCGCTTGACGCTCAGGTAAACCTTGCGACCAACTGGGTCTTTTTGATGATGCTTTGGCGTCATCTGTTGCGTCTGATTCCTGTACTTTGGATTGGCTGTTATTTTGTGGCTGTTGGGCATAGCCGCTGGCTGCCAGCAGCAACAACAAAGTTAAACTCAAATGTTTCATATCAATGGTCAAAATTAGAACAACCGCAAGTTTAGCAACAGCTTATACAAAGTCAAGCTCAGTAAGGGTTTCTGGCTATTTTCGTAACAATCGCTTACAAATCTACCACATAACTGGTATTTTCATGAAAGTTTAAGGCAATTGACACCAACCTTTTACCAAAAACTGTCACACCAATGCATCCACACAAATAAATACTTCAAAAAGTAGCGCCAAAAACATGGCTTATATTTATCGCAAATTTGTTTATAATCAGTAGCAGTCATGCTGTGATTAAACGTCATTTAAAATGTCGTCATGAAACAGCATTATTAACAACCCCACAACACAATTGGAGTACAAATGAAAACTTGGCCATTACTACTGCTTAGCCTTATTCTGACCCTTAATTTCAGCCCTGCAGTTGCAAATAAAAACAGCTCACCCACTCAAATTAACTTCACGCAACAACTACCCACCACAGGCAACTTAATTTTGGGCGTGTATACAGACGGTGAATTAGGCCAGTTTGGCAACCAAATTAACCGACAAAGCGAAGGGGGGTTGCAACATGCCATCAAAACCACTGAATTCAAAGCTGAAATCAAAAGTTCACAATTAATCACCGCGCCCAAAGCAACAGGTTTGGCGCAGATACTATTGATTGGCTTAGGTGAAAAGTCTGCGGAGCAATCAAACTTGGTTTGGCAAGAACTCGGTGGTTATGCCGCACAAAAAGCCGCCAAAACATTCAGCCAAATTCCAAGCATGGCATTTGATGTGAACCACACCAACACCACCGCCCAGGTTGCATTTGGTGCGCAATTGGGCAGCTACGCTTTTACCAAGTATTACACCGATAAAAAACGCCAAACCATACAAAAAAACATCACCATTGTGACTGCGGATGAGGCAGCAACGACAAGCCATTACAAACAAGAACTGTCCTCAGTTGCTGAAGCCATTTGGTACACCCGGGATGTGTCGAATGAACCTGCCAATGTTATTTATCCTGCCAGTTTCGTGGCCCGTTGGAGACAGTATCTAAAGGACATAAAAAATATCACTATCAAGGTATTTGATGAAGCAGACATGCTGGATATCAACATGGGCGCAATTTATGGTGTTGGTCGCGGCAGCCAGCGCCCACCACGCATGATGGTGGTTGAGTACATGAATGGTAAGAAAGGCGATGCGCCCATCGTATTGGTTGGCAAAGGCATTACCTTTGATACCGGTGGCATCAGTTTAAAAAACCCACCCAATATGTGGAACATGAAATACGACATGTCTGGTGCAGCCTCTGCCCTAGGTACCTTATATGCTGTGGCTGGCAGGGGTGCAAAAGTGAATGTGGTGGCCATTGCAGCATTGGCGGAAAACATGCCAAGCGCCAATGCACAACGCCCTGGTGACATCGTCACATCTATGTCCGGGAAAACCATCCAAATCCGCTCAACCGACGCTGAAGGTCGGCTGGTATTAGCAGATGGCAACTACTACGGCGACACCAAGTACAACCCGGCTTTATTGATTAACCTGGCCACCTTAACCGGTTCTGCGAGCCGGGCCACAGGCAAAGACTATGCACCCATGTTTACTCGCCACGATGAGTTGGTGCCACAATTTATTGAGATGGGTAAACTAACTGGTGATCAATTGTGGCACATGCCATTAAACGACAACCACTTCAAAGCCATTGAAGCCGACATTGCCGATGTGATGAACTCAGGTCCAGATGCACCAGGTGCCAGTGCCGGCGCAGCATTCTTGGCCACTTTTGTGCGCGAAACCACGCCTTGGGTGCATTTGGACATCGCTGGAGTGGCCTGGGGCAGTAATGCCATCCCATTCAAAGACTCACCAGGTTCCACAGCTTTTGGCATACGCTTATTGAATGCATACATCAAAGCCCACCACGAAAACAAACCCTAGAGACACGCTACAACTGTGCAGAATTGCTGTTGAGCATTCAACACCTGGCCTGCGCAGTTGTTGTCATTAACGTTAAAGTGCGGCTTTCATGTTGATTGAAAACCGCACTCGTTTGGCTGAAAACAGTTCAGCGCTTGTTACAACTGTAATTTAATTGCCAATAAAACTTCTGGCTCATTCAAGCATTACCACTCAAAAAATCTTGAGCAAAACGCTGTAACACGCCACCAGCATCATAAATCGACACTTCTTCGGCTGTATCTAAACGACTTTTCACTGGAATGGTCACTGGTTCGCCATTTTTACGGGTCATGATCACTTGCATGTCTGCACCCGGTGTAATTTCGCCCTTAACCTCATAGGTTTCGGTACCATCAATGGCATAAGTTTTACGGGTTTCACCATTGGTGAACTCTAACGGTAAAATGCCCATACCAATCAGATTTTGCCGATGAATGCGCTCAAAACCTTCAGCCACAATAACCTCTACACCAGCCAAGCGCACGCCTTTGGCGGCCCAATCACGTGACGAACCTTGGCCGTAATCGGCACCAGCCACAATAATTAACGGTTGTTTACGCTGCATATAGGTTTCAATGGTTTCCCACATGCGCATTTGGGTGCCTTCTGGTTCTAGACGTGCCAAAGAACCTTGCTTGATGCTGCCATCTGCATTGCGTACCATCTCATTGAGTAATTTCGGATTGGCAAAGGTTGCACGTTGTGCAGTTAAATGATCACCCCGATGGGTTGCATATGAATTAAAATCTTCTTCTGGCACACCCATCTTGGCCAAGTATGCGCCTGCCGCACTGGACAATTGAATCGCATTAGAAGGTGATAAATGATCGGTGGTGATGTTGTCTCCCAAAACAGCCAATGGTCGCATGCCTTGCATGCTGCGTTTGCCAGCCAAAGCACCTTCCCAATAGGGTGGACGTTGAATATAGGTAGATTTCACATCCCAGTCATACAGTGGGTTGGTTTTTTTATTGAGGATGGCTTGGACGTCAAACATCGGCTCATACACTTGGGTAAAATGTTCTGGTTTTACACTGGCTTTGATGATGGCATTGACCTCTTCATCGCTGGGCCAAATATCCTTCAAACGAACTTCGTTGCCATCTGAGTCAATACCCAGCACATCTTTTTCGATGTCAAAGCGAATCGAACCGGCAATGGCATAAGCCACCACCAACGGCGGTGAAGCCAGAAAAGCTTCACTGGCATGGGGATGAATGCGTCCATCAAAGTTGCGGTTACCTGATAACACCGCTGTGGCATACAAATCACGGTCCAGGATTTCTTGTTTAATTTGGGGATCCAATGCACCACTCATGCCATTGCATGAAGTACAGGCATAACCGACCACGCCAAACCCCAGTTGTTCTAATTCAGGTAACAAATTGGATTCTTCTAAATACAAAGTAACTGCTTTAGAACCAGGTGCCAATGAGGATTTAACCCATGGTTTACGGGTCAAACCAAGCCGGTTGGCATTGCGTGCAATCAAACCAGCAGCCACCATGTTTTTGGGATTAGAAGTATTGGTACAACTGGTGATGGCGGCAATGATACACGCACCATCAGGCATTAAATCACCGGTCGCACTGTAATCACCCGCAATGCCTTTACTGGCCAAATCTGCAACAGAAACCCGGGCGTGAGGATTCGATGGTCCCGCGATATTTCGCCCAACTGAAGCCAAATCAAAGGTCAAAACACGCTCATACTCTGCACCGGTCATTTGCTCGGCCCATAAACCAGTTTGCTTGGCATAATTTTCCACCAACTTCACTTGCTCGGCATCACGACCCGTTAAGGTTAAGTAATCAATGGTTTGTTGGTCTATAAAAAACATCGCAGCCGAAGCACCAAACTCAGGCGTCATATTAGAAATGGTGGCGCGATCTCCCAAAGTCAGGGCTTCAGCCCCTTCACCATAAAATTCAAGGTAACTTGAGACCACTTTTTCATTGCGTAAAAATTCAGTGATGGCCAATACAATATCGGTACTGGTGATACCCGCTTGTGGTTTACCCGTCATTTCCACCCCAATGATGTCAGGTAGGCGCATGTAAGAAGCACGGCCCAACATCACGCTTTCAGCTTCCAGTCCACCCACTCCCAACGCAATCACACCCAATGCGTCGACCATCGGTGTGTGGCTGTCGGTGCCAACCAGGGTATCAGGAAAAGCCACGCCATCACGTGCTTCTATCACTGGCGACATGCGCTCTAGATTAATTTGGTGCATGATGCCGTTACCTGGTGGCACCACATTGACATTCTTAAATGCCGTTTTACACCAGTTGATGAACCTGAATCGATCGGCATTACGGCGGTCTTCTATCGCCCTGTTTTTAGCAAAAGCATCTTTATCAAAGCCTGCATATTCGACAGACAAGGAGTGATCAACAATCAACTGCGTAGGCACCACCGGATTGATTTGTGCCGGATCACCGCCCTTCTCTGCAATGGCATCACGCAAACCAGCCAAATCAACAAATGCAGTTTGACCTAAAATATCGTGACACACCACCCTGGCTGGAAACCAGGGGAAATCCAGATCCCGCTTGCGCTCAATGATTTGTTGCAAAGAAGCGGTTAAGTTTTCAGGCGGACAACGGCGCACCAAGTTTTCAGCCAAGACTTTCGAAGTATATGGCAACTTGTCATAAGCACCAGTTTTAATGTCTTCAATGGCTTGGCGGGTGTCATAATAATCAAGCTCTGTGCCAGCCAGGTTTTTACGATAATTTTTGTTCATGAATGGTCCCTGTGGTATTCTTTTCAATTAAATTTGATTTTAACCGTTTTCGTATATAAGTTCAGCAAACAGACAGGAAATGCTGTACATAATTGTTTCAGCTGTATTAAATGGCTGACTTTAGAAATAACAAACCACTTAACTCAACCCATTACACTAACATGAAAAGAGCACTTATTTTAGTCCTGGACTCACTTGGCATTGGCGCCAGTGCAGATGCACATCTGTACGGTGATGAAGGCGCCAATACTTTAGGTCATATTGCCGAGCAGTGTGCCCAAGGCATGGCTGATGCCAAGGGTGTCAGACAAGGTCCGTTAAAAATACCCAACTTAACCCGTTTGGGCTTGGCTGCTGCACAAGCTGACAGTTCAGGTACTGAACTTGCGGGACTTGATCAGTCAGTTGCAATCCAAGCAGCGTATGGCTATGCAATTGAACAAAGCAAGGACAAAGACACGCCCAGTGGCCACTGGGAAATGGCCGGCGTACCGGTGCCATTCAAATGGGGCACTTTCCCGAAGACCGTACCTTGTTTCCCGGATGATTTAATTGCAACATTTATTCAGCAAGCAGGAATCCCAGGTATACTGGGAAACTGCCATGCCTCAGGCACTGAAATCATCAAGCAGTTGGGTGAAGAGCACATTAAAACTGGCAAGCCCATCTGTTACACATCGGCCGACTCGGTGTTTCAAATTGCTGCCCATGAGGAACATTTTGGTTTGGACAGGTTGTTAGAGATTTCGGCCATTGCCAAAAATTTGGTTGATGACTTGAACATCACCCGCGTGATTGCGCGTCCATTCATTGGTGCGACTGCCGCAACATTTGAACGCACAAGTAACCGCAAAGACCTGACCACACAGCCAATAGAAGACACCTTATTGGATTATTTGGTTCAATCAGGTGGGCAAGTTATTTCAGTGGGTAAAATCGCTGATATTTTTGCCGGCAGAGGCATCAGCCAGTGTGTTAAAGGCAAGAACAACATGGAATTATTTGATGCGATGCTGGAAAGCTATAAGAATGCTGAAGACAACACCCTGGTATTTGTAAACTTTGTTGATTTTGACAGCCATTTTGGCCACCGCAGAGATGTGCTTGGTTATGCCAAAGCACTGGAAGAGTTTGACGCCCGTTTACCTGAATTAGAAACGCTTATGGCTGCCAACAAAGGACAGGCAAATGACATCGCATTGATCACTGCTGACCATGGCTGCGACCCCACATTCCCTGGTTCAGACCACACCCGGGAACACGTACCCGTGTTGTTTTTTGGCCCCCACATCAAAGCACTCAATATTGGTGCCCGCAGTTCATTTGCGGATATGGGACAAACTTTGGCCAACCATTTCGGTATCAGTGCTTTGCCCCATGGCAAGTTAATTAATTTATAAAATGCTCCAGCACAGTCCTGATTCGCTGTGAAAAAGTAGCTGTACTACTTGCGTACACCTTGGGTTAGAAACTTTACGGTTTGCACCGTGGTTTTTGTGGCATGCAGCTTAGTTATGCATTGAGCCTGATACTGGGCATGGTAGACAGATAGAGCGGGCTCCTACCACCAGAAACACATAAGTCACTGTAATTAATTAAAATTTTAAAAATATTTAGGTTTATTGACTGCAGTCAAGCAAGTATAAAACCTGTGGTTTTATCGGTCGGCTGAAGCCGACAACCCCAAGGTAAACCTACAGGTAAACCAGTACAGGCATCGCGTTGGCATCAGCAGATTACTACAACCGTTCCTTTTCGTAATAACAAGCTGATTTTGGGGCTCAGGTAGGGTGGGCTCTGCCCACTAAAAACTCTTCATCCATTTAGAATTCGAGTAAGTACAATTGGGGGCAAACCCTGTGGTGAGTTCAAGTAATTATCTAGAGACTCAGCCCAACCAACTGGGGTTAAACAACTGATTGAAAAACAAACTGATGACTCGTGGCTCTAGAATGATGGTCATGACCACCCCAAATAAGCCACCGTATAAATGGGCACTGTGGTTGACGTTGTCATTGGCTTTTTTGTGTGCATGGATGCTGTACCAAACATAACCCACAGCAAACAAGATGGCTGGGATAGGTACGACACCAAACAGGTACAACATTTCCCAAGGCGCAAACAAAATAAAAGCAAACAACACCGCAGACACAGCACCTGATGCACCCAAACTCATGTAGTTCGGGTCATCCTTGTGTTTAAAATATGAAGGCAACATGGCCACCACAATGGCGGCCAAATAAAACACCACAAAGCCCGCGCCACCAAAAAACTGCCGATAAAAATGCTCAAGAAACGAACCAAAGAAATAGAAGGTAAACATGTTGAACAACAAATGCATACCATCAGCATGAATAAAACCATGGGTCACAAACCGCTCAACCTGCCCTTGTTTGATGGCTGGCGACCAAAATATCAAGCGCTCCATCAGTTGTCTGTTTTGCCAGGCTATGTATGAAACCAAGCAGGTAACAGCGATGATAATTATGGTTTGGTTGATGTCTTGCATATATCAGGTACCGGTTTTTTATTGTTAAGAATTCGGCTCAACTGATGACAGGTTTTTCAGCCAAATCAAGCTATTGTCGCACCGGTTCATTGCTGAATTAAGTATACAACTGTGAAGATCACTATTGAATGACTTTCAGGGCGATTTTCTTGGCATTTTCAATGTCTTCTTCCATGCTGTCTGCAATCATCGGAGCAATGTAAAGCTGGGTGCTGCCCAACAACACATTCAAGCCATCACCACCAATCTTACTCCAGTATGCTGCATCACCGATGCCTTCAATCGCTTGATTTTCGTTGTTTTGCTGCATCATTTTTTCCATCATGTTATTAGCCATGTCACCAGCAAGTGCTTTTTGTTCATCGCTGAGCTTTTTAGCTGCTGCCTCTTGAGCCGCTTTGATTCTGGCTTGTAACTGTTGCTCGGTTAATTTGGGTGGCATGAAATTGTGCGCGGTTGCTTTAGTGGCTTTTAATGACAACGTCAGCTCATGGGTCGAAATTCTTTGTCGCATCGGGATTTTTTTGCTGTTGTCTTGCATGGATTGCATCATGTTGCTCAACATGGCTTTTTCTCTGGCTTCGGCATCGACCCGATCCCAACTGTAAGTACAGGAATAATTATTCATAAACGAATGACCAGACATTTTGATCGTTGCATCGGTGGGGAACAAAGACTTCAACTCATTTACTGTCAACAATTCGCAAATTTTGTCATCCGCCATCAAAGCCTGAAAATGTTTGCCTTCGGTAGTTTGACTGACACTTTGTTTGGCTGCACTTTTCGGTGTTGACACAGCTTCTTGCTTGGAATCATTTGTTTCTTTGCCACAGGCAAAAAGTGATGCCGTCACCAGCAGTAAAAAAATAAACCTCATGTTGTTCACCTGTAAATTTTTAAAAACAACATCTTACCCTATTTTTTATTTGCAATAAAATTTCAACTGCAACAAAAATTAACCTACTTGTCGAACGATAAAACACCAGCGAATAAATTATAAGGGATTGTTACCGTTTAAATACCTCTGGTTAAAGTGGTAACACCAGTCAGCTGAATTATATAAAACAACGCAGCTGACTGCGTATCAAGTATTTTTCAATACATCTACAAAATAATGTTTCTTACCATCAATTTTTTTATTGATTAAGCCATGCACATCGGATTCAAATCCAGGGAATTCCTGATTAAAAGTTCTGATGTATTGTAAGTATTTAATCACTTCAGGTGTGAATGTTTCACCTGGCACCATCAATGGAATGCCTGGTGGATAAGGGGTTATCATCATGGCCGTTACTCGACCTGCCAAATCATCAATTGAAACACGCTCAACTTGATTGTGCGCCATTAAATCCCAAGCATCTGCTGGAATCATTGCAGGTTCAATGTTAGATAAATACATGTCGTTGGTGATCTTGGCCACATCATGCTGTTGGTACATGGTATGAATTTGTTGACATAAATCTTGCAGGCCAATGCGCTGATAATCCGGTCTTTTGGCCACGAACTCAGGCATGATACGCCACAAAGGTAGATTTTGGTCATAATCATCTTTGAACTGTTGTAGCTCAGTCACCAACGAGTTCCAACGGCCTTTGGTGATACCTATGTTAAACATAATAAAAAACGAATACAGTCCTGTTTTTTCTACCACAATACCGTGTTCTGACAAGTACTTAGTTACGATATTGGCTGGAATACCCAACTCATCAAACTCGCCTTTTACATTCAGGCCAGGGGTAATGATGGTGGCTTTAATCGGATCCAACATATTGAAATCAACTTCGATGTCATCAAAATCATGCCAGTCCTCACCCGGATTGATCATCCAATCATCTTGCACTGGCGTATCTGATTCACCGATATAATCAGGCCCCCAAACTTTAAACCACCAATCGTCATCACCAAACTCATCATCCACTTTGCGCATTGCTTTACGGAAATTCAATGCTTCATGCAAGGACTCTTCCACCAACGCACCACCGGCAGGCTGCTCCATCATTGAAGCGGCCACATCACAGGAAGCAATGATTGAATACTGTGGACTGGTTGAAGTGTGCATCAAAAAAGATTCATTGAAACGGTGCATATCAAAATTTGAATTTTGTGACTCTTGCACCAGAATTTGTGAGGCTTGTGATAAACCAGCCAATAATTTATGGGTTGATTGGGTAGAAAATACCGTGGCATGTTCTGCCCTTGGGCGGTCGTTCCCACCAATGGCATGCATGTCAGTATAAAACTCGTGGAATGTAGCATGGGGCAACCAAGCTTCATCGAAATGCAGGGTTTCTACACTGTCTCCCAATAAATCCTTAATCATCTCAACATTGTAAATAACCCCATCATAAGTACTCTGGGTGATGGTTAGAATTCTGGGCTTCTTGCTTTTGGCTTTGCTGGCAAAAGGATGCGCAGTAATTTTCGCAGCAATTCTTGCTGGTTCAAATTCACGTTTTGGAATCGGTCCAATGATGCCATAATGATTCCTGGTCGGCATCAGAAACACCGGAATCGCGCCAGTCATGATGATGGAATGCAAAATAGACTTATGACAGTTCCGATCAACCACCACAATATCACCTGTGGCAACAGTCGAATTCCACACAATTTTATTTGAGGTTGAGGTGCCATTGGTGACGAAAAATAAATGATCACAGTTAAAAATTCTTGCTGCGTTTTCTTCACTTTCAGCCACTGGTCCGTTGTGGTCTAGCAGCTGACCCAATTCTTCAACTGCATTACACACATCGGCACGCAGCATGTTCTCACCAAAAAACTGATGGAACATTTGCCCCACCGGGCTTTTAAGAAAAGCCACCCCACCAGAATGTCCAGGTGTATGCCAAGAATAAGAGCCATCCTCAGCGTAATTCATCAAAGCCTTAAAGAAAGGAGGTGCCACTGAGTCCAGGTATTTTTTGGATTCGCGGATGATGTGCCTGGCGACGAACTCAGGGGTGTCTTCAAACATATGAATAAAGCCATGCAGCTCACGTAAAATGTCATTTGGAATGTGCTGACTGGTTTTGGTTTCACCATACAGAAAAATTGGTATATCAGGGTTACTGCGGCGCACTGCATTGATGAACTGTCTGATTTCACTGATGGCTTTGTCTATTTCTTCGGCAGACTCTTGTCCAATTTCCTCATCATCAATAGACAAGATAAATGTCGAAGCGCGACTGGCTTGTTGCGCAAATGAAGTCAGATCAACATAGCTGGTGTAGCCCACCACTTCAATACCATTGGCACTGATGGCTTCAGCTAAATTGCGGATACCTGAACCTGAAACATTCTCAGAACGAAAATCTTCATCAATAACAATAATGGGAAAGTTAAAACGTTTGCTCATAGGACCAATGACAATGATTAAAGCCAGTTATTATCTCTGAGTGTAGGGTACTGTCAATTAAATCTTAGCAGAATAACAGACATTTTTATGTTTAAACCCCCAGCTTGTTGCTTCGCTGAGTTTTCAACAACATTAACGACCAATAACTGGTATTTAGGCTACCAGCCTGCTCGTACTTGATGTACACACCTTGGGTAATTACTTTACTTTAGGTATTTGCCAATAGGGCGTTGCACCAAAGTATTCAGTCAAGTAATTAACCAGCTTTTTAACCCGCATCGACACATACCGGTTCTGCGGATACACGGCATAGGCGTTTAACAGGTTATTGGTTTTGTAATCAGATAACAACGGTACCAACTGCCCTCTTTTGATTGCTTTGTAGCTTAAAAAATCTGGAATCATCACCAGACCTTGACCATCAATTGCTGCATCACGCATGAAATCGCCGTTATTACAAACCAACTCAATGGGGACTTTCACTTGGCATTGACTGCCGGATTCATCGGTGAACTTCCAACTATCAGGCGATTGACTGTAATGTATTTTTACGTGCCCTTGTTGCAAATCTTTGGGGTGCTGTGGGGTGCCGTATTTAGCCAGGTAAGCTGGGCTGGCACATAGGATTAACTGGGTCTGGGTTATTTTTTTGGCCACCAAGCTCGAATCGTTCAGGTGGGCTATTCTTATCGCCAAATCAAAACCTTCATTAACGATATCAACTTGTCGGTCATTGAAATCAATGTGAAACAGCACAGCTGGATGAATGGTATTGAATTCACGCAATGCCCGATTCAAGTGATTCAAACCGAAGGACAAGGGCACAGCAATCTTTATTGGGCCCGCTAAAGCCGTGTTTTGTTGTTTAACCGAAGCTTCCGCAGTCAACACCTGATCCATGATATTCAAACAAGATTGGTAGTAACTGAGCCCGGTGTCAGTCAGTTTCTGGGTGCGGGTGGTGCGAATGAGTAGCTGTACCCCGAGTCTTGATTCCAGGCGTGACAGCCTTTGACTGACGGCCGATTTAACCGTATTCATTTGTTCTGCTGCCTGGGTGATGCTACCGGCTTCTACAATACGAACAAAGCACTGCATGTCTTCAAATAAGCTCATGCCAGTATTTTACATTGTTCTGTAATTAAGAACAATGATTTCTGATTACGCCTGTTTATTAAATTATTTAAAACCATAAAATGGACACATACTTTAAACAACATCCTTCTAACAATATCGGAGAACACTATGAATAACATCATCACAACAGTCCAAACTTACAGCAGCCTCATTGGCCGTATTTTTATCAGCATCATTTTTTTGGTGGCAGGTATCGGCAAAATCACTGGCTACGCAGGCACAGCAGCTTACATGCAAGCCATGGGACTGCCCGGTTTCTTATTGCCCTTGGTCATAGTGACTGAAGTTATCGGCGCACTGTTCATAATTTTGGGTTACAGAACCAGACTGGTGGCCTTCTTATTGGCAGGTTTCAGTGTCTTGTCAGCCTTGGTTTTCCATCTGGATTTCGCTGACCAAATGCAATCACTGATGTTCATGAAGAACATAGCCATTGCTGGTGGTTTCTTGTTCTTGGTTGCCAACGGCCCAGGCGCTGTTGCGATTGATAACAACAAATAAACCCAACAAACTACCAGCTCGGCAGACTGCTGCCGGGCTGGTGTTTAAAGGAGAGTAACATGACAACATACAAACAAATCAAACAGTTGTACCGTGGCCTACCCGCTGCTGATGGTGACGGGGTTAAATTAACCCGCATCATTGGTACACATCAGTTGCCAGACTTGGATCCTTTTTTGTTGCTTGATCACTTCAGCTCTGACCAAGCCAATGATTACATTGGTGGCTTTCCGCCACACCCCCACCGTGGATTTGAAACAGTTACCTACATGCTCAAAGGTAAAATGCGCCATCAGGATTCAGTTGGTAACAACGGTGTGATTGAAGACGGTGGCATACAATGGATGACCGCTGGCAAAGGCATTATTCACAGTGAAATGCCTGAACAGTCCGAAGGCTTACTTTCAGGTTTTCAGTTATGGGTGAACTTACCCAGTACAGCAAAAATGACAGACCCAGTCAACCAGGAGAAAACCGCCAACCAAATTCCAGTGGAAAGCCGCGGCGATGGAGCACAGTTAAAAGTCATCGCTGGCACCACCTCCAAAGGCACTGAAGGCGTGATAAAAAACAACTACGTTGAACCTAACTATTGGGACATCACCTTGCCTGCTGGAACCACACTGCAAGAAACCATTGATCCTCAACACAATGCATTTATATATGTCTATGAGGGACAAATCGAATTGGCAGACCAAAGCGCAATACAAGCGGGCTACTTAGCCACCTTGGATAATCAAGAACAGCTGCTTATCCGTGCCCAACAAGACAGCCGTTTCATTGTGGTATCAGGCCTGCCTTTGAATGAGCCGATTGAGCGGGCTGGACCCTTTGTAATGAATACCAGAGCACAGATACAGCAAGCATTTGATGACTACCAAGCCGGCACATTTGCCAAAGCATAAATAATACACACCCTTCAGCCTTTGGCACTGTATCCAGGCTACAGGGTTAATTAACAACACAATAACAGGAGAAATAACATGGGATTATTAGTCAATGGACAGTGGCAAGATGAATGGTATGACACCGATTCTACTGGTGGCAAGTTCAAGAGAGATGCCGCACAATTCAGAAATTTCGTCACTGCCGATGGCAGCGCGGGACCAACCGGAAAATCTGGTTTCAAAGCCGAAGCCGGTCGCTACCACTTGTATGTGTGTTTGGCTTGCCCTTGGGCTCACAGAACCTTGATATTCAGAAAGTTAAAAGGATTGGAGTCTGTCATCGGTGTTTCAACAGTCGATTACTTGATGGCTGAAAACGGCTGGTCTTTCAAGGCCAGTGAAGCACAAGACCAAGATTTGGTTGGTGACCAAATCAATCAGCATGACTTGATGCATCAGCTTTACACCCAAGCAGACAGCAATTACTCAGGTCGAGTCACCGTACCGGTTTTATGGGACAAACAACAACAAACCATCGTCAGCAATGAATCGGCCGACATCATCCGCATGTTCAACAGTGCCTTCAATGACCTCACAGGTAACACAGCGGACTACTACCCTACAGCTTTGCGCACGGAAATTGACGCCATCAACCAACGTGTATATTCAGACATCAACAACGGTGTTTACAAAGCTGGTTTTGCCACCAAACAAGCGGCCTACGCTGAAAATGTGGAGAACTTGTTCAAGGCTTTGGATTGGGTTGAGGACATATTGAGTACCAAACGTTACCTACTTGGTGATCAAATCACCGAAGCCGATTGGCGCTTGTTCACTACTTTGGTGCGCTTTGATGCGGTTTACGTGGGCCATTTTAAATGCAACCTCAAACGCATTGCGGACTACCCAAGTATCAGCGCCTACATGCGCGAACTGTACCAAGTTGAAGGGGTCGCAGCAACCGTCAACATGCGCCACATCAAGAACCACTATTACATGAGCCACCCAACCATCAACCCCACCGGCATCGTACCGGAAGGCCCTGAGTTGGATTTTAACGCCCCGCATGGTCGTGGTTAGGCATTTTTGAATTAATTGGCTTTAAATCCACCGCTGGATTCCACTTGTGAGTGAAATCCAGCCTACTTGGAAATGAAATGGCATGGCATAGTAAGTTAAAGTCAGGTTGGGCTGAGCGCCGCGAAGCCCAACATCAAAACCTCAATATTATGAATGATTTTATAACTTAACCGATTGCATGAGCATATAAAAGAGCGGGTACTTCAACCAGAAAAATATAGTTTTAATTAGATATCCTGTGAATTATCAAGGATATTCAAGCTTATTGTTTTGCTTTTCACACGATCTAAAAATTTTATTATTTTTTCACTCATTGCCAGTAATGGACGTAAATTTACCCATTAATGCACATCTATCCGCCCATTTCCTGCCAAAGATGCAGTCAATAATTTCCTTCAAAGTCATAATTCAATGACTTACAATGAAACTTTTAAAAATAGCGTGCACGAATTGAAGCCAATATCTTGATAGATGGCACTGATGCACTATTAATAAATTGTTAAATACCTTAAGGAAGTTATGTGAGAGAGCCGCATGAATTGTTGGAGGAAGTGAAAGACGAGAAATCATTTTTGGACTTCACAAAAGCTCTATTAGAGGACAGAGAGTCTCGTGAAAGAAAAGCAACTGATGACGTTGGCTTCTCTGGTGATTGGGCTAATAACTCTATCAGTGGTTTCCTCGAAGGAGCGATTGCATGGGCAGAAGATTCCGATTTTGGCGTCCGACAGGAACCCGGTTTAGAAACCAATAAATGGAAACAATTCGCGGTGTTCCTTTATTGCGGCAAGACCTATGAGTAATCGGCACTTAACAAATTGCTGTTTTGGAACTTCGTTCCACTCAGTCCACAAAGCAAAGCGTTATAAGGCGGTTTGCTCATAGGTTGTAATTTCATTGGCAAGCTTACTCATTTCACTAAATGTACGATGCGCACCAGACTGGATAAGCCTTTCTTCTCGCGCTAATTCAGTATATCCGAATACAACCATTCCAGCAGCAACGCCACCTTCAACACCAAGCGGGCTGTCTTCAATCACAAGACATTTAGATGGCTCACGATAGCCCATGTTCTTGGCAGCATGGATGTATATGTCTGGAAAAGGCTTTCCACGCGCGACATCTGACGTACTGTAAATTTTTCCGTCGAAGAGCTTGAGTAAGTTAGTTCTCCCCAGCGTTGTATTCATTTTTTCGTAAGAGCCGCTTGAAGCTACGCAGTAAGGGATTGAAAGTTCCGCTAATGCTTGCTCAATTCCATTTACGGCAACAACTGATTTACTCAAAGCTTCATTGATTTCCTTTTTGTAACGGGCTTCCAAGTGTGGTGGAGGTTTAGAGCCAATCATCTGTTCGATAATTTTCATGCATTGTTGCGACGAGTTTCCGACAAAAGTTTCGAACATATCGTCTAGGCTAAGTGAAAAGCCAAACTCTTCATTCAATACTTTTGCAAACACTTCATTGGCAATTCGCTCGCTATCTACAAGTACACCATCGCAATCAAAAATAATTAGTTCAAATCTGTTCATTGCTCGGAAGCCTTACGCCTCAATCATCCGCCGCTTCAGCGGTCGGATGCATTGACTTGTTAGAGCCTGCCGACTGCGTAACTGAAACGGTCAATGAGACTGTTGATACAATTAGCGCAAGAACAGCAATTGCAGTACCTATCCAAAACTTCTTTTTCTCTTGACGCAAGCCAGCCAAAACGGATGTCATAAGTGGAAAATTTACGCACTTCGGGTCATCCCCAACTTTTAGAGCAAAGAAATGAACATTACTCCCATCATCTTGTTTGTAACCGTACTGTTTCTCTAAGTGGTAGTACAAGCGACCAAAGACAATGTCAGGATCCACTTTAAGCTCGCCAGCAATTTCCTTGCAGTCAATCGGAACATAGATTTTCGAAGCCCGCGACCCATCACCTCTTTCAAAAGCAGCAAAGTCAGAGTGATACATACGGTATATCGTATTTAATATTTCTAGATCCGTGGGAATTCTCATATCTATCCTTGAGCTCTAACAACTTATTAAACATGCATTTTAACCTTAACTGTTACTTAAAACTGGGTATTTTTCCCTGTATTTGGTGCATTATTGCTAAAAACTGATGTATTTTATTAAATAATTGCGTTTTTATTCGAAATTATCGAGTTTAAAACGCAATAAAGCGCTATTATCCGAATATATCAAGATTAAAAAGCATTTATATTTGGGTAAGATGGGTTCCGCCCATCACTGTGATGAACTTTTACTTGAGTTTGGATTTTTCAGTCTTTACAGCAATGCTGATAAATTTTAACCCCTAACGCAGTGAGCCATTATTGTGCTGGGTAAAGTCTATTCTGTATAGCTACGAAGCTTCCCCGTGGGCGTATTGACAAGCAATCAAAAGCTGGACATTGATCGAATAACTGACCAGGGTTTGTCCAGCTTTTTTTATAGTCCGTTTTTTGCACCCTATTGTTGGTTACTGCAGTGCCTGCTGTTCGCAAAATGACACCGCGCTTTGCATAAAGTCTTGTTTTTCATCTGCATTCAATACTTGGTTGATGGACTCTGGACTGTTGCCAGCGATGATGTCACCACATACTGATTGAGGGTTCTTTTTCATGTCTCGAGTGAATGCTCGCAGCACCTGACTCTTGCACGAATTGTGTAAGTCTTTGAGCACTGCTGTTTGCTGGATGTTGTCTAAGTTTTGCTTGATAAAGTCTGGGGTTTCACCGGCCAAGACAGCTGTACAAGTCGCAGCAGCTTGTTTTCTGAACTCACTTTGTAAAACGTGTAATGTTTGGTGGTCACCAACTGGAAAATTCAACCCAGGTACATCAGCTGACTTAAGGTCTTCCACCCAGGTCGTCCACGTGCCTTCGCGTTTGCTGCCAATCTCTGCACCGTTCTCATCAATGGCTGTGCTTGAGTAACGCGCGTCACTGCGCACCACCATGCCCAACCCGCTGAGTTCAGCCACCACAGCGGCACCGAAACGCGGATCACTGTACGCACCTGCTTTATGAAAAGGGGCAAATGAAAACGGCTTGTCAGTCAATACCCATAAATCGGTATACATCTGATAACGCTCACTGGCAGGGTCGTTTCCTAGCTGTCGGGTGTAGTCAGCAGTGAGCACATAATGTTGTGCCATGCTGCCAGCAACCTCACGCTCGCCCTCTGCACGCTCAACCTTGACACTGAAATGACTGTAACTGAGTGGGTCGCCATATGCCGTCCAACCTGTGGCCTCTGATGGTAATTTATCTTGCGGCCAGTGCGGAATAAATAAGCCCATACGTCGCTCACCCAGGGCCAAAGACGCATTGTCTTGAGTGCGGTTGGAAACCCTGTCACGCCAGATTAAAGTGTGTTTAGGCCCTTGTAAAACATGTTCAATTGTCGGTTTTTGATAGGCTGGCGGAAATTGTCCAAGTTCATCTTCACTTGGACTGGTCGAGTGCATGGTGTATGCATAACCACTGTTTATTTTTTGGCTTTGATCGAGTGTTGCCTGCACTTGGGCAGCAGCGGCTAATAAAATTGTAGTTGATAGAAAAGTCTTAAAAGTCATTGGTACTCCCATTGGTTCTGTTGCTACGTCCTTAAATGAATGCCTGCGCCACATGGGTCACAGTCATGCGCAATCAACGGGCAAAACTACAAACCCGAATACAATTGGCTGCATTCGTGCTTGTTTTGGACATTTGATTGGCGCCTCGCCTAACACCAGGCTATATGGACTAACAAATTAATAGATATATTATTCAGCCACTATAACATTTCAGTTGTCATTTTGCCTGTGAGCAATTTCACGGAATTTGAAATCAGTGACATTAAAACAAAGTAATTTGTGCAGATTTTGAGTGTGTTGTCAGGCCAGCTATATTTCCTGCGCCTAGCACTGACTCAGCTCAATTGAGTGCACATTATTGTGGCAATTCAATTGATAAGAAATCGGTGTAGATACCGCTCACTTGGTAGCGGTCAATCAATTTCAACCGTGTGGACTCATCATTAATGGTGTAAACAAAAATTCGGTGCCACTTCAACAGCTGCTGCAAGATTTTATTTTTGGCTTGGCTGGCTCGCATACTGACCGCAAATAAATCCATGCGCTGACTGAGCTCAAGCACCGATTGTTTAGCGCCTTGGTACTGGTACAATATCCAAATCAAATCAGTAAAACCCATGTCTTTAAGGGCTGGGTATTCCTCGGGTTGGTAAAATTGAGGAATCAACTGTGCTTTAAGCGCAGGGTATTGTGCAATCATTAAGTCTATGCCTTTGAGGTTATCATCCTTGATGTCAGTAATGACCTTCACATCGGGTTTATCAGACATCCAACCTGCGAAACTGGCTAGTGTACAAGGGCTGAAATACGGATGGGCATCGACCAGTTGTTCAAATTCTGTATAGCTAAGTGCTTGTTTGACCTTCTTGTTGAATAGCTTTTTAAAGGTTTTACCCCAGTCATGTAAACAAACCAAGTGACCATCACTGGTCCAAGAAAAATCCATCTCTATGTACCGAAAGCCAGCGGCATAACTGTCATTCAAGGCTTCAATTGAATTGCTGTAACTGATGCCAGCATAGCCACCACCGGCATGCGCTATCATCAATGGCTTGGCAGCCGCCTTATGCCCCATCATAACCACCAATAAGACACCTATATAAACCAGTTTCATACTGGCTCAAGGCTGGTTCCGCAGCGCATAAACCAACAGTTTAGCCGACAGGCGCTGTTTAAAAGTTTGGTTGTGATCCAACTGCATTAATTGTAAATAAGCCAGCTCCTGCTGCCGTGGCTTAACAAATTGTGCCTTAAACAAAGTCAGCAAGGTGGCGTATTTGTTTCTGGTTTTGACTTTCAACCATTTCAAAGCATTGATAATGACCTTTTCATCTGCGGTGAAGTCTTCACCAAAGGGAAAGGCTGGAAAATAGCCTTGGGCTTTGGCTGCATTGAATTGCTGAGCAATCATTTCCGGGGTGTTGTGTTTGAATGCTGCTGGCACTTGCCAGTCAGCTGATAATTTATTGTGCGCCACTGCCTGTGCGCGCAAACCCTCTTGGAAGCGACTGTCGGCAATGCATACCATTCTTTGGATACAAACCTCATCCGACTGTCCACGCAAGTCTGCTATGCCGTATTCGGTGATGACAATGTCCCGTAAGTGCCGGGGAATGGTGCAATAGCTATACTTCCACACCACATTGGATGTGACGGCCTGTTTACTGATGTGCACACTGCGTAACAGCAAAACCGAGCGACTGTCTTGCAAAGCATGACCCATGGCAACAAAATTGTATTGACCACCAACACCGCTGACCACTTGGTGGTCTTCTAAAGCATCTGATGCAGCTGCGCCCAAAACATCAACCTTCATGCAGGTGTTGATGAACCTGGCTTTGATTCTCTGCGCTCGATCCAGATCTTCTCCACCATACAGTTCATTGATTTGGCTGACTGCAGTCATTTGAAACAGCGCTTTGTGCTCATCATCCAAAGCATGTAACCACTGGTAAAATCGCTTGGAGCCCATAAAAAATGCCGCATGCAATAACACCCCATGATGCAAACGACTGCCTAAGCAATGCTGTTCAATGGCCGCCAGATTCTCATCATCATGTAAATTTGTGGCATACACCCGTCCAGCGCTGTCTGTGATGCGCCCTGGACTGAAAGTTAAATCCGCTTTAAAAATCCCTAAGTGCTGTAAACGCTGGAATGATCTGGCAGTGATTACTTCATCAATGACTTGCCAATCTAATAAATTTTTGATCAGGCCAGGTTTAATTTGTTCAGTTATTTTACCTTCGTTCAATAGGCCTTGAATGCGCGCATCTGGGAACACTTTTCGGCGCAATATTCCCGCTTCATACAAATGCGCAAATCCTTCAACAAACATTTCACTGGCGGCATACAAACCTTGTTTAAACGCTCCCGTTCCGCCCACATCAGCAATCACCGGTTTGAATTTTTCACTGATTCCAGTGGACTTCAGCAATTCATTATAAGTGTGGTTGTTTTGTTGCCTCATTTGCGAGCAATAAACCATGGCATCCGCTAAAGAGCCAATACCAATTTGTAGCGTACCACCGTCCTTAAGCAAGGTACTGGCCAATAAACCAATGCTGTAATCAGTGGCGTTGATTGGCTGCGCAGGGGTCGCAAAAGGAGCAAAATAATCACTGGGATTGTCATGAATCAAATCAAAAAACGCCGCATCTACCACCGCCTGTCCACCCATAAAGGGTAAACTTTCATTGACCATAGCAATCACCACAGGCCGTGGCTTGCCTTTGCGTGCTGCGGTATTTAAAACATCCAAAGTTAAATCAGGGTTACAGCTCAAACTGTATTGTGTGCCTTCCTCACTGCGTTTAACTGCCACCATTTGCAAGATGATGTTCACATCTCGGTCCACCATATCACGTGCAACATGGGTGTAGTTGCTGCTGACATAGCCACGTTGCGCAGTGGCTGAGTACAGCATCTTGCCCGACTGCATATAAAACTCACGCACACTTATATTGGCTGGAACGGTGTTACGCTTCACATCTTGGATGTAATCAAGCTCTGGGTATTGACCAAAAAACCGCTGACTGAAACTGTCTAAAAAACGCCGTTCAAGCAATGAATTACCGTGCGGTATTTCCAGTGACAAAGCAGTGAATATTTCTAATGACAACTGCGGATTTTGTTTGGCGTGTTGGTACAAATGGTTTATCAGAGGGTTGGGCTTACCTATACCTAATGGCGTACCAACAGTCCAAGTTGAGCCCAATCTTGAGTGTAATAACTCAATTGATTCTTTAAATTGTGTGCTTATTTTTGTCATGTCCAGAACACCTCAGTTGATCCAATATTGTAACCAAAAAAGCACATCAATTGATGTGCTTTAATAGCAATCACAATAATTCAGTTCAAAAACTCAAAGAACCAACCAAAACTTTTGCGTAAACCGGGTGCGCGAAAAAGTTTTTTCAGCCTGCTTAAACAAAGTAAGTCACCAAGAAAATTGCGTTATTTATTGAACACCTGCCGGAGCTATAACTTGAGGCCAGAGGCTCAGTGGCGTGCATGATGACTTTAGAAAGGCAGGTAAATCGTTTTGCTTGGTTAAAGTCAAAACATCCCCACTCAAGAAAGTGGGGACTCAGTCACCAGCCTGAAGCCAGTATTACTGGCAAATTAAACTGACTTATACAAGCAACTTAAAACTCATAAGTCAAATTGGCAGATACCAAAGTATCGGTAGAATCTTTACCCAAAGGAGCATCGGTGTTGTGACGGTATTGGTGAGCCAATTTAACCCCAAACTTATCACTTACTTTGAATTTAAAACCGGCGTCATTTTGAATAAAAGTGTTGTCATCAGTTGCTTCAACCAACAAGGTATCAACAAATTGCGTGGTTTCAGTCAGTTGACGCATTAGGTTCAACTTGCCCACCAAAACCGCGCCTGAGTTCTCTGAACGATCAATATCTATGGCTTCAATTTTATAACCCACACCAATTTCTGAAGACAGTTTATAAGTTTCAGTATCACTGAACTGATGACCCCAACCAAAAGAAGTGGTGATGCTGTAATCTAAACCAGAAAAGTTGTCATTTTCATAACGTGTGCTGTTATAAATATAATCATTGTCATCTAATTTATATCCGTTGCGAGTAGCTATAGTGAAGCGTTCTGCCGTATCAACGTCATCAGCAGAAGCACGCAACATATCCAATGAAAAACTGTTCACCCATTGCTCACTTTCTCTGGCCAAAGCCAAACCAGCAACTAAATTTTCAGTGTCAGAGTTACCTGAAGTCATTGAGAAACCTAATTGACCAGTGCCAGACCAGTTACCTGAGTTGCTGTCGTCAGCAAAAGCTGAGGTGGCATAAGCACCAGTTATTGATAGCGCCACTATTAATACAGATTTGTTCATAATATTTCGCATTGTTTTAAAAAAGCGGAGTTTAATGATAATCCGGAAAATATCAACCAACCAAATGTAAAATATTGAGAAATTACTTCATACCGTTGAATCAATGTTAAAATGGTCACTGAATTTAACCGAACCACAAACAAAATCCAAAACACATGAATATAATGTCAATGCGCACTGAAAATGAATCACTGGGCAACCAATTGATGCTTGAATTTGATCGCATGTTAAAAGTGCTCAATCACCAAACCAACAATCAACAAGCAGTCCCTGGTGCGAAGCTGCCTCAACCTGAGTTATCAGCACAACAACAGCGACACACAGCTGGACTGATGCGCATCAACCACACCGGTGAAGTGTGTGCACAAGCTTTATACAATGGGCAAGCCATGATGGCCAAAGACCCGCAAACCAAAGCCCACTTACTCAAAGCGGCTGCTGAAGAGCATGACCACCTTAACTGGTGCCAGTCCAGACTGGATGAACTGGGTGCCCAAGTCAGCGTCACCAATCCGTTTTGGTACCTGCACTCTTTTGCGATTGGTTCTTTGGCGGCATTTTTTGGCGACCCTGTGAGTTATGGCTTTGTGATTGAAACCGAAAGACAGGTTGAATCGCATTTACAAGAACACATTGATGACATTGGCCCACAAGACCCAAAGTCATTGAAAATATTACAACAAATGCAAGCAGATGAAATACGGCATGGCAATGACGCCAAAGATGCTGGGGGCGTGGAGTTACCAGAACCTGTTAAATGGGTCATGACTGGTATGTCAAAAATAATGAAAATGGTGAGTTACAGAATATGAACAGAGAATCTATGGAGTTTGATGTCATCATCGTCGGTGGTGGCCCAGCAGGATTAGCAACTGCTTGTCGTTTGGCACAACTGTCACAGCAGCACAACAAAGACTGGCAAATCGCCTTGGTTGAAAAAGGCTCAGAAATAGGCGCCCACATCATGTCTGGTGCTGTTATAGAGACCGAAGCTTTGACCGAACTGTTCCCAGATTGGCAAAGCCAAGGTGCTCCGGTAAAAACAGCGGTCACTGATGATGAGTTTCATTACTTACGTGGTTTAGAAAAAGACACCAAAGTACCGGGCTTTCTAATTCCTAGACCGATGCGCAACCATGGTAACTACATCATATCGCTGGGCAAGTTGTGTCGATGGTTAGGCGAGCAAGCAGAAAACCTAGGGGTTAATATATTTCCTGGTTTTCCAGCATCAGAAATAATTTATGGTGATGATGGTGCCGTCAAGGGCGTAATCACCGGTGACATGGGCGTTGACGCACAAGGACAACCCAAAGACAGCTTTGAACCTGGTTATGAGTTGTTGGCGCCTCAAACTGTGTTTGCCGAAGGTTGTAGAGGCTCACTTGGCAAACAACTGACACAACAATTTAACTTACAAAAAGATGCAGACCCACAGCATTATGGCATTGGTCTGAAAGAAGTATGGCAAGTAGATGATGCCATTTCACAACCCGGAAAAGTGGTGCACACCTTAGGCTGGCCATTGGACAACCACACCGAAGGTGGCGGGTTTTTATACCATTTAGACCAAGGCACTGTGGCTTTAGGATTTGTGGTTGCACTGAATTATGAAAACCCTTACTTAAGTCCATTTGAAACATTTCAACAGTGGAAACAAAACCCAGTCATCAAGAACATCATCAAAGGTGGCAAACGCGTTTCCTATGGAGCCAGGGCATTGAACAAAGGCGGTTTCCAATCTCTGCCCAAACTTACATTCCCTGGTGGCTTGTTGGTTGGTTGTGAAGCTGGCTTTCTGAATCCGGCCAAAATCAAAGGCACGCACACAGCGCTCAAATCCGGTATCATTGCGGCCGAAAGTATCGCTGATGCCATGCTCAAAGACCAAGCCAGCGGAGAGTTAAGCGCTTATGCCGATAACATCAAAGCTTCGTCGATTTACCGAGAGTTACAACAAACCAGAAATTTTGAGCCTGGTTTGAATAAACTGGGTACGTTTTTTGGTGCGGCTTTCACTTTCATCGATCAAAATATTTTCAGGGGCAAACTGCCATTCACTTGGTACAACAAAACCCCTGACCATGCCACACTGAAACCAGCCGATCAATTCAAACCGATTGACTACCCAAGACCAGACAACGAGGTTTCATTTGATCGTTTGTCATCGGTGTTCTTGTCCAGTACCAACCATGAAGAAGACCAACCCTGCCATCTGGTATTGAAAGACCCAGACATACCGATTGAGGTCAACCTACCTAAATGGGCAGAGCCAGCACAACGATACTGTCCAGCAGCAGTTTATGAAGTGGTTCAAGAAGGTCAACAGCCGGTGTTCAGAATCAATGCACAAAACTGTGTGCACTGTAAAACCTGTGACATCAAAGATCCATCTAAAAACATCAACTGGCAAACGCCTGAAGGTGGCGGTGGCCCCAACTATTCAAACATGTAAAAAATATCCTTTGGCTTAGCAATACGATCTGATTGCGGTATTTTTAAACAAAATACCGCAATGTATGGTTTTTAATTTGACATAAGCTTGACCTGCCTATAGACTGCGCCGTGCTCGAATACCCGTGAGAATAGCCTTTATAAGTGCTGTACTCTGTTCGTTGACAAGTCAAAGTACATGGCGATTATTCCAGCATTTTTTATTATTAATTAAGGTATTACACTATGTCAGAAAAAGTAACAGGTACCGTCAAATGGTTTGACGAGTCAAAAGGTTTTGGTTTCATTCAACAAGCATCAGGTTCTGATGTATTCGCTCATTACAGTGCGATCCAAACAGACGGCGATGGCTTCAGAACGTTGCAAGAAGGTCAACAAGTTGAGTTCAACGTCACCCAAGGTCAAAAAGGACCTCAAGCTGAAAATATCCAAGCGATATAACTCAGTTTTAAAACTGAATACAAAAACGGAGTCCATGGACTCCGTTTTTTTTGGCTAAAACCAAAGCCCAACCTCAAAGCAATATTTCTTCATAGGTGGTTGACTTTGAATTCGCTAATGGTTTATTTCCCGCACCGTGGTAGGAGTTGACCAAAGAGAATTTGGCCTGCTCGGTTTGGTTGTGATTGGCGGCATGGAACAAACCAGCATGAAAAAACAATACATCACCGGCAACCAACTCAACATCCACTGCCGCTTCAACCAACGCTTTGGCTTTGGGGTGTTGCGGGTTTAAAAACAGTTCTTTGTCCACCATATCAGCATTCACAGCTAAGCGCTGGGTGCCAGGTAACACTTTAAGACATCCATTGGCGTTATTTTCATCGCCCATCGCCAACCATGAGTTGACCAATAGGTCATCACTGAATTTCCAATACCTGATGTCCCTGTGCCAGCCTGTTTTGCTGGAGTACTGAGGCTGTTTGGTCATGATGCAGTTATGATGGGATTGCACCAAATACACTTGCTCAGAGTCGAGTAACTGTTGCAGTATTTGTTTCACCACTTTGTTTTTTGCCCACTCACGAAATGCTGCATCACGGCTGTAAGCCAACAGCAAACGGCGAATGGTTTGCCCGCCTTCTGCATCAACAGATTCTGGCGCTTTGGGGTAACCCACCTCAGCCTCTAACTCAAAAGGAGGAATGCGCAACTGCAAATGTAACTTCACTTGATGACGCAGGTCATTGAGCAAGGCCATATCAATCAGCTGCCGCCTAATTAAATAACCATCTGCCTTGAATTGTGCAATCTCTTGTTCGGTTAATTTCATTTTAGCTCGCCACTAAATCAGTAAACTTAAAATACCCACAGTGATGGCTGTAATGGTCACTGGAATCACCAACGAAACCATAAATATGTCTTTGTATGATTGCCTGTGCGACAAACCGCAAATGGTTAACAAAGTAATCACTGCACCGTTGTGAGGCAAAGAATCAAAACCACCGGAGGCCATAGAGGCCAAACGATGCATCCATTCTGGGTTGATGCTGAATTGCTGAGCGAGCTCAGTATAGGTGCTGCCCAATGCTTCCAAAGCAATGGTCAAACCTCCAGAGGCTGAGCCAGTGATACCAGCCAGCACATTGACGGCCACCACTTCAGAAATCAACGGGTTTTCAGGTGAAATATTAATCACTGCGTTCTTCACAACAGTAAACGCCGCCAACGAAGCAATGGTGGCGCCATAACCAACTTCTGAAGCGGTGTTGAAAGTAGGTAACATGGAGCCCATGGCTCCTTTGGTCATGGTGGCGTTGACATCAACAAACTTTTTCCAGTTCAAACCAATGACCACGATGATTGCCAACACCAGAGACATGATCATTGACCAGATTGATTTGACATTATTGACATTAACCTGACCAAATTTTTCAGTGCCTAAATACGCGGTATCCCAATTAGGTATGACCAGTTTTTGTAACAAAAAGTTAGCCAACACAACCACTAAAATAGGCATCACTGCAGTCAATATATGTGGCAAGGTATGGTCCTCAACCACCAAGGGTTCTTTGCTGTGGTTTTCACCATAACCTTCAGTGTTGTTTTGCTTGATGCGGTAATTAATCCAGGCAATACCTGCAAACATCATACTGAAACCAGCCAGTAAACCAATCACTGGAGCTGCATACATGTCGGTGCCGAAATATTTGGCTGGAATGATGTTGTGAATTTGTGAAGTACCCGGTAAACAGGTCATGGTAAAAGTAAAAGCACCCAAGGCCACAGCCGCAGGAATGAACCTTTTAGGTAAATCAATTTCGCGGAACAATGCAGCTGCCAACGGGTATACAGCAAAGGCCACAACAAACACTGAAACGCCACCGTAAGTCAGCATCCCACATGCCGCAACAATGGCAAAAACCGCATGTCTGATACCCAGAACATTGATGATGCTTCTGGCGATGGCTTTCGCTGAGCCAGAATCTTCCATCAGTTTGCCAAAGATGGCACCCAACAGAAAAATCGGAAAGTAACTGATGGCAAAGGAACCCAGTTTAGCCATGAATATTTGCGTATAAATACCCAACATTTGACTGCCCTCTCCAGCCAAAACCACAGCCAGCATAGCCAACACAGGGGCTAAAATGATGACACTGATTCCCCGGTAAGCCAAATACATCAACAAACCCAGCGACAACAATATTCCAATCACACCTTCCACAAGCACACTCCTTTATTTCAGTTTATAAATTTTTATTGGCTTCAAGAGCCGATTATTTTCACTGCATCTGCCACAACTTCATAACTTTTGGCTGGCAACTCACCAGAACCTTCAGCTGCATAGTGTGCCCGTTGTTTTTCAGACAGTTCTTTTTCAACCAAGCGACCATAGACCTCGGCCTGCCCTTTTGAATCCTTGGGAATTAAAAATGCGTGGTCATTGAAATCCACACGAGCAAAAGCATCACCTTCGGTCAAAATCATCCAGCAGCCTTTCGATTGGCACACCCTGGTGATGTTACCAGTAATAACATGATTGGTCGCGGTGAATTTGCTGGGTTCAGCCAATGCATTTGCAATGCCTACGGTGTCGCCTGTTTCAGTAGGCCACTGCTGACCGTATACTTCAGCACCATCGAGTACTTCAATTACTTTCGCAGTCTCTGCATTTTCAGTCTGTTGTGCTGGTTGTTCAACGGTGGCTTGTAATTCTTGTAAAGCTTTGATGACTTGATCGGCATGGGTACTTGGATCAACTTGCTCAAAATGTACTGCGATTTGACCTGTTGGATCAATGATGAATGTTTGCCTTTTGGCATAACTGAAAAAAGCCATACCGCCATCAACACCATAATCACGTGACATTTGTTTATCGGCATCCACCAATAAATTGAAGGGCAATTCATACTCTTTGATAAAAGCACGGTGCGACTCAGCGTCATCTAAAGACACCCCTAAAACAACGGCGTTCAAACCCTGTATAGTGGCGTAGTTGTCCCGAAACGCTTTGGCTTCAATAGTACACCCAGAGGTGTTATTTTTGGGGTAGAAATACACCACCAAGTACTTGCCTTGGTAATCTGCCAACTGATGTAATTGCCCCGCTTGGTCCTCAAGATTGAAAGTCGGTGCAGGCTGACCTTGCATACTTTCGGCATAAACCATAAAATTCATGGCTAATAATGTGAGTAAGGTTATTGTTTTTCTGATCATTTTATTCTCAATACGAGTAAAAAAGATTATTCTACCAACTTTCAATCCACTGAGAAACCATTAACACCATGTATAACAAAATATTACCACCCAACAGCCAAGTACTGATCAAGCAATCACAACTTAATGATTCAATTGAGCAACTGGCCAAGCAAATCAACCAAGATTTCAGTGGCAAAGAAGTGGCTTTTTTAACCATCATGAATGGCGGCATGATATTTGCTTCCGCTTTATCCACCAAACTGAACCTGGATATGGAAATGGACTACCTGCAACTGTCGCGCTACGGCAAAAGTAAAACAGGTGGGCAGTTGGTGTGGAAATACCAACCTGAAATCAACATGGAAAACCACCATGTCATCCTCTGTGACGACATTTATGATGAAGGCCATACTTTGGAAGCGGCGCATGATTGGTGTATTAAAAAGGGTGCCAAATCAGTTTCTTCGGTGGTTTTAATTCACAAACAACATGACCGCCCATACGCCAACTACAAACCTGATTACATCGCCTTGAACATCCCAGACCATTTCATTTTCGGTTACGGCATGGATTTGGATGAAAAATTACGCCAGCTGCCTGAAATCTATTACATTCCAACGCCCGAATGAAGCCAGAAAAATTACTACCGATTGCTGAAAAAGCCCGCAACATGGCCTATGCACCGTACTCTGAATTTTATGTAGGAGCGGCGATAGTTGATGAACAGGGCAACATTCACAGCGGTTGCAATGTGGAAAATGCCGCCTACCCGATTGGTTGTTGTGCAGAACAGTCTGCAGTGGCACAAATGATACTCAATGGCGGCAAAAGCATAAAACAAATCTTGATTATTGGTAAACCTGGTAACACCTGCCCTCCTTGCGGCGCTTGTCGACAAATCATAGCAGAACATGGCGATGCCAGCACCCAAATTCATTTAGAAACCGCAGATGGCCAATTCAGTACGCAAAGTATCGATGAACTGCTGCCCAACGCTTTTCACCCGTCAAAACTTTAACTGGCCATAAATATTCCTAGGAAAAGCAATTGAGGCACTGTACTGCCAGCAGTAAGCGCCTCAATCCGTGTTAACAACAACTGTTCATTCAACCACAGCGAGCGACGCAGGTTTCAATAACGCCCTGCTGATGCCGCCGTGTGATGAATGAGGTTGACCTGAGGTTTATTTAGACAGTTTACCGTCTTTGATCACAACACGGTCCGAACCACTGGCTTCAATACTGCCCACCCCTTCTACTTCAATGGTACAAGATGAGCTACAAATACTGCTTTTGGTGGTACCACTGCTGATTGATGTACTCATGGTTGAACTGCCTTTGACTTTGATGTCATAACTTTTGTTGTCTTTGTTTTGTAAACTGACTGCTTGAGCCAAAGAACTCATCATCAATAAAGCCACCATAAATGTTTTCATACCATACTCCGATTTAATTTAAATTGTAAATACATTGTGCCAGAGCAAGCTCCTCACATCCTGAAAAAGCCATGAAAAAATAATGAAAAACTCATGAATTACCACCATTTAAGCAAGCAACAGCCTAATTCCAGCCAATTAAGCACCACTCCAAACCACCCGAGATCTTTTGACTGCGCTTCGCTGCGCTCAAGATGACAGAGTTTATGTCATTCAGACTAAAACTAAAAAGAAGCATGTCATTGCGAAGGAGCGAAGCGACTGTGGCAATCTCCCAATGCCAACGCAATCCTAAACAAACACCAAACCAAGATCTTTCGACTGCGCTCCGCTCCGCTCAAGATGACAGGAAATTCTGTCATTCAGACTAAAACTAAAAAGAAACATGTCATTGCGAAGGAGCGAAGCGACTGTGGCAATCTCCTAAAGCCAACGCAATCCCCAACCCCGCTTAAGATCTTTCGACTGCGCTCCGCTCCGCTCAAGATGACAGTGGATTCTGTCATTCAGATGGAGCGACAGCGACTGAAGACTAAAAGGCAGGACAGCCTTTTAGCCCTGCGCAGCAGCCCGGAGGGTAAAACGACATGGATGTTGTTTTATCAATCTCCTAAAGCAAACGCGATCTTCAAAAAAACACCACTCTACCCCGCCTGAGATCTTTCGACTGCGCTCCGCTGCGCTCAAGATGACAGAGTTTATGTCATTCAGACTAAAACTAAAAATAAGCATGTCATTGCGAAGGACCCCTACATGGATGCAGTTAGTTAGGGCAACGCAGGAGCAGTTGCCGAGGCACGACTGTGGCAATCTCCCAAAACAAACGACATCAGAGCCAATCTACGGGCTCAGTGTTCAGTCAAATAACTGCGGATCTTTTGATTCAAATCACCGTCCTGCATGGCAACATGTAAATTGGCCAACACGAAACCATCTTGACTGCCGCAATCGAACCTTTGACCGGCCAATTTAACAGCCTGTAATCCATCAAGTTGAATCAGTTCTTTCAAGGCATCAGTCAATTGAATTTCATGGTTTTTATCCATCTGAGTTTGACTCAAAACAGCAAAAATACTTTGCGGTAACACATAGCGACCGATGACCCCAAATTCAGAAGGCGCAGAAGCTGCATCAGGTTTTTCTATAATTTCATTGACGCTGACATGGTCCCCTTGCCATTGACCAGGGGCGATCACCCCATAACTAGAAATCCGTTGACGTTCCACAGCTTCAACACTGATGGTCGCACGACCATTGCTTTCAGCCACCGCAATTAAGCGGCGCAAAGGATTGTACTCGGCTTGAATGAAATCATCGGCCAGAATCACCGCAAACATCTCATCGTCTTCAATCATGGCCTCTGCTTGTAGCACAGCATGACCCAAACCCAAGGGTTGTCCTTGTGGAATGAACACCCGTTGAATTTCCAATGGCAAAGTGTCGAGCTTCTTAACCAAATGTTGTTTGTTCTGACTGACAAACTTAGCGCGTAAATCAGGCATCGGATCAAAATGATCGCTGATTGCATGTTTACTGGCACTGGTGATAAAAATCAAAGTTTCGATGCCCGCTTCAATGGCTTCTTCCACTGCATACTGAATCAGCGGCTTATCAATGATGGGCAACAACTCTTTGGGGATAGATTTGGTGGCAGGTAAAAATCGAGTTCCCATACCGCCGACTGGAAATACAGCTTTGGTGATTTTTTTCATCTCATTCCTTTAATTTATTTTTACTGGTCACTGGCTTCCCATTCGACTGTGAAGTTTTTAAGGCCGTTGTACTTTGCAACAAACGCAGCTCATGACCTTTGAATTCGGGCACCAATTGGGCCAAAATCTTTTTGATTTCAGCTTGTTCATATTTAAGGGCTGCCTGATGACCTTGTTGTATCAACTCAGGCAATTGTTGGGCTTGAACATGGGCTTTTTTGACACCACTGATTTTAGGTATTTTAGTCGGCGCCAAGTTCTCAATGTCATAGTGCAATTCTTCATACAACTTTTCCCCAGTGCGCAAGCCGGTGATGCTGATCTTGATGTCTTTGCCTTTGCCTGATAATGCAATCATGCGCTGCGCCAAAGATTTAATTTTAACCGGCTGACCCATGTCCAACACCAGTATTTCATTGTCCTTGCCTAACAACAGACTTTGCAAAATCAATTGACACGCTTCTTCAATGGTCATGAAATAACGTTCCATTTTCTCATCTGTCACGGTCACCGGACCACCTTGGGCAATTTGTTGTTCAAACAATGGCACCACTGAGCCCGCTGAACCCAATACATTGCCAAACCTTACAGTCAGAAACTCAGTGTCACTGCTTTGGTTTTTGTATTGACAGTATTTCTCCGACAAGCGTTTGGTGGCACCCATTACACTGTATGGATTTACGGCTTTGTCGGTTGAAATCAAGACCATTTTATCCACCCCAAAATCATCACAACAATCTGCCACATTGCGGGTGCCTATGACATTGTTTAAAAAGCCTTCACTGGCATGACTTTCTAATAAAGGCACGTGCTTATAAGCCGCAGCATGGAACACCACATCAGGTTTGTGCTGCTTGAAAATATGGTATAAATACGCTTTATTGGTGACATCACCGAGGTGAGAATTAACCACCAAATGTTCACTGCTTAGCTCTTTATCAATCTGGTATAAATTGTATTCTGAATGGTCAATGATGCTCAGCTGGCTGACCCCAATGCGGGCCAATTGTCGACACAGCTCAGAACCAATCGAGCCACCACCACCGGTCACCAGCACTGATTTATTTTTAATGTAACTGGCCACTGCTTGCCAATCTAACTCAACTTTTTCACGGCCCAACAAATCTTCAACCGTGATTGGTTGCAACTGATTGACGTTGATTAAATTATTGTCATAGTCCTCAGGATCAGGCGCCACTCGAATCATGCAATTGGTTGCGGCCAACTCATCAACCACCAGCTTAATTAAATCAGCACTGGGGTTTTGCTTGGCTATTACCACCAACTCAATATCAAAATCTGCCACGATTTGTTGGATGTTTTCGATGCCTGATTGGATTTTAACACCGCGAATTTGCGTGCCTCCAAAAGCTTTGTTGTCATCGATAATTCGAATCACATGACAGGATTGATGACTGGCTGCATTGCGAATAAACAACTCAGCAATTTGACCGGCACCGATGATCAATACTCGGGGCTTATTACCATCTGACAGGTTAAAATATTTGTCTTTCCACATCCGATAAGTGATTCTGGGACCACCCCATAAGAGCACCAATAACACCGGATACATCAATAAAACACTGCGTGGAATACCATCCAAGCGATTGATCAAAAAGAACATCAAGGCAATGGCCAAAGTACCTATGGTAGCGGATTTTACTAAATTGATTAAATCAGGCACACTGGCAAAACGCCACAAACCTCGGTACATATTGAAAGCAAAACAAATGATGCCCTGAATAAGCAACACCGTGAAAATTTCAAATGACCACAAGTCGATACTGGGCGAATCAGGCCAAATGCTGTAGCGAATTAAAAAACCCAACACCCACGCCAACCAGGTCATGAACAAGTCATGAGCCACCACCGCCAAGCGCAAATGTAATAATCGCCTTTTCATTGCTTCATTCTCATTGAGCTATTCTAGCGCCCCAAGTTTAAAAATTTCATAAAAACTGCCAATAAAAACACATACACCAGCGCCAACACCGTCCATTGAACCAACCATGTGCTGTGCAATGTCAGCCAAACCAGTAAGCATAATACCACGGTTAAAGCAGCATAGCCGCCTGAAACCTGCGGGTGAGAGCGACCAGTTTTAACCAGACGCTGATACAAGTGGCTGGCATGGGCCTGGGTGATGTTCTCACCACGACGCCAACGCAACAGCAAAGTCATGCTCGCATCAACAATAAAAACCGCATGTATGCTGGCCACCTGCACATAACTGAGCGAATCGGTTTGGATGGCACACAAAGCCATCACTGCAATCACCCAAGCCAAGGGCAAACTGCCCGAATCACCCATGAATAACTTTTTAAGCCACAGGTTAAAGTGTAAATAAACCACCAACACCAAAACACAAGACAAGGCCACAAAGGCATAAAAACTGTTCAAGTTTGAGCTGTTCAGAAAAATAAAGCCATAAAAACTCAAACTGACCACCCCATGCAAGCCAGCCATGCCATTGGCCCCATCCATGAAGTTAAATAAATTGACCCACCACAACAAACAAAAAATCAGAAACACCTGCAACCAAAGTGGAGTTACCATACCGGCCGCATACAGTGTAGCCACCGCTGCCAATAGCTGTACCAACAGCCGAAGCTTGAATGAAAGATCATACCGGTCATCAACGAACCCCAGTACACTCAAAGCCAGCACCAAGTAAAAATGTAAAAACCACGGAGCCACAAACACACCCATCAAACACCACGGCACAAACATCAAAATACCTGCCGCTGTTAAGGTTTTTCCCTGATGTAAACTGCGTGAACTTTGGGCGTCGTAAACCAACAACTGGCTGTGGTAGGCATATCGCCACAACAGCAGCAGCACCAGCGCAGCCATAGCCACGCTCAGCAACAAGTAATTATTCAGACTCAAGTCCATAGATAGGTTTAACCACACCCCAATTTTTACAACTTGGACACTGCCAATGCAACGACTTGGCGCCAAAACCACATTTTCTACAACGCAATTTAGGTTTATTTTTCAATAACTTAGCTATCAAGTCTTTGAGCACATTGAAGTATGCGAAATCATCGCCCAATTGACTTAATTCAGCTTCGTTCAATTCAATCAAAGCATTCAAACCCTTGAAAGAAGCACGGTTGTTCATCTGAGCTGTTAAGAATTCGGTCGCAAATGCTTCGTCTTTTTCTTTGGCGTAATAACTGGCCAAAGTCAAAACCGGTGACACCCCACGGTAGGTTTCAATCCATTTCAACAACTCTGCTTCTAACTGCTCACCCTCGCCCAAGGCCAAATAGCAATTTGCCAAATCATTGATGAACAATGGAATAAATGCAGAGTCGGCCTGTTTAGCAGCTTGGTAGGCATTGATGGCTTGTTGCCATTGTTGCTGGTCCTGATGAATTCTGGCCGTGATTAAGTGCGCCCTGACCGACACATCATCAATCCGCAAAGCCGAAGCCAAGTACTTTTCTGCCTGTTGAATGTCATCTTGCTGCAACGACATTTCAGCCAGCTCACAGTAATAATGACCTATTGATGTTTGCATGTTGCGTTGGGTGGCAGTTTGGAAACGAGTGGCTGATTTGATTGCCTGTAACCAATCTTGTTCTTGTTGGTAAATTTCAACCAATGATTGTAAGGCCTCTGGCGTGTGCGCTTCTATCTCAACCAACTCAGAAAACAACACTTCGGCTCGGTCCAACAAGCCTGCACTCATGTAATCTTTACCAATCGCCAACAAAGCACGGGTGCGGTAACGCTCCGGCAGTTCAGCTTGCGCAATCAAAGCTTGGTGCAATTTAATTGCCCGATCTACCTCACCTTTGCGGCGGTACAGATTACCCAGCGCCAATTGCGGTTCAAATGTTTCCTGCGAAGTTTCTGCCAATTGAATGAATACATCGATGGCCTTATCTGACTCATCATTCAGCAGGTAATTCAGGCCTTTAAAATAACGGTGATTCAGTTGTTGAAAAGTACGTTTGGTTTTTCCTGCACGCATGATGACAGCTAAATACAAGCCCATCAAGACCCCGGCCAACAAGGCCAATGAAGTCCACAAAAACTGTGAATTCATGGAATTTTAACCGCCGATTTGGTCTCCAAGGCACGCTCTATTGAGCCCGCCTCTTGAATGGTTTCAACCTGTTCATCTTGTAATTGCTTCAGTTTAAAGTACTCTCTTTCCCAATAGGTTTTGCGCCTATTGGCCGGCCAAGTCCATAACAGCCAACTCAACAGCATGCCACACAACAGGCCCATGGATGCAAATAACAACAGCATAAAACCCAAGGGCAAACTGAATTGGTACCAATACAGGTTCAACGCCACCGACCCAGCATTTAAACTACTGATTGCAACTGACCCAATCAACAAGATCAGCACAATAACCAAAGTAAATATTTTTTTAACAGTGCTCATAATAGATATTATAAGTGATTCAATATAAATTTGGAAAAGTCATCTGATTTAAATCCAAAAAAACATCCGTCCATCCCAACCAAGATCTTTCGACTGCGCTCCGCTCCGCTCAAAATGACAGTGGATTCTGTCATTCAGGGAGAAACTAAAAAAACATGTCATTGCGAAAGAGCGAAGCGACTGTGGCAATCTCCCAAAGCCAACGCAATCCCAAATAAAAAAAATGTCATTGCGAAGGAGCGAAGCGACTGTGGCAATCTCCCAATGCCAACGCAAGCACCAAACCAGCCAAAATCTTTC
>CANNAM010000011.1 GCA_947502595.1 uncultured Marinicella sp. | reverse complement strand
AACACTTTCCACTTAAAAACAAGCAAAAAACCAGCGCTCCGGACTGATACAAACTCCTTATTTAGTGACTGTCCTTTGTCCCTTATTTAGCTTCTTTATTTAGCTTCGCTTCAACGTTTTGTTATGCATTCAACTAGCCTCTCTGTCCAATAACGCTAAAGTAGTTTGATCAAATTGAATTTGCAAAGGCTTACCGTCTTTATCCCAAGCACCAATGTGAATATGTGGATTCCTGCTATATCCATTGTTTCCAACTTTTGCGACCACTTTACCTCGAGTTACTTTATCTCCTTCTTTTACGCTAACATTTCTTACATGCGCTAATAGTACATAATTATAACTATCATCTTTGAAAGTAATCGAACTTGCTCTTCCAGGATTCATAATTCCAGGTTGGTTGGTAACGCCATTGATATGTACCTTTACAACAATGCAGTCACAAGGTGCTAGAACTTCTTTTTCGAACCCATACCAGTCCTCATTCTTTAATCCATCACCACGAAATTTCACAGGAAAAAGCCTAGTTTCGTCTTCATACCAACCATTTATGACACAGTCCGTACCCAATGCATCTCCAGTATACTTAAATTGACCTGTCCAATGTTCAGTACACGAGAATGTCTCTTTGTGAATTGCGTGAATTTTTAAACTCTCAGCAGATGCAAATATCGAAAAATTTAAAACCATAAGTGCAACAGCAAAAACTTGTTTCATAGCCAAACTATCTCTCCCTAAATGTATAACAACTTATTAAACATGCATTTTAAGCTTAATTGTTGCATAAATTAAGAGTTTTCCACCTACATTTGATGCTTTATTGCTTAAAATTGTTGTATTTCATTTAATAAATGCATTTTTATTCGAAAATATCGAGTTTAAAAAACATATATGCACTATTAACAGATTATACCGAGATTAAAAAGCATTTATAAACAGGCAAAGGCGGGCGCTTTGTGGCTACAACCACAAATTCAAAGCGGTCAGTAAAATTTTGCAGTTAAATGGTTGTGAACTTATTGGCAACTAAATAGCTTGCTAATCACCAGAATTCCTGTACCCTGAATAAACAACGCCGTCACTTATACAGGAACCTCATCAACTCTCAAAATACCTGACTTGCTTGTACATGGCTTTAACGGGAGAGATCATGACAACACCACTGAGACTTAGGTACCAAACCATAGAAATTGGTGACACCGATATCCATGTTTGCACCTTACGCGACAACCAACAATTCAGCGACCCAGAAGGTACAGCGGAGGCACTGGGGATTTCATCTGCCACTTGGCCGCTGTTTGGCATCATTTGGCCATCAGGCTTGGTGCTGGCTCATTTCATTTCAACTTACCCCACTGAAGGCAAAAGGATACTCGAGATGGGTTGCGGCATGGCGTTATCTAGTTTGTTACTCAATCACCAAAACGCCGACATCACAGCCACTGATTACCACCCGGAAGCAGAATTATTTCTTAAACGCAACGCCCTGCTCAATCAGGGTAAGGAAATTGTTTACCAACGGATTGACTGGGCCGAAATTCATAACGACCTGGGTAAATTTGATTTGATTATCGGCAGTGATGTTTTGTATGAAGACGAGCATGTTAAATTGGTTGCAGACTTTATGCACAAGCACGCCAGTGAAAACTGTGAAATCATTTTAGTCGACCCAGGTCGCGGCAATAAAAACAAACTGGGTAAGCTGATGCAACAGTATGGCTACCGCTTCACCGCAGTTAAACCTGTGCACACCGATTATTTAGATAAGCCCTTCAAAGGGCATATTCTGAAATTTTGGCGCGACAATTAAAACCGCTTATTAAACTAAAAACCACTCCCAACTAAGTAAGCTGTAATCGATTTGCACAAACAAGCAGATTGGCCATTGTTGGTGCTGTTATTGAATCAACGCCAACAACCCAGCTACATCTATCGGGCCCATGTGTTTCTTGTGGCGCATGCCTTCAGGGTTATAGACAATAGTGGTTGGTAAGCCCAAGCCACCTTCTTGAGCAAACCCAGGGGGGTTGTACACATCAATGGTCAACAGCGGGTAATTGACACTGAAATCTTCAGCAAAATTCTTGAGTTTTTGTACCTCGGCGTCTTCATAAGCGATGCCCAGTATTTGAACGTTGTCATTTTCGGCTTGGAACTTAACCAATTCAGGCATTTCATCACGACATGGGGCGCACCATGTGGCCCAATAGTTCAACACCAACCATTGGCCGCGGTAATCTTCGGCTTTGACTTGTTTGCCGTCTAAATCAGTTAAGCTGAACGACAATGGTGCCTCAATGCCATCTGTTGTAGATTCTGCAACCGCTGTTGAGTGACTCATTTCATCAACACTTTTAACTTGTGGTTCGGTTGCAATCTGAGTGCCTTGGGTGCCGCTTTCTGAGCAAGCGGCCAAAGCCAATAGCATAATTAATGCACTGCCTGATTTTGCGATATTTTTTTTATTTTGCATAACTTTTTAATTTCTTGTGGGTGAATTTATTCAGTCTTCTGCTCAGTTGTTTGCCGTTGAGACTGATCGGGGTTGTCCTGCTTGTTGAATATATGGTGGTTGACAATTTTTTCAATTGATTGATTTAACATACCTTCAACTGGTTGCCAATAGGCATCCAGTAAATGCTGGTAGTGAGCGAAGTATTTGGATGCTTTGATAGGAATCTTATAGTCGCCACTCATGTATAAACTTTTAAAGCTCAAAGTGGTTAAATCATGTCGCAACAGATAATCTCCTGCCTGGTCAGTGGCCATATATCCATTGTCTTCCAGCCACTGTAGCTGTTTATTGAGCTCATCATCTGGCACAAAATACAATTGACTGTATAAGTCTTTGTAGCTGATGGCCAAACCACGCTGACTGCCTTGCCAAAGGGTTTTGAGCACCTCCACCACCAACAACAAACGCTGGTTAACGTGGTAGTCTTGGACCTGTAAGCGCCAGCGTGAAGTTTCTAATGTGGCCGTGATGGTTCCCCCCAGTAATACGATGTTCCAAGACAAAAACATCCAAATCAGGAACAAGGGAATGGTGGCCAAAGTACCATAGACTTTTTGGTAGCTCGGAATTGAAGTGACGTACAAAGCAAAGCCTTTTTTCGCCAACTCAAAACACACCGCAGAAAACAGCGCACCGATGATGGCATTGCGCCATTTAACTTTGCGGTTGGGCACGATGAAATAGATCAAAAAGAATGCCACCATGGATGAAATAACCGGCAAACCCTTGATTAACACCCCTTTAAAACTGGCAAATGCCGAGTATTCAAACACCAAAGACGACAAGGCAATACCGCCACCAACCAACAAGGGGCCCATGGTTAATACCGCCCAATACATCATTAATTTGCGCTGCAAACGGACAGTTGCCTTGCTGTCAAATATCCGATTCAGGGCTTTTTCCATGGTACTCATCATCAAAATTGAGGTCACAAAAACAGCCAAAAACATGGTCACTGTCAAACCCCTGGCCTTCTCTACAAAACCCAGGATGTATTCCTGAATCACCTCACCTGTGGTGGGCACAAAGTTTTGAAAGATAAAGTCTTGTAACTGCTGTGAAGCGTCTTCAAATAATGGCATGGCAGAAAACACCGTAATCAACACCGACATAAAAGGCACCAATGACAACAAAGCGGTATAGGCCAGCGAACTGGCAGCCAATGAAGTTTCATTCTCTCGATAACGTCGCGCCACCTCAAAAATAAAGTTTTTAAAATTGATACCAAAGCGGCTGTATTTATTCATCAGCTTATTGTCTTTGAATTGAATTGAATATACAAGCCAGATCTGGCGCCCTGCCGGCTTAATAAGCCTTAGATTGAACATATTCATAATTTATGCTATATTATTTATTGCATGTCAGCTAAGGTTACGGCATTCGCACAACATCCAAATTGCTGTGTATTTGCTTAACCTTACAACTTAATCTATGTGTGTGTTTTAAGGTTTATACTATGCAAAATTATATCCAGACCACCCAGGCTCACCAGCTATCCCCGCTGTGGTTAAAACTTTCCTGTTTACTCAGTGTGCTTTTATTAATCACAAGTTGCGGCAAAGGCCACCCAAGTTTCACTCACTTCAAAGCGTTTGACCAACATTTCACCACGGTACTGGATACCAAAGATGCCGAGCAATTGGCATTGTTATCGGAACTGTTTTATGACCGACAACCAGCCAATGACGTACAAGCAGATTTGAGCTTTGATTATTTATTTGATGTAAGCCACAGCGGTGGCTCTGAACGATGGCGTTGTACTAAAAATGGTTACTGTCAACAGCGGTTAGAAGGCGCAGAAGCACAAACAGAAATGTTTTATGTGGAACGGTACAAAGAACTGTACCAGGTGGCTAAACTGAAGTGATGCCAGCAATAAAAGACAGCACCAACTGAGTGGATTTTTTACCCGCCTGCTCAATGTATTGATTGAAGTTAAGTGGTGCTTCATCGCCAGCCACATCTGACAGGTTTCGCAAAACCAAACAGTCAATAGCGTGCAAATAACACACCTGCGCCACAGCTGCCGCCTCCATTTCACAAGCAATCACATCACTGAACCTTGAATTGATTTGTGCGACCTGATGGTCATGGTAAATAAATGATTCACCACTGGCAATGGTACCCACATGATGACTGATTCGCTGTGTTGCAGCCAGCTGGTCTAACATTTGTAACCATACGCTTTTAATTGGGTAATACACAGGCAACCTGGGTAACTCACCAAATTCAAAGCCAATTGGGCTGACATCCACATCATGGTGGCACACTCGATCGGCAAACACAAAATCGCCAACTTGAGCCCCGGCTTTGATTCCACCTGCTGAACCTGTGTTGATGATTAAATCTGGTTTGAATTCACGGGCCAACCACTCTGTGGCCAAAGTGGCATTGACTTTACCAATCCCTGATTCCAACAGGCAAACCTGATGTCCAGACCACATGCCCTGGGTGATTTTTATGTCTAAGTACTGTGTATCCTTGCTGTTTTCCAGCTGTTGGCGGAAATACGCACACTCAGCATGCATTGCACCAATGACACCAACACGACTCAAACTTCACCAGCCATTAGTTGCTGCAAACGAATACCTGGATCAGCATGTCGCATCAATGACTCACCAATTAAAAATGCATGTATGTCTTGCTGCTGCAAAAATTTGATGTCTGCACTGGTGTGGATACCACTTTCGCTGACCACAATCCGGCCACCCTCTGTATCTACCATTTGGCTTAACTTTTCACTGGTGCTTAAACTCGTTTCAAAGGTATTGAGGTTGCGGTTATTGATACCAATTAATTTTGCTGGTGTGGCCAATGCCCGCTGCATCTCTTCTGCATCATGAACTTCCATAAGCACATCCATTCCTAAAGTTTCTGCCACGTCATACAGTTCTAGAAGCAACTCATCAGATAAACAAGCAGCAATCAGCAGCACACAATCTGCTCCTAAAGCTCGGGACTGAAATACCTGCCAAGGATCAATCATGAAGTCTTTGCGTAAAACCGGCAAGCCAACCTTTTGACGTACTGCAGTCAAAAATGCATCACTGCCTTGGAAATAGGTTTCATCAGTTAACACCGATAAACAAGTTGCGCCACCCTTCAAATAAGACTGGGCAATGTCAACTGGATCGAAATCAGCACGGATGATGCCCTTGGATGGTGAGGCTTTTTTGACTTCAGCTATCACAGCGGTTTCACCTTTGATGACTTGATTCTCTATCGCATAAAAAAATCCACGGCATGGTTGCTGCTGAGCAATCATTTTCCTGAAATCAGCAATGCTGTGTTGCTGTTTTCCGGCAGCGACTTCAGCTTGTTTGGTGGCGATTATTTTATCTAAAACATTGTTCATATTAACAGACTCAAATTTTAATAGCGGCTTTCAAGACAGTGACTGGGTGTATTTTGACAGGTCATCAATCAATTGCCAAGCAGCACCTTGTTGCATGATTTTTTGTGCTTCAATCACACCTTGCTGAATGGTCTCACAACGACCAGCAACATATATGGCGGCGCCTGCATTCAATGCCAAGATATCAGCTGCTGGGCCTTTTTCACCCATCAAAGCCCGTTTAATCAGGGCCAAACTTTGGCTCGCATTGTCCACCACTAAACCACTGACTGATTGCTGTTGAATACCAAAATCTTCAGGCCGAATGGTGTATTCAGTGATTACACCCGCTTTAAGCTCTGCCACATCAGTGGGTGCTGCCAATGATATTTCATCCATACCATCTTGCGAATGAACCACCATCACATGTTCAGAACCCAACTCTTTTAACACTTCAGCTGCGGTCCTGACCCATTGTTTAGCGAATATACCCATCACTTGAAATGGGGTGTCTGCAGGGTTGGTCAATGGACCCAATAAATTGAACATTGTGCGGATGGCCAATTCTTTGCGCGGCCCAACTGCGAACTTGGTAGCACCATGGTGAGCAGGTGCGAATAAAAAGCCGATGTTGAACTGCTCTATACAGTTTGCAACTTGGTCTGCATTCAAAGTTAAATTAAAACCAGCGGCCTCTAACACATCTGCAGAACCAGTAGAAGATGACACCGAACGGTTGCCATGTTTAGCCACCCGACAACCGGCAGCTGCGGCAATAAAAGCCACTGCAGTTGATACATTAAATATACCAATGCCATCGCCACCGGTACCACAAGTATCAATCAAGTGTTGTTTATCAACCGTTACTTTGATGGCCCTTTCACGCATCACTTTTGATGCTTCAGTGATCACCTCAACGGTTTCTCCATTCAACTTCAATGCCATTAACAAGCCACCTATTTGTGCAGGTGTGGCTTCACCATCCATGATTTGGTGCATCACGGCTGTCATACTGCCAGTGGGTAAAAGTTGCTGTTCGCCAAGTAAATCCAAGGCGTTTTGTATTGGGGTTTTATTCATGGGTGGATGTATAAATTTTAGTTAACTGTTTTGGCTCAAAAAATTTTGTAGCATTTGGTGACCATGCTCAGTCAGAATGCTCTCTGGATGAAACTGAACACCTGATATGGCGAATTCCTTGTGCCTAAAGCCCATGATTTCATCAAACTGCTGGTTGTTGGTTTCAGTCCAAGCAGTGACCTCCAAACAATCTGGCAAGGTACCTCTGTCGACCACCAATGAATGGTATCTGGTGGCATTAAAAGGATTACTTAAACCAGTGAAAACATCACTGTTGTTGTGGTGAACTGCTGAAATTTTACCGTGCATGATGGTTTTGGCTCGAATCACATCACCACCAAATACTTGGCCTATCGACTGGTGACCTAAACACACACCCAACAAAGGAATCTGACCCGCACAAGCTTTGATCAAGTCCATTGAAATACCGGCCTTATCTGGATTTCTCGGGCCCGGCGATATGACCACGTGATCGGGCTTTAAATCCAGCGCTTGCTGAACCGTAATTTCATCATTGCGATACACTTTAACTTCACAGTCCAGCTCACCAAAATACTGCACCAGGTTGTAAGTAAAGGAATCGTAATTATCTAACATCAACAACATGTGGATGAATCCGATTAAATCTGGCATTGTACAGAAAATTAAGCATGGGTGAAAATAAAAACGGCCTCAATGAGACCGTTTTTACCCAGATTATCAGCAGCAGTGATTAAAACTTAATACTGGCCCTGACGTATCCAAATTGACCCTCACCATCATAAGTTGAAGGATCATAACCATTCAAAGAGCAGCTGAAACAAGTGGGTGGCATTTTATTGGTGATGTTGTTCACCCCTGCCTCAAACTGAACATTTCGCCACTCAGGGAAAATAACCTGCAAATCATGGTAGGTGGTGCCTCCCAAACTGTTGGTGCCAGCGGCCTCATCTGAACACAATCCTAAACCTGCCACATTGGCACATGACTCGGTTAATCCATTGATGTACCGAGTGCCCCAAGTTAGTTTCCAGTCATGGATATTTAAGGTGGTATAAAGATTTGAGTTCCAATCAGGAATACCAGAGTTGTTGGTTTCAATACCATCTAAGTCTCGCGGCTTAAAGCCTGATGGATAATTCACTAAATCACTGGTTGGGTTGTACTCAGTATATTCATTGACGAATGAATTGTTCCAAGCTGCTTGCACATAACCCCAGTCGTATTGTGGTGATGTCCAATTGACATTGAAGTCAACACCAGATGTTTCAATCGAACCAATGTTAGTTAACTGGGTACTGAAGTTCTCAATGTTACCAAAAGCATCACGGGTGAATGCTTCACACAATATGCTGGTGGGATCTTCGGCGCAAGTATCAAGGATGAATTGAGCATCGACTGACTGAATTGCACCATCAACTTCGATGTCGTAATAAGTGACTTCAAAATCTAAACTGCTCGCCCAACTGGTATTTTCCGCCCATGAAGGTGAGTAAACCAAGCCCAAAGTCAAAGTTTCCGCTTCTTCAGGAGATAAATTCGGGTTACCACCAGTAATGGTAGAAATTTGCGTATTGATTTGCTGATAATCACTGGGCACACCCGCACAACCAGGAGCACCTCCGCCACCGAAATTACAGGGGTCAGTTAATTGGGCATCAAATCTTGCTTGGGTACCAAACAGCTCACCTATTGATGGTGCTCTTAAGCCCTCAGCAAACGACCCTCTGAACATCAGGTTTTTAGTTGGCATGTATTGAAAGCCTAATTTACCAGTGGTGTCTGAGCCAGAAGTACTGTAATCAGAACTTCTGAAAGCCAAAGAAAAATCAAGCAATTCAGCACCGGGTCTGCCGGCCAATACAGGGACCAAAAATTCAGCATAAAACTCATCTACACTGAATTCACCTGCAGTCGGACTGGCCGGAACACCATTACTTTCACCAGCGACAACTACGGCATCTGGTTGAAAGAAACCTGATTGTTTGCGGTATTCATAACCCACTGCGATTGACAGTGGTCCAGCTGGCAACTCAACCAAATCACCACTGATGTTGGCAGTAAAGTCTGTCAGTTCTTGCTCAGAGCTGTCAGACTGAACAAATGAAATGTAATTCAACATCTCAGGTGTGATGGTTCCTGAGCCATCCCCTTGGCCACCAAATATATTCAATGGCACACAACCTGGTGTGGCATTACAAACATCCACTGGACCCAAAGCAGTTTCAATCCTGGCAATGTTCAAAGCACCAGTCTTGCGTTGTGAAGCTTGATTCCTACCATAAGCTGTTTTTACGTCCCAAAACCAGTTCCTATCAGCGGCAGTGAATGAGCCTTCCAAACCTGTTGAAACATAAGTGGTGTCTACATCTTGGTTGAATTGACGTGGACCAGCTTCCAAAGGCCGTCGACCAATAAAGCCAAAACCATCACTGAATACATCAATACCAAATGGGTTGTATGGGTTGCTGGCATCAATCACGATGTTATCAGCAATGGCGCCAGCTTCAGCAAATGGACCAATAAAAATAGGCTCTGGAGCTGCTTGGTTGGTGGATTTTCTGTTGTTGTACACACCTTTAACGAACCAGGTAATGTCGTCAGTTAACTGCACATTAACTTGGCCAAAAATATTTGCGCGTTTTGAAGGTGTCACATAGTAGTTGTATGGAGCAAAGTTGAAGCGGTCAGCACCACTGAATGGGTGGTAACTGTCGCCATTACACGGACTATTGGGGTCATAGAAAATAGGCCCTACAACGCCATTATTCAAAGTACAGTCTATTTCTGTACCATTGATGTCATTCAATAATATGCGGCCTTGTGGTGTACCTGAGCTGCCTTGGGAGACGCCAGTAAAGGGCACAGGAAACTGAGACAAAAAGCGGTCTGCTGCAGACACTTCTCTTTGTTCGGTATAACCCACATTAAAGATCATATCAATTTTATCGGTTTGCGTGCCAAAAGTCAGGTCAATGCTACCAGTTTCACCATCACCTTCATCAAAAGCACCAGCATAGACTCTTGCTTCTACACCCTGCATACCACTCTTAGTAATGATGTTTACCACACCGGCGATCGCATCGGCACCATAAATGGCTGATGCACCGTCTTTGAGTATTTCTATGCGCTCAATAATACCCACTGGAATGGTGTTCATATCTACCGCATTGCTGACCCCTGAAGCTGAACTTCCGGCCACCCAACGCAGGCCATCAACCAACACCAAAACCCTGTTTGGGTCTAAATGGCGCATGTCAATTTGAGTCGCACCAGCACCAATACCGCCGCCATTGGCGGGGAAGCCAAAGTTACCGCTGGAATTGAACCGGGTGTTTAAAGCTGAACCAGATTGGGTCAACTGTTGCAATATATCACCCACAGATGTCAAACCGGATCGGTCTATGTCTTCTCTGCTGATGGTTTGGGTTGGCTCTATGCCAGCAATTTGTGACTGCCTGATTCTCGACCCGGTGACCTGCACTTTGCCCAGTTCTTCGACTGAATCGTCTTGGGCCAGCACCACTGGAGATGTTGCCACACAGCCTAAACTGATGCACAAAGCCGAATACAGCTTCATGTGTTTACATTTAGTTTTTTTCATTGTTAACCCTCTAATTGATTTTATTAAAATAACTTATATTTATTATATTTGTGTACGTTTAAACACCTGTGCTAGATTTCAGCCTAACCAGGTATAAGCGAACGCTTCAAATATATTGGAAAACTGACAAATATACAATGCAAAATTGAATTAAATTGTGCTGCATGCAGCTGCAAATTTTGTCATTAAATCAACATTAAATGTGTGAGGGAAGTCGCTTTTTTTACAGAAAAAGCAACCGCATTTACCAGTGTATCAAAACCCTTCTGCTGCCTGTTCTACGGCGCGGAACACCGCACTGGCTTTGTTCATGATTTCTTGCCACTCACCTGCAGCCGTACTGTCAGCAACAATGCCTGCACCAGCTTGAACATGCAACTGTTGGTCTTTGATCACCGCTGTTCTGATGGCTATGGCCATGTCCATATCACCATGCCAGCCCCAATAGCCAACAGCACCGGCATATACGTTGCGTTTGACTTTTTCTAGCTCAGCAATGACCTCCATGGCCCGCACTTTGGCCGCACCAGACAAAGTACCAGCAGGGAAGACCGCTTTGATGATATCGGCATTGGATTTGCCACCCTTTAACTGACCACGTATCTCAGACACTATATGCATCACATGTGAATAATGCTCTATCACCATTTTATCTTTTAACACCACTGAACCAATCTCGGCAATCCGCCCAATGTCATTACGGCCTAAATCAATCAGCATCAAATGTTCAGCGATCTCTTTAGGATCATTCAATAAATCTACTTCTAAAGCCTGGTCTTCAGCGGCGGTCTTGCCCCTGGGACGGGTGCCAGCAATCGGCCGCAATGTGACTTCATCCCCCACCCGCCGGACCAACACTTCAGGCGATGAACCAACCACCTGATAATCATCAAAATCCATGAAATACATATAAGGACTTGGGTTTGATGCCCGCAAAGCGCGGTACACATCCAAAGGTCTGGCATTGAATTGCGTTGAAATCCGTTGCGACAAAACCACCTGCATGATATCGCCTGATTCAATGTAGGCTTTACATTTATCGATCGCCACGTTGAACTCATCTTGAGTGAACCCAGTTTTAAAATCGGTGGTATTGATGCTGTTTTGGTTGATCATTTCAGCATACCCAGTGGTGCCTGAACGCAAACGATGAGTCAGGTCTCGCAAACGCTTCTGGCCTTTTTCAAAAGCCAAATCTGCAGCTGGATCAACATGTACGATCAACCAAACTTTACCTGCCAAATTATCAAAAACCGCCACTTCTTCTGCCAACATCATACTGATGTCAGGAATGTGCAAACGGTCCTCAGGCGCTAAACCCGCCAATTTTGGCTCAATTTGTTCAATGATTTCATAGCCAAAGTAACCCACCAAACCACCATTAAAAGCAGGTAAATCAGCTATTTTTGGCACTGAATATCGGGCTTTTATTGCTTCCACTTGATTCAGTACATCATCCACTTCATAGGTATCAACCATAGTGTCATAAGCAAATTCTTGAAACTGTTTGCCATGCACCTGGAACCTGAAATCAGCTGACAAACCTATGATTGAATAACGTCCCCACTGTGCACCACCTTCAACCGATTCAAGAAGAAAAGTGTGCTTGCCGTTGGCCAACTTCAACCAAGCACTCAATGGTGTATCTAAGTCTGCCGATATACATCGGTACATTGGAATGCGGTTATAACCATCTGCAACCATTTGTTCGAATTGTGCTTTATCAATCATTTGTTCAAACTGTCATCAACTGTAAGAACACGGTAGTTTACAACCTGAAATTCAGACTGCAAACCTAAATAGCCAACAAATTCAGACTGTTTCAGACTGTTTTCAGGATTTACAAGGTGATTTTTGTAAAAGTATATGCATTCAATCAAAAGGTATTAACCATGAAAAAAATAATAATGTTATGCTGTTTTATCCTAAGCAATCATTTGCAGGCACAAAGCTTTGTTACTGTCGGTACTGACAACAATTGTGATTACAGCGCAGCTTCATTACAAACTGCAATTAATAACAATGCAGCGGTTAGGGTCACCAACCAAACCATATATGCCCCCATCAGTCTGATCAATCGTTCTGTTGAACTAATAGGCGGATACAACAACTGCCATGATGCGCAAAACAATATCAGCAGCGCTGTACTTACCGAAATTTCCGGCAACAACAGCATGACAGCCATACAAATCAAAACCACAGCAGCAAGCGGCCACAATCCCAAGACCGTGGTATTCAAAGGTTTAGACATTCACTCTGGCCTAACAAACGGCAGCAACATTGCTGGCGGGGTAGTCATCATTGGTAATGTGGACACTTCCATCAGTCACAGCACCATTCGCAACAATTCTGCCAATCATTTTGGCGGTGGTCTGTATTACAGTGGCATCAATGGAGGGCAGCTGTTAATCGACCATGTTGAGATCAAAAACAACAGCGCTGGCAGCAACGGTGGCGGCCTGTTTGTGAGTCAAAATGCACAGGTCACCATCAAGCACAGTACCCTAGAACAGAACACGGCTGTTTCAGGTGGCGGCATTGCTGCAGAATCAGGTGCACAGTTACAATCAATCAACACCCAATTGGTGGCAAACACCGCTCAGCAGACCGGTGGCGGCATTACTTGTCTACACACAACTCTGGTAGATATAGATGATAACAGCTACATTGCCAACAACCACTCTGCGGTATCAGGCGGTGGGATTTATGCAGGCAATGGTTGTCAGGTCAAACTTCGCGCAGGTGACAATTTAAGTGTGCCGCAATCCATAGCTGGACTGAATAATAACAGTGCCACCAATTTTGGTGGTGGCGCCTACCTGTTGAATGCCCAATTAATTGTCTTGGGTAATGCCTTTCACTTTGCCAACGTTATTGGCAACTACACCACGGATGAAAACAATGGACAGGGTGGAGGCATTTATGCACGAGGCAGCGGCTCACAAGTGAAAATAACCAATGGCAGAATTAACCACAACCAAGCCAACAGAGGCTCTGCACTGTCTTTAAACGAAGGCGCACATCTGCATATGCGCCGTTCTAGCGGATCCTGCTTTGGTAACCAGTTGTGTTCTGAAGTGGCCAACAACGCGGCTGATTTTTCTGCCACCATCATGCTCAACAGTTGCGCCACTACGCAGATTTATCAAACTACATTTCGAGACAACACGGCAGCAATAGCCAGTGTCTTAGATTTAAATGGCGACCACCAAAATTCCTGTGAATCCATATTTGAAGGCAATCAAGTTTTTGGTAACCAAGCAGAACAAAGCACTGGATACAGTCTGTTTAAACTTGATAATCAAGTCACTTTCAATTTTGCCTTCAATACCGTGACTGATAACGCTACTGACCACATTTTTGTTCTGGGTGCAGCTCAAAACAGCACCCAAAGTCTTAAGCTCAACAGCAGTTTGATTTGGAATGACCCTGCCAATGTCATCAGTGCTGGTTCACCGAATCACCATTACAGTGGCCAATGTTTTAATGTACCAGCGCCACATGCATTACCTGACAGCATGGGGCCAATGATCACCGCCAATGACCCTGGCTTTGCAGATTCAGTTACTCATGACTATGCACTAACTTTATTCTCTGCACCTTTGGATTATTGTGACACCAGTGTCTACCAGCCAAAACACCATGACATCAAGGGCATACCTCGTGGTTTCGCCATCGTCGCTCCCGTTTATGGCCACTATGACATGGGAGCTTTTGAATTCAACAATATTAACCAAAATGATGTGATCTTTTATGACCACTTTGATTAGTTGGCTGCACTTAGATGGCGCGCCGATGGTAATTACTGCAAGCATTAAAACTGTTTAACCACGGCGTTTCCATGTGCATCATTTGTGCGGTATCATACGAGTATTTACACATGCCAATTAAACTTCATGACTAAACAAGCTGTCTTACCAAGCCCCTACACATGGTCAGTGGCCGCCTTTTTGCTGTTGGTCTTTGTCAACGCAACCGCAGAAGATTGGTGTCACCTGACAAACCAATACAGCCACCACAAAGCACAGCAGTTACAACTGGCAAACCAATCACTGATTTGTGACGCCAAGCCAACTTTTAAAGCACTGCCGCCTGCCACCACCCTTTACCCTAAGGAACGGTTACTGGTAGTCAGGGGGAATAAAGTTGAAATACAAAACCTGCCGGTTAAAGTGTTACTCCAAGCGCATGGTTACAGCCTGGTCTTAAAAAACACCCAAGCTGAACTCAAGTCCGACCCACACTTAAGCTATATTGCTGTCGATGATTTTCAACCGATTATTAAAGCCACTACACCACCGTCCAAAAGCAGTCAGTCACAAATTCAAACATTGGTCGATCAAGTCGATTCAGCCAGCTGGTTGGCTGACATCGTGACCTTGTCTACTTGGTCAAGACAAACTGGCAGCACGGGCAATGCTTCGGCGGCCAATTGGATTGAAAACCAATTCAGCCAATTCAACTTACAAACCAGTCAAGTTACATTCAATGTTGGCTCATCCATTTCCAACAACATTATGGGCATTCAAACTGGACTGACACGACCTGATGATTGGTATGTGGTAGGTGCTCACATGGATTCTATTTCTGGCAATGATGGCAACCCCGAAGCACCTGGTGCGGTCGACAATGCCAGTGGTTGTGCAGGTGTCATTGAAATGGCGCGCATCGCCAGTCAGTACAGTTTTGCAGGCAGTATAATATTCATCTGCTATTCTGGTGAAGAACAGGGTTTGTTTGGCAGTGAATTCCATGCAGACACATTAATCAATAATGGTGATGATGATAAAATCAAAGCCGCCTTGACCATGGATATGATAGGCTACATTCACAACACCCAACATGAGTTATTGGTAGAATCATCTGGCAACTACCAATGGCTGATGAATACTCTGGTACAAAATGCCGCCACTTATGCACCTGATTTAACGGTGTTCACCAGCACCAATTATTTTGGCTCTGACCACGTGTCATACATCGACAATGGCATGCCGGCTGTACTGTCGATAGACGATGATTATGCTTTGTATCCAGATTACCACCGCAGCACCGATTTGCCCGAAAACATCAACACCAACCAAGGTGAGTACATCATCAAAACCAATCTGGCCACTTTGGCTGAAGTCGCTGAAGTGTTAGGTACAGACGACTTGATTTACCGCAACGGGTTTGAGCAGTCAGTTAAATAGAGTAATCATATTCACCACCTTTGGCCAATGCTGCTTTATAGGCTTCTCGGGCTTGAAAATCATCCACGTACTGGTAAATATGCGGGTGTGATACCGCTGTAATCGCTCCTTTGGCGACGCTGGCTTCTAATGGAAATGACATTTGAATGTCAGCTCCAGTGATTTCATCACCGGCAAAATATGTATTTTCAGATAAATGCTGCTCCACGAACGCAAAATGGTTTTTGATGTTGGGCGTGACAAATGAATCCATGACTTTGTTGGCTATGCCATGCGTAACAGGCTTGATAAAAAAAGGCACCTTGGCACTTTTCACTTTATCAAACACAAGCTTAAGCAACAAGGGTGGCATCAGTGAACCTTCCGCATAATGCAGCCAATACATATAGGGCTTGTATTTCTTGCTGTTGCGTCTGGGCACCCATTCACCATAACCGTATTTATAGCCTAAATAATCAATGATGGCTCCAGACTCAGCCAATACCTCGCTGCCATCAGTCACTACTGGCGATTTACCTAATGGGTGAATTTTTTTCAGTTCATCAGGTGCCAGTTGGGTTTTGGCATCACGTGCATAAAACTTAATTTTATACTCAACGCCCAGCTCTTCCAATAGCCAAAGAATGCGTTGAGAGCGAGAATTGTTCAGGTGGTGGACTGTCAGCATAGTTTTAACGGTGTGTTGAATAGTTAACAGTTTAACACCTGAATAGCCCGGCTTACAATTGACTGTCAGTTGTTGCAGGAGAATCCTTAACCACAACGACTTTTCCATTGCGCTTTCCAGCTGCTGCTGCAGTTACTGCTTGCTTAATGTCTTGCACTGAATAGGTGGCGTGTATAGGTACTGACAACTGCCCTTCGGCAATTAACTCAATAAGTGAGCCATACAACTGCTGCTGTTGTTCAGGACTTGCTGTACGAAACCATTCAGCCAGCCAAAACCCCCGGACAGTGATACTTTTGAATATCAGGACTGTAGGCGGCATCAGACAAGGTTCGCCACTCATGGCACCATAATTTACCAAGGTGGCCCCTACACTCAAGGCATCGCCCATTCGGGCTGTGGCAGTTCCACCCACAGCATCTATACCCAACTTGATTTCAGCACCATCAGTTGCAGACTTGACCTTTGCAGCCAAATCGTCGCCATCAACCAGCACCACATCAGCACCAGCTGCCAACAAGGGTTCAACCAAAGAGGCGCGGCGCACCACATTGATGGTTTTTAAGCCGCGCAATTTAGCCAAAGTAATTAAATACGAACCAACCCCTGAATTGGCTGCATTTTGAATCACCCAATCACCCGCTTCGAGAGCCACAAATTCACTTAATAACAAAGCTGCTGTGGGTGGATTTACAGTAATCATTGACAACTGAATGGGATCGACTTCATTGGGCAAGGAAATCAGACTTTTGGCATCAGCCACCATGTGAGTGGCCCAAGTACCAATGCCTACCGGCAACAGCACCGTTTGTCCGATGGCTGGCTCTGTCACATCGGGACCATGTTCAACCACCCTGGCCACACCCTCATTACCACCGATGGCAGGCAACGGTGGCAGTATACCGTACTGACCGGTCAGGGTAAGGACATCTGAAGGGTTGATGGGTGCTGCCAACATTTCGAGCCAAACTTGTCCAGTTTGCAATTGCGGCTTTTCTAAAGGCACAGCTTCTATCAGGTCTTGGGGAATGGGGCCACGTGAACGATATTCTGCTTTTAACATGAGTTTTTACTCCAATTTGTTTGGCATTAAAACAGTTATTGTACAGCAAGACTCAGCCCCACCAATGCGAGCAACTCATATCGTTTCAGACTTTGGCTAATTCCTGTGCTTGCCGTTGCCAACGCTGGATGATTTGCTCACAGATTTCGGGGTTGTGCTGCATCAAATCAGCAGCCATGACCTTGGCCTGCTTAAATAGTTCGGCATCTTGTTCTGGATTTGAAAATCTGAATTCCATGCTACCTTTTTGACGGGTTCCTAGCACTTCACCTGGGCCACGCAACTTAAGGTCTTGTTGCGCAATTTTAAAACCATCATTGGTTTCACGCATGGTTTGCAAACGTATTTGAGCATTTTCACTCAACGGCGCCTGATACATCAACACACAATGACTTTGGCGGTTGCCTCGCCCCACTCTACCGCGCAATTGATGCAGCTGAGACAAGCCCAAACGTTCGGCATTTTCGATCACCATCAAACTGGCGTTAGGTACATCCACCCCAACTTCTATGACTGTGGTGGCGATGAGCAATTGAATCTGATTGGCAGTGAATCGATCCATCACCGCTTGTTTGTCTTCACTTTTTAACCGACCATGGATTAAACCCACTTCCAAATCTGGAAACCAATCTTGCAATTCGTCGTAAGTGTCTTGAGCCGCTTTGGCACGCAAGTGTTCAGACTCTTCAATTAAAGTACATACCCAATAGGCTTGTTCACCCTTGGCGCAAGCATTCCTGATGCGCTCTGCCAATTGTGGCATTTTATTGTTGTCTAATAACACCGTGTTGATGACTTTGCGATTGGGCGGCAATTCATCAATCACCGAAACATCCAGATTGGCATAGGCAATTTGCGCCAAAGTTCTTGGTATGGGCGTAGCAGTCATGATCAGACTGTGTGGTACCATTTGGCCATCTTGAGCATCACTGGCCTGGCCCTTTTGTTTCAACATCAAACGCTGATGGACACCAAAGCGATGCTGCTCATCGATGATCACCAAAGCCAAATCCCGGTACGTTACATCAGGCTGAAACAAGGCATGGGTTCCTATAATAAGCTCAGCATCACCGGCAATTCGAGCCAATACCTCAGTCCTGACTTTGCCTTTTATTTTGCCTGACAGGAAAGCAATTTGCTGATCAGGAAAATAGACCTTTAACGTCAGTAAATGTTGCTCAGCAAGAATTTCAGTCGGTGCCATCATCACTGCCTGTTTGCCTGCTGCTATGGCCGCTTGCATGGCCAAGGCTGCCACCACCGTTTTACCACTGCCTACATCACCTTGAACCAAGCGTTGCATGGGATAATTGCGTGCCATGTCCTGATGAATCTCGTTGACCACCCGCGCTTGGGCAGCAGTCAAAGTGAACGGCAAAGATGACAACAATTGCTGATTGAGCGCTTGATTTATGGGTAGCACTGGTGCAGTAAGCTGTTGTACCGCTGTTCTGGCTTGGTGCATAGCCAAAAAATGGGCCAATATTTCTTCTATCTTCAGCCGCTGTTGGGCTGGGTGGGTGTGGTTAAGTAATTGGCTTACATTGGCATCTGCCGGAGGTCGGTGGACATACAGTAACGCCGCTTTCAGTGTAGGTATCTGCTGCGCGACCAACCATTTTTTAGGCAGCAGCTCTGTCAATTCAAAAGCATCTTTGAGTAATAATTCAGTGGCCTGAGTAGCAGATTTCTGTAACAGTTTTTGTGAAATACCTTCTGACTTTGGATACACCGGGGTCAATGTTTCAGCCAATGCAGGCTGCTCTTCGCCAAGGCTGAATTCAGGGTGTATGATCTCCATTCCGTACATACCATGCTTGACTTCACCATAAGCCCGAATACGCATGCCTGATTTCATCTTGAGTTTTTGTGAATAATAGAAATTAAAGAACTTCAGCTGCATGAATGCGGTTCCATCATCAATCTCACATACCAAGATAGGCCTTCTGCCTTGAGTTACATACGACTTGGTTATTTCACCCTCAACCAAGGCAAAACTGAATCCCAGCAATTGATCTATTGGGGTGATTTTGGTCTTGTCTTCGTAACGCAAAGGCAAATGAAACAACAAATCCATGACATCATTCAAGCCAAACTCCTGCAGCTTCACCGCAGTGGTTTTACCAATGCCTTTAAGTTCAGTGAGCTCCATTATCCAAAGACAGACAGTCAGGCAATGGCAATAATGGCATCAATCTCAATCAATGAATCTTTGGGTAAGCGCGCCACTTGTATGGCTGCGCGAGCAGGGTATGGTTCATCAAGGTATTCACCCATGACATGATTCAATAAGGCAAAATCATTTAAATCTTGCAAGTACACATTCAGTTTAATCGCATTTTGTAGCGTTGTGCCAGCAGCTTCAGCAATGGCCACCAAGTTTTTAAACACTTGATTGGCTTGTAATTCAAACTCAGCCGGTAACATTTCGCCAGTGGCTGGATCGATGGGTATCTGTCCTGATGTATACAAAGTGTTGCCATGCACGATGGCTTGTGAGTAGGTACCAATTGCAGCAGGTGCTTGGTCAGTTTTAATGATTTTTTTCATGATATACTCGTTTCACTTTGACCACTTCTGGGTGGCCATGTAGTTGGTCCATTAAACCAATGACGTCACGTTTACTCGAAACTTCAACAGTAAACAACAATTGAGAAAACCCTGAATCACGGTCAGTCTGGTCGATGGTTACAATATTAACATCTTCTTCTGCAATCACTGAAGCCAAATTGGCCAAGACTCCTGTGCGGTTGATGACATCTACTTGCAAAGAGGTTTTGAAGTTGCCACTGGTGTTAACGCTCCAGCTACAATAGACTTTACGTTCAGGCGCACCCTTTAAGGTTTCAGCCAAATTGATACAACCGCTGCGGTGAATCACCACGCCTTTTGCTGGACTTAAGTACCCAGTTATTTCATCACCGGGTAACGGTAAACAACAATTAGGGTAATTGACAATCGAACCTTCAGTGCCATCAATGGTCAATGATTCTTTGGGCTGGTAATCCTTATCTAACTTACGTTGCTTCATCAAAGGCATTAATTTTCTGGCAGCAATGGAAGGCAACAACTGCCCAAAAGCAAAACTTTTTAACAAGTCATCCATGCTGTTCAGTTGGTAATGCTTTAACACCCGTTTGATGGCACGAGGATCTAACTTTTCAAATGAATAGCCAAATGTGTCCAGGGCGCGGTCAAGCATGCGATGTCCCAGTATTAATGCATCTTCATCTTTGATGTCTTTGAGCTCTTTGCGGATGGCAGTTCTGGCTTTACTGGTGACCACCACGCGCAACCATTCAGCATTTACGGTTAAACCTTTAGCAGTTTTAATTGATACGGCATCGCCGGTATCCAAAACTTGAGACAGGGTAGCTGGGTCGCCATTAACCACTGCGCTTTCGGCATGCGCACCAACAGCACTGTGAATAGCAAAAGCAAAATCCAGAACACAAGACTTGCTTGGCAGTTGCACAATGTCGCCTTTGGGAGTGAAGACATAGATTTCATCAGTACCTAAATCGCCCTTGAGGTTTTCATAAAATTCCAAAGAGCTGCCCGAATCTTTTTGAATTTTTAACAATGAATTGAGCCAGCTTCTGGCTTTTGTTAACGAGGGAATTTGCTGGGCATCTTTGTGCTTATACATCCAATGTGCCGCTACACCGGCTTCGGAGAGTTGATCCATTTCTTCAGTGCGGATTTGCACCTCTAGTTTCATGCCATAAGGCCCAGTGACAACCGAATGTAAGGATTGGTAACCATTTTGCTTAGGCACTGCTATGTAATCCTTGAAGCCATTTTCATTTGGCGGGTATAAATTATGAATAATTCCCAATGCCAAATAACACTGGTTGAGTTCTTTAACCACAATCCTCACCCCAAATAAATCATGCACCTCTTCAATATCTACCTGTTTGGTTTTGATTTTTTTATAGGTACTGTAAGGAGTTTTTTGGCGCCCAGTCACATCAACCAGCATGCCAGACTCAAGCAAGGCTTTTTCTATATTTTTGCGAATTTTTTCTACGGCTTTCTGCCTGTTTCCAGCAATTTTTCTGGAGGCGTCATAAATGTGCTTGTACTGATTAGGGTGCAATGCTTTGAAGGCATGGTCTTCTAATTCATGTTGAATGGCCTTTAAACCAATCCGTTCTGCGATTGGCGCATAAACATCCAAAGTCTCTCTAGAAATACGCCGCTGTCCAGAAGCACTCATCGCCTTGATGGTACGCATATTGTGCAGGCGATCAGACAATTTAATGATAATCACTCGAATGTCATCAGCCATGGCAAACAGCATTTTTACAAATGTTTCTGCTTGGGCTTCTTTCAAGTTCCTGAATTTGAGTTTGTCTAACTTGGTGACGGCTTCAACTAAATTAGCCACATCAACATTGAAATGCTTCGCTATGTCAGCATATTCAAATCCAGTGTCTTCAATGGTGTCATGCAACACACCTGCAATCAGTGTATCAATGTCAACCCGCAGTTCAGCCAGGATTGTGGCCACTGTAATCGGATGGGTGATATAAGGCTCACCTGATTTACGGATTTGTTTCTCGTGAGCGAATGCGCCAAAATGTACCGCTTCACGGAGCTTGGCTTTCTCTTCAGGCTTGAGGTATAGGTTGGTTTTTTCTTTGAGCTTTTTAAAAGCCTCTTGTACGGCTTTATGACTCATGGTTTTGGATGTGTATGACAACACAGTCACATCCAAAACCTCATGTTGATTTGTGACAGACTGGCGTTACTCTGCGTCTTCATTGTCTTGAGTTTCAGCAGCTGCATTCCAGGCTTCTAACTCACGTGAACGTTTGGCTTCAAGCTCTAACTCTGCCAACACTTCATCGTTGATTTTATCTTCGGCAATTTCACGCAATGCCAATACAGTAGGCTTATCGTTTTCTTCTTCAACCATTGGCTCTTGACCGTTGGCAATCAAACGAGCTCTTTTGGCAGCCATCAACACCAAATCAAATCTGTTTTGTACTTTTTCTAAGCAATCTTCTACAGTTACTCTTGCCATAACTTATCCGTTAATTTTTAACTAATCGCGCATTGTAATCAAATTGAACCAATATATCAAAGTAATTTCATTGCTTTGTGCTGCTTAACGACGACTGATGCCACCATCTGCTGCAATTTCCTGCCGCCTTTCCTCATCTGTAATCAAAGGTTCATAATCCGCGATTAATGCATTAATTACTGCAGACTGGTAATAATCCAAATCATCGTTTTTCTTTAAATTACGTAAAATCCGTACCGCTCTGTAGTTCATCCCCATCAGATGTTCTTTTCTAGCCATGGCTTCTCCAGCTTGAACAGGCTTCAGGGCACCGTAGTATCCGATTGAAAGCAGCTCATACAAGTGTGGATCTTCAGGATGAGAAATCAGTAATTTACGCACTATTTGAATGGCCTGATCAATCCACTTGAGGTCTTTTGATTTCAGCATAATCTGTGCAGTTGTTTCTAAAACCACATCATTGTCTGAATACCTTTTCAATATGTCATCTATCATTGGCTTTGACTTGACTTGATCCATCCGCGCCATGACTTCAACCATCAAAAGATCAACCAGGTATTTGACACTGGCTTCTGGCTCAATCTGTTCCAGCACTTGCCAAGCCTTGGGTAGCTCATTGTTCTTAAAGTACCACAAAGCTTGGCCATAGAGCAGTGCGTTTTTGTTTGCTGAATCAGTAGCAAGTTCACCCTGATAATATTCACTCAGGTTGGTGAATTTATCCACTGTTAATACTTTTACTCTTTGCTTAACATACTCATACATCACAGATTCGCTGTATTCTTTTTCTGCAAAAGCTTTCAAGCGATTTCGTGCTTCGGTCACACGATTAACTGACAACGGGTGTGTGCGTAGGTATTCGGGCAACTGATACCTTGGATCTATGCGGTTTTTTTGCATCAATTTTCCAAAAAACGTGGCCATACCTTCTGGATTTAAACCAGCTTGATACAGCGTATTGATGCCAACTCGGTCGGCCTCATACTCATGGTAGCGAGTAAAATTAATAGCTAACTGTTGTTGAATTGCAGACATACTTGCTGCAATAGCAATTGGTGCATCACTGCTGTTTGTCGACTGTGAAACTGCTACTGCTGCCAACATACCTAACAATATTGGGGCGGTTGATTTTTGCTGCTTAGCCATCATTCGAGAAATGTGTCGCTGATTAACATGCGCAATTTCGTGTGCCAAGACACCTGCCAGCTCACTTTCGTTATCGGTCTCTAAAAACAGCCCTGAATACACCACAATTAAACCACCTGGATAGGCCGATGCATTGACGACATTGGCAGGCACCATAAAAAAATCAAACTGTTGATTGGGTTTATTTGAATGAGCGGCCAATTGATAACCTAAATGATATATGTAGTTGGACACCACCGGATCGGTCATGACAAAATTATATTGATACATTTGTTGCTTGATACTCTGACGGTATCTTTGCTCCGCATCAACCGATAAAACTCGATCAGATGGATTGCCCAGATCAGGTAATTTATATTCAGCATGTGCAACCGACTGCGTCAGGAAAATAATGGCAGCGCTGAGGAGTATTTTTATCATATTCATATTGTAGTCTTAAGACCATAAATTACACGTTAAATTCAATCCAAATTAAAGCAACTGCCTGTAGCTGTATTAATAACCGCTTTTTAATTTGATTAGATGCCTTAAATGTGGTTATTTGGTTACAATAGCAAGATGAATTTCAGTTTAAACATCAACCCTGCTGATCAATGGGCAAACTGCTTACAGACTGCATTGTCACTGGCTCAAACCATCTGTGATAATGGACACACTGTCACAACCGTGTTGTTTTACGGACAAGCCATTAAAGTATTACAAAACCAACAAACTTTACTTAGGTGGCAACAGTGGCAGCGCCAATCAAACGCCCAGTTATTATTATGCAGCACCCTTGTCGAAGCCAACGACCTCATGGATTTAGCAAACCAAACAGAAGGTTTTACCGTCACCAGCCTCGGCAGCTGGGTCAAAGCCATGGAACATGCTGATAAAACAGTGGAGCTGTGCTAATGAAATGTTTATATATAGTGACCGAGCACATGAGTGCTGAGCAAACTAACAACAGCTACTTAATGTGTTTAGCCATGCTTAATTTTGACCACCAGGTTGAAGTGGTTTTCACTGCAGGCGCTTTTGCACAAATCCAACAGGACGAGCAATTATGTAAACAGTGGCTGGCATTGAAATTATACGGAGTAAGTCACATGTATCAGCTGATTGATTACCCACAAGCTGAGACCAACCAACACTTAGAGGCAATTAATTATGCCCAGTTTGCCACACTGAGTACACAATGCGACCACCTGTCATGAACACTTTACACCTGTACCATTGGCGAGACATTTATACAGCCGACCACTGCTTCAAACTTATTGGGCAACATGACAACTTAGTGATTTATGGCGCCCCAACTGAATCTGACTTGAAATGGCTGAACAAATGGTTTGAGGGTGTAAAGCAAAATTGCTACCTTGTAAACCAGGAAAAAACCCCCAATACTGTAAGATCAGCAAACCTCAACGCCATCAACAATGAGCAATGGCTGAATTTAATTATCGCCCATAAAAACACTTTGGCATGGAAGTAAACAAAAACCATATAGATCAACATGGTCACCTTAAAGACCGCAGTTTATGGACTGAGCATATGGCCATACAGCTGGCAAAAACAGACAACATATCATTGACCAAAGCCCATTGGCAGTTGATAAAAGCAGTACAAGAAATATATTCAGAAACCGGTGACACACCACCCATGCGATTATTGATTAAAGTACTGCGACAAAAAATAGACGAATCTATTGATTCCAGGTACCTGTATAGACTTTACCCAGAAGGTCCCGTTAGACTGGCCAGTAAACACGCAGGACTACCTAAACCCAAACATTGTATGTGAACCCAAAACCATGAAAGAAAAAACCACAAAACAACACAACATAGTTGTCTACAGCACCCTTATTTGCCCTTATTGCAATGCCGCCAAACAGTTATTAAAAAGCAAAGATTTGAGTTACCAAGAAATCAGGGTAGACCAAGACCGTCAGCAACGACAAATTATGATGGAAAAATCAGGGCGCACCAGTGTCCCACAAATATTCATCAACGAGCAGCACATTGGCGGCTTTGATGATTTGAATGCCATGAATCGAAGTGGTCAGTTAGACCAACTGCTCAACTTATAAACAGAGCCATTAAAGCCTGACCACTAACGTGGTTAAGCTTGACCCGGTGTTTCCGGTGAGATAATAGACTTTGGCCATGAATCTATGATGGCATTTACCAAGGTGGCCAATGGAATAGCGAAAAACACGCCCCAAAAACCCCACACACCACCAAAAAACAACACTGCCACAATAATTGCTACTGGATGCAAATTATTGACCTCAGAAAACAGCCAAGGCACCAACACATTACCATCAAGCATTTGGATGACACCGTATGAAACCATGACATAGGCAAATGGTGCACTCCAGCCAAATTGCACAAAAGCCACCAAGGCAAGAGGGATGGTCACGGCCACAGCACCTATGAATGGCACCAATACCGAAAAACCAGTCAACGTTGCCAACAGGATGGCGTAATCTAAATCTAAAAATATGAACACAATGTAGCTGGTCAAAGCAACCAACAATATCTCAAAAGCCTTACCGCGTACATAATTACCAATCTGCACATCAACCTGGTGCCAAACTGATAAAGTTAATTTTGAGTCTTTTGGGATAAATTGCCTCAACCAAGCCACAATCAAAGACTTGTCTTTAAGTAGAAAAAACACCAGTATCGGCATAACTACTAAAAACACAGCAATAGAAAAAACGCTGAAAACTGATGAAACAGTTTTACCCAAAATATTCTGTCCCCATTTAGTCATTTCATTGGTGACACTGGCAATAACAGATTGCACCTGTGATGGCTCGATCATGGTGGGGTATTTCTCAGGCAACTCCCTTAAAAAATCCAACCCTGTAGAAATATAGGCCGGCAAAGCTTGTGCCAGTTGTGTTATTTGGCTGGTTAACTTGGGCACCAACCATATAATCAACACCAACATCAAAGCAATGAAAGTCAAAAACACCAAGCCAACAGCCAATATACGGGGAAATTTAAGTCTTTCCAAGCGTACAATTACACTTTCCAAAAGGTAAGCCACAACTATGCTGGTCAAGAAAGGCGCCAGTGGGCGGCCAAAGTAAATGATAAAGACGAATCCCAGAATCAACACTGAAATCAAAATAACAATTTGAGGGTCTGAAAAGTTCTTTTTAAACCAACTTGAGATTACATTCATAAGTTAATTATAGGCGTGAAAGCAGCAGAAGCCTAACAGTATTTAATCAGCCGGGAAGGCAGGTAACAAGTAATCAAAAAGTATAAAGCCAGGACAGTACAGCCTCGGCATGCTCTCCTTTAAGCTCACTGCTGACACGACCAAAATCGGTGCGACCAAAATTCAAAGGCTTAGGTGCATAACTGGCATACAAATCCAGTTCGCCTCCAAAAAACGGAGTATTTAAACCCAATCGCACACTGTAGGGGGCAGAAATCGCCTCTAAAATTGTGGTTAAATCAGCGTCGGTAGCGGGTGCTTGTTGGCGACCTGAATACTCTAGATTAATGACTGCACCACTGTTGAATTTATGCGCCAAATTTACTGCATATACAGTTTGATCAGCCCAGTTAAACTCAGGACTTTCGAAATCATTCAAAAAACTTAAGAATATATTGGGAAAAGAGCGACTGACAAATGCATTGATATCACTGTAATAATTGTGTGTTGCCTTTAGAGTCAGCGCATTGCGACCTGAAAGATCAAAACCAACAGATAATTTAATCTGTTCGGGAATATCAAAATCAGCAGGGTCCGCTTGCACACCTAAAAGCCGACTGAAACCATCCATATCAATTTTAGACTGGTATTCAGCATCAACAGTAATGCGATTGAATATCTTTTGCGAAACACCCAAGTTCAACCCTAAACCATTGCTGGTTTCCGAGTAGTTGGCTGAGTACAAGTCTAGTTGATTAAAGCCATTGATTTCATTGGCCAGAAAATTGATATCCGAATAGTTTTGTTGCGCAAAAACAACAGCCAAACTCAGTTCAGAATTGTCATTCACTCGGTAAGCTATACCTGGTGCGAAAATACTTCTACTGAAAGACTCTTTATCCCTCAATAAAACTTGATCAAATTTAAATGCAGAGTCGTAAAAGTTAACTGGCTGTAAAAATGATTGATCATAGTTAAAGGTAAAGAAATAGGACTTCCCATCAGTCAACTGACTTAGTTCATTCAACCGTTCAACATTGAAATACATCTTGGCGCCTTGAAGACTCAAGGCACCAGCGTATTGATCCATAGGTGACAACTGTAAGTTGGCATAGAAATTAGGGTAAATACGATCCGCAATGTTGTTGCGCCAATGCCCCAAGTCCATCTTTCCGCTATACATGGCAACAGACGCACTGTTGCTTGGTGTAGCCGTCGGATACAACGATGATAATTCAGCAGCAGCCACAGTAAAGACTGAAACCACTTGTGCTGTCGCTATCAAAGTTGTGTATTTAATGAGTTTTCTTAACATTTATATAATATTTCGCCTTGTGCGCAATGATGTCAAAAAAACAACACAATGTCAATTTTTAGCGCACTAAACAGCAAATAAATCACCTAATCTCTGTGATTTGTTGCAAAAACACAACACACACAGCCTTTTACAGCCGTGAAATGACGGCATCAGTGAACTCAGCCGTATGAGCGCTGCCACCCAAATCACCCGTCAATCGGTCTTTTTCTAACAAAGTTTGTTTAATTGCAGTCCTCACAGACTGTGCCTTATCAACATGGCCTAAATGCTCAATCATCATGGCTGCAGCCAACATCAATGCTGTCGGGTTAGCAATTTTTTTGCCTGCAATATCGGGTGCAGAGCCATGAACTGCTTCAAACATTGCCACATCAGCACCAATATTAGCACCTGGTGCCATACCTAAACCACCCACCAAACCAGCACACAAGTCAGAAATGATGTCACCAAATAAATTGGTGGTAACAATTACATCAAATTGATCTGGATTCATAACCAGTTGCATACAGGTATTGTCAACAATCAAAGTATTGAATTCTATACCTGGGTACTCTTTGGCCATTTCTTGCGCAACTTCCAAAAACAATCCTGAGGTGGTTTTCATGATATTGGCTTTATGCACTGCCGTCACTTTTTTTCGACCTGCTTTTTTGGCAATATCAAAAGCATAGCGAACTATATTCTCAGAAGCCTCTCTGGTGACCACTATTTTAGATTCAGCCACGGTCCTGTCTTCGTTAATAGTTTGGCCTTCACTGAGGTAAGCACCTTCAGTATTTTCTCTGATGGTCAAAATATCAATGTCTTTATACAACGACTTAGTGCCTTCAAAAGTGACCACAGGCCTGACGTTTGCAAACAACTTAAAATGCCTTCTTAAAGCCACATTGATGGAGCTAAAACCTTTGCCAACTGGCGTGGTTAACGGCCCTTTTAAACAAATTTTATTGGCCTCAATAGCCGCCAGTGTTTCAGCTGGCAACAGGTCGCCAGTGGCCTCTAAAGCGGCCACACCTGCCAGTTTAAAATCGTAATTAAAATTCAGGTCCAATTGGTCCAATACCCGCAAAGTTGCGTCCATGATTTCTGGGCCTATACCGTCGCCTTTTATGATTGTAATTGTTTGCGTCATTGTTATTCCTTTCTCTCGTTATACAGGGTTAATAATTAAGTGCTTAATTATACCTGATTTAAGCAAAAATTTCTTTGACAGCCACTAAAACAGCTTCAACATGTCCCGGCACTTTAACCTTTCGCCAAGCCTGTATAATTTCACCTGATGAGTTGATTAAAAAGGTGCTCCTTTCGATGCCCATAAATTGCTTGCCATACATGTTCTTTTGCTTGATGACATCAAACTCTTGGCACAACACTTCATCAACGTCAGCAACCAACTCAAACGGCATGGTATATTTATTTTTAAAGTTTTGTTGCTTTTTTAAGCTGTCCATGGACACCCCAATAACTTCACAACCCAATTGTTTAAATATCGAATAATGGGTGCTAAAGTCCTGACTCTCTGTTGCACACCCAGGCGTGTTGGCCCGCGGATAAAAGTACAGCACAGCACAGTTTGTAACCAGTCCTGCCAAAGTGTTAGGCTGCTCACTGGTCAGTTGCAGCTGATGTTGCCAGACTTTATTATTGATTTTAACCATTGTTTAATACACCTGAATTAAAAAAAGCATATAATTATGCGCTTTTGTAGATTATTTACAAGTTTAAATGGGTCAAAATCAAGCCAAAGAATTTACTGGCAACATGGTGGCATTGGTTACTCCCATGCACAGTGACGGCAGTATTAACTACAACCAGTGGCAAACACTTATTAACTGGCACATCAAATGCGCAACCAGGGGCATCGTGGTTGGGGGCACTACGGGTGAATCTGCTTTATTAGATAAAGCTGAACTGGAGCAACTGATTTCAGTTGCGGTTAAACTATGTAACAACACTGGCACAAAAGTGCTGGTTGGCACCGGTCACATTGACCCCCAACAAGTGATTGAAGCCAATCAACAAGCCCACCGACTTGGTGCTGATGCAGTTCTGGTGGTTACACCTTATTACCTGACCTTAACTCAGGCAGCACTTATCAGTCATTTCAGTCACATCGCAGCGCACTCAGACTTGCCCATCATCTTGTACAATGTGCCCAGTCGAACTGGCAATGACCTACAGGCCAAAAGCACCGCGCAATTGGCACAGTTAAATAATATAATAGGTATCAAAGAAGCCAAAGCAGATATGGAACGCATCAGTCAATTGACAAAAATTCAAAACTTCACCGTGCTATCAGGTGATGATGCCAGTTTTGTTGAAGCCATGAATCTAGGGGCAGATGGCGTTATCAGTGTGGCAGCCAACGTCAGACCAGTTGCCGTTAAAAATATCTGTGACCATGTACAATTGGGCAACATCACTGAGGCCGAACACCAGAATGCCAAACTCAATTCTTTGTACCAGTTTTTATTTCATGAACCTAACCCATGCCCAGTAAAAAGCTTAATGCATGCCGCCAATATAATTGACAGTGGCATCAGAAAACCACTGGTATTAACAACAATAAAGGCCAGCCTTATCAACCAATACACCAAACCCACCAGTCAGGAGTTTAACCTTTTATGAATCCTTTGATTAAAACCATCATTATCACAGCGCTGTGTTTCGCTTTAGCCAACTGTAAGCGCTTGACCAAAGAAGAACCTTATTTACAAGCCAAAAGCACAGATTTACTGACTCCAATTGAAGGCGTTGACTTACCCAGGACCAACAACAACCTCAATATCCCAGAACCCAGTGCCACAGGAAACGGCGCAGCTCCTGACTCAAGACCTCCGGAAATGTCCTTTGCCAAACGTCGCAGCAGCGATGAAAATGTAATTATCATTGAGTCAGGCGGCATGCCTACCATTGAAATCTTTAACCAGCAAGACGCATGGGATCTGATTGTTGCTGACCATGGTTATAATTGGCAATTACTGGATGAAGATCCGGAAAACTGTCAAGCCACATATCGATTTTACGACCCCATTACTGAAGTTGAACAACAAGGATTCTTTAAAAGGCTGTTCAGCATCAACAGCAGTTACCTGGATCGCTCTGGAGAATACATTTTGACCTGCTTAAAACTGCCACAAAAACAACAAATTTGGTTACAAACTGCAGAGTTTGAGGCCCCCTCCTCTTACGTAGTAGACGATTTGTTCAACCACATATTCGAAGCTGCAATCAAAGAATAAACAACCTTTATCTACATAAAAAAAAGCGCTCGATGAGCGCTTTTTTTATTGTAAGTAAAGCTTTGCTCAATCGCCACGGTCCAACAAATGCGCTTTGTCCTTAACTTGTGCCCAATCATCCGCATCATCTGGGGCATCAATCATCGCCGTAATCACCGGCCAGCTCTCTGACAGTTCTTTATTTATTTCAATAAACTTTTCCTGACCTGCGGGTAAATCATCTTCAGGGTATATGGCCTCAATGGGACATTCAGGCTCACACAAAGTGCAATCAATACACTCCTCTGGGTCAATAACCAAAAAATTTGGCCCCTCATGAAAACAGTCCACCGGACAAACTTCAACACAGTCGGTGTATTTGCACTTGATGCAGGCTTCGGTTACCACAAAAGTCATTCAATTGCTCCTTGATTTGATATAATGGGCAATTATACAACAAGCGATTAAATCGCAGTCAAGTAACTTGTTAAACCAAAACCTCATTACATACAACAAATCAGAGCACCGGTTACCCAGCGGTGAAATCAGTCCCGCCACCAAAAAAATCATTGATAAACTGGTCGATCATGGCTTTGAAGCCTACTTAGTTGGCGGCGCAGTCAGGGATTTATTGCTGGGCTTACACCCTAAAGATTTTGACATCGCCACCGATGCCACTCCTGAAGACATCAAACGTATTTTTAAAGGCAAGTGCCGCATCATTGGTCGACGCTTTAGATTGGCTCACATATATATGGGTAACAGCATCTATGAAGTGGCTACCTTCCGCGGCAGCGATCCTGGAGACAGGGTGGTTAAACAAGGACAAATCATCCGTGACAATGTGTTTGGCACCGTTGATCAAGATGCGATTCGCAGAGACTTTAGTTGCAATGCATTGTATTACGACATGCACGAGGAAACCATTTTAGATTTTGCTGCTGGAGTGCATGATTTAAAAAAAGGTGAGCTGAAGCTCATCGGCAATCCAAACAAACGATTCATAGAGGACCCTGTCAGGATGTTAAGGGCGGTTCGCTTTCACGCCAAACTGGGACTGGCGTTGACCGACTCAATGCGCCAAGACATCATCAACAACAGACACCATTTACATAAAGTTCCTACTGCCAGGTTGTTTGATGAAGCGGTAAAAATGTTCCATTGTGGCAACATGGAAATTGCCTATTATGCCCTCAGCGAACTGCAATTATTCAACATCCTGCTCCCTGTCGCCGCAAAAATTGCCAACCAACAGGAACAGTGGCATGATTTTTTGATCCAAGCGTTCAGAAATACCGATCACCGATTAAAAAATGGATTGTCTGTAACACCTGTGTTCCTAACCGCGTGTGTGATGTGGTTAGAGTTTATTCCTATTTATCACACCCTGCTTGATAAAGGCACCAATTCACACGATGCTTTACACGAGGCCACCACTTTGGTGATGACCAACCAAAGGGATTATTTAATGATTCCAAAAGCCATACAAAATGGCATCAGGCAAATGTGGACCTTGCAATTGCGCTTTAAGAAAATGTCTGGCAAGGGCGTATACAGCACCTTGCACCACCCACGTTTTCGCGCTGCCTATGACTTCTTATTGCTCAGAAATCTCAGCAATTCAGAACTGTCTCAACAAGCTGAATTTTGGACCAACATCCAAAACATGTCGCCTGAAGGCATAAAAAGTCTTATTTTTGGCAAAAAAGTTAAACGCCAAAAAATTAATTACGAGCTCTGAAGACAACTGTTCATTGCCCATGCCAAAACTCTATAATCCGCAAAGCTGTTATTTAGGGCTTGGCAGCAATTTAAACAACCCAATCAAGCAACTGAACACCGCCATCATACACATCGATAATTTGCCACATACTGAATTCATTCAATCAGCCACTTGGTACCAGTCTAAAGCCTGGGGAGTAACTGACCAAAATGACTTCATCAATACAGTCATTGAGATTCAAACCTGTCTAACCCCATTGGCATTACTGAAAGCCGTAAAAACCATCGAATACCGTTTAATGCAACGCCAAGCAACAATAAAATGGCATGCCAGGACAATTGACATTGATATATTGCTTTACGGAAAAATTAGTCTGAACCGTAAACAGCTGATTATTCCACACCCGTTGATCGCTGAACGCTCATTTGTCGTTCAACCGTTATTGCAATTAAAGCCCAATTTACCAATCAACCTCAAAAAACAACTGTCAAACAGGCTAAATAATCGCAGCGAATTCGTAAATTTGAAGAAAATACAACAAAAACACCTCCACTAAAAGTTGGCAAAATGCCAAAAAACATCGATTTTTGTTGTTTTTTTGCAACTTTTGCATGGTTTTTTCATTATTTGTTGTATTTATTAAACAAATTCACATATAGCTGTTGCATTTATACAAATGCTGAGGTAATATTGTTACCAGTTTTAGAGTAAATCATTCAAAACTCCAAGACAAGCAGGGCACAAAAGTAAAATATCGTATTTAACCCATCCAATTTGGATGGGTTTTTTTTTGCTCATCCGTTACAATGAATCGTTTGTAAATCAGCACTCAGCTCAATGCGAAACAACCCAGTCTGGCAACAACTCAATGAATTGGCTCAACAAGCTGAACGTCGTGACTTAGCGAAACTTTGGCAAAACCCAAACAGGCAACAATCTTTGGTTTTTGAATTCGAAGACTTGTACCTGGACTTATCAAAAAACTGGTTGGATGACCAAGCATTGACAGCCTTGTGTCAGTTGGCAGAGGCAGCCGAGTTGAAAACTGCCATCGACAACATGTTCAATGGTGAAATTGTCAACACCACCGACCAACTGCCTGCCACCCACACTGAGTTAAGAAACCCCCAACACCCTAATTACCTGCGCAACACCGAAAGCCTGTTTTCATTGGCTGACCAAGTCACCAATGGTGAAGTTAAAACGGCTTTCGGCAAACAAGTCAAACAATTGGTCAACATTGGAATTGGTGGGTCTTATTTAGGCCCTCGTTTGGTGGTCGAAGCCTTAACCGAATTACAAAGTGAAAGCCGCATATCCATTTATTTTGCAGCCAGTGTTGATGACTCATTAATCAATCAATTATTCAAGTCCATTGACATTGAACACTGTTTGTTTTGTATCAGTTCCAAGAGTTTTTCTACTGTTGAAACCTTAATGAATGCCCGTGCCATTCAAGCCAAACTGAAAAACATCAAAGGTTATCAGCCAGATCAGCAGCAAAGCTCCCTGATGGCCATCACGGCGAACACCAGTCGTGCATTGGAAGCTGGCATTCCTGAACACATGATACTGCCGTTTGACCCATCGATTGGTGGGCGTTTTTCTTTGTGGTCAGCGATTGGATTCCCAATAGTTTTGGCTGCCGGCAAAACCCAGTTCAAAGCCCTGCTTGAAGGTGCACACTTAATGGACCAACATTATCAACAGCAGCCATTTGATAAAAACTTGCCTGTTTTGATGGCTTTGGTTTCGATTTGGTACCGCAACTTCATCGGTCTATCAGCCTACAGCTGTTTACCCTATGATGCGCGTTTACGCAGTTTGCCAAAATGGTTACAACAGTTGATGATGGAAAGCACCGGTAAGATGCACAGTACAGCTGGCGAAATCATTGATTACCCAACCTCACCTTGGGTATTTGGTGACCATGGTCAGCTGTCTCAACATGCTTTCTTTCAAGCGTTTCACCAAGGTGTTGACGCGTTGCCGTTGGATTTTATTGGGGTTTTAGAACACAATTCACCGAGCCAAGACTTTTTGTTATTCAACCTGATTGCACAAGGCGCTGCTTTGATGCAAGGCAAAGAAGAAGACCACAGCATGAAGGGTTGCCCTGGCAACAAACCCAGCACCACCCTGTTAATGAAAAATATGTCAGCAAAATCAGTGGGACAATTGTTGGCACTGTATGAACACATGATATACACTCAATCGGTGATTTGGAACATCAATTGTTTTGACCAACCAGGTGTAGAGCTTGGCAAAACCATTGCCAAAGACATCCAGGCACATGTAGAGAACAACACTTTAAATCAGATGGCACTGGACCCATCTACATTGGCATTGATTCAAAAAGTAACGGAAACCTGACCATGACCCAACTGACCGACCAAACCGATCCAATTACCGACCAAATTTTCAACAAATCAATCGATTTTAACAGCAAGAAAAACCGTGTGGAACTGCGCTTCCCGACGGGTGAATTCAATGCAGCATACCAACAAGCATTGCAATCATTGACTAAAGCCGAATCAATTGAGTTGACAGAAAACATCCGACAACACCAAATCAAAGACAAGATTAAGCCCATCAAAGGAATTAAGAACATCATCGCGGTGGCATCTGGTAAAGGCGGTGTCGGAAAATCCACCATGAGCGTGATGCTGGCGAAAAGCTTGCAGCAACTTGGTGCCCATGTGGGCATCTTGGATGCCGACATTTATGGTCCCAGTATCCCCAAAATGTTGGGTATCAGCCAAAAACCAGAGTCGCCTGACCAAAAATCATTTTTACCGGTCGACGCCGATGGTTTACAAACCATGTCTCTGGGTTACATCCTGGGTGAAAAGGACCCGGCCATTTGGCGTGGCGCCATGGTGACCAAAGCATTGATGCAAATGGTTGAGGACACCCGCTGGTCTAATTTAGACTATTTGATCATGGATTTACCGCCAGGCACTGGTGACATTCAACTGACCATGATTCAAAAAATCCCAGTCACGGCTGCGGTTTTGGTTACCACACCACAAGACATTGCGTTGTTGGATGCACAAAAAGCACTGGCCATGTTTAAAAAAGTGGATATACCGGTGTTGGGTGTGATTGAAAACATGAGTACTTTCATCTGTGAAAATTGTGGTCATGAAGCACATATTTTTGGCCAAGATGGTGGCCTGAGAATGGCCAATGAATTCGAAGTTCCCCTGTTGGGCCAAATGCCTTTGAACATTGATATTCGCAGCCATATGGACAGTGGCCAACCAGCAGCCCTGTGGCAAAACCAACATGCTTTGAATGAAAAAGCCTTGAAAATTGCCTTAAGAACCAGTCAAAACTTGGCTAAACTACCAATTAAATTCAGTTTAACTGACAGTTTAAAATTACACAAAATATAACCTCAGCGACACAAAAATTATGAGTATAAAATCAGACCACTGGATTCGCCGTATGGCCGAACAACATGACATGATCAGCCCTTTTGAACCCAATCAAGTCAGAACCACCGGCCGCAACAACAAAATCATTTCTTACGGCACTTCCAGCTACGGTTACGATGTGCGTTGTTCAGATGAGTTTAAAATATTTCACAACATCAACTCCAGCATTGTGGACCCAAAAAAATTCGATCCTAAAAGTTTTGTCGATGTGAAATCCGATGTCTGCATCATCCCACCCAACTCATTTTGTTTGGCCAGAACCGTTGAACACATAAAGATTCCACGCAATGTGTTGACCATCTGCTTAGGCAAATCCACCTATGCACGTTGTGGCATCATTGTCAACGTAACACCTTTAGAGCCAGAGTGGGAAGGCCACGTCACTTTAGAATTTTCAAACACCACACCACTGCCAGCAAAAATATATGCCAACGAAGGCGTGGCACAATTTTTGTTTTTTGAATCCGATGAAGAATGTGATGTTTCTTATAAAGACCGTGGTGGAAAGTACCAAGGTCAAAAAGGCGTGACCCTACCAAAAGCATGAAGATCAACATCATTGGTAGCGGCTGGCTGGCACAGCCACTGGCCCAAACATTGCAGGCCGATGGCCATGATTTGATGTTGACCACCACCCAGCAAGATAAAGTTGCCGAGTTACAGAACAAAGGCTTAAAAGCCATACAGTATGAGTTGGGTGATCAGTTGTCCGAGCCTGGGATGCTATTTGATGCCGATGTACTGATCATTGCCTGTACCTGTAAAGACACCACAGCTTATGATGTTATGCTGGATCAACTCAGTGAACAAAACTGCAAACACATCCTCTACATCAGCTCCACCTCTGTGTATCAAGAAAACCAACAACACCACAACGAAAACAGCCAAGCGCTCAATCAAGACTCCCCGATTTGGCAGATTGAACAATTGATGCAAACCCATGCTTCTGCCAGCATCATTCGTTTTGCAGGCTTGGTGGGTCCAAACCGACATCCGGGTAATTTCTTTGCCGAGGGCAAAACCCTGGATCAAGCCAATGCCCCGGTTAATTTAATACATCTGGATGATTGTATTGGTATCATCAAAGCGGTCATTGCAAACCAAGCCTGGCAACAGACCTTTAATGGCTGTGCCGATACCCACCCCAGCAAAGCCGATTTTTACCAATATGCAGCTGAGCTCATAGGTCGCAAACCACCCGCCACAACGGCTTCCCAAACGACAAATTTCAAAACCGTTGATAACCAAAAAGTCAAAGATCAACTGGCTTATGAATTTAAACACCCAGATGTCATGCGCATGACTTTTTAAAACCTCATGTTTTCAGTACGCCACATGCTATCATGTTGCATTTTTACGTTATTTTAGATGTCTACTTTCATAGAGAAACTACCCAAGGTTGAGCTGCACATGCACATTGAGGGCTCAATGATGCCTGGAATGCTGCTCAGTTTAGCTGAAAAAAACCGCATTGACCTGCCTTACAAAACTTTGGATGAAGTTAAACAAGCATACCAATTCAATAATTTACAAGAATTCGTCGACCTGTACATCCAAGGCACTGAGGTGATTCAATCGGCCGAAGATTTTTATACCCTCACCACTGCCTATTTAAGCAAGTGTTATGCCCAAAACATCATGCACACAGAAGTGTTTTGTGACATCAGAACCTACACAGATCGAGGCTTACCCGCCGCAATGGTACTTGATGGGATTGAAGCTGGGTTTAAGGATGCACAACAAAAATTCGGTATCACAGGTGGCATGATCCCAACCTTCATTCGTCATTTAGGTGCCGAAAAAGCCTATGCAGACTGGCAATTTTATAAACAGCACAGCGAACGATTTTTGGCCATCGGACTGGCGGCAGTCGAAGTAGGTTACCCTGCCAGTTTATTCAAAGATGTGTTCGCTGAAGTCAAAACCACTGGCTTGCCAATCGTCGCCCATGCAGGTGAGGAAGGTTCTGCTGACTACATATGGTCAGCCATTAAGGACATCCATGCCGAGCGCATAGACCATGGTATTCGTTGTTTAGAAGACCCTGAATTGGTTAGCTATTTACAAAAAACCCAAATTCCTTTAACCGTATGCCCATGTTCCAACGTCAGCCTCAATGTTTTTGACCACATGAATCAACATGTCATCGGCGAGATGTTGGACCTGGGCTTAAACGTCACCATCAACTCAGATGACCCTGCACATTTTGGCGCCTATTTATCAGAAAACATGCAACAAGTACAAACCCACTGTGGCATCACTGATGAACAATTGATTCGCATGACCCACAATGCCATTGATGCCAGCTTTGCTGACCAAGCGCGAAAAAACCAAATGCATCAGGTTGTAAATGAATACGAGTCAACCACCAACTGAGGTGCGTTTTAAAACCGGTTCAGAGGTATTTCCATGCCAGGCAAGCCAATACTACCCAACAATGCTTTAATACAATCAAAGCTCAGACAAAAATTTTCAAAGCGTGTTTCAGGCAACTGATGTGCACCGGAGTTTGGCCAATAAACTCGCCATCTGCCATCAATGGCATTGGTTTTTCAGTGCTGATGCCTATGCTTTTCACCTTCTGACTCAACACTTCAGGGTAGTTGATGTGCTTTCCTGTATAGATGGTTGGAAACAGGCTAAGAATTTTAAACCTGGAAATTTTCCTCAGTATAATTACGTCCAATAAGCCATCATCAATCTCTGCTTGCGGCGCAATCAAAAAAGCCGTACCGGTGTAACGGCTGTTGGCCACCTCAACAAACACCAGCTCCTCATCTATGGATGTTGATTGGTTGTGATCATCAACCAAGGTTAGCTGCATGGGGTATTTTTTTAATTTGGCGGTTTGCCACAAAGTGGCCAAAGTGTATGCAGATTTGCCCAGTTTTTTAATTTTCACGGTACTGCGACCTGCATCAACCACAAAACCCAATCCAATGATGTTCAGGAAATAAAAACTGCCGTCACTTGATTCAGCCGAGCCAATGTCAATGGCATGAGTCTGCTGCTTGAGGATAATGTCCAGTCCTGCCTGCCAATCGGTAGAAAGCAGCTTCAACTCACGGGCAAACGCATTGCCAGTTCCAACCGGAATAACCCCCAAAGGCGGCCTGTTTTCAGGCGACTGATGCATTAAACCATTGACCACTTCAAATAAAGTACCATCTCCACCTGCAGCCACGACGCCAGTATACCCGGAGAGGTCGGTTGAACCAACCATGGCCTTGGCATGCCCAGTTTCTTGTGTGTGCATGATTTGATGACTGATTTGGTGGTTGTTTAAGTACCCCTCAATCAAACTTAAATACTGTTTTGCTCGTCCACTGCCAGCATGGGGGTTAAAAATGATGAGTAAATTCACAGCAACCCAATCAATAAACGATGGCTTTGATTTGATGGTTCAATTCCTGCACCAACGCATTAAAATGTCGGCCCGTTGCTGGGCCTGCAAAACCTGATTGAATGCTCACAATTTGGTGCTTTCGATCGAGAAAAACATGGGTTGGGTTGGCTAAAGTCTGCTGTTCTATACCCAACAATTCTGCGGTTGTATTTATGCCATCAGCTCCAGTTATAAGCAAAGGAAACTGGATTCCATGGCGTTTTTTGAACAGCCTCAACTGTTTTTTTGCACGCGTTTCATCACGGCCATCTAATGCCAACCCCACTACCTGCAAACCATCGGTATGGTATTGCTGGTACAAATCAACCCAAACTGAGGCTGCATCATTACATTGTGCACACCAACTGCTGAATAAGTTAATCATTACCGGCTGGCCTTTAAAGTTTTCATCGCTTAGCTGCACCTTGGCGCCACGCAGGTTTTCAAATTCAAACTCAATCACTTTGTCAGTTGGATTGACTTGCAGCGCAGTCCAACTGTTTGGCAGTGCTGCGTACGCCTCATCATTGCGCTTTGCCTGCCAGGCAACATGGTAACTGTCACCTGACCAAAATTCACCAACCAGCTGCCCACTTGCATCAATAACAGCAGAAAATAACCAAGCTTGTCCACCATCAAAGGTCGAAAGCTGCAATGCACCGCCAGCTGCTTGTCCAGTTAAATAGCGGTAATCACCCATTGGGGTCAGAAAGGTGCCGTAGACTTGATGATCAGTTTGTTGGAATTCACCGACTGCTACAAAAGGGCCCTCAATGGCTTTGAACTCAGCTTGCCAGATACCAGCAACATCGGTCTCTTGCAAAAATTCAGCCTTGGGTTTAAACCGAAAAGCCAAGCCTTTGGTAGCGGAAAAAGGCAAAGTTGTAACCTGCTCTGCTTCGGTTTTTGACCATTGACCGTGCATCTCATCACCCGCTGTATTGACAGTGGCTGTGAGTTTGGCATCATACCATTTGAATTGGATTTCAAGCTCATTCCCATGCAAACTGACCCCTGAAGTATCGGCTCGCTCCTGACCATTGAGTATTTTGGCGGTATAACCATTGTCAGTCAGAATCATTTGAATGCCAAATGGCAACTCACCACCAGGTGATTGCAACACACCCCGCCATAGACCAACCAAACTCTGCTGTGGCTCTGCAGACACTGGATTGCTTTCAGTATTGCTAAGTTGATCTTGATTTTGACAGCCCAGCAACCACACAAAACATAAAATTAAACTTAATTTTTTCATGATTTATAGCGCCTGAAGTGATCGATGAAATATATTATAGTCGGAATTTACAAAAGCATGCGACCAAGTCTAAAACCCAGCATGAAATTAGCGAGCGCTGATAACACAACGCTCGCTGTATACAACAACTTATTTAAGGTGTGTCCATAAATGGGTATAGGCCAAAGCCAAGCGTTCAGCCAATTGTTCATTGGTACTTGAACCGCCATGACCACCTTCGGTATTTTCGTAGTACCAAATTGGGTAACCATAGGACATCATTTTGGCCGCCATTTTTCTGGCATGTCCAGGGTGAACCCGGTCGTCGCGGGTGGACGTATAGAAAAACGTCGCTGGATAATCTGTCTTGGGTTTTAAGTTTTGATAAGGGCTGTATGTTTTGAGGTAGGCCCATTGTTCTGGAATGTCTGGATCACCAAATTCGCCTACCCAACTGGCACCAGCCAATAACTTGTTGTAACGCTGCATATCCAATAATGGCACACCACAAATCACCGCGCCATACAGGTCAGGTCTGCGGGTCATGGTTGCACCGACCAATAAGCCACCATTAGAACGTCCTTCAATACCTAAGTGTTGTGGCGAGGTTATTTTGCGCTTAATCAAATCTTCCGCAACCGCTTCAAAGTCTTCATAGGATTTGGTTTTGTTGGCTAACAAAGCCGACTTGTGCCATTTGGGTCCATAAGCCCCACCACCACGGATATTGGCTGACACAAACACACCACCTCGGTCGAGCCACATTTTTCCATAGGCACCTTCCAAAGCTTCATATGAACCGGAATATGACGGCGTCAATGCGTTTCTGAAGCCCCCGTAGGAAAATATATGGGTTGGGTTGTTGCCATCAAATTTGGTGTTCTTATTCATCACAATAAAGTAAGGGATGAAGGTACCATCCGCAGAGCGGGCAAAAAACTGTTCAACTTGATAAGGTTCAGGATCAAAACTTTGGGTTTGTGATTTGACGGCTTTGGGTTGTAATGTTTTGCCATTGACATGGTACAAAGTGGGCGGTGTGATGAATGATTCATATTCAGCAAAAAAGCTGCCACTTTCATCATCTACCGCAGTAACGCCGATCGCGCCATGGTCCGGAAACTCAATGTGCTTGATTTGCCAATCACCATCAGCACTTGGCGTATACACTTTTACTTGGCTAACTACATCTGACAACAAAGTAACAATTACAGTTTCATCTGAAGTGTTGATACTTTCAATATTCTCATTGGCTGCTGGCTGTAAAAAAACCTGCCAATCATCACTTTCAACGACTGTCTTTTGGCCAGTCAATACGGCTGGGTTGATCATCAATACAGCACCTTCGCTGAGGTTTTGACCTTGGAATTGCCAATCTTCTTGCAATGAAATGATTACTTTGCCCTGAAAGACGCCGTTGACCGTAGCTGATTGCGGTATATCAAACGCCAAGGCCTTGTCATCCACCCATTGGTAGTATTGGTTGGTCCAAAATGAAGTACTGTCAATGATAAAATCTTTGGCTGTATCACCTTTGCCAGAACGGTAGGCATACACCGACACACTTTCAGGACTGGCTTCTAACAAGGTTTTAGCTGCTGACAGTTCAGTGCCACGCTGCCATAATTTCATGATCCGAGGGTAACCCGAAGCAGTCATTGAGCCTGGGCCAAAATCAGTGGCAACAAACAAGTGGTCTTTGTCACGCCACGTCGCACGCATTTTTGACTTAGGCAAGGAAAAACCATCCTTGATGAACTTTTTGTCCTTCATGTTGAACTCTTGCAGCATCACCGCATCACCACCACCGGGTGAAATCGACACCAAGCAACGGCGGTATTCAGGTGCCAAACAATTCATGCCTTTGAACACCCAGTTACCTTCATGTTCGGCATTGTATAGGTCCATATCCAACACAGTTTGCCATTTGGGCTCAGCATTTTTATTGAAGTCTTTTAATTGCGCTCGGCGGTAGATACCACGTGGGTTTTTTTCGTCTTTCCAATAGTTGTATACCCACTCACCACGTTGACTGACAGATGGAATGCGGGATTTATTGTTCAAGGTAGACAGCGCTTGCTCATATAACTCAGCATACAAAGGCATGGATTTATATTGATCGGCGGTGTTTTTATTTTGTTGGTGCACCCAGTCCATGGACTGTTCGGCATCCACATCCTCCAACCACATAAAAGGATCTTCTTGTTGGCTGTCTTTGGCAACCACACTGAATGTTGCACTGAGTGCAACCAGCAACATAAATAGCAAGGTGTTTCGCATCGAATTCTCAATTTCAAAAGAAACAAGATATTAGCAGCTTCTGGCTTTTTTTTCAGCAGCAACCACTTAAATTACCAACGAATATGACTTACTACCTATTACAGGCACCGCTGTTTTAACAGAATTTGTTTTCAAAGCACCTAACCATGTACAGCAATCACACCAGTGACTCTCCCGTCTTGGCTAATAATACAGAGCCTCTGCGGTCAATCAATGCCAGCTTCAATGCGGTTTGCCTTGTGTTTATTGACTGGGAAATAAAACCCATTAAACCACTCTTTCCAAGTGTTACCACCATCAACAGATTCTTCAAAAAATTGCTGCACCACACCACCATCCATTGGTGTCCAAGTGCCTCTGAAATCCCTGATTTGAGGTTGTTTTTTGGTTGATGCATAGTATATTTTACCCACTAATTGCATCGCTTGCTTGTTTTCAGCCAATTCAATCAAACCACCTGCATAATCTATCACTGTGCCATCCGTGCTGACCCACCTTTGCACCCATTGTCCTATGGTGCCATCATAATAGTTCATGCTGGTCCCAGTGCTGCCTTTTGAGCTTAGCCAATGCTCCATAATGAGACAACCTTGTTCAGCCCGAGTGATGCTGTTATGACCATACAAGGGCCCAGTTTTATCCAGCTTACCGTATACTTCCCAATCACCCAACCAAAAATCAAAGGCCCTGTATTTTCCATCTTGCATACAAGGGTTGATGCCTTTAGCGGCAGGCAAGCCCTCAGTAGCCAATGCCATACCGATTAGCCCCCATAAAGCACAAAAACCACAACACAATAGTTTCAACTTGAGCATTTTCATATCCCCTTTAAAAATTGTAATTACCACAATACAAACAATACCATTGGCATAGGAAAACTCAAACACTTACATCGCTTAATTGCCTGAACACAACAACTGTTTGGTTTGCATTGATCAGCACAATTTTTATCTTATCAATCAATGGGGAACATTCACCCAAGCGTTTTCTAAGCCAACAGCAGTGGGTTGGTCCTGCAGATTAGAACTTGATTAAGGATACCTATAGGGTGGACCTAAAGGGCAAAAACGGCTGTATTAAAAAATAGATTGCCCTGTTGCTGAAGTGAACTGTTCTAAGAATTTTAAGCCGCGGTAAGAGTTGCCTTTTTCATTCAACCTGGGACTCCACACAGCAATACTGAACTCACCGGGCAAAACTGCCACGATGCCACCACCAACACCACTCTTACCTGGCAAACCAACTTTATAGGCAAAATCACCGGCTTCATCATAGAAACCACAGGTCAGCATGATGGCGTTCATGCGCTTGGTTTGGCTGGGGTTCAAAAGATTACTTTGACCATCAATGGTCTCACCGTGATTGGCCAGAAACATGAACAATTTAGCCAACTGTTTACAATTGATGGCGATTGAACAGCAATCAAGGTACAGATCCAAAACCTGCTCAACATCATTGTGGACATTGCCCAAAGACTTGAGTAAATTGACCAACGCCACGTTGCGGTAGCCCTTGGTCTTTTCTGAGGCAGCAACTTTGGCATCATAGTGGATTGAATCGGTCCCAGTGACCTTACGCATCATGGCCAACAAAGACTGGCGTGGATCCTCATACAGGTCAAGCAATACATCGCTGACAACAATGGCTCCTGCATTAGAAAATGGATTTCTTGGCACCCCTGCATCATTCTCTAAAGTACCCAAAGAGTTGAACGGTGTTCCAGAAGGTTCAACCCCTACTCGCTGCCACAACTGGCCACCGAGTTTACTGTAAGCCATGCTCAGCAGCAGTACTTTAATGATACTTTGGATTGAAAACTTAGTTTCCCAGTCACCGGTGTGATAAGTTTGACCTTTGATAGTGGACAAGGATACACCAAATTTTTCAGTGTTAATTGCGGCCAGCTCTGGAATGTAAGAAGCCACCTCACCATAATTTTTACGCAATGAGATGTCGTTATGAATCTGTTCTATGATACTTTGGTAGTCAATCATCAGCAACCCTAAACGATTAAATTACATGGTAACCAAGACGCGAATTGAATCCAACTGCGGCTGGGTTTTTTCAATGGCTTGCAAGGCCTGCTCCAAGCGTTGTTGCAAGTAGTTGATTTCCTCATCACGCACCTGACCATTGTGGGCAGCCAGTTGTTTCAAGCGACTGATCTCTTGACTTAAATTATCACTGATTTGTTGCTGCGCATGTTGTTTTATCTTTGGTAATTCTGCCACCATTTGTTGATCTGCGGTTTTGAGCAATTTCTTAATCACTTGTAGTTTGGCTTTCATCACTTCAACAGCAACATTCATCGGCACCGAACTTTTGAATTTATTGATCAGCTTTTCTGTCAATTTATCGCCCACATCCACACCGGCTTCTGCCAATAAAAAACGGCGACTGATGGGTGGCAAAAAGCGTGATAATTGCATGCTGCTTTGGCCGGTTGATTGAATCAAATACCGACACTCTAAAAATATTTGTCCGGCATTTAAACCCGAGTTTTGTAACACTGCAAATGCCGTATTGCCCTGCTCTTGAGACAGAATCAGCTCCATCACTTCTGTCACCATAGGATGTTCCCAAGTAATGTAGTGGAAAGTTTCGTTGGCCAAAGCAATTTCCCGCTCATAGGTAATGGTCATGCCATCTTCCAATAAATACGGAAAATAACCGTGCATTTCATCACTGGGTCGAATGATTTCACTGCCAGATCGGTGCTCTTCATAATGTACACCGAATAAATCAAACACCCGATGCATGTATTTTTCTAAAGCTATTTCTTGCTCAAAGTCCTCTGCCCTTGCTTTCAGCTGTGCCGCTTCAACTGGGCGACATGAGTTGTACTCCAGCAAACGATCACGACCTCGGGTCATTTTTTCCAACAGGTCTGTGCTCATTTGCTTACTGGCAATGATCAGCTCATCCAGAGCTTGTTCATTTAATGGCTGCTGTAGTTGTGACTCAAATTCTGTATAAACATGGTGCGCTGCTGGATTGGTTTGTTGAAACAGGTCCAAACCTTGGTGGTACCATTTGAAGTATTTTTCTTGTGCGGTATCAGTTAAATAAGCCAAGTGGATTTCAATCGTTGCAGTTTGGCCAATGCGATCTAAACGGCCAATGCGTTGTTCCAATAAATCAGGGTGCGCTGGTAAATCAAAAAACAACAGGTGGTGAGCAAATTGAAAGTTCCGCCCTTCACTGCCAATTTCTGAGCACAGTAACAGGTTGGTGCCGTTGTCCATATCGGCAAACCATGCAGCGGCTTGGTCCCTCTCAATTAAACTCATGCCTTCATGAAACACTGCCACGTGGATACCTTGGGTGGCCCTTAAATAGGCCTCTAATTGCAACACGGTTTCAGCTTGGGAAGCAATGATCAGAATTTTTTCATGTTTCAGCAACTTGGTTTTAGCCACCAACCATTTAACCCGAGGATCTATTTGACACCAATCTTCCACTGGTTCTGCTGCACTTGGCTGAACCGTACCCTCTGCCAATTCCGCTGCTGATTCTTCAGTTTCAGTTGCAACTGGCTGTGCTGCGGTAATTGCCACTTCAGGGGTTAGGCTGTTTTTGGCCTGTGGAATATTCAGATACAATTCTGGCGCGGTTAAAGCATCCACATGCAAGGCCCGTTCTGGGAAACCACTGACTGACTGACGGGTATTCCTGAACAACACACGTCCAGTACCGTGCTGATCTAACAGCTGGTTAATCAGCGCCGTTCCTGAATCTGGATTATTGTCCAGTTGTTCAATTTGTTGAATCAATTCTTCAGCAACATGACCTTTGAGCTGTGATGTGATCTTTTGGTGGTCAAACTTCGTTTCGGTATTGACCGCTTGAATCAGTAATTCAATGGCATCAGCAACTTGTTCAAACTCTGCTTCTTCAGCCAAAAATTGCTCAAAATCGTGGTAGCGATCAGGGTCCAGTAACCGCAAGCGTGCAAAATGACTTTTACGTCCCAATTGTTCAGGTGTGGCTGTAAGTAACAACACGCCTGGTATTTTTTGAGCAAACGATTCGATCAATTGATAGGCCATGACTGAATCGCTGACGGCTAGTCCATCCGGTATTTCACCTTCATGCCATTCCAGATGGTGCGCTTCATCTACCACCATCAAATCCCAATTCGCCGCCAGAATTTGTTCTTCTCGCAATGGGCTTTCTAATATCATTTCCATAGGCAGCAACACCAATTGAGCTGATTCAAACGGGTTATCTAGACCGCTGGACATTTCAATTTCTTGACATTTTTCTTCATCAAAAACACTGACTTGCAAATTGAATCTACGCAATAACTCAACCATCCATTGGTGAGTTAAACTCTCAGGCACTATAATGATGGCACGTTGGGCGCGGTTGGTCAGTAGTTGCTGATGTAAAATCAAGCAGGCTTCAATGGTCTTACCCAAGCCCACTTCGTCGGCCAACAGCACCCGCGGCGCATAACGTTTACCAACTGAATGGGCAATGTACAGCTGATGTGGCAGCAGTGCCGTTCTGCACCCAGTCAAACCATACAAATCAGACTCAATTAAACGCTGTTGATGCCCCAGAGTCATTTGCCTTAAGTCATACCAGCTTTGCTTATCAATTTGAGCATTCAATAAGCGATCAGCTGGGCGGTCCAAAGATATGTTATCAGTGATTTCTGACTCAGGTATCACGTCTTCCTCACCGTTGTCTTTCAGGCCAAAATAAATGTACAAGCCATTGAGGTTTTTGATCTCTTTGATGGTTATCTGCCAGCCATCCTTGTGTTGTAACTGATCATTAACTTGTGGTTCAAAGCGACTCAGCGGTGCAGAATCTTTGGCGTAAATTCGTTCTTCGCCCACTGCGTCAAACACCACTTTAACCATGCGATGGTTTTCACCCACCACTTTGCCTAAACCCAACTGTAAATCGGCGTTATTGATGTAACGTTGTCCTGAAATGAAATGCATATCAATGTTTGTCTATTAAATTAAATGTTATAGATGGTGTTAACTCAAGTACGTACCGCTTCAGCAGCAACGCATAGTTGACTGTTTATTAGCTGCCCCATGTTCAGTTCAGTTGGGTGGTCCATTGAAAAACATCCTCCAGCACACCAGTTTGAACTCCAGTTAAGGCGGCTTTTAGTTGCATGGACTTTTGCCCTATCTGACCATCTCCCACTGGGTATTCTTGTCCCTGATAGACCATTGAACCAACAGGGGATAGCACCGCAGCAGTGCCAGATAAGAACGCTTCCGCTGTGGGTAACCAGCTCAACAATTCCTGTACGGTATAATCTGTTTCTTGTACCTCATAACCTTGTTGTGCTGCTATTTGTAGAATTGAGCTGCGAGTGATGCCTGGTAAAACGCTGCCATCCAGACCTTTGGTGATGAGGGTATTGTCCTTAATCAGCATAAAGTTGGCTGCGCCCGTTTCTTGCACCTGTCCGTTGGGACAAAACAACACTTGATCGGCACCAAATTCTGCCCTGGCTCGGGTAACGGAACCCAATGAAGCGGCATAATTACCACCTGTTTTAACTTGACCAAATTTAGGTGTAGAACGCATGTTGACATCGTCAATCAATATTTTCAAAGCCCGCACGCCACCAGCAAAATAGTCACCAACAGGTGAGGTAAGCACGTACAACATTGCTTCAGTTGAACCTTTGCCCGCTGCACCCACATTGACTTCAGTACCAATTAAAGTCGGTCTGATGTACAAGGCACCTGGTAATTGAGGAATTTCAGTTTTGACTGCCTTAACCGCAGCAATGATGGCTTGGTCAAGCAATTCATAAGGCGGTACCGGTAAACACAAAGCCGCCGCGCTGTTTTGCAACCTTTTGATGTTGTCTGCATAGCGAAACAAATGAATCGACCCATCTGCCCACTGATAGGCTTTCAAACCCTCAAAGCATGTACTCGAATAATGCAGCACATGGGTTCCAGGATGGATGCTTAATGGCCCAACAGGTTTTACTTCAAGGTCTGACCAACGGCCATGGTTGAAATTTGCAACCGCCATTTTCGAGGTAAACTCTTTACCAAATTCTGCCATAGTTATTTGCCTTGAATTGAGGAGGCCATATTCTAACTGATGCGCCCTTGTGATTACAGTTTTGTCAGTCAAATGTGCAATATCCAGGCTTGGCATTTAAGCACCCCACAAAATAGGGCGCATTAATCCTTAAACAAATCCACACCCATGCCACCCAAAACCAGGTTGCGAAACATCACTTAACTTTGACTTTGGCTTTGATCACTGCCAATTGTTGATACCGATCAATGACCTGTTGCTCTAAAGATTTTTTGATACCTGGCTTGACCGTCGCAAACTCAGGTGCTTGCAAAGCCCGCTTATCAGCCAAATACAACACGTGGGCACCGAATTGACTGACCAACACTTCAGGGAAAACCGTTTGTTCCGTCATATTTTGTAAAGGCAGCCTGAAAGCTTCGGGCACTTGCATCAGGTTGACCCAACCAATATCACCAACATTCTTGACCTGAGCATGTTGCAACATGTATTCACTTTCAACAGTGAGGTAACTTTGTCCGGCATTGATTTGATCTAAAGTTTGAATGGCTTGTGCCTCATCTTGAAACAACAAATGACTGACACGGTATTCCTCGCCTTTCAATTCAGCGGTGATGCGCTGGTATTCTGCTTCAATCTGTGCTTCTGTCACAGGGTTGTTGAGTAAATGTTGTTCAACAGCCAACTGGGCCAAGGCCCGGTGTTTGGCCTGTTCTATCAACAAACTTTGTACCAATGGCAACTGCAAACCAGCCACTTTGGCTTGATGGGTAAGGGCCACTTGTTTAATCAATTCATCAAGTGCTTGATTGCTTTGTTCTGCAGTTGGTTGTTGCAACCCTTGGCTGGTCAAGTAAGCATTGAGGTAGGCTTCGGTAATTTGATAATCGCCAACCACAGCCACTGGCGTTGATGGGTCTTTCAAGGTCGACTGTGCTGACTGGTCGCAAGCCATTAAACTGCACAGAGGTATTAAAATGAATAGGTGTTTAATCATGGTTAACTCACTTGAACCTGGGTTAAATTTGCGGGCTGACAGCTTCGACTTCCAAAGCGTGTATTTCACCACTTTGGAACAATGGATCCAGTTGTTGATAGACCAAACGGTGGCTTTTCAGTCGATTCAATCCTGTGAAGGCTGCAGCTTCCACCCACACGGCAAAGTGCCCGCCACCTGACTTTGCACCTTCGTGACCTACATGCAAATGACTGTTATCAGTCACTTCTACCTTAACTGCGCCCCATTGGGTTAATCGTTTGACTATTTTTTCTGCCGTTTGGCTGTGTTTATTCATGGTATATTGAACTTAAGTTGATGGCATGACAAGTGGCCAATTATAACGTAAAATAGCCGCCTTTGATGGTCAATTGAAGCACCACCATCTGTGACTAACCCAACCAATAATAGCAGCATGACTGAAGTTACCATATACCACAACCCCAGATGTTCTAAATCTCGAGCCACCTTGGCTATTTTAGAAGCCCAACAAGCAGACATCAAAACCGTTAAATACCTGGACAACCCACCTGATGTAGCCACCATCAAATCTTTGCTAAAAAAGCTTAATTTAGGTGTCAGGGACATTTTAAGAAACGGCGAAAGTGAATACAAAGAACATAATTTTGCTGACCCGCATTTGAGTGACGATGAGCTCATCACTTTACTTGCCACCCATCCCAAAGTCATGCAGCGCCCCATTGTGAGCACAGAACATAAAGCAGTGATTGGACGCCCACCTGAAAATGTCTTGAGCCTGTTCAATGACTGATTCTCTGACCAGCCCGGTGGTGCGGGTGCTGATTTTATATTACTCAAAACGTGGTAACACCCAAAAAATGGCCCGTTTGATGGCTCGGGGTGTTGAATCCGTTGAAGGTTGCGAAGCCGTGTTGCGCACGGTTGAATCTGACTTGCCTGATGCAGTCAGCCCCAACGATGTCATCGTCTCTGAACAAGACATGATCGACTGTGATGCCATGCTCATCGGTAGTCCCAGTTATTTTGGCAACATGGCATCACCGTTAAAAAAATTCATCGATACCACCGGTAGTTTGTGGTTCTCCGGTGCCATGGAAGGCAAACCAGCAGGTGTGTTCGCCACCGCTTCATCCTTACATGGCGGCCAAGAAACCACTTTAATTAACATGATGATTCCACTGCTGCATTTTGGCATGGTGATTGTGGGTTTACCTTACTCTGAAAAATCGTTACTGTACACCCAATCAGGCGGTTCACCTTATGGCGCAACCCATTGGGCCGAAATCGAGTCCAACCGCAGCATTGATCACAATGAAAAACAGTTGTGCTTGGCACAGGGCAAAAGAATTGCACGCATGGCCAAAAAGCTCAACGCTTGAAATCAACAAGCTTTGAACTAAAAGAACACGCCGATTCGAGCTGAGCCCAACCAAGCCTCCGGCATCACTTGATAAAACACCAAGGCCAATAATGCATGAGAAAAGGCATTGGCATACAGGTTTTCATATTTCAACCAAGCATAAGACCAAGCAAAACCACCCACCAATGTTGCCACCATCAGTACATGATTCGGTGCATGGATGCTGGAAAACAGCACACCAACCACAGCAGCCACCAGCCACCGAGAGGCATTTATATGCTTGAATAAAAAACCACTGACCAATGGACCAAGCAACAATTGTTGCACCCAAGCCCACAGTAAATACTGTGGTATTTCCAACCAAAAATCGGCAGCCATTAGATGACCGGTAACAACCAACAACACCACTGAGAACACCATACTGAGCAACCAAACTGGCTTGGCAGTCAGCAAAGGGCCTTTGACATAGCGCCGATGTTGCCACAACAGCACCAACATCAAGCCCAGAACAGGCCACCATAAATAATTGAAATAGGTCGCCAGCCAATGTTGATGCAACAGCCAAACAGTGCTGTACAGGCTCATTATCACCAACATGCTGGTGAGCCTTGCGCTTTTTTCCAGTCCTGATAACAGTGTGGCCAATACCGAACTACCTGCAGCCAACAACAGCCAAGTCAACGGCGGCAGTGCACTGATTCGGAGTGGATTTACCAATGGCTCACTGCCCGACTGCTGCTGTTGTTTGTACTGTGTGCGCATGTGATTGGTGATGAAGCAAGTTTGGCTGGGCTGGGATACGCTTTGACAATCAACTTGTGACTGCTTGCTCCACAGTTTGGTTTGGGTTTGTTTAATTTGAATGCTGCGCAGTTCTAGATCGGTTGCCTGAGGAAAATAAAACCTGATCACCAAGGCATCCAATACAGGCAAATCAGTCCAGTTTATTGTTCGTTGGATTGAGGGCGATAAATCTGGCTGAATGACGTACCAAGACAAAACGCTCAAATCTAAGTCTGAGGCCAGGTTCAATACCGGCAATTCATCGGACAGGAAGAAAATATTTTGTTGCAGGCTGGAAAACTCAAGCCTAAAAGCACCAGCAGATTGCATGGACTTATCCAGTTTGGCATCGATATACAAAGCCTGGTGAACACCAGGTTCAATGACTCGACCCTGCATCTTCAATGACAGCTCTGGATTTTGCACTGAAGATTTCAGGCCACCATCAAGCAACTGCCAATCGGCTTTAAAACTACTGACAATTTCAGACCTTGATGCCAGCGGCCAATCCAAGTGCCATGCCAGTTGCTGGGTTTGTTCAAGTTGCTGTTGATTGCTTTGACTGACTTTTTGACTGAAGTATTCATGTGAATAGGTCATTACCATCAACCAAGCGAAACTAAAGAGCAACAAAACAATTGTGTTACGCTGAGCCACAGACAAGTTAAACCCCTGACCTGCTGGCACAGAGGTGTTGAACTGATTCGACTGAATTTGGCATAAATTTGGCAGCCCTTACAAAATAAATAAGAGTCCATTTTAAACACAAAGCCAACAGCATGAAATACATTATTATATTCACCTTGAGGTATAAACTGTCAGACCTCATCGAGTTAAAGTCTCATGGTATTTGAAAACCGCTTAGACGTAAAAACTCGCACAGCTTAATCAATGGCAAACCCAGCAATGCACTGGGATCTGATGATTCTACAGATGTAAACAAACTCAAACCCAAGGACTCAACCTTGAACGAACCTGCACAGTTCAAAGGCATTTCTTGTTCGATATAACGCTGAATTTCTGTTTGGCTTAAAGCCCTGAATTTAACCACCGTTGTATCAACATGGGTGTAGCTCTGCCCTGTTGGTGTCAACACACACAAGGCGGTAAAGAACATCACACTGTTGTTAGAAAATGCCTGCAACTGCTCAACGGCCCGCGCCGACGTGCCAGGCTTACCAAAAATTTGGCCGCCAAAAGCACAGACTTGATCAGAACCAATCACGCAAGCAGTTGGGCGCATGTTTTTCACTGTTTGCGCTTTGGCATAAGCCAAACGAGCGGCCATTGCTTCAGGCGACTCGTTGGCTTGGGCCGATTCATCGACCTCAGGTGTTATAGCAGTAAAGTCCAGACCCAATGACTGTAATTGACGTTGTCGGTATATTGAGCTGGAAGCCAAAATGACTGGTACCGAAACAGCCATCACTAGAGACCTTCTGCTTGTGATTTAAGCACGGCAAAACGGTGCATTAATTTTTCACTGACTGGTTCATTTCGTTGAAAAACACCAGTGATTTTGTTGATATACATAGCCACTTTATCTGTGTTTTGTAAGGTTATATAAAATTCTAAATTGTTCAACATTTGCGTCCAAACCCTTGGCGATTCATCGCTCAGGATTGCCAGTGCTACGGCCAAACTCTTTTCTTTGAACTCCATGGCAGCAAGTACTTCATCATTATCCAAGTACAAACCAGCCAAAGTATTGTAAGCACCAATGGCACGTTCATTGTTTTCATCCCAGTAGCCACTGTTGATGACGGCATTGATCAATTCAATGGCGGCTTTAAATTTACCTTGTTTTTGATAAATTTTGGCCAAAGAAAAATGGCCTCCTGCAGTCAAAGGATGACTCATTCCTAAATCAGCAATGGCTTGATTTAACATGTCTTCACCCAACACTTGAGCCTCATCCAGGCGGCCAACATCACCATACAGTCTGGCCAGCACTGTTTGTGAATAAATGGTGGATTTATGCCCTGCGCCCAACACATCAACTTGCTTAGAATAGACTGGCTCAACGGTTGCAATGGCTTCATCATAACGACCTGCCATGTTAAGCAAGGCAGTTAAATTGGTTTTGACATCCCAAGTTTCAGGGTGGTCATCACCCAACACTTGGGCCAATATATCAGCAGCCTGTTGCATGTTTTGTAACGCCAAATCTATTTCACCATCGACATAATGCAATACCGCAATGAAATTAATGGCTCTGCCGGTAGATTCATGTTGCTCACCATTCAATATTTTTGACAACTGTAGGGCCTGCGTGGCACTTTGTTTGGCCGCGGCAATCTCGCCGGTGGCCCGCTGGGTTCCAGCTTGACTGATGTAAGCTTGAATCAGAAAGGGGTGCTTATCTCCCAGCATATTTTTAACGTCATCAATCAACTGTGAGGAGTGCTTAATCGCCTGAGCATAATCACCAAAATCATTGTACAGTTCAACCAAATCATTTTTAATCGCCAACACCACCGTATGGGTTGGCGCCAGTTCCAGTAAAGCCTGCTGTAATTTTTCTTCTAGATACTTGGCAGCAGCTTCAGGCTCAGATTGTATGTACATGATGTTGGCCTGTTGACGTGCAGCGGAAAAGTAACCTTTGAGTTTGCCTGTGATTAAGAATATATCCTGTGCTTGTTTGGCCTGATGGGCTGCCAGCACAAGGTCTTGTTGCGACTGAATGGCACGTTGTGCTTGCAACAACAACAAATCAGCCCGCAATGGATCATCCACCCCTATCAACAATTCAAGTTGTTCAATGTGCTTGGTTGCAGCGGTGAAGTCATTGTCAGCAATAACGATCTCTAAAGCACCCAATCGTGCCGAAACATTGTTCGCTTCAATGGCAGATGCCGCAGCAAAAGACAGTTCTGCAGATTGGTTTAATCCGAGCTGCAGTTGCGCTTGGCCCATGGCCACCAACAAATCAACTTTGGTGTGCAAATCCTCGAACTCCTTGGCTTGAATCTCCGCAAATGCTTGTGACAACAAATCTTTGGCTAAAATCTTTTCTCCCATCGCCTCATCAGGGTTAACCACCGAAAACACATTCAACATGAAATCTTTGACTTCATTGGCTTTATTGGCTGCAACCCTGGTTTTCTCTACCTGCCAACTTAACAGCACCAAGCCAAGCACCACCATCACCAATAAAGCGCTCAAAGTGGCAAACAAAGCGCGGCGACGTTGGGCAAATTTACTGATGCGATAGGCCCAAGAGTCCGGGGTCGCTTGCACTGGTTTTTGAGCCAGCCAAGCAGTCAAGTCCTCTGCGAATAAATCCATGTTGCGGTAGCGCTTATGCGGCTCTTGCTGCATGGCATGATTTAAGATATTGCGTAAGTCTCGGTCTTTTATTTTGGTCTTCAACAACTGTCGAATATGCGCATCATCATCAGCGCATGACTTCAGTAACCGATTTTCTGGCAAAGGCAAATCATCAATCAATAAGGCCAGCATCACAGCAGCCAAAGAAAACACATCGGTGGTCACTGAAATTTGCTCTGAGTTGATTTGCTCAGGTGCCGCAAATGATGGGGTCAAAGCCATAATGGTGGTTTTATGCGGCGCATCAGGTTGCCCCATCAACTTGGCAATGCCAAAATCAACTACTTTGAGCTGTCGGTTGGTATCAATCAGCAAATTAGATGGTTTGATGTCTCGGTGAACAATCAAGTTTTGATGTGCATAGGCAATGGCTTTTGCCGCTGCCACAATAAAAGTCACTATTTCTCGCACCCCAGCTGCATGCGAATGACAATAAACATCAATGTCTTCAGCCCCTTCAATCAAGTCCATAACAATATAGGGCGCACCTGTATCACTGGTACCACCGTGGTGCATGTTGACGATATTGGGGTGTGACAAGCCAGATAAAATGTCTTGCTCAACTGCAAATCGATTGAGCAATATTGGGGTCAGTTGGGTGCGATTAAAGATTTTAATCGCCACCTGCTTTTGCACATCAGCACCTGTCCTTTGTGCCCGGTATACACTGGCCATACCACCTTGCCCCAACTCTCCAATGATTTGATACTCACCCAGCACATCACCTGCACCAAGTAATAAGTTAGGTTGCTGAAAAGTGCTGCCAATCTGCTGGTTGAAAAACTGGCTGGATTGATTGCCTGAACTGATCAGTGCCAACACCAAACTTTTGATTTCATCAGGTATATCTTGCATTTGGTGAATTTGGGCAATCGCATCACTGACTGTTAAGTCCATCAACTTGGTGTAGACTTCATTGGCCAACTTCCATTGTTCAAGGCTTGTGTCTTGAGAATCACTCATGGGCTTGGCGGCACATCCAACATGGCTATGAGCAGGGCTTTGGCTTGCTTCCACAAACGCATCACATGGCGTTCACTCAGTTCGAGTACTTCAGCGATTTCTTTGAAAGTTAAGTTGAAGATCAGCTTGTGTTGCAAAATTTCCGCCAACTGCTGATCAACTTTTTCAATTTTATTCAGAACCAGGTCAATCTCAATTAACTTGAAAGAGACATCTTCAGAGCCGACAAACTCAGTCAGGCGATTGGCCACTTGGAACGATTGGCGTTTTTGGCTTTGTTTGGCACGCAACACATCAATTAAATACATCCGCATAGAACGGGCCAAACAATTCAAAAAATGCCGCCTATTTTCGATAGGAATGTGATCGATTTGATACATTTTGAGGTAACACTCATGGGCCAGAACTGTTGGCGTGATGGTTTCACCGGTTTTGATTTGTTTCAGCTGAAAGCCAGCAACCGCCTTGATGTCTTTATACAGTATTTCATACACATCATTAAGCACCTGCACATCACCCTGCTTGGATTGGTTCAACAAAGCGGTCACTTGGTGTCTAGACATGGCAGCGCAAAAGCATTAAATAACACTTATTTTAACACTTATGCGCTTAATTTGACTGTGCTGTTTATTCAGACTGTGGTTTTTGTGAAGTCAAACACGCCTTCAATCAAAATAAATCATCGTATCCAGGCATGTCTTCTGTCGTGCTTTCAGGCGGCAGGTTACCAACTTTAAAATATTCCAACAATCCACTGTTGTCACCAGGCTTCAACAACTTACCCGTTTCAGCATCGATTCTGGCTGCAATCACCCCAGCCGGTAACGGACGCTGGAATTCTTCTACATCAGCCAAAGCCACTTTCATGTAATCAATCCAAATGGGCAAGGCCACACGACCACCCACTTCGCCGCGCCCCATTGGTTGCGGGGTATCAAAACCCACCCAAACATTGGTCACTACATGGCGTTGGTAACCATTGAACCAGCCATCCATTTGATCATTGGTGGTACCCGTCTTGCCAGCCAAATCACCGCGCCCTAATGCCAAGGCTTTGGCGCCAGTACCACGTTTAATCACATCCTGCATGAAGGATTCAACGATGAACTGATTTTCTGCGGGTATGATTCTGGGCGCTGGTATGATCGGCATTTCTTGGTCTAAATCGATCACTGTTCCAGCTTCGATGACCTCGGCTTCATCTATACCGGTGATTGACTCATTTGTCGCTGCTGTCTCAGCTGCCACAACTTCTACTGGAGCACATGTGGTACACACCTGAGTGCCATTATGCAAATAGATGGTGTCACCAGCTTGGTTGGAGATTGACTTAATCAGGTACGGTTCCACCAAATAGCCACCATTGGCAAATACTGAAAAAGCCCGGCTCATGTCAATGATAGGTACATTGGGGCTGCCCAATGCAATGGATAAATCGCTGGGAATGTCATTAGGGTTGAAGCCAAACTTCAAAATATGCTCACGGCCATTGCGAATACCTATGTCGCGCAACACCCTGATTGAAACCAAGTTTCTGGAATTCACAATGCCCTCACGCAAGCGCGTCGGGCCAAAAAACTTTTCACTGTAATTTTCTGGGCGCCAAGTGCGCTCAAGCTTATCATCCTCGAACACTATCGGCGCATCATTGATGATACTTGCAGCATTCAAACCATGTTCCAAAGCACCAGAATAAACGATGGGTTTGAAGCCTGACCCTGGTTGTCGTTTGGCTTGTGTTGCGCGGTTGAACTTACTTAAATAGTAATCAAAACCACCAACCAAAGCATAAATACCACCATCATCTGGTCGCATGCTGACTAGCGCACCTTGCACACTGGGGATTTGGCTGAGTTCGAATTCACCACTGTCATTGCGTTTTACCATCACCACATCACCGCTGTGGAGAATTTCCGTCAAATCTTTGGGCTTATTACCAACCCGGTAATTATCCACATAAGGCACCGCCCATTGACTGGTTTCAAAACTCAAAGCCACGTCTTGACCATCGCCTAAACGTGCCACTGCCTGTTCTGCATCAACTTCCAACACCAGTGCAGCTTGTAAGCCAGCGGGTTTTGGAAAGCCATTCAAGGCCTCGGTGATGGTTTCCAGGTTAACCACTTTATTGGCAGCAGTTTCGTCAGATTGATCGGTTTCGATGACCACAAGATCATTCAACTTGGACAGGTCATATCGCTCAATCGGCCCACGGTAGCCATGTCGCCGATCATAAGCGTGCAAGCCTTGTTGCATGGCTTGTTCTGCAGCCAACTGTTTTTCTGAATGTATGGTGGTCACCACATCGTAACCATCGGTGTAGGCATCATCCCCATACCTTTCAATCATTTCAGTCCTGACCATTTCAGCCACCCAAGGCGCACTGACTTCCACCACTGGTTCATGGACATAGGCTTCATCTACTTCTGCCACTGCCTCATCATGTTGTTGTTGGGTGATGAAACCCAATTCCAACATGCGACCCAATACATAATCGCGGCGCTGTAGAGCGCGTTCTGGACTGGTCACGGGATTGATTCGTGAAGGGGCTTTAGGCGGCGCTGCCAACATGGCTGATTGCGCCAAAGTCAATTCATCCAACGTTTTGCCGTAATACACTTGTGCAGCGGCAGCCACACCATATGACCGATGTCCCAAGGCAATTTTATTTAAGTACAACTCAAGAATTTCATCTTTGGAAATGGTGCGTTCCAATTTTACCGCTAAAAACAGTTCTTTTATTTTCCGCGTCCAAGTTTGATCCAAGGTTAAAAACACGTTCCTGGTTAATTGTTGTGTGATGGTTGAACCACCACCTTGTTTCTTACCAGTGGTGACAATTTGCCAAACTGCACGCATAATGCCTTTGATATCAAAACCTGGGTGCGAATAAAAGTTTGAATCCTCAGCCGCCAAATAAGCTTGTTTGACTTGCAAGGGAATTTCTTCAATGGTGGCTGGGATACGCCTTTTGGTGCCAAACACCGAGATGAGTTTGCCGTCTTCAGTGAACACCCGCAGCGGCACTTGTAAACGGTATTCTTTGATTGATTCGACGGAGGGTAATTCGGGTTCGTAGTACTTGTACAAAGCATAAACCATCACCACACCCAGCAAGGCAAAAAACAAGCCAAGTTTGGTCATGAACCAGATAAATTTTAGCAACTTCCTCATGTTTAATTATCCTACGTACTTTGATTTCATTTAAAGACAGAACATTATACAATGAATGTGTGAAAACCGAATGTTTGACCACAAAAGTTGTCAATAATTTACTCTTTAACACATAAATTTACTCAAATAAAACCCAATGAAACCCAAACAAATTGTGATTGTCGAAGATGAAGCCGACTTATTGGCCAATTACCAAGCCACTTTAGAAAAATATGGTTACCACACCATTGGAATCAGCAGTCAGGCTGAAGCCGAAACCCACTTCAAACAACAACTGCCTGATTTAGTGATTTTAGATGTTGGTTTGGGCCACCAGCCCGATGCGGGTTTTGAGCTGTGTCAAATGTTACGCCAACAATCAGCCACCTTGCCCATTCTGATATTGACTGCCAGAGACGATGAAATAGATGTGGTCTCCGGTTTGCGCTTGGGCGCTGATGACTACTTAAGCAAAGACATTTCCATGCCCCATTTATTGGCCAGACTGGCCGGTTTATTCCGCCGACAAGACGCCAAACAAACAGGCGCAGCGGTGTCCAAGATTGATCAAGGCCAGTTGCGTATCATGATTGATAACTTACAAATCTTTTGGCAACAACAACTGATCGATTTGACGGTGACTGAGTTTTGGATGGTACAATCTTTGGCTCGCTACCCAGGTCAAGTCAAAACCCGCGACCAACTGATGTCCGATGCCAATGTTTTTGTCGATGACAGCACCATCACTTCACACATCAAACGCATCAGAAAGAAATTTCAGAAAATTGATCCCGCGTTTGACCAAATTGACACTGTGCATGGCATGGGCTATCGCTGGAAACCCTGATTAACAATAGCCACTAACAAACAACATCAATTTAGCATAACCAATGAAATTAAAATGGCAAATCACCCTCATCGCAATCCTCAGCTTGAGTTTTCCTTGGGTGGTTTGGCAGGCCTTTGTTGCCATCAACCAAACCTTTCAAAGCAACATGCTGGAAGCCGCTGGCAACCAAGCACAAGTGATTGTCAACAGCGTTCAACAGTTCAACCAAGACCGGGCAGGCGAGCTCTCGGGGCTGGTGGCCACACCACTGACTGAAGATGTGGCCATAGATGGCAATCTGGCTGAATGGGCAGCGGTCCCATGGTACCAAGTCAATGCACAATTCAAATTCAAAATCGGCCGCCACCAACAACTGCTGCATGTGTTATTAGAAGTGCAAGATGACAGCACCTATGCCAACCCCAATGCAGCCGGCGACCGCATCATAATCGCCATGGGCGCAGCCCGCGGCATCAACAGAATCACCATCAACCGCCAAGCAGAGGGCCTGGTGCCGAAGGCATTCAGTCAACACAACTACACAGCCTACTGGCATGAAATTGCCCAAGGTTATCAAGTCGAAGCTAAATTGGCCAACAGCGACATCAACCGCCTGGGCTTGGTCGCCATCAACCACCAAAGTGCCGATGTTTATCAGGCTTTGGGGCATCAGCTTGATGACCAAATTCACTTACAGGCCATTTTTGAGCCCCAAGCGCACTGGCAAAACTTCCTCCAACAAATCACCCCAGAAGATGGTGGAATTGTGCTGTCGGATTCCCAAGGCAGGACTTACTACCAAACCCAAAGCAACGCCGCCAAGGTACCTGAGAGTAACTGGCTCACCGAGTTAATTTATGAACTGGCCTTTGACCAAAGCCAAGATGATGGCAGCCATTTTTTTGGCCAGCGGGTGAAACAAACATTTGATGGCGGCGAAATTGAACTGACGGTTGGGCACAACGCGGCCCAATCGGCCTTGATTCAAACCTTTATTCGTGCCGTACTGTGGATATTTGCCATTGCCTTGTTGTTGTTACTGGCATACTTTTTGTTTGCCCTGGTATTGGCATGGCGCATCAGGCGATTGAACAAGCACCTCCAAACCGTATTGGATGACCACGGCAAAATTCACACCCTATTGCCCTCGCACCGAGCCCAGGATGAAATTGGTGATTTGTCCCGCGGCATGTCAGGTTTGTTGACCCAAATCAATGCATACACAGATTACCTGAAACAACTCGGTAGTCGATTGTCACATGAACTGAAAACCCCAATCAGCATAGTTCACACCTCGTTGGAAAACCTACAGATGGAACAGCCAAACAATGCCTTCGTTACCCGAGCACTGAATGCCAACCACCGTTTGAAATTCATCTTGAACCAACTCAGTGCCTTGAGCCAGTTGAAACAAGTGATTGCAGATACCGAAACTGAAAAGTTTGACCTCAATGCACTATTCAGCGAGCTGGCACAAGGCTACCAATCACAGGTCAACAACCTCAGCTTCAACGGCAACGGTGCGCCTGTGATGATCAAAGGTTCGCAGGAGCTGATGGCTCAAATGATTGATAAACTGGTACAAAATGCCATGGATTTCACCACTGAAACCGACCAAATTGAATTGCAATTGGGTTGCTTGAACAACGCTTTCAAACTGCGAATCATCAACACCGGCTCACAACTACCTGAGGGTAACACGCAACAGTTGTTTGACTCATTGACTTCATTCCGCCAACAAAAAGACCCACAACCGCACCTGGGTTTGGGTCTTTATATTGCCAAGTTAATCTGCGATTTCCACCAAGCTGAAATTACAGCCAATAACCGCAAAGATCCGCCGGCAGTTGAATTTGTGGTGACCGGACCTGTGCTTAAAACTTGAGGTGATTAATTGTTGTTACGCTCTTGCAGCTGAGCAAGTTGCAACTCCAGCACTTTGATTTCGCGAATAACACGGTTGTTGCCCATTTCAGACCAATACCACATTTTGCTGATTTGAGTAAACAGTGCCAGCAAGATGATGCCAATACCCCAAGCAATTAAGGCCTTGGTTTCCACGGCGTAATAAAACTGTACCGCGCAATAAACCATGCCGATAAAAAACATCAAGGCAAAAGCCATCACCATAAAATACATCCAGCCCATCTTGCCGCTGAAACTGGCTTGCATCTGCTTGAATGGATTGGCATCGATGGCATCGTTGTGCTGTTTAATTTCTTGAACTTCTTCGCTCAAGGCCTGTTTGATTTGTTGATCAATATTCATGATTTGACTCCTTGGTTATGGAAAATAAATACCAGTTAATCGGTTTGAGTTAACTGTTGTTTAAGACGATCTCTGGCCACAAATAACGCATATTTTATGGTGCCAGGTGGTTGCTTGAGGATGGTGGCCATTTCTGCCACCGTAAAACCCTCGTAATAAAACAAAAACACTATGACTTGCTGCTGTTCAGGCAATTGCGCGATGGCTGTTTTTACATCCAGCACCTGCTCAAAATTTGAAAGGTCGCCAGTTGCTGTTGATTCAGCCCCCGCGGGAACTTGTTTACGACAATGATCCATACAGCATGAATAAGCAACACGGTACAGCCATGTGTGAAATGCTTTGACTTGTCTGAGCTGTCCCAGTTTACTGAATACCCGCAGCAGAATGGTTTGCACACAATCATCCACAGCATCTGAAGGACCCAAGATTTTCAGTACAAAAGCCCTGACTTTAGATTCAAGGGTGGCAAACAACTCATCACCCAATTGCTGCTCAGTTGACAAGCGCTCACCGGCTTGGATTTTCAATAACAGGTATTCAAGGTATATTTTTTCAGATTTCATGCCACATAGACGCCAGTCAGTTGGGTTTGGTTGGAATTAAATTGATTATTTGTGGATTTGTCACAATAATTTACCCCCACTTTAATGCTATGGTGGTTAAAATAGCCACAATTGTTGCTAAAAATCTCATGATAAAACATATACCAAACACCCTAACCATAGTCAGAGTTGTCCTGATACCAGTGATGATTTTGTTTTTTTATCTGCCCTTTGAATGGGCAAGGTTTGTGGCATGTTGGGTTTTTGTTGCTGCCAGCATCACCGATTTCTTGGACGGTTATTTTGCCAGAAGGTACCAAAGTGAATCAAAATTAGGCGCTTTCTTAGACCCTGTTGCCGATAAATTAACGGTTACCACCGCTTTGATTATATTATTGCAAGACCACCCAACCGTATTGATGATGATTGCCACCGCGGTGATCATCGGCCGTGAAATCACCATTTCGGCACTGCGCGAGTGGATGGCTGAGCTTGGTAAACGCAGTGCAGTCAATGTAGCCATGATTGGCAAAATAAAAACCGTGTTTCAAATGACCGCCATTGGCTTTTTGCTGTACGAAGCTGATTTGTGGTTTTTACCAGTCTACAACATCGGCTTGGTGTTGCTGTATGTGGCTGCAGGGCTTACCTTATATTCTATGTACATCTACATCAAAGCCGCTTGGCCCTTGATGAAAGACTGAAAGCTGGCCCAGGATTTGTAAAATAATTTCATTTCTTTGAAATTTTATTTGACAAAAAAAACATTGAGGCTAAAATGTGCAGCCTCTAAGCGGGAATAGCTCAGCGGTAGAGCACAACCTTGCCAAGGTTGGGGTCGGGAGTTCGAACCTCCTTTCCCGCTCCAAATTCAGGAATTTATCGCAAATTCCACAAAGGGCTGGTATTTAGATATACAGCCCTTTTTATTTTCTGCTATTGATTTAAATCGTCAGATTAGCGAAAATAACCAGTCTTCCGCGAGGAAGGCCATTTGAAATTGAAGCTGGCTGGATGGCAGAGTGGTGATGCTGCGGATTGCAAATCCGCCTACCCCGGTTCGATTCCGGGTTCAGCCTCCATTTTCAAAACTAAAATATGAAATCGCTTTACACTTCATATTTTTGCACTAAAATACAAGGCCGTTTTCAACTGAAAACTGCCAAACATGATTTGATAGCTCCTTTCAAAGTGAGGCCATCAAACACAAGGAAAGTTTTTTGCTAGGCTCATGGTTTTTGAGGTTAGCAAAGTCAAGGAGATAACTTACGAATGCACGCATGTGCTTGAGGAAGTTTCGACGCAGAATATGCTGACCTCAGCAAGCATGAGCCAGCAAAAAAGCCCGGGTGGCGAAATTGGTAGACGCAGGGGACTTAAAATCCCCCGGTAGAAATACCGTGATGGTTCGATTCCATTCCCGGGCACCATTCTTTGGTGTCATAACACTTCATAAAACCCCATAAATCCTCACATCTGATGTTGGGCTTCGCTGAGCTCAGTCCAACCTACTTTATTGATTTAATTTGGTAATTATTTGAGATTATGGGTGGATACGCCAGCTATAAATGCCCCACACAGGCGCATACCAATAAGGTCTGAACTGTCTGGTTATCAGCGGCCTTACTCTTCAAAGCCACCGCGCCCAAAGTCGTTGGTCTTTCTGAAATCTGACAGCTTGTGCTGAGCTCTTTTAAGTTGATTCATTAAAAACCGGTGCAGTTTTAAATCGGGTTCTGCTTGGTGTGAAACTCTGACTATCTCATCTTTGAGCTGTTGAATTTTATCCAGTATTTCGATGTCAGGTCGATTCAGATAATGCGCTGTTTGGATCAGGGCTTTGATGGGTTTTTGTTCAGTCATTTGTATTGGCTCCAGTTGGGTTTGAATGCGAGTCAGCCTCTAAAGGCGTTGACTTGTTTCAATTTGGTTTTAACCTCGTCCAACTGCACAATCAGCGCCCGGTGTAAATCCATATCGGGGGTGTTGCTGAATGAGTTTCGCACAATATTTTTTCTGATGTCTTGTAGTTTCAATTTTAGCCCAGACTGAGCTCTGTTTCGATTGCCTTGGCGTCGCTGTTTTATTTTGCCAATGATTTCTTGTGTGGTCATGATGCCTTTTCTCCCGTTATTCAATGCCACCACCAATCCCAGAAAAAGTGTATGGTGGCACCAGTCACTTTTCAGGTATTATCCAGAAATAACCGGCCATTGAATACAGTCAAATTCTTACCAGCGTGTAGGAAAATATAGACAACATACTGTGAAAGAGACTCGAACTGAGCTATAAACAGGTGTATGTATACCTTAAGGAGACCCTGACTGAAGCCACATATAAGCCTCGCTGCATAACTGTGATTCGGCAGTGAATTGGCAGCAACTTTAAGCCAGTTTATTCAAAACCCAAGCTTTGCAAAAAATCGAGAATAAGAAAAAAAGATTGGATACGAACTGAATTCAGCTTAATTAAATATTAAGCACACATAATTAACGCTGTACTTGTTTATGCTTCATATGTGACTGGCAGTATATGACTGAGATTTTGCTTGAACTCACGGTGCATTGGTTATTAAGAATCTGCTGATAATGTTACCAGCTGACACAGTGTTGTGGCCGGGCAATGAGGCTAATGAAAAAATCATTTTCGCAGTGTCCAATAATTTATCTACAGCGGTTGAAGTTTATTATTTATTTGTATTAAAGTAGCGCCTTTTTAATCACTTCACAAATACTGGTACCATGCGAAAACTATACGGACTTTTACTTTTCTTTGTGACCCTAGCAACTTCTGCATCGGATCAAGTTGTCTTTGCCTCAAAATTAGCCCTTGAAAAACCTCAGGGTTTTGAAAAAGCGACTGAGTTTGAAGGGTTTATACAACCAGCAACCAATTCATTTATCTTAATCAGGTCTTTTCCATTACCTCTGGACCAGCAAGAACGGCGCAAAGCTTTGGCAGAAACTAAAGACAGTTCATTATTGGAAAAGCTAAAATCACAGGGTATTACCGCCATTTCGAGTCAAAGAACAGCCATTGGTAACGACCCTCAGGCCCTTTTTATCACCGGCGAACAAACTATTAACAATCAAAACTGGGGCCGGATTATTGCCGTCCTACATTTTGATAATCAGGTGTTTTCCATTTATGCATCGCACCCACAAGATAACCAAAATCTTTACACCACAATGGCACAGTCAATCAAGTCTGCCGTACCCATATCTAATGCAGAAGTTCACAACGCACTGGAACGACCATTTAAGTTCAAGCAAGTCGATGGTTTAAAAGTGGCCAACACCCCGTACTTAACAGCTGAACTGGTTCAATTAAGCCAAGATGGAGAACCTTCAGGACCACAATATGGTGCCCCTTTCTTACAAATCGTGGCTTCCCCAGAAATTGTTAATACCTCAGATAAAACCGAATACGCAATCAAGATGTTTGACCAGATGGAGTATATGCAGGACGTTAAAATCTTAACCACCAATCAAGTCAGTCAAGCGGGCTTGCCATCGGTCGAAATTATCGCCCGTGGATCGGACGATGAAACGGGTGTGCCACTAACTGTTTACCAACTGATTAAGTTTCGCCAAGATAACGGTTACTTTCTAATCACTGGCATGATTGCGCAAAAACAGGCTGAAATCTACCTCAATAAATTTAAACAAGTGGCCCTCAGTGTTCGCGAAGCCGATGATAAAACCTCAGAGGATGAAGCCACCCAAGACGAGACCACTTCAGCCCATACGCCTCAAATACCAGACCTGATTACTGCCTTAGATTCGAACCTATCAAACATGAATGTTTTGGAGTTGACAGCCTTGATGCAAAGCAAACCAGACAGTTCTCGATACCTGCCAGGTGGCATCGCCAGGCATACTTGGGATTTAAATGACGCATCGACCCAGCTCAAAATGCAAGTATGGTTTGATAAAAATAAACAGCTGGAGTCATACCACATTGGCAGTGTCAACCAAACCGTCGAAGGCTGTTACCTATTTTCCAGTCCAGAAAACACTGCGGCACTTTTAATTAAGCCTGAAGGTGAGGCCAGTTTTATGAAAATGACGACTAAGGAGTCATCTTCCACAAAGTCATCGGTGAGAGGCTCATTTTCTTCAACGAAGGATTCACTTAATCTGCACGGTTTAGAGTATCCGGTTTCCCTACAGAATGAAACTTTTACTTGGGTTAACAATGAAACACTTGCCATCGAGGGCATTAAATTATCTAAAGTAGAGCCTGACTTGTGTGACGAGTTAAATCAAAAGGTGCTTGATAGGTCAGCTTTTAGTATGTTTAGAGACCATTAATTCGAATGCCTTGGGTTAAGGTATTATTTTGACGCATTAACTTATGTAAGGTGAAAAGAGGCAAATCTTTTTTCACCTTTCCCGAACCATCGGCATCAGCTTCAGCAATTTCTAAACACTTTATTCAAACCCATCGACAAAAATCACATCTGGATTGCCGGTATAGAAACGCAGGTCAACGCGCTTGATGTTACCTTGATTGTCCGCCACTTCAGCCAAGATATGTCGTTCAACTGTATCAATGGGTAAGGCTTGGTCTAAATTGATGACATACACACCTACACTGGTGGCAGTGGCCAAATCATTCAGCTCAGTGAATGCCGCCCGGCCATTGAGCGGAAAATTGGCTTGAATCGACAAACTGTTTAAATCAATCCCTGAATTACCATCTGCCACACCCATACGGATGCGTGTTACCGGTACAGAATTATAATTTTGTCGTGGTGAGCTGATCGATAAGGTTGGTTTTAAATCATCCAGAAACCAGCCCAAACCTGGGTTACCACGAATCACCGACAAATCAATTGGTGCGCCCAGATCTATCCAACGAGCCACGGTCATTTTTTCTGCCATACTTAAGGCCGCCATGCCGCCAGCTGGGTGAGCTGTACTGGCTACAAAGTCTAAATCTGCACTGTTGGGGCTGGCACCATCAGGTAAGGTGCTGGCGTCACCAGGTACGGTCTCGGTGGGATGGTCGCTATTGGTCCAGCCGTCTAAGCGGGCACCAAATAATTTCCAAGTCAATAAACTGCGGCGGCTTTGAAACATACGAATGTAACGGCTGGCGTTGGTCTGTCGCCAAGTGCCATTGGTGATCACAGGTGGGTAACCAAATTCGGCTGAATCATCATCGGCCAGTCGGCGGTAATCACCCGGTAAATCACTTTCCAAGCTGACATCAGCTAAGTTCAATTGTCCGGCCATTTGGCTGTCGTTATGACAACTGATGCATTTGCTTTGTAGCAAGGGCCTGATGTCCTGAAAAAACTCCACATCAACCATGCTTTGTGGTGCAACTTCAAGTCCATTCTCTCCAGCATTATTTAAGGTAACCATTGGCGTGGTCTTAGACAGATCAGTGATGCTGTAATCAGGTGAGTTGGCGGCTGTTTGGCTGAAGTCCAACGGCAGTTGGCTGTGTGCATGACAACCACCACAATCCGTACGCACTTCACCTGGTCTGACTTGATGCCAAGTTTGTGACATGTTCAGAACCATGCCATTGCGGTCTATGGTTTGAAAAGTAAAAGGGGTATCGGCTGGAATTTTAACCAGAAAGCTGGTGTCTGGATTGCCTTCTGTATCCAGTACAGGCGACTTGTCTGGATTGGTTTTGCGCACCGGTACTTCACCCATGATGCGCAACCGCTCATTGGCATGGTTTTTATAATCTGTAGCTGTACCGTAATGTGCTGCATTGGGTCCATAACGGCGATCGGTATTCGGCTCCATAGCTAAAATCCTGATCGCCCATATGTCACTGTTTTGATATTTACCGGCATCAGCGCCCTGCCAGCTCCAATTACTGCTGACTCGATTTTGTGAAGTATTAAAAGGGTCTAATCCATCAAAATCATCGCTGCCTCGCCCAGGGGTGGTATCACGTTTGTATAAACTGCTGCTACCGACCAAACCATAAGGTGTGCCTGCCACTAAACTGCTGTGGGCGGTGCCATCATTAGGTAACCAAGGCCGTTTGGCGGGCTCTGGGCTGCCATGGATGGATTGCCAAGTCACCACCGCCCGTGGCCAAGCCTCATTGTAAGCTGGATCATTTTTAATCAATACCAAATCTTCTGGCCGCCAAACCTGACTGCTGTCAGGAATAATGTACAAGCCACCATCGTAATAAGGCACTGTGGTTGGTCGGTTCAAATCATTGGCTGGGCCAGGTGTCCAAACCACCAACAGGTCATTATTCGGTGCCGCTGATGGTTGGGTGAATTTACCCACGCGATCAATGTTATTTGCAGCAAAGGGCGCGGCATTGTCATCAGCATGCGTCATCGGCGTAACAGCAGCATAGCCCCACGGTGTGAAAGAAAAGCTGAACGGGTAAAGCCCAATGTTTTGCACTGTTCGCTCAATGTCAGGGTTTAAACCAGGGTCAGGACTGCCAAACCTAGGGGTACCTGCCGGAACTTGCAATGGCAGTTTGTACAATGCACCAAAACCATTGTTATTTAAATTGTAGTACTGTTCCACGATGACTTCACCAGCAGAGTTTTGGGTCATGAAATGATAGGCATTGGGTGAAGTTAAGGCACTGACCAAAGGCTCCCACTGTCGCCCATCAGGTTCAATGGTCCAGATACCCCACAACCTTTGATCACGTAAAGCTTGCGACTCATAGGTTGAGAACATCAAACGTCCGTCATTCAATACCGTTGGGTGCAATGCACTGCCAATGGTCATCGGTGCTATCGCTTCTACATTCGCACCATCGGTGTCCATCACATACAACTGCATGGTGGGGTTGGTAAAACCTTTGGTTGGTTTGAAGCCGTTGCGATTGCTGGTAAATGCCAGCTTGCCATCTGGCAACGGCATAGGACCTAAATTAAGGATGCCATAGCCTAAGCGATTGTACTCACTGCTTGGATTCAATGGATTGCTTTCATCCCAGTTACCAGCACCCGTATTCGGTGTGAATTTTCCAAAGGTCAATTGCTCAATCACCCGAGAACTTAAGTGCAGCCGATAAATATCTGCGCCTTCATAAGGCAAATCGCCTCTTTGGGTATTTAAATTACCTTGGCTCAGATTATGGAACAAGCTGTAATACACCCACTGGGCATCAAAAGATATGACCGGATCAGTCACACCACATGTCTCACAATCAATCAACACTTCTTCAGTTCCATCAGGATGCAACAACATCAAATCTGCGCCCGGATCCATCCGCCCTGGGTGAAAAATCTCTGGCCAAGTGGTGTTGACCATATCGCCAAATCTGGCTTGCCTGACATACACTATGTCATAATCCACCTGAGCTCGGAGGTCTTGGTACCAAGTGACTAAAATCAATATAGTCCAAACTGCAGCTGATTTACGCATGTTGTTATTCCTGTTAATTTTACAAAGACTGGATTTAATTGTAGGGGCAGCAGTCCAGCACAAAAGAGAACCTAATCACAGTTCAGCAGCACCACAATGCTGTCACCGCTACCTTATACCAACGCGTAGACACTCAACAACATCAGTTTTAAGCTTAGCACAAACCAGCCCAGAATAAGTCAAACAACACTTTTGGCACTCACCAAAACATCCACCATGTGCTATTTTAATTATTGGTTTATGTGGAGTTAATGTATGTGGTTTTTTTTGAAATCGTTGTTTATGGTCAAAGACCGGAGCATTGCCAAAGAGATGGTAAGTGCGCATAAAACCAACACCACTCCAGCTGGATTTAAATTGGCTCGGTTGATGCGTCGCCGTGCACGCAGAAATAAATTCAAAGCCCAAAACACCACCCACCTCAAGTACAAGGTCAAATGAAGGAGAGCCAACCAACGCGCAGCCAACTAACTGGTTCAGAGCGTTGGCTGCAGCTGCTGAAACTTATGGCAAAACTGGTGTTACTGTTGCTGGTTTTGGCCTATGGCCTGAGCATCACCACCAATGTTTTGACCCAATTAAACCATGCCAGAACATGGCTTTACTTCACCGTGTTTGTTTGCAGCTATGGGTTGCTTTTAATTACCTTTGGACTGCTGATTAAAAGCATGCGCAGGCACCTGAAGTCAGTCTTAACAGGTTTTAAGCCGCTCTGATGGCAGCAATGCGTGCTTTTAATATGGGCAGCACTTCAGCAACAAACCATGGGTTGTTGTTTTGCCAAAATCGGTTGCGCGGCGAAGGGTGTGGCAAAGGCAAATATGTCGGCCAAAATTGGGCATGGTGGCGGACATTTTCAGTGAGCGTTGGGTAAGCATTTTGCAGGTAATGCTTTTGAGCGTACTGCCCTATCAGTAACGTCAATTTTATTTCTGGCATTTTATTCAACAAGCGTTGATGCCATTGCGGCGCACATTCAGGCCTGGGTGGCAAATCACCACTCTTGCCTTTACCCGGGTAACAAAAACCCATAGGCATCAAAGCAAATAAGTCAGCAGCATAAAACTCGGTTTTATTTACCCCCAACCATTTTCGCAGTTGGTCACCACTGGGGTCATCCCAAGGCACTCCAGTGGTATGAACCTTGAGTCCTGGGGCCTGGCCAATGAGTAGAACTTTACTTTGACTGCTGGCTTGTACTATGGGTCTGGCGCCGAGTGGTAAATAAGTTTCACACAGCTTACAGTGACTGATTTCTGTTAATAAACTTTTCATCAATTGCTGTACTGTCTCACAAATTACCCGATCTCATTTGTTGCCTTATGCCAGACAACAAACCATTGTGGTCTAACTCAAACACCAAAGCCATTTGTCTGCCGAGTTTATTGTCAGGAAACCCTTGGCGACTGAACCATGCCAAATAATGAGCTGGCAAGTCCATTAACTTGCGCCCTTGGTATTTTCCAAATGGCATCTCTTGTTGCAATGCTTTGAGAAAATCCTGTTTTTGTTCAGGATTAAATTTCAATGGATTGAACTTCATGGGTCAAGTACTTTGGGTTGCAATGCCCGTCGTTTATTCAACTGTGCCTCTCGGCGGGCTATATAAATGCCAGAACTAAACACTATGGCAGCACCCAGCAAAGTCCATTGATCAACAGATTGTGCAAAGAACAACCAAGCCAACACAATGATAAAGGGCAAGCGGGCAAAATCGAATGGCATGACAGTGGTCACATCTGACATTTTCAATGAGTGGGTAAACATCAAGTGAGCAAAGCTGCCCAAAAACCCCATCAACGCCACCAACAGCCAAGTTTCAAAGGTCGGCCACTGCCACACTGTGATGGCCACTGGCAATGACAATGGGGTCATCAACAACACCATGTACATGACAATCACGTTGGCATCCTCGGTTCTGGATAAACTCTTGATGATTAACACCGAAGCCGCCATGGTGACCGATGAGGCTATTACCACCAATGAGGCAAATAAATCACCATCTATCGATGGACGCAAGATAATCAAGGTGCCAATAAAGCCAACCAGCACCGCCAACCACCTTCGCCAATTCACGTCTTCTTTTAAAAAGACTGCAGCCCCAATGGTCACGAATAATGGCACAGTAAAACTCAAAGCCACTGCTTTGGCCAGCGGCAATACGGTGATGCCCCAAAAATAGCAAAACATTGAAAACAAACCCAACAACGCGCGGATGAAAAACAAACCCAAACGCTCGGTTTTGAAATTGCGGAAACCAAATTTGATTAACCAAGGCAACATAAATACCAGGCCAAACAAATTCCTGAAAAATGCAATTTGAAAAGCATGTAACTCGCCTGAGGTCCAGCGAATCAGCACATTCATGAAACTGAAAGCCAAAGCAGCCAACAACATCAAAGCAATGCCTTTGAATAAATCTGCATTGACAGATACAAGGCTGGTTTTATTATTCGCCATTACCACTTACCTCATTGAGGGCAGTGCATTGGCAGAAAAGTCGATTGCGCTCACTGTAACAGTCCACTCTTGGGTGGTCTTCTTTTGGGCTTTCTTTTTCTGACGGTGGCCAAATAAATACCACTTAACACCAAAGCCAGGCCCACAGCATCCATCAGGCTGGTTGGTCGTTTAAAAAATAATATATCCCAGACCATAGACATGGCTGGTTGTAATAACAACAGCAGGCCAACGATTGATGTAGGTAATGTGGGCATGGTTTTGGTTATCAAAACCCAACCAATCACCTGACAAAACACCCCAAGCATCAGCACCGAAAGCCCAGACTTTAAATCAGGCAGTACAAAAGTACCCGACTCCAACCACACCACACCAGCCAAAATAGTCGCGCATATTACAGACAAAATGCCTAAATTGGCCATTGGTGATAAGGCATTGTCTTGGGATTGGGTGTGCCGTAAACACAACATAAATCCAGTATAAGAAAGCGCGGTAAACAAACCGTAAAAAACCCCCAGTTGATAATCAGCACTGAAACCACTCCACTGCAATCCAACCAACAAAAACAGGCCAAAAAAGGTACACGTCAGGCCCAAAAAGAATTTTAAGCCAATGCTTTCTTTAAGAAACAGGTAACCAAACAATGTCATAAAGAATACTTGGACATTGCCCAGCACTGTAGCCAGGCCTGGTCCAACATATTGGATGGAGCGGTGCCAAAACCATAAATCAGCAGCAAAGAACAACGCGCCAACAAACAGCCACTTGGCATAGTCAAAACTGACCCACAGCCGTCGGCCTCGAATCACACACAGAATTAACAACAGCATGCCGCCAATAAACATGCGGTAAAAACCGATGGCAGTGGCGCCCATATCGGCTAGTTTGACCCATACACTGGAAGTACTGATGACCAAAGCAGCAAACAGCATGGTTATCACAGAAACTCGCAACTGGTGGCGTTTTGATGGATTATTATGCATCGGTGAATTGTATTCGATTCAAATGATATTTCGGGTAATTTTATGTCATCAAATTGATTTTATGCCAGGCAAAAAAAAGGGTTTAATCAATTAAACCCTCAGTTTATCGGTGTTTGATTGTGTTGTTATTTCTTCAACAGTAATACCAACCCAACCACTGCCGAAACAGCACCACCAATTAAATAATACATGGTTTGGTCACTGTAGCGACCCGTGACCGCTTCTGACAGCTCTTCCATAGGCGCTTCTGTGGCATTCAAACCAAAGAATACCAAGACACCACCTAATACCAATAAGACAATACCAATAATTTTATTTGTACTCATGCTTCAATCCTCCTACATTTATTAAAATAGCAACCTCATTCATCGAGGTTTTCAGTGTCGTCATCACAGACAACCTTTTTGGCTTCAGAGCCAATTCGTAAAATCAAAAAATTTATCAATGCAACCAGTATCGCGATTTCAAACTTTTGCCATGCCACTGCCATTCCCATGGCACCGGTGTTCCAAATACTGGCGGCATTGGCCAAGCCTGTTACCTTGCTGTCATTCTTGGCCTTGAGTATGGCACCTCCGCCAATGAAACCAATGCCGGTCACAATGCCCGCCATAAATTTACTCATCGACTCACTGCCATCAAGCACATTGAGTGCCAACAGTGTGTATGAGCATGTGGCCACAGCAACCAATGGATAGGTTCTTAAACCTGCACTGTTGGATTTGGTTTCACGGTCATAAGCAATGGGCAAAGCCAAAACCAAGGCAATCACAATAAGGCTTAAATTACCCCCTATATGAGACCAATCAATGGCAAGCAAGTCAAACATAGCGATTCAATTTCATGTTTAATAGACATATAATCATACTATAAAATTGATTATTTAAGCACCCTTTCTGCTGCTTTGCATAAAAGCTTGGTACTCATTGCCCAAAGCTTTGGCACGGTCAGCACTGAGCACTTTTTTTGCCACTGGAAAATAATCTTGCTCTTCTTCTTCCAAGTGATGTTCTACCTTGTGTTTTAAATTTTTAGCATGTTGTAACCAAGCCCCAGAACTGGGGTCAGCTGCTTCCACCTGAGCAACCAATTCATCAATTTCATGGTGCTCTGCAATGCCATGACGCGCGTCATCTTGGGTGCTGTCCAGCTTGATTAAAGGCACATAAAAATAACGCTCTTCAGCATCTGCATGATCAGCCAATTCCGCTTTTACTTGCTCAAATAACTCAGCCCTTTTGTCGGTGTCACCACTGGTCTCAACCAAGGCGGCCAGCAGCTTGCGTTGTTTATCATGATCTTCTGTCAGGGACTTGTAAATATCCAAAACTGTCTCCTTATGATTTATCTAAGGCAACCAGTTTATAGAAGCCAGCATCAACAATGCGTGAAAGCACATAGCGCATGCCAAGAACCAACAACTGTTTCATGCAGTCAGCTGATTGTTTAATTGCTGGCATTAAATTTAGGGGCAGGGGTTGCTGCGTTTATAATCAAATACGCACCAAAAGCTCAAGCCTATGGCGTATATCAACATACATAACTTTTGTATATGTCGGTTTATTCTGCATAATGGATGGGTGAACAAATACCAAACAACCGTCGAAACTTTCAATAATGCCGCCGAACAGTACTGGCTGAAATTCAAAGATTTTGAACTTTACCAACCCAGCTACGATTGGTTTCTTGCACATTTGCAAGCCGACCAAACTGAGTTACTAGAAATCGCCTGTGGCCCTGGCCACGTCAGTCGCTATTTACTCCAACGAAATTCACAATTACAGATTTTTGGCATCGATCTGGCCGCAAAAATGATTGAACTGGCCAAACAGCACAACCCCAAAGCTGAATACCAAGTGCTGAATTGCTTGGACATTGACACTTTAAAAATGTCACCTGATGCCATCATGTGCGGCTTTTGCCTGCCCTATTTATCATGGCAGGACTGCCAACTGTTGATAGTTAAAATGGCGGCTCAATTGGTGGTTGGCGGCTTGCTCTACTTGAGCACCACTGAAGGGGATCCAAGCAACGAGGGCTACCAAGGTTCAAACTCGGCGGCCGGCGCAATTTATGTTCATTACCATGCACTTGAAGCAATTGAGCAGTGCCTTAAAACCGCAGGCTTTGAAATCACAGGCAGGCAACAATTAACCCACATTCACAACAACCAGAGTACCCATGATGTCTTTATCTTGGCCAGAAAAATGGCTTGATTCTAGCCATTCATCTGACCTTATCAGCACATGAACCCCAACAGCAGCTGTTGCTACATAGAGCTTCAATCCCTGTCTGATTCCATCACAAGATGGGAGAAATCAACCTGGCGACCTTTTCAACAAAAATTTTGATGGCTGATCGCCGCTCCCAAGATTGCACAGACAATTGCTTGGCTTGGGTTAAATCATTGGCGAAAGATGCCGTCAATTGTTTGGCAAAGGCCGCATCATAAACCAGCACGTTGACTTCGAAATTCAACTCAAAACTGCGCTCGTCAAAATTGGCAGTACCTAAAATGCTGAGGAAACCATCCACCACCATGGTTTTGGCATGAACAAAACCGTAGGTGTATTTATAAATTTCCACCCCCACTTCAAGCAGCTCAATATAGTATGACCGCGCTGCCGCATCCACCACCTTGGAATCTGAGGCCTCAGGCACCAATAATTTGACCTTAACCCCACTCAAAACAGCAATTTTCAAGGCCTTCAACAAAGACGGATTTGGAATAAAGTAAGGTGTGGTGATCAGTATTTCGTCGCGAGCGGCATGAATCGCATACAAGATTGAAAACAATATGCTTGGCTGCGGTGAATCAGGGCCACTGGCCACCACCTGTACCAACTTTTGCTCATCTGCTTCTAGTGCAGGAAATTCATTGCTCAATTGGTCTTTGATTTTAATGGTTTGCTTGGCACAGAAATTCCAATCATTGAGAAAAATGTTTTGAATATAAGCCACAGCTGGTCCAACCACACGCACGTGGGTATCCCGCCAGTATCGCTTGGTTTCACCTTTGCTGTTGTCGTTGGTGTAATCATCTGCAACATTGATACCGCCTAAATAACCAATTTTGCCATCGATAACTACAATCTTGCGGTGGTTGCGGTAATTCAATCGGTCGGTAAAGGCAAACAGCCTGATTTCTGAAAATGGGTGCACTTCTATTCCACAAGACCGCATCCTTTGGATGACTTTTTGCTCAATCCCCAAGCTGCCATAATCATCATAGATGAACCTAACCACCAAACCCTGTTTGGCCTTATCCATCAGGACTTTAATTAATTGGTAGCCAATGTCATCGAACTTAAACGTGTAGTACTCAACATGAATGGTTTGCTCCGCTGCTTGCAAATCTTTGATCAGTTCTGGGAATTTTTGCTCTCCATTTTCCAGCAGCATCAATTGGTTATTGGTGGTAACGCGGCTACAACCTTCTTTGAATACCATTTTAGCCAAGCCATAGAATCTTTTGAATCTTGGCTTCATGTCTTGTATAAGGTGAATCGATTCATTGCCAAGTTCTGCTTGATAGGCTTCCAGGGCTTTCTGATCAGCGGTGAGTTTTTGTTTAAAGATTTTTCGCTTGCGACGCTTTACCCCAAAAATAAAATACAAACCTAAACCAAACAAGGGAAACAAATACACCGTAAATAACCAAGCAGAGGCCCGTGAACTTATGGTGTATTGATGGATGATTTGTATGGTCACATAAATCAACACCGCCCAATAAGCGTAATAGGCCACAGTTAACCAACTGAAATTCATACTGTTCTCTGCCACACAGTTTGTTGCATTAAAAACTCAAGCCCAAGGGCGTCTGATAATTGGTTAAATATTATACCTTGCAGCGGGTCTACATGCTGTGAATTTTAAGCTCGCTTATGGCCACTCAGGAACAGCTAATCAGGTACTAAGCCAACGCCTATTTTGTTACAATGAGCTGATGAATCAACCAACAACCCACCCTTTTGATACACTGACACCGGACACCATTCTTGACGCCCTGGAATCCCAAGGCTTTGATGTGGACGGGCGGGTCAATGCCTTGAACAGCTATGAAAACCGCGTGTACCAAATAGGCATTGATCAAAAGCCGCCCTTGATTGCTAAATTTTATCGCCCAGAACGCTGGAGTCGAGAACAAATTCAAGAAGACCATGACTTTTGTTTTGCTGTAGAAGCGCATGACATCCCAGTGGTTACACCATTAAAAAACAGCGCAGGTGACAGCATTTATCAGTTTGCCGGTTTTCAATTTGCGGTCTTTCCTCGCCGCGGCGGTTATGCCCCTGAGTTAGACCATCAGGATAATTTAGCCATCATGGGACGTACGTTGGCCAGGCTACATAATGTCGGTGCCCAGCAATTGTACCAACACCGCCCAACCCTGGATGCACAAACTTTTGGGCAAGACTCAATCGACTTTGTGGCTGAGCACTTCATCCCTTTTGAGCATAAATCTGCCTACTTATCTGTCTGCAATAACATCATGAGTATCGTCGCTGATAAGCTGCAAGCCGCTAACAACATCAGGGTGCATGGTGACTTACACATAGGCAATATCTTATTGCGTGATGACATCCCTTACTTGGTTGATTTTGACGATTCCAGGTCCGCTCCTGCCATTCAAGACATCTGGATGTTACTCTCTGGAGAACCTCACGAACAAGAAATCCAATTACAAAAAATCATCGCTGCGTATGCAGAGTTCAGAGATTTCCCCTACCAAGAGTTACCCATGATTGAGTCATTGCGCACCCTCAGAATGATTCATCACAGCGCATGGATTGCTAGGCGTTGGCAAGACCCAGCTTTCCCACCGGCTTTCCCCTGGTTTGACACGCATCAATTTTGGGGCCAACATGTGGCAGACTTGCAGCAGCAACTCAATGCCTTAACTGTCAATCAAAGCCATCAGTAAAGACCGTTTCTTGCATCACCACGGCATCGTCCCACAACCCAAAAGGCAGATTAACCTGACCAGGAATGCCTGACTGTAGCATCAACCGCATGATGGCAGAAACAGCCAAGGGTGGGGCTTGTAAATAACCATCTAAATCAAGCCAAACATCATCTGCCACGCCGTAGCCAGAATCAACGGAGTCGCGCTGAATCATTTGCTCACTGCTGTCGAACCATTCAATGAAGTACAGCCCCCGTTCACTGACACTTGAAGCTGGTGTTTTGAATGAACCTGCGGTGAGGTACCAATAGCCAGCTTGAACCAAAAAGGTATTTGAATTCATGCCAAAGACGCCGTTGTTATTCTGACTGCCTGTGACCTGCATACTGCCATTTCCTGAGATTGGGCCACCATCACTGCTGATCCATTCTGCAGTAACAAAGGCATTACTCCAACCACTGATGTCTGTAGAAAAATCACCATTGGCCAATAAATTTTGGGCCAAGACTTGACCTGAACCCAGTAACAGTAAAATCATTAAAAATGCATGCATAGTTTTTTTCCATGTTGTTTATTACCTATTCATACGTCTTAATTGAAAAAAACATGACAACCCATTGGTGTTTAGCTGATTATTTAAATGAGTTAATAATTTGAGCCGTATTCAGTCAATCACAACTGTCAGCCAATAACTGATGTACTGCATGTCATGATTTGGTTTTGTACCAACCAGTTAAGCTGTAGCGTGGCCTTTTCGCGGGCAAAACCTCATGTGGAAACTCTTCACTGAGGAACACAGCCAACCGACCAAGTTCAGGCAGAACTCGCTTAAAAGGCTGTTCTTCTCCATGCCGGTACAACAACAACTCACCACCATCATCTGGTTGCCAATTGGGATTTAAATACAAGATGGTACTGACCTTACGATGGCTGCTCAAACCTACTGCAGTGTGACTGAAGGTGTCCACATGCTTTTGATAAAAAGCCCCAACCGGGTAATGTGCGAACATGCATTCGTATTCCGCACAACCCAGATAAAAGCGTTGATTCAGCGTTAAACGCAATGTTTCAACCCAGCTAAAATAGCTTTGGTTTTCAGCTCGGCTCTCATCCAACCACATGATTTCGTCACTGCGAATTTGACTGTTGGTTTGAAACCCAACCGCCCGACCAATGCCGGCCAATTTAAACTGTCCCGCTTCAATGGACTTAACTTGTAACTGCAAATCAGTCATGAAAGTAACAGGAAAAGCATCATCAATCACTGCATAGCCATCGGTGGCTAAACTGCTGCAAATATCATTCAGCAGATTTGAATTAAATACAGTTGGCATAATTATTTAACACCTCAATCTAAAACAGGTTGCCATTGACATTTCAATGGTGTCTTATGATAAACTTTTATTTATGAATAAGCCATTAAGTTGTGGTGCCCAAGACATGTTAGAAGCAGCCATCGTGCAGCGAAGGCGAATCAACTTGACCACCAGCACCCTACAAGCAGGACAAACACGATACACCAAGGTTTTACCCATCGATATTGGCAGCCAAACAGGTGAGGAGTTATTGACCATTATGACCACCGATAACCAAGGTGGCATCATTAAGCTGACCATCAAAACCCAAGAAATTATTGCTTTCGAAGCCGACGACTTCAAAGACCCCCGCATACTGTATCAACATCCTATTAACAACGACTGAGCATTGAACCCAACCTAGCCACCAGTTTGCGGTACCCAAAGCTGAATGGATTGGTTAGAATGGTGGGCCTTTTCAATTAAGTCAGTTATGTTTCGTCTGTATACCTTAGTTTTATTGTTTTTACCCTTGTTGGCAATCGCTGAACAACAACCGCCAGTCAAATACCAATTCACCGTCACTGATGCCAAACACCACTTGGCAGATGTCAGCATCACTTTCCCTGATGTTGGCACCAAAACCCTCACCGTTAAATTACCGGTGTGGCGCACCGGTCGTTATGAAATTTTGAATTTAAGTAAAAACATCAACCAGTTTTCAGCAGTCGATGCCAGTGGCCAAACATTGAACTGGGATAAAACCGATAAAAACAGCTGGAAGGTGCTGCTCAAACAACCTGGCGAAGTCACCATCAACTACCAGGTTTATGCCAATTCGCTTAAACAACGTGTGGCACACATCGATGAAACCCACGCATTCCTTGATGCCAGTGGCGTTTTTATGTATGCCCCAAACCTGCGCAAGCAACCCTTGACAGTCAACTTAACAGTGCCTGAAACTTGGCAGTCAAGATCAGGTATGACACAAACCGCCAGCCATACTTTTGTGGCTGATGATTATGATCAGTTGGTGGACTCTCCTATTGAATCCGGTATCCATGAGTTCTTAAGTTTTGTGCTTGATGACATCAGCTATGAAATACTTATTTGGGGCCAAGGCAACCATGACATCCAAGACCTCAAACAACAAATCAGCCTGTTACACCATGAAGTAAAAAACATTTGGCACACTTTCCCTTATGACCGCTATGTGTTTATGTACCATGCTGGTGAAGGGCTGCGCGGCGCCACTGAACATGTTAATTCAACCATCATCCAACAGGGTCGATTCAACTTCAAACCACGCAAATCTTACCTGAAAGTGTTGGCCACCACCGCCCATGAACTGATTCACACATGGAACGTCAAAGCCTTCCGACCCGCAGGAATTGCGCCATACAATTACTCACAAGAAAACTATTCAGACCTATTTTGGATGGCTGAAGGCATCACCAGCTACTACGATGATTTGTTGCTGTTCAGGGCCGGCATTTATGCGCCCAAAGAGTATTTTGAAGTGGTGGCTAAAAACATCCAAGACCATTTAACCAAACCAGGTCGCACAGTCATGTCTTTGGCACAAACCAGTTTCGACACTTGGTTAAAAGGTGACAGCCAACAAAACCACAACACCGCCACCAGTATTTATTTAGAGGGTAACCTCATGGCGTGGCGCATGGATCAAGAAATTCGGCACCTGACCAACAACCAATATGGGCTGGATGAACTGCAACTCAGATTGTACCAACAGCACCGCAACAGCGACCAGGGCTACCACAAAAGTGACGTCTTAGCGCTGTTGAAAAACATCACTGGCAGCGACATGTCAGACTTTTGGGCGGCTTACATCGAAAACACCCAAGCCATTGATTTTGATCAGCTGTTAGACTTTTATGGCCTACAAAGAACTCCTAAAGACAACGACAACAAATCAGCCACTCCAACTGCATGGATTGGTGCAGTTTTAGATTTTAATGATGAAAAAGTGGTCATAAAAACTGTCGATACTGACAGCCCGGCTTGGCAGGCTGGTTTGAATGCGGGCGATCAATTACTGGCCATTGATGGAATTAAAATCAGTAGCTCAGATGCAGAAAAACGCCTCAAGCAACTGAGTATGACAGGGCCCCACAGCTTTCATTATTTCAGTGCTGGTCGCTTGAGCGAAACCCAAGTTTCCGCCATTGCCAACCCCTACCCTGAGTTCACAATACAAGCTGTCAATAAGCCAAGTAAACAACAAAAGGCCCGATTCAAGGCTTGGTCAGGCTTGGATTTGGTGCAAAATTGAGCGGCTCAACATGCAATGCTGTTGATGGGTTTTTGAAGGCTAAGTTTTATTCAAGGCATTGTCTGCACCATGTAAGCATGGTTTAAGGAATCTCTGAACAATGCAATATACCTCTGGCTTACCGCAATCTTCAAGGTCAAGACGGATGATTGAAGCGCCAGTCATTCTCCCTCAAAAACATCCACCGCTGAGGTTGGAAGTTGCTGTAAGCCCCGCAGAGCTGTTTTCTATTGCTCAGAGCTTCCTTAGGGGTGTGTGCTTAGCAACTTTCGCAAACTGCGCATGGTTTGAAACATGGCATCACGTTTGAATTTATTCACGCCTGTTTTGAACAAAAGTTCCGGGTCAGCATACAACTCATAACTCAGGTGCACATGGTCTTGGTCGACAGCCGTAATTAACCAAGTACTTTGGGTGTGATTGATTCTGACAAAGTCATCGTTTTTGTGTTGCCCAGGTCGATTGTCAGTGCTCAGTTGCCATTGCTTGCTAACAGCTAAATAGTTGGACTCAGTGCTGACCACCAAATCTCGATCCTTCAGCCACAGCGGTGCTTTTAAAACAATGTGTACCAAACTGCCATCAAGCCGGTTGGCAGCAACACAGTTCTGCACCCACTTACTACATAGTGCAACATCTTGTAATACCGCCAATGCCTCAGCAGCTGTTGCCCGCACAGTCATTGTGCCCTTGGTGTGCATAAACTTGAATCCGGCCCGCTGTTGTTGATAAACTTGTATGCCATCACGGTGCAGCTTCAACTGCCAATCATGGTTCGCTCCTAACCCTTGCGCGTTGTTCAGAACAAGCAACAACACCAAACCCCACATTGTTTTAAAAACAGTCATCATTTGACTCCATCTTAACCCAGTTTTACGCATAAAATACCCCCATGAGCGAACAAAAAATAATCGGCATTGCAGGCAATATTGGCGCGGGTAAAACTTCATTGGTGGAGTTCTTAACCAGCACCTATCAAATCACTCCTTTCTATGAACCCAATGACAGCAACCCTTACTTGGATGATTTTTACCAAGACATGCAACGTTGGGCCTTCCACTCGCAACTTTATTTTCTGGCGTCTAAGTTTAAAATTCACCAAATGGTCGAAAAAATTCCCGGCGTGGTGGTACAAGATCGAACCGTTTTTGAAGATGTGGAGATATTTGCCACCGCTTTGCAGCAAACCGGTAAAATCAATCAACGCGATTGGCAAACTTATTTAAGTTTTTATGCAAGCATACGCAGCACCATCAAACCACCAGACCTGATGATCTACCTCAAGTGCTCCATCCGCACCACCCGCAAACGCATCAAAATACGTGGCCGCACAATGGAACAAAACATGCCTTTAGGCTATTTAAAAAGACTGGAAAAACTCTACCAAAATTGGATTGCTGGTTACGATAAAAGTAAACTGCTGGTGATCGAGACCGATCGCTTGAACTACGTCAATGATTTGATTGACCAGATAGAACTGATGCAAAGTATTGAAGCCTTGTTACCTAAAGACTTGGCCAGAACTTAACAGGACAGACACAATGACTTATTTCTTAATTTACCTCAAAGGCATGCTGATGGGCATCGCTGACTTGGTGCCTGGTGTATCTGGCGGCACCATTGCTTTGATAGCAGGCATCTACCAACGACTGATCAATGCCATCGCTGCGGTTAACCTCAACAGCCTTAAATTATTATTCTCAGGCCAAGTCGCTAAAGCCTGGAAACAAATCGACGGTTGGTTTTTATTGGCTGTATTTGCGGGTATCTTGACGTCAATTTTCCTGTTCGCCAGTTTAATCCAATACTTATTAGCTGCGCACACAGTTCTGACTTGGGCTTTTTTCTTTGGTTTAATCATCAGTTCTGCAGTGCTGCTATTGAAACAACATGCATCGACCCATTTGTTGAATTGGTTTTTATTGGCCTTTGGGGTGTTTCTTGGTTACTTCCTCAGCACCCAAAGCCTGGTGGCCTTACCCACTGGCAACTTAGGCATATTGTTGGCTGGCATGATTGCCATCAGTGCCATGATTTTACCCGGCATCTCAGGTTCACTGATTTTAATCCTTCTGGGTAAATACCAAACCCTCCTGCTGGCAGTGGATAGTCGCGATTGGTTGACCCTGTTGGTGTTTGCCGCTGGTTGTGTGATGGGTTTATTGGTGTTTTCTCGGCTATTGAAATGGTTGTTGATGCACTTTAAAACCGGCACCATTTTCACTTTAGCAGGTTTGATGCTTGGTACCTTATTCAAGGTTTGGCCTTGGCAAGCAGCTGGCAACAATGTTATGCCATTCAACCACCCCAATCCTCAATTGCTTTACGCCATAGCCTTGATGGCCTTGGCCTCGGTATTTGTCTGGCTACTGGCAAAAGCCAAAACCTAAATAACACAATTGTTCAAAATTAAATTAAGTCTACACTTGACATCCCAAAGACTACAAGTGTAGACTTTGGGTAATTAAAACACTCTACCAACATGAATGTAGCAAATACTGAGTCCATTATTTTAGAAATTCTATGGGCAGAATCACCTTTGAACATTGGTCAAATCATTGCCAGAGCAAAAAGCATTACTGACTGGCATGAAAACACCATTAAAACCCTGGTTACTAGGCTTTACAAAAAACAACTAGTCAGCCGTATCAAAGATGGTAAACAATATTTTTATTCACCTGTAGTGGAACGAAGCCAGGTTGTACATCATGAGTCGGAAAATTTACTGGGTAAATTTTTTGAGGGCAAATTACCAGCTTTGGTGGCTCATTTTGCGCAAAGCAAAAAACTCAATGAGCAAGACATCAAAGAAATTGAAGCCATATTAGCAAATATGAAAACTGATGATTGATTGGCTTTTCCAATACACTTTAGACATCAGTGTCATAATCGTCATAGTGTTGTTGCTACGCAACCCTGTCAGAAGATTGCTTGGTGCACATGTAAGTTACTGGCTGTGGATATTACCTGTCTTACGTTTATGTACCCCAGTAAAATTTGACCCCCCCGAAGCTATAGCGCGTTACCTGATTGTGCCTGATGCAAGCAACATTATTCCAACTTATTCTGCATCAATACAGGCCAACAAAGCTCAATTTGAAGTAATTACTTTGATATGGATAATAGGTATATCTGTTTGGGGATTGTTCAAAATTAACCGTTCATTAAAGCTCAATGCTTTGTTAAAACTAGACTCAATACAAGTTTCAATGCTCAGCCTAATTCCTGCAGCATTGTTGCAAAATTTAAATACCAATATACCTATAAGAATGAGTCCATTGGTTACAGGCCCACTAATAACAGGCCTATTTAAGCCCATAATCTACTTACCCAGAGGTTTTTCTACTGTTTACACCGTGCAACAAGCTCAACTGATAATAATACATGAGCTGACTCATCATAAGCGCCATGATTTATGGGCTCAATTAATTGCAACTATATTAAAAACAGTATTCTGGTTCAATCCACTGGTATATTTTGCAGCGAATAAATTTCAACAAGACCAAGAACTGGCTTGCGATCACCAAATTTTAAAACAAGCCAACACACAAACCAGGCTAGCTTATGGCGAGACATTAAAAACCAGTATAACTGCATTTGAGACACCCAATTTTTTAACTTTTTTCAATCACAAACACGAGAGGTTTATAATGCTTGCAAAACACCGAAACAATACTTACCTAACCTTTACAGGTATCATTTTTATAGTCGTCATTGCCTGCCTGCTACTAACTAAAACTGGAAATTCAATGGCTGAAGACTCAGCCATTAATGGCGGCATTCTAGTCAGCTTAGACTTTAATGAAATTTCATTAGATCAAATCGCAAAACTTATCTCTGAAACAACACCACAGACAGAACAACTGCTCGGATTAGAATTACTGAGAGGTATTAGCGTTACAACCAAAGCTGACAATGTGAATGCTTTTGAATTTTTGGACAGTTTGCTCCATGACCATGGCTTTGCAGTCAGCAGAACAGATCAAGCTTGGCGATTTACAGCCCAGTAACTGACCAGTTAGCCTAGAGCTATAAAACCAAAGAAACAAAAAAGCCCGGAAGTCATGATAAGCTCCGGGCCCTTTGTTATCTACCTTGATTGGTTCAGCTAAGTAACGCAATCAAAGCATTAATTCCATTGGATATTAGACAGCGCTGTTTTTTCTTAAGCGCATAAAACTGAATCCAAATACCACAGCAAGCAACAGCAGTAACATCAAGTTACTCAAAGTGGGTACTGCACGGGCTGGGTTACCGCCGCCACGTTGCATAGATTGCAATTCCATGGGAGAAACAGTTCCGAATTGAATCCCATCTGTTCCTGAACTATTGTCTTGCGGCCCACCACTACCAAGGTATTCACACAAGGTAAACCAATCACATCCACTTGGCGGTCCATCGATAGGGACTCCTTGGGTCTCAGCAGAACTTGCTGAGTACTTTTTTGAAGGACCAGAATTAGCCAACAAATTAAAGTCACCTGAGTTGCCATCCAAAGTCGTGCCCCATGGATTGCCATTGGTCGCTTGCCCAATCAATGGCTGACTGAAGTCTAAAGTACCACCATTGGTTTCAAAATAAACCCTAATATAATCACTGAGGTCATAACTGCCATCTGTATCAATTGAGCCGGTCACTGTTAGCTGTAAATCAAGCACTGCTGGGTTTGGCAAACTGAAGTTGTTGTTCCCTGGATTGGCCAATAAGTTTTCTTCAAACACAATATAACCGGTACTGCGTGCTGTGCTGTTTGGGTCATCAAAGACAAAATCGAATCGCACGGGTGCAGCTGAGACACTGAATGACGTGAATAATAAAAAGATAATAAGTTTTTTCATGGTTCCCCTTTAGGTATGGTTAAATATTAGCCTATCATGTTAATCAATAACTCAACATTTATCAATAGCGAGTTTTGCTATAACGGCAAAAGCATCGGGAGACCGCAGTGACCTATAAGAATAATTTTTATTGGTACGATTTAGAAACCTTTGGTGTCAATACCCGCTATGATCGCATAGCGCAGTTTGCGGGTATCCGCACCGACGAACATTTGAACCCAGTTGGTGAACCGGATATGTTTTACTGTCAGCCGACTTATGATTATTTACCTGACCCTGCCAGTTGTTTGGTCACCGGCATCACTCCGCAGCTGTGTGCAGAAAAAGGCTTGCCTGAGCATGAGTTTGCTGCCAGGGTGCACGCAATATTGAGTCAAGATAAAACCTGTGGCGTGGGCTACAACAGCATCCGTTTCGATGATGAATGCGTGCGGTCATTGTTTTACCGCAATTTATATGATCCCTACCAAAGGGAGTATTTAAACGGCAACTCTCGTTGGGACCTGATAGACATCGTCAGGGCGACTTATGCCCTCAGACCTGAAAATATCGAGTGGCCGATGCATGAACCAGGTAAACCCAGTTTCAAACTGGAAGATTTGGCCCAAGCCAATGGCCTCATTCATACCGCAGCACATGATGCCTTATCCGATGTTGAAGCCACTATCCAAATGGCCAAACTGATACGAAAAAACCAACCCAAGCTGTTTAATTTTGCGTTGCAGTTAAGAAGTAAAGACAGTGTCAGAAGTTTATTGAATTGGCAGCTGTTGCAGCCCATTGTGCATGTGTCAAATAAAATTCCAGCTGAACGTGGTTGTTTGGCATTGATGTTACCGCTGGCGATTCACCCAAGCAATAAAAATGGCATCATCTGTTACGACCTGCATTACGATCCCACTGATTTGCTGAGCTTATCTGTAGAGGACATTCAAGACCGCTTATACACCCCAAAAGCCGATTTGCCTGAGGGTATAGAACGGGTACATTTGAAAACCATACACCTCAATAAAGCGCCATTTGTCTCACCCATTTCGGTGTTAAAAGGTGTGGACTTGCAACGCATTGGCATGGATTATGCGCGCTGTCAGAAACATTTGGATCAAATTAAAACAGCTGCTGCGGGCATTGAAAAGAAAGCCGCTGCTGTATTCGACCAACCCTTTGAAGGTAAAGACAACGATGTTGATGAAATGCTCTATTCAGGCTTCTTCAGTTTCAAGGAACGCGCCCGCCTGGAGTCAATTCGACAGCTGCCAGCAGATAAAATACCGTGGCAAGTAGACGACTTCAATGACCAACGTGCCGCCGCTCTGATTCAACGTTACAAAGCCAGAAACTTCCCTGAAACACTGAATAATGAACAAAATACACTGTGGCGAATAGACGCCTTACAGCGATTAGAACAACGGTACGGCGATGAATTCAGTGTTTGGTTTGAACACCTCAATGCTTTGCGTGAGCAAACTGATTCAGTGGCAGACCATGAGATTTTGGACCAAGTGGAACAGTTTGTATTGAGTAAGAATTTTTGAGTTGAACAACTTACCAGCAGTTCGCTGGTAAATGGCTCAACTCAGGAAAACAACATCCCGAACCAGCACTGATAAACCCAGTGAAAGTTTTACTGCACAGGCGGTGTGCGCTGCTCAACTGCAAGTAAATTAGCCCGGTATCGCCTTCTGACTGTCAGCATAAAAGCCCGTATCAGCATGTACATCACAAAGCCCACAGCAATGGCATAAATACCCCAGTGTTCCAGCAACACAACCATTTTACCTTGCTCCAGTGCTTGAATGTAGTCCCACAGCATCGGTAAAGCACCAATCATGGTGATGGTCATGGCCACGTAACTGAACATGCGTAATTTATACATGCGATCTCGGAACTGGCGTTTTTGGAACAGTTTAACTTGTTCAGGGTCAATTTCAGCTTCGGGGTCTCGGCTGTAATTACATTTAGGGCATACTTTGGCCACTGATGACATTTTGGTACGACAAGCTGGACAATTAACTAAAGCCATGCGGCCTCCACACTAAAAAAATAAAGATTATAGCAATTCTGACATGAATAATTCATCAAAAACGCCTATCATAAGCAGATTCACAATTGCTCCATCAATACCGAACAACATGAAAAGAAAAACCAAAATTGTAGCCACCTTAGGACCAGCCAGCCAAAGCCCCAAACAAATTGCGGCATTGATTAAAGCCGGGGTTAATGTGTTTCGACTGAACTTTTCACACGGTACTGCTGAGGACCACCAACAAAACGTCACCAACATCCGATCCACAGCTGAAAAGCTGGGGGTTATTGTGGGAATTTTACAAGATTTACAAGGGCCAAAAATTCGTGTCGGTGAATTCACTGACGGCCGAATTAAATTAAGCAAAGGCCAAGCTTTTGCACTGTATCCCGACAAAAATCATCCAGGTGATGCACACGGTGTGGGCATCAGTTATGCGCAATTACACAGTGATGTTGCCGTCGGTGACTCCATCTTAATTGATGACGGTAAATTACTGCTGGTGGTCAGTGGAGTAACTGATCAAGTGATACACACCACCGTAAAAAGAGGCGGTAGCTTAAGTAACAAAAAAGGCATCAATGTGCCTGATGCCGATTTAAGCATTGCAGCGGTTACTGAAAAAGACATCACCGACATTGCCACCGGCGCCAAGCTGGATGTAGATTGGGTGGCCTTGAGCTTTGTGCGCAATCGTGACGATTTACTACTGGCCAGACAACACCTTCAGGCACATCAATCCAACGCCAAATTGATGGCAAAAATAGAAAAACCTGGGGCCATCAGAAATTACAAAGAAATTTTGCGTGAAGCCGATGGCATCATGGTTGCGCGGGGCGATTTAGGCGTGGAACTGTCAGCCGAAAAAGTCCCAATGTTGCAAAAGCGCTTGATCAAAAAAGCCCGCGAAAAAGGCAAACCAGTGATTACCGCCACGCAAATGTTGGAATCCATGATAGAACAAGCAGTTCCAACGCGAGCAGAAGCCAACGATGTGGCCAATGCCATTTTTGATGGCACCGATGCGGTGATGTTATCGGCTGAAACTGCGACTGGTTTATACCCCACCAAAGCGGTAGAAACCATGGACCGAATTGCCCGAACCGTGGAGTCTGACACCGATTACAAAAAACGCATGATTGAACGCAAATTCAAGGCCGAAAAAAACACCCCAGATGCCGTCTCCTCAGCCGCATGCCACATTGCCAGGGCCTTATCAGCTGAAGTGATGTGCTGTTTTTCAAGTTCTGGCGCAACCGCTTTGCGGGTGGCCAGAAACCGCATTCACACCGATGTAATTGCCATTTCACCGTCGGTTAAATCGTGTCATCAATTGACGGTATCATGGGGCATCAATCCAGTATTGAACAACGATGCCACCAGCACCGATGAAATGGTGGACATAGCCAGTCAAGTCATCATCAAACATAAAATGGCACAACAAGGTGATCAGTTTGTAATCACTGCCGGCGTGCCTTTTGGCCAATCAGGCACCACCAATTTAATTCGGGTAGAAACCCTCAAAAAATAAACTGGAATCAGTACAAAGATGCTTTGTGGGGTGAATTTTCAAATTTTCCTTTGACAATGACTGGGGTTGTAATTTTATCAACTTTTTCACTGTTGTAAGCATTTCTACACCGCACCAATTCAATCTCAAAAGTACCTGAGCTTGATAAATCATCATGGATGGTGCGTTTAATTTGACCGGTGGGTTCCTGCGCCGCTTGACAACTGACTCGAGTTGTTTGCTTGCCAATCACATGCTTAAACTCAAAAGTCACATTGTTGTGCTCAAGATCGATGCTGTATTGTTCTACACCGGGTACTAAATCCGGAAACCTTGCAGCCATTCGCAGCTTAGCATCCTTACTTTCAAACTCCCAAAATTTATTGCGGTAAGTGAAGCTTTTGGCTTTGGCTGAATTGTGATCAAATTCAATTAACCCTTCTATCTCGACATGAAAGGCACCAACCGATTGGTTGCTTTTAATTGGAGGTGACGGGGTATCCGAATCAGCGCCACAGCCACTTATGAAAGCCACTCCAAAAACAATAAAAGTTGCTTCAAGTGAAATCATGGTGTCTTCTCCTTCAGTTTAATACTGGTTATTCTTTCTGTAAGCATTTGTTTAAAATCTGTTTGATTACTGCTTAGCTGGTTGATTGAAGCTTGATACGCATTGATAGCCAAATGGGGCAGATGCAATGCCTCGTAAGCCCTGCCCTTGTCGAAGTATGCGCCGGCGGCCTGTGCCGGCAAATTATCCAGCATTTGATCAGTGGTGGTTAACACCAACCTGTATTGTGAGCGTGTGCTATAAAGACTGATTAGTTTCAAGTAAACTCCCAGCTCATCAGTTTTTAATATGACAGCCTGTTTAAAGTCTTCGATGCCATGATCCACTTGTCCCAGAGCAAAAAAGCTTAAGCCACGTTGATAGAAATAACGATGTTGCTGGTCGTCAATCGCTATGGCTTCAGTTAACACCACGGTTGCCTCAATCAATAAACCTGTTTGGTTTTTTTCAAGTCCATTGATATACAATATTTCTGCTGCTTTATTTGATTTTGCAGAAACCGCACCAAGCCCATGTAGCAGCCACAGACAAATCAATAATCGCCTTTTCATGGTAACTTAATCGCTGCAAAATCATTGGCATAAATGATGTCCAAAATTTCTAATTCACCCACCTCACCGGCTGTTAAGGCATGGTCATAAATGGTTACTCTGGCAACTGCCCCTTGTGGATTTTCTACATTGGTTGCCAAATCGTCTGAAAACAGATAAAAATTATCAGTTAAACACATTGAAGTACTTGTGCTGTTATCGGTATAACTGAGCTGCAGCTCACCGTCTAAATAGGCATTGACTAAATCATTGCTGTCACGGGTTAAAACTAACTGGAAATACTGGTCAGTTACCATCTCGGCACTTATCGCAGTTTGGCCAACGACATACTCCAATACACCGTTGTTGTTATAAATCCCAGGGTCACCAGATAAATCACGAAAATCAATCAGCTTTTTATATCCCACAACCTCATCCATATAACCATGAATCACTAGGGTGTATTGATCACAAATACTCCACTGCGATAAATCCAGTTTCAAGCCTGTTCCTGATTCAATTTGCAAAGCTGTGACACCAAGCCCTTGTATCTGACCTGGCTCATATTGTGGGGCAGAACCCAAATATTCAATATCTGGTGCACCTGCAATGTTGCCAACTAAACTGCCTGCAAATATATAATCTGCCTTTATTTCTGCTTGTGCGGGTATTTGAACTGTCATCAAAAATACAGTCAGTAATGCAAATAAGTGCTTCATTGTTTTTCTCATAAAATTTAAATCTAATCATCACTACGAAGAACTAAAGCAAACACTGTCATAAAATTACCAATACAAACCAAAAAAGCCTCAACTGATGAGTTGTGGCTTTTTAAACGGCTTACATTGGTTTGTTCCAAATTTAATCAAAGCCGTCGGCAAAAATTAAATCATCCATTTCATCATCTATGATTCTGATTTCAATCAACTCATGAAGACCCGATATTGAGGCGAATTCGCTGGCTGCAAATACATACAGAAAGAAAACTTTTTTTCCATCAAGTTGCTGATTATCAATGATATCTAGGCTGATACTTTTGTTGCTGTCATCACCACCGAACCACTCAACAGCGGTGGGACTAAATTGGTAATCCACTGACTCAACAGCTGATGAGTCCATTGATTCAACCAAGACTGAAACATAAGCTTCATTGCCGTAGGTTCGATAAAGCTCAATTTGTATGTTCCCTGCATTTTCGTCAACATCAATGCTTTCATCAATTAACCCAACGTAGCCAGAATTTAAAGAGTGAAATGCCTTAATAAAGTGCACCACCTCACTGATACCAAAAGCATATGAATGCGTGGGATTTGAACTGTCAATTCTGAGTATTTCGTTGCTGAATACAGTGTCATTGGTTCTGTTAAAAACAGTATCAGCCCCAAAGAAAAATGAAAAACCATTGATGTTTGGACTTTTGTCATATGCTGACATATTGCCAGCTTCAGACATTCCCAGACTAACACCATTGCTTTGCTCAACCAGCAGTATGTTGCCATTACCATCGCTGCCTATTGAGTATACGTTTTTCGGGTCTATGTATTCACTCCCATGGGTAAAACCAACATCAAATGAAACCGAAATCAAATCTTCCTGTAAATCGAGTGCATCAATAGCAACTGCAGCTGTAACATTTAAGTCTTGTTGAACACTGAAAACGCTTTGACACTCATCGACATCGCATCGCAGTATTTCACCCGGTGAAAATACATCAATTGGTGTTGAGAAACTAACCCACACAACGAATGATTGAGCAATGGGCTCTAGGGCAAAGGCAGAAACAGCAGTTGAGTCAGGAATATCAAAAGGCGTATAGTCATCAAAGTTCAGTTCGGTAAAATTAAAAAAACTTCCTTGAATGACACCCTGATTATGATCACCATAGGCACCATTTAAATTAACACCTTCGGTTGGAACGAACATATGCCAATCAAAATTATCGGCTTGAACAATAAACGGCACAGCTAACAACCATAGAAACATACATGCTTTCATGATCAATCCTTTGCCGTATCAATTGTTCGACTTACCATACACGGAGACGCATCACAGAGGTTATCTCCAGATAATGAACAGGCGCCCAAGTTCCCAGAATCTGTATAAGCGATGACATTGTCTTTACAGTAACTGGTTTCACTGACGCTGTTCAAAGCATCTTGACTGCCATCAGCATCAAGGAATAAATTAGAGTCAATAAAAACCCGCTCTCCCAGTTGTTCATTGCCAGCACCACTGGGGCCCAGCAAAACATAGATTCCATAGTTGTTAGATTGAAATACATTGTTGCTGACATATCCGCGGCTCATCTGAACGGCATCATCTCGATTGATTCGAAACACCATGTCATCAATCACTAATGTGGCACCATCAGACGAATGAATGCCATCTTGAAAGCCAGAAATCATGCCATTTTTCACCTTAACCACACTGTTAATTCCTTCAACTTGTATGCCATGCGTTCCGGCATTGGCTATGCCATTGTGCGAAATGGCATAGCCATTTAAATCTATCACTACAGCAGAGTTATTAGTTAAAGTAGAAACCAAAATAGCAGGTACTCCATTTTCAGAGTTACTGAGAACCAAGTTACTGGTTAAGACAAAGGTTCCAGCAGTTTGATTGATTTCGATGGTAGAAGTGGCAGGATTGTCACCACTGAAGCAACCAACATTGATACAAGCTTGATTGATTTGATATTGACCTGGGTTGGCAACAGCCACGAAAGTTGACAAAACAAATGCCGACACAATAATTAATTTGTTCATTTGATACCCTCATACAGTTTAAATTCATACTCCTATACGAGTGCAGCAATGAATTGCTGTCATTTTAATTAAACAGAATCAATCAATTTATTTTAATTGGACGTAAAGCCAGGCACGGGCTTTTTTCCAGTCTCGGTAAACCGTGCTTTCCGAAACATCCAAAATATCGGCAATTTGAGCAAAGCCATAGCCGGCAAAAAAATGCAGCTCAACAATGTGGGCTAATTTTTCATCCACTGTTTTTAATTCGTTAAGTGCTTCATCAATAGCCACCAATTCAACAGCAGTGGTGCCAGGTTTTTCCATCAAGGTGATGGTGAATTCATCATCCCATTCAACCACTTGGCCCTGTCTTTTAGCGGTTAGTTTGGCCCTGGCAGCATCGATGAGAATTTGTCGCATGGCTTGTGCAGCTAATCGATAAAAATGCTTGCTGCCGGCCACATTGAGCTGGCCATTATTTTTGATTTTAAGGTAAACATCATGGACCAATGCTGTGGTGTTAAGGGTTTGGCCTGAATGGTGGTTGGATTTAACTTTTCTGGCCAAATGCTTGAGCTGCTGATAAACAATTGGCAAGATTTGTTCCCAAGCATCTGCATCAAGTTTATGTTGGTTCAGGAACTGGGTTATTTCGGAAGATTTAATCAAAAAAAATTAATCTGTATCAAAAAGATTATGATACCAATGTTCTGCAGGTAATAACATAAATAGTTGTGCCAATGGTTCTGTGGACTCGCTCGCGTAAGTTTGTAATTCAAGATTTTTATTTAGCTTGATGATGCCTGCTTCAATAAACCAATAAACCCAACCCTGTTTCAAACTTATCTCCTGCATGATCGCTTGAGCCGTATACAGGTGATTTAAACCCAATTGGTAATTTTTATGCACCCAGTGATATGTAGCAAGGGTAATGAGTGTGTTCACATATTTGCGTTGAGTTCCGTATGATTCGTTCATTTGTTTTTGCGCCAATTCTAATAAGCCATTCAGATCGTCTAGATTATCTTCAATGCGACCGGATTTTATTAAAAAGTCGAGCCAATAAGTTCTCAATGAAAGCATAACTGCATGGGAGTCATCAAATCGAGACTTGAAATATGACAACGCCTTAAGCCATAATTTCTCAGCTTCAGCATAGCGACCCAGTTCAGTTAAACTTCTGGCAAGCACCACCGTGGCAGCCATTGCTGAAAAACCTGCTTCAATTTTATTTTCTTCAATCACCTGCAAAGATTCTTTGGTTAACAATGCAGCCATCTCAAAATCACCAAGTGCAAATCTGACATTGGCATGATTGGTTAGGTGGTCGTAATTTTTAACACCATAAAGTTGGCTGTATTCTGTATGTAAAAGTGTATATAAATCGCTGGCTTTTCGGTATTGGCCCTGGTCTTTGTACTTTATGCCCAATGAGTTCCTGACATTTAATAAGTCAGGGTGAGTGCTGCTGTAGGCTTGTTCAAAATAAGTTTGGGCTTGTAATAAATACTGTTCTGATTCTTCAGCTGGTAATTTATATTGTAATATCAGATATTGGTAGTACTTAACTTTACCCAAACTTTCAACATCATTAATAGTCTGTGCCAATTGTTCTGCTTGCTCGAGGTAGTTCAATGCTTCTGTGGTTTGGCCTAATTGGGTGTAAAATTGACCAAAATTAATCATCACCTCGGCCAACAGGCTTTGACTCACCTTAAAATTTTTGACTTGCTCATATGCTTTTGTAAGGAGTTCAAGGGCCAGTAAGTATTGATCTTGGTCTCGATATGCATGGGCAATATTTAACTGATGATATAAGTATTTTGAAGCGTGCAACTGAAGGTCACTCTGGTAATAAGCCAAGGCCTTTTCGTTGTATTTTATCTTCAAATTATGGTCTGAAAGTTCACCATATATTTCTGCAATTTGGCCAGCAATTTCAGCTTTTACAGCCTGATCATTGATTGCATCTAAATTAAATCTTTCGGCACCGTCCTCGAACATTTGTTGCACTGATATCTGAGTACTGCCTCCGGATAGTGGCGATGCGGTTTCTAGAATAGTCATGAAAAACTTCAACATTTGATGACTTTTCTCAGCTTCATTTTGTGCCAGTTGTTGGGCTTGAATCGCTTGTTGTTTTTGCAGATCAGAATAAAGCTGACCAACACCAAGAGAAACCAACAGAAGCAGGCCCATCAAACTTGACCAAGGATTGCGTTTGAAAAACATTTGACTTCTGTATACCCAACTATCACCGAGGGCATTGATAGGTCGATGCTGTTGAAATTGCTTGATGTCATTGATCAACTCATAAACAGTTGAGTACCGCCTGACTGGATCAGGGTGCATGGCTTTATTAATGATGGTATCCAGCGCACCTTTGACTTTTTGGGCACCAGACCGTTGGTTTAAATGCATTGCTTGACTGGCAAAGACAGTCTTTGGCTGAGCAATGGCTTGAATTTTTTCAGCCACTGATAACTGATTAAGTCCAAAGCGTTTTTCACCAACTAATAATTCAAACAACAACACACCCAAAGCATAAATATCAGTGGCTGTGGTACAGGCCAAACCATTGATTTGCTCAGGAGCGGCATAATCAGGCGTAAATACTTGGGTCTGAGTCACTTGCCCATCAGCATTTTCTATGAGTTTAGCGATGCCAAAATCCAGTAATTTAACTTGTTTGTTGCTGTCAACGAGGATATTGGCAGGTTTTAAATCTCGATGAATCACCAATTGAGAGTGGGCATAAGATACAGCTTCGCAGGCTTGTAAGAATAAATTCAGAAGTTGATTTATGCTGAGTTCATTGTCCTTTACATATTCATTGATGGCTTGACCATCAATCCATTCAGTTGCAATGTAGGGCTTTTCGTCTACTACACCGGCATCTATTAAAGCTGCAATGTGATGGTGGCTCAACTTTCCTAAAACCGCTTTCTCATTTTCAAATCGCAAAGCAATTTGATCACTGAGCAGCTCTTTTCTGATTAATTTCAAGGCCACAAAAACGTCAATATCAGAGGTGTTGCTTTTGGCCTTATAGATTCGCCCCATACCACCCACTGCAACTTTTCGAATGATACTGTAGTGACCGAAAACCTGAACCTGTTCATCAGCTATGTTTTCACTTACCTCAACGACAGGTTGAGTTTGCATAAAAGACTCATCTTTTTCTGCCAACATCATGGTTTCTAGCAGTTGCCGAAGTTCAGGCTTTCCTATCGTGCTTGAAGTGATATAATTTGAGCGCAGAAACTCATCCAGCATCAATGACTGCTCAAATAAATTTTGTGCTTGTTGCCACAACTGTTGATTCATTTACAAAAATTCACAAAAATACCACTCACAGCAATGTTATTATAAACTTTACGTCATTAGTATACTTTAACTGTCAATCTCGAATTCGCGACCATATATGCCAAACAAACAAATAGAAAACACTCACCCTAATCAAGCCACAAGCACAACCTCTATTCAACAAGTTATAGGTGCAGTGGGGGAAAAGATTTTAGACAAAGAACAAGCTATCAAAACCATAGTTGCCGCTCTGATAGCTGGTGGCCATGTGTTACTGGAAGATTTGCCGGGATTGGGCAAAACCACCTTAGCTACCAGCATCGCACAAGTTTTTGGTATGGATTTCAACCGCATTCAATTAACTTCGGACATGATGCCCAGTGATGTACTTGGGGTCAGCATTTATGATGCGCCCAGCCAAAGCTTCAGTTACCATAAAGGACCTGTATTCACCCAATTTTTATTGGCCGATGAATTGAATCGAGCCACGCCAAAAACCCAAAGTGCCTTGTTAGAAGCGATGGCTGAAAATCAAGTCAGCATGGACGGTAAAACATACCCTTTGGATGAAGTGTTTTTCGTGATGGCTACCCAAAACCCGATTGATGAAGCAGGCACCTACGCCTTACCGCAGTCACAACTGGATCGATTTTTAATCAGTTTGTCATTGGGCTACCCAGATCAGCAAAGTGAACGGCGCTTGTATGGCAGTCAGTACCTGACTCAGTTCAAAAAACCCATCAAAGCCTTGAGCTCACCGGCGCAATTGTCGGCATGGCAAGCACAAGCAGCGCAAATTCATGCCAGTGACGAGGTCTTAGATTACCTGCAATTACTGGTGCACAAAACCCGCAACCACAGTGACATTCAGCATGGCTTATCGCCACGGGCCGGCTTGTCACTGTATAAACTAGCCCAAGGCTTTGCATTGATGGCCCAGCGTGATTTCATGACGCCAGATGACATACAGCAGGCTTTTTATCCTGTAAGCCGTCACCGTTTGGTGACTTTTGATGGCCGTGCTGCTGGTGATTTGATTCACACCATACTCAATGATACGGTCATTATTTAAGCGCAAGCTGAATCAGTTTTTAAACCGCCGAGGCAGAGAAACACTGCCCGTGGTGTTTGGTTGGCGGCGCATTTACGTGCTGCCCAGTAAAGCCGGCTTATTTTTCGCCCTGATTTGGTTTTTGATGATGCTGGCTGGATTGAACTTCAACAACAACATGAGCTTGATGCTGGTGTTCTTGTTGTTTGGTTTGGCTCAAGTTGCACTGCACAAGACATTTTTTAATTTGCGCCAGTTACGTTTGGAACAGATCAATGCCGAACCCGTGATGCTTGGTGAGGACATCACCTTACATCTTCAACTGGCAGCAGATGCTGTGAAATGGCAAATTCGCAGTGAGAATCAATTCAGTACCGATGTGTGTGACATTGATCAGCAACTGAGTGAATTGAAGCTGCTGATGCCCAGCCTGCAACGTGGCATGCAAGCCGTTGACCGCATCAAACTACTGACCCGTTATCCGTTGGGCTTATTCACAGTGTGGGTCTATTGTTTGCCACAAGCGGCGGTGTTGGTGTACCCCAAACCAGAATCGCCCTGCCCAGATTTTCCCACCCACGGCGGTTCAGAGGGTGAACAAAGCGTCCGCATCAAAGGCGAAGAACTCAGCGGTATCAGAACCTACCGCCAAGGCGATCCTATACGCGACATTGCTTGGAAAAAAACCGCCCAAAGCAGCAACCAAACATGGGTCAAAGAGTTCAATCAAACCCAGGGCAAACACTTGTTATTTGACTACACTCAACTGTCAATGAATGGTGTAGAGGCCAAACTGTCTCGCATGACTGCTTGGGTATTGGCTGCCGAACAGCAGCAGATTGAGTACCAAATTATACTGCCAGGTTTTGATTCTGGCATGGCAACGGGTGAACGCCACAAACACCATTGCTTGAAAGCCTTGGCCTTATTCCAAAGCACAGAATCACCAACTTCAATACGCGACACAACTGGAGGTGCTACATCGCCAGGATAAAATCACAATTGAGCTTAAAACAATTGTTTTGGATCACTTTTGCAGTGCTCTTGGCCGTGCTGCCGCAATTGTATCGGTTACCCATGTGGTTTTTACCGATGACCATGACAGTGGTTGCTTACCGATTTTATGCCCAATTAAACCAAGTTAAAAAGGCCTATAATTTACTGCTGATGCTGATTGCAATCATGGCGTTGCTGCTGATCATATACAGCCAAGGATTTGGCTTATCCAGAGAAATCAGTGTCACCATACTCATCACCATGACGGTGTTGAAGCTGCTGGAAACTTATTCTATGCGTGATGCATTGCTGGTGGTGATGCTGTGCTATTTCGTTACCATGACCCGTTTTCTGTATTCACAAGACATGCTGCTGGTATTTTATTTACTCAGCTCTGCTTTTGTTACAACCCATGCATTGTCGGTCTTAAACCATGAAAAAAGCCTGACCTGGTTTGACCAAAAACAAATCAAATCAACGGCTTCCTCACTGGCATTGGCCATCCCTTTTGCCGTGTTGTTTTTCTTGGTGTTCCCTCGCTTGGGCGCGCCAATTTGGGGTTCTCCGGATATTTTTGGTGAAGGCAAAACCGGTCTCAGCGACACCATGAGCCCAGGTTCCATCGTTGAATTGTTTATGGATGACTCACCCGCATTCCGAGTGACTTTTAAAGATGGGGTTAAACCAGCCAACAACCATTTGTATTGGCGCGGTCCTGTGTTGTGGCATTTTGATGGTTTGACCTGGAGTAGAAAAAAACACAAATACGCCAGAAATAACATCAAACAATACTCATCTGAAACTGAAGTTGAGTATGAAGTAGAATTAGAAAGCACCGGCCAACACTACCTGTTTGGCTTAGATTATGTGGTTGATGCACCTGAGAAAACCCACTTACTTCCCGACTCAATACTGTACACTGAAACTGCGGTCAACCAACTCAGACACTATCAGTTAAAATCTTTGTTGCTCAACCGCTTTTACCAACCTTTGTCAGATTTTGATAAGACTTTATTGTTGGATTACCCTGTTCAACAAAATTTAAAAACTTTAACCATGATGCAAAGCTGGCGACAAGCAGCTGCCAACGATTTACAAATAGTTAACCGCGCCTTGCAGTGGTTCAATCAGAGTGAATTCTATTATTCGTTCACCCCACCACCGTTGTCTGGACAGGTGATAGATCAGTTCTTATTTGATTCTAAACGTGGCTTTTGTGAGCATTATGCATCCTCTTTCGTGATCATGATGCGCATGGCCGGCATCCCTGCTCGCGTGGTTACGGGTTATCAAGGCGGGGTGGATAATGGTGAATATTTATTGGTTAAACAATCTGATGCCCATGCCTGGGCCGAAGTCTACATCACCCAAGTCAACCAACCTGGCTATTGGTTGCGGGTAGACCCCACTGCCATGGTGGCTCCTGAACGGGTTGAAAGTGGGGCCCGAGAAATCATGGACTCCAAGCGCAATTTTTTTGATTTTGAATGGTTGAAAAACAGCAGGGAATCAATGGATAAATACCGCTACCAATGGAATCAGTGGGTGCGAAATTTCAACGTCAGTAAACAACAGGCTTTGTTTCGTGCCATAGGCATTGAACACCGCGATGGTAAATCCTTGGCCTTGATGATGCTGGGCATATTATTCACCACCGCCTTAATCAGTTTACTGCCTTTGTGGTGGTTAAAACGCAGAAAATTCACGGCACTGCAAAAACTGTATTTACAATTGGCACGCACAGTTAAATCACAACCCGAATTGTATGCAACACATCATCAAGGCATTGAAAAGTTTGCGGCACAATTGAGCCTGGCCTATCCTCAGGCCAGCACGCACATCGATCATTTCCTGCAGGTATACCTCAATGCACGGTACAACAAGGGGCATAAAAACCAACAGCAAACCATCCAACATCTGAAGCTCACATTGAGCAAAATACAAGCTGCCATACAAAAGTAAGCAATCCGCTCTTTTTAAATCAACTCAACTGGGTTTAAAATGACTGCATGAAATTCAAACTTAAACAGCAAATACTGACTGTTCAGCAAAATCAGTTTACCTTTGACAACCAAGTCATTGAGCTCAACGACAAAACTCAAAATACATTGCTGTTGTTCCTGCAGTCCAACAACACCATCATCAGCAAGGATGAGTTGTTAGAGCGGGTTTGGCTGGGGGTTATTGTCAGCGATGCGTCGATTTTCAAACAAATTCAAACCCTGCGTCATTTATTGGTACAGGCTGGCTTACCCGATGACAGCATTGAAAATATATACGGCAAGGGGTATCGTTTGAAATACCCAGTGTCCGAATACCCTGAAAATGCTGAACACAAAGTTCAATCCACGCCTGAGCCTGAAGAAAGCAGCACTGAGGTTAAACCAGCCAAGCCTTGGTTTACCATCACCATCATCGCTGTAGCGATCATTGCCGTACTGGTTTATTTTTTGTGGCAAAGCCCTTTTCAGCGAACGGATAAACTCAATGCAGAACAAAAGTCAGACATTGTTAAACTGGCTAAAAACAATTGGCAAGATGGCCTGGAACACATCGATAATTTATTGGCCAATCCCAAGAACGCCTATTCAACTGCAGACCTGGCTTATTTGTACCAACAAAAAGGCCAAGCCGAGAAACACCTGCAGCAGATTGATGAAAGTCTGGTGTCATTGACTGAATCCTTAAAATATTATACCCAAGTACAAGACCCAGCAGGCATGGGCCAAGCGCACCTGTTAACCAGCAGACTTTATGATTATATTGATAACCCCGAAAAACAATTACAGCATATTCAACAAGCCATAACCCTGTTCAATACCGCTGAAGACCATACCGCAGAAATAGATGCCTATTTGGAATTGGCCTACTTACAAAAAAAATCAGGGGCGATAAATGAGTCCATCAAAACCTACCAACAATCAATAACCCGTGCCCAACAGGTCAAGGACCCTGTTGGTGAAATGATTGCCATAAATAACTTAGCAGCCACCTACCTGATCATCAATGATACCGACCAAGCCCTAACCTTAGCAGAACAAGGATTGGCACTCAGCCTAACTTCAGGCAACGGACAACACATAGCCAACTCATACAGTTTTTTGAGCCAAATCGCCGTGCAACAAGGCGACATCACTCGGGCCCTTAAAATGCTAGAACAGGCTTTGAAATACCAGTTAGAAAGCAACAGCCACAAGAACCTCAGCCCTAAACTGATGAATTTAAACTTTCTGTTGTTAGAAACCCATCAATATGATTCGCTCAACGAGCTGCTTCAGCTTACTGATGACTTTGCCACCAGTTTGCGAATAAAAAATGGCGCCGCCATAATAGACCTGTACCAAGGCATGCACTTGGCCTACCAAGACCAGTGGTCTGCGGCATTAACAGAACTCGAATCAGCATGGCAGATTTCAACCAAAAAGAACTTCAGCTACAAAAAACCATTGATGATGGCATTTTTAGGCTTGGCGTATGCCCAAAACAACAACCACCTCAAAGCCATTGAGTTTGCCAACCAAACCCTAAAAGAAACCCAAATCAGTCCCCGTGAAATTAACCTTGCACACCTGACACTGGCCATCAGTTTTACGGCTTTAGAAAACGCTAAAATGAGCACGAAATGGACGGCTGCTGTTGAACAAAGCATGCAAAGCCAATGGCCTGCTGAGCAGCAGACTTGGTTGGAATTTAAGCTCGCACATTGGCCTCAAGATGACATAACAACAATCAATTCGCTGCAACAACAATTGGCTGCAGTACAACAACAAAAAGCTGATTTGGCTGCTAATAACGCCATTAATGTAGCCATCTTCGCTGCGCTAAAAACACAGGTGCTCACATTGATTGAACAACACAAAGTTGAAACCAGGGAAGCTACTTAAGCAACCAAAATGAATGGTTAAAACCCAGCGGAACACCAGCTACCAGCTGCACTTGACACTGTAAATCGCGGTAAATATCAGGTGCCAAAGGTGCACTGTTTGCTGCAGCCCAGCTAGCGGTTTCAAGCTGGTTGAGTACCACTTTTATTTGGTTGTGGTGCTGGCATATGAGACCACCAGCTGCAGAACCTGCTTGGTTGTCAAACACCAGTGAATCTTGAAACTCAATCAAGTTATAGTGCCCAGAAATGGCTATGCCACCACCTGTTTCGCCCGCGTAATTGTTATAAATTTTTGAATCAAGGATTTCCACTTTCGTGCCATTGCCACTGAAATGTATTCCACCTCCTGAACCTTTGGAGACATTTCCGTGCACCCAACTATTGGCCAATCTAAAATTGTTTACATTAACTACCTCAATGCCGCCAGCCTGTAAAGATTGACCAGCAGATATGTCAAAATTTTCAAGCACAACTGAGTCATTGCTTTTGGTGTTTACATGTAATGCCACGGTTTCATGGCCCCCGGTGACTTTGGTTTTATATTTACTTTTGATGCCACGCTGAACATCGGTACAACTGGCATATCCACCGATTAAGTGCACCCCTGCATTTTCAATCCGCAATCCTGTGATGGTGAATTCATTGGTAAGAAAAACTTTACTATTATCTACCAACGCCTGTGGCAATTCATTCGGATGATAGCGACAGTTGGCACCTAGCCCAACTGTCGCTTCATGGGCATTAAGCTGACTCAAAACCCAAAACCATAAGCCGAACAACTGCAACATTACTCAAATGAATTTTTGAAGATCAAATCGTTATTCAACTCATAAGCACCGGCATCATAAGGCCCAATAAAATTATTCACATTAGGGTCATCATAACCTCGTGCCTGACCATTCAAGTCCTTATAGATTGAACCAGTAAACTGACTTTCATCACAAAGATCAATGGCATCTGAATCAGCACTGAGCTGATAATCACCATTGGCCGCATCTACAAAGCCTGGACTGGTCAATATCATGGAACCAACATAACCGGTTATTGAGTCTCGCTCTGTCAAAAACCCACAATAAAAATCATTAAGATTATTGATGCTGCCATTTTCTTCTAAAGTTAAGCCTTGGTGATTGATGATTGAGTTAAACACATTCAAGGTATTTTCTGCTGTTGCACCATGTTCAAATACATGATTCGCTTGGTTATCAACTAAGGTGTTGTAAAAAAAATCAATGTTACCGCCATTGCCTGACGAACCACTTAAATTAAACAAGTTAGTTTCTGTTGAATCGCTCCAATGCATATTATCGGTAATTAAATTGCCTTCCAAGCGTAGATAACTGGCTTTAACTACATTAAAAATAGCCGATGAATTGGCTCTATTACCAAATATATGTGTTTGTGATACGTTGACTGTTGCTGCACTGAAAATATCCATGGCCCCGCCACCGCCGCTCACGCCAGTAACTATATTGTTGGCCAACACCGAACATTGACTGTTGTCCCAACAGGGCTCGTCTGCACGATTCATGATTACCACCGCTTGGTTATAAACACCTAAACCACCACCTAAATATTTAGCTATATTTAATTCAATGCGCGCATTTTCAGCCTGCAGTCGAGTACCAAGTCCCGTTAAATACAAACCACCACCACCTTCGTCGGCATTGGTTAAACTGTTATTAAACACCACTGAGGCTGGATGGTCATTGTTACCAGTTAAATCCAAGGTGGCGCCAGAACGTAAATAAACCCCACCGCCCTGCCAAGCTTCGTTGGCAATGATGCCATACTGCACTTGCAGCGCAGGCGCTGTATCACCACTTTTACTGACCAATTCACAAGCAGTTTCAGCATAAATCCCACCACCTGAAGCAAAGGCGGAGTTACTTTTGATAGCCGAATTACCAACTATATTGACTGTTGCTTGGTCTTCACAATAAACCCCACCACCATGTGAGCTGGCAGCATTGTCTCGAACTATGGTATGACTTAAAATCAGACTGGCTTGTGCACCCAAAATTTTAATGCCACCACCCAATTCACCCTGGTTGTCATACAAATCACTGTTACTGATGATTACATTGCTGTTGCCAGCGATAGAAACCCCACCAGGTTGGTCATTGATGGTGTTCTCACCACCAAATATTTCAAAGTTATCTAGCACCACTGCGGAAGGTGCTGCTTGATTGGCATTGATGTTAACCACGGTACCATCACTGAATCTGCGCCATTTACTTTTGTGCTCACCTAATACACTGTTTTCAGCATCTGCACAGTTGTCATAACCGCCTGTGAACCACTTGGCTTTACTGATGATAAAGCTGTCACTGAATGTCGCCTCTGTCGTGACACGAACAAATGGATCAGCACTCAGGTAAGCATCCAATAAATTATCATAATCACAATCAAGTCCTTGTCCCACTGTAACGAATGCAGGTGCTTGACTGAACATTCCCAGACCTGCCATGATCCAGCCCATAACTTTTGAATTAACTATTTTCATTAAATTTCCTCGCTCAAATAATTGCATCCATTAAGCAATACTGAAGTCTGAAAATCCTGAAAACAGTCTGAATAATACTGAAACATGCAATCATCCTTGCATTTTGTAATTACCGAAGTTTTGCGATTAACAGTATTTTTATCTCAACTTAGATATAATCCTTGTTCCTTAAAGTTTGTAGCACATTTATGATGAACCAACCCAGACAACATTTCTTTTTTCTTGGCATCTTTATATTTCTGGGCTTGGCCGCTGTAGGTTATTTATTGTCGCAAGCCATCATTCAATACAAACAAATGGATCGCAGTGTTACGGTCAAAGGCTTGTCTGAAAAAGAGTTGGCAGCTGATGTAGTGATTTGGCCAATTGCTTACTCATTGGCAGACAATGAGTTGTCATCTCTGTATGCAACCATAGAAAAAAACAACCAACTGATCAGTGCCTTCTTAACCGCCAAATCGATACCTAATTCAGCCATCAGCTTTGCACCTCCGGCTATCACGGATAAATCAGCACAGGATTATGGCGATGGGCGAAATTCAGCGTTTCGTTTTGTCGGTAGCCAGACAGTGACCGTTTATTCAGAACAAATTGAGTTGGTTCGCCAAGCCATGACCCAGTTGTCTGAGTTAGGCAAACAAGGCATAGTCATTAAAGGTGATAATTATGAAAATCGCACGGAATATTTATTCACTCGTTTGAATGACATCAAGCCTGAGATGATTGAAGAAGCCACCCAAAATGCCCGCGAAGTGGCGATGAAATTTGCTGCAGATTCAAGCAGCCGATTGGGCAAAATCAAACAAGCCAGACAAGGCCAATTCAGCATCAGCGACCGCGACCAAAACAATCCACACATAAAAAAAATTCGCGTGGTCTCAACAGTCGAATACTATTTAGCTGATTGATCAACCCAAATTAAATCATTTACTTGATACCCCTTGGATGCCACCAGCTCAATGAACTCACTGCGCAGTTGGCTTGAAATTTCAGGGGTCCTGGACAATAACCACAGGTAATCATAATTATTACCTGCTATGAATGCATATTGATATTGGTCATCTAAATCAAACACCGCATAAGTGCCGTAGAATGGGCCAAAGAAAGAAACTTTCAAGTGACCAATATCAGCTTGCTGCACGAAGTAAGCCTTACCAATAGATTCATTCCATTGTTGTTTCTTCGAGTCAAAACCTTTGTTCAACACTTTAATGCCACCATCATCTCGCATAGAATAAGTCGCTGATACTTGCTGTAAGCCACGCTCAAAACGATGATCAAGGCGAGCAATCTCATACCAAGTTCCCAGGTACTTATTGACATCAAAATCTTTTACAGGCTCGATATTTTTAGGGTATTGTTTACCCGAACATGCGGATAATATGAGTGCCAAACTGGTCATAATTATATTTTTCATGGCTGTAATTATAGTGTAATGCCGTGAAATACATGTGACACACAAAACAATTAAAACGGCGTATCTGGTATGATTATTGACTCTGAATTCTGAGTGAGTAACCATGACCATCAAGTTGTTGATTTGTACCATTATCATTGCTTTAAATAGCACCACAGTTGTTGCTAAAACAACCGTTATTTATGCCGGTGAATTATTGGCAGTACCAGGCAAAGCACCACTCAAACAACAAACCATTACTGTCGAAAACGGCAAAATCACTGCAATTGAAAACGGCTATACTCGCTTTGACTTGACTAAAGAGTTGGCTGAAAACTTGACTGTGATTGATTTAAGCCATGCCTTCGTGATGCCCGGCTTAATGGATATGCATGTTCATCTGCAAGGTGAACTGGGGCCAAACAATGACCGCGAATCACTGAAAATGTCTGACCAACTCAAAGGCATGCGCACGGTGCACTTTGGCATGCAAACACTGTTGGCTGGGTTCACCACAGTCAGAGATGTGGGTTCTGATTCACAGTACATGTATGCCTACCGAGATGCCATTGCACAGGGCTGGATAGATGGTCCTCGTGTGATTGCCGCGGGCGGCGTAGGCATAACCGGCGGTCATGCTGATGTCAGTGGCATGAAACCTGATTTAATGGAAATTTATACCGACCGATCAATTTGTGATGGACCCTATGATTGCCGTCGAGCCACCAGAGATGCGATTAAGTACGGCGCAGATTTAATCAAAATAACCTCCACCGGCGGCGTGATGACCGATCGAGCCACCGGCACCGGGCAACAAATGGAGATGGACGAACTGAAAGAAGTGGTGCTGGCAGCAAAGCGCATGGGCAAGAAAGTCGCCTCACATGCCCACCAAGAAGACGGCATCATTGCAGCCTTGCAAGCGGGTGTTGACAGCATTGAACATGGCACCTACACCGGTCCAGAGGCCATCAAGCTATTTAAAAAAACCGGGGCCTATTTAGTCCCCACATTGTTGGCTGGTGAAACTGTCAAAAAAATGGCGGAAGAAACTAACATACTGCCACCTGCGGTGGCTGCCAAAGCGATTAAAGTGGGTGGTGACATGAAAGGCAACTTAATCAAAGCATATGAAGGCGGCGTTAAAATTGCCTTTGGCACCGACAGCGCCATTTCCAAACACGGCACCAATGCAGAAGAAGCCATATTGATGAGTGAAGCAGGTATGTCCAATGCAGATGTGTTGGTCAGTGCCACCATCAACGCTGCAGACTTGATTGATATGACTAACCAGTTAGGCACCCTTGAAGTGGGTAAATACGCTGACATCATCGCTGTCAACAGTTCGCCCATTGAAGACATCAAACAATTGTTGAACGTCGGCTTTGTAATGAAAGGTGGCAAAATCCATAAAAACACGTTGCTTGATGATGCTGCGCCATAAGCTGTTCTTTATGTTGTTTTTGGTGTTGACTGCTTGTCAGCCCAAGGGCAGCTTGCTTTACCAGTTCCCTGAACCCGAACAATACCCGGTTAAACAAGTGTTGGTGGTGATCGACTACCTGAATTTACGTGATGATGTCGGCAAATATTGGGATTTCGACAGTTATTACCACCAAGCAACCTTAGACCGCTTATTGGCACAAGCCAATGCAAGCTTGCAACAGGCTGGGTACCCAGCAGTTCAGTCTTACCTATTAAGCAGTGGCTTGTTGATTAACAATGACTTTCCTGTGGAACACTACATCAAAGACCAACTACAAGCAGAGCTGCTCTACCCACCTTACATTTTGGCTCAACAAAATATCAGCAAAGAACAAATCACTCAACACCAAGAATTTTTAGGAATCATGGTCAAATACATGGCCACCAGACGCCACCATCAGATGGATGAACACAGTCATCGAGGCATGCAGATGGGTTATCATTTTGCCGCCATGGACTTGCCAGATAACACCGCGATTTTATACCTTCACATCAACCAATCTGCAACCGGCATCATCAAACAATTAGGCACAGTGCTGTTAACCGGCGCCATTGCCAGCCAAGCTGATTACGCTCATGTTGGAATGGATTTAAGCAGTAAAAAACAAGCCAGTGCTTTCTTGGTGCATCAAGGCAGTGGTCAAATTTTATGGAAAAATCACTCCAATAGCTGGAACACTTCATTGCCAATCAGTCAGCTATTGACCCAACTACCTAAGCAACATTAAAAACCACAACTGCCTTCAAAGCCCGCATAGAATATATCTTCAGACACACCCTGCGAGGCGATGCTTTTATTGGGGACCTGTAGGTACCAACTGTTAATTTCAGCTGGAATAACTGAGCCTGACATGCGGTTGGCATTGAGGTAAAACTGATTCATTGATGTCATATCACCAAAACCTAGTGGCACCATGCCGGTCAGTCGATTTTGATTCAGGTAAAAGCCAAATAAGGCGGTCATCTGTCCCCAAGCTTCAGGTATGGGTCCGGATAACTTATTGGCTGTTAAGCCAATAAACTCAAAATTCACCAAAGCACTCCATGATTCAGGTAAATGCCCTGTGAGCCGATTAAAAGACAAATCGAGCTGCCGTAAATTACTCATTTGACCAATACATGAAGGTAAAATACCGCTGATGTCATTGCTCGGCAGAAATAAGTACTGCAATTGATCCAGCTGCACAATGTTACTGGGAAGTTGGCCATAAAATCCGACGTTATGGGCAGAAAAATACTGCAATGAAACCAGCTGATTTATGCTTGCTGGTATTGCTTCAACAAAACTGTTGTTGTCTATCCACAAGTCTGTCAAAGCAGTCAATCCAACAACTTTTGGCATAACTTGGCCTGAAAGTTGGTTGTTCTGGAGATGTAATATACGCAATGCAGACAATCCGGATATTTCAGCAGGTACCTCACCATCGAGGTGGTTATCCCCTAGCAGCAAGACCTCAAGATTTACCAACTCACCAAATGAACTGGGAATAAAACTGAACAAATTATTGTGACTTAAATCCAGTCTGCGTAATTCTGTTAGTTCGGACATGTTTGAAGGAATGATGCCATTCAAATTGTTAGCGGCCAATTCTAAAAACCAAACATTAAGCACTTGTGGTCCATAGGCACTGACGCCATACCAACTGTTGATATCAGCGCTGCCCCAATTGCTGTTATTGGTCCAATTATCACCATCCGTGATGTTATATAAATTAACCAACGCAGCACACTCTAAAAACTCAGCATTGATGTTAGGTTGGGTGCAAACGGTATTGGCATTCAACAGCGCATCAGCAGCTTGGTTACTTAACAACAAAGCCACCATCACATAAACATTCATTCGCCATGATTTCACACCCATGACAATTATTATAGGCAAAGGCTTTGGTTTATACAGTGTATTTAACTTTTTCTGCTGCTTAGAGCATCAATTACCAGCAGTTGGCCATTAACATTTACAGTTGATGATAGAAATTAACTATTTGTTCAGCTGTCTGAGTCACATCCGAGCGGGCTGAACTGTGTGGGGTTACTGTGATTTTTGGGTGCTTCCAAAAGTGATGGTTGGCAGGCAATGGCTCTTGATTAAAGACGTCCAAAATAGCCTGTTTAATCAACCCATCATCCAATGCTTGTATTAAATCAGCTTCAATAACATGCCCGCCCCTGCCAACATTTATCAGAACTGTATTTGGGTTACACCATGACAGCGTTTGGCGATTAATGACGCCTTCAGTGGCATCATTCAACGGTAACAACACCACTAAATACCGACTGTTTTGACAAATTTGTCGCAAGCCATCTTTACCATGCAGGCATGGATGATCAGGGTGTTGCTGTTGCGCGGTCCAAGCCATGGTCTGGAACCCCAGTGCAGCGCATTGATTGGCCACATACTGCCCCAACTTGCCTAAACCCAAAAAGCCCACCACTGGCATCGCAGCATCTTCTAACACTTGCCAATGTTGATGTGTCTGTTGCTTTAAATAGCTGGCATGATGGCGATGGTCGTACAGTATGTATTGCAATACATATTGCACCATATTGTGTTGCAGTGCTTGTGTAACAATGCGTGACCTGCTTACATTGGGCGCAATGCTGTTATCGGCATTGATGTGGTCCATACCGGCCCCCATAGAAACCACCTGTTTTAATTTCGGCATGTTGGCGGTGATGCCAAAAGGATGATCCCACAACACAGCCAAGCGCACACTTTCAGGCTCATTGATATCCGGCCATTGTTGCACAGGTACTGTGGGTAATTTCTGCTGTATCAGTTGACACAAAGCATCGGTATTGCGGTCAGTGATGATGACCGCAATGCTGTTGGCTGAGGAATGTGAGTTAATCGGGCTTGCCTCAGCTATTTATTTAAGAAAGCCAAATGCTTCAAAGCACGTTTATACACACCTTTTTTGAAGTGAATCACGTTTTCTGCAGGGTACCAAAAGTCCACCCAACGGTACGCTTCAAACTCAGGTTTATTGGTGGTATTGAAATCCACTTTGGATTCGTCTTCTAAAAGCTTTAACAAGTAATACACTTGTTTTTGCCCAACAAATGACGGGTCAGAGTCGCGTTTGTGAAACTTTCTGGGTAACTGGTATTTTAACCAGCCGGGCGTTGACCCCAATACGTCCACATGGTGAGGTTTCAGCCCCACTTCTTCATATAATTCCCTGAACATGGCCTCTTCCGGGGATTCATCGCTGTTAATCCCTCCTTGTGGAAATTGCCAACCATTGCCTCTGGTTCGCTTGGCCCAAAACACTTGACCTTCATTGTCGAGCAAGATGATGCCCACATTGGGCCTAAAACCATCTCGATCAATCATGATGATATATAATTTTTAAACTTTCTCTATTGTTTCAAAAAAAAAGAATTTGAGCAAGGCTTTTGACTGAAACGACTTGAAATTTAGCTGCAGACTTGTTAGACCTAGGATTTGGCGCTGGTTTTGTACCCAAGTGTTGAGGTTTCACCCTCCACCCAACAACACCTACTTAAATACAATGATCAACTGACAACCAAAGCATAATTAGTCGCAGTTTACTGAGATAATTCATTAACAATGGCCTGCGGTTCTTGAGAAAAATCAACAGCTTGCACCTCATGACTGGCCCCCTCAACAAACAACTTTTCAGCCGCATCAATCAAATTTAAACAAGCCCTTCGTGCATATTCAGTATCGGTAATTAATGAGCTGCTGTGATGCGCTGAAATTTGTTGTTTTCGGATGTTATCTTCTATTGCTTTGATGGTTTTGCTGGCAAACCGTGTATTGTATTTTTGCAGTGTTCTGTAAGCACCTTTGTTTTGACTGAACTGTGAGTTTAATTTAATCTTTTCAATTTCCCTGACCGTATTGATGATCATCCAACGCAGTTCATTGTACAAATACCTGACTTCTTCATTGGGAGAGTTGAGTTGGACCATTAAGTTTTTTTGTAAGTGTTTTATGGCCTTAATCGCCAACGCCAACTTCCGTACAGCCCGCGAATACACTTGTAAACTCTTGGCGTACTCTCCCGATACTTTACCCCTAGCAAGCACCACGAACTCAACAATTGCAGAAAAAATATGTTTGATTCTGGTGGCATAGGCCGCATTGATGTCTTGGTGATCCATGGCTTTACTGTGTTGAACCAACGACAGCTTGGTGACCGTGTTCAACATTTCAGCCTGCTGTAAACCAATGCCATTAGCAATCACTTTCAAAGACAACCCATATAGCCGTCGCGCTTCTTGTTTGACGGCCATCACTGTGGCATGGCTCGATTCCAAAACAGCTGGACTGAGGTATTTTGGATGTTTAATGAGCAAACCTTTTTCTGGCAGTACCCAACGTAAAAACTTAACCATCGGTCGAATGAACGGCGCAACCAATAGCACCCCGAGCACATTAAACAAAGTATGAAATATGGCCAATCTTAATGTGTAATTGTCAGCAGCCAAGTGGAATTTATCGCCCAGCCATTCAACGGCCAACATAATGTACGGCATTAAAATAATCGCCACTATGGCGGTGGTAATGTTAAAAATAAAATGCGCACCCGCCAGCCTTTTACCCTCTGTATTGGCACCTAAACTACCAACAAATGCGGTGATGGTGGTTCCGACATTGGCACCAATGGATAACGCCAAAGCATTTTCGTAACTGATTTGATTGCTTGAAAGAGCGGTGATAATCAACACCAATGTACCGTGACTTGACTGCATTACCACGGTGATTGCCACACCCACCAGCGTGTACACCAGTAGGCCCTTGATGCCAGTCATGGCATATGCAGCTAAATCAATGGTTTCATTGAGGGCATCAAAACCATCTTTCAAGTACTGAATTCCCATGAATAAAAAACCAATACCTGAAATGACCCAGCCAATGGCCTTTAACTTGTTGTTGCTTTGCAAAATCAACACCACACCAAAAGCCAGCATAGGCATAGCATAGGCTGACAGCTCCACTTTTAAGCCGAAGCCAGCCAACAACCAAGCACCAGTGGTGGTGCCTATATTGGCACCAAAAATAATGCCTATGCCAGCCGCTAAATCAATCAAACCGGCAGACAAGAACGAAATCGTCAAAATCGACACCAAGGAACTTGATTGCATCAAACTGGTGGTGATGACACCAAAGCTCAGCGACTTCCACAGGCGATTGGTTGAAGAACGTAAAAATCGCTCTAAAACACCTCCAGATAAACGCTGAAAGCCATCTTCAATGGCCAACATACCAAATAAAAATATGGCCACCCCAGCAGCGATTAACTTGCTGTTGTTGTTTTGCCAAAAAGCATAAGCCATCACCATTAAAAATAAGGGCAACAGCATTTTTTTTATCCAATTCATAGCCTATGACCCAATACCCTGTTCGTCCCATATCATACAATCAAATACATAAAACGCCAGCCGAAACAAAGACAAATAAGCCGATACTTTATAGGTAACTAATGGTTTTTTATGGGTAAACTGCACATACCATATACCCCCTATTTCCGACCTGAAACAATTATTTTCAACCCAAATGCACAGTTAGTATTGGTTTTTATTGTCAGCATATAATAATTGGCACAACATCAAACACATTCTAATAACTAAATCAAGGGATTGGGTATGAAAAAATTAACTGTGTTAATAATGTTGTTTTTACTGAGCACTGTAAATGCTCAAATAAGTGCGCAAACTTTCAGTGGCGTAGTGCCAGATCCAGGCACATTTAATATTCCAGACAATTCACCAACTGCAGGACTGACCATCGATTACAACGTCTCAGGACTGGTAGGACAGGTGAATGCCATTGAACTGGATTTAGATTTAACTCACTCTTGGGTAGGTGACTTGAATGTATTGCTGATCAGTCCTACAGGTGATGAACATGTCATCATGTGGAGAACTGGATCAGCCACAGGAACTGGTTCGGGCGATTCAAGTGATTTGGGCGGTGTCTACAACTTCACAGATTCTGTCAGTGCTGAGAATTTTTGGGAAACTGCCGTGAACTTAGTTGGCGGTACAATTCCAGAAGGTGATTACAGAACATCTGGAGTTGGCGATGCAACCCCCACACAGATAGTCGAATCATTTACCTACAGTGATGACCCCAATGGTTTGTGGCAGGTGGTCATAACAGACAATGCTGGCGGAGATACCGGCTCAGTCACCGCATCAAATTTATTTCTGGTCATCTTAGATGACATTATATTCAAACATGGGTTTGAATAACTAATCAAAGTTTTATAAAACCCAGTAAAGTATATTTAAACCAATATCACCAGCACTGTGTTGTACCAACGCAGTGCTGCTTTTTTTTCAAAGTTATGCAAACACAGGCGCCACCAATTAATGGCTGTTTAAATAGTTTTGTGCAGCTTTGTTGTATGCAGTGAAACTTGGGTCTGAATTGGTTTGTGTCTGTAACAGGTAGTTTGTGAAGGCCTCTTTGGCTGCAGCAATTTGATTGGATTCGCCGTATAACATCCCCAACCTAAATAACACCAGCTTTGCCGCCATATGCGTTGATTCAATTGCGCCTTGTTCAGCTTCTTTTAACAACTGCAGTGCCGCTGATTTTTTGTTTTGTAAATACAAAACCACAGCCAACTTATCAATCAGTAACACCTGGTATTGTGGCAGTTTGTTAATCGCGGTTCGTAAATGATTCTCTGCAGCACCCAGTTGATGATTCGCTGTCAATACCACTGCATACAGCTCATATATTTGATAGGCTAAATACAAATCAACCGTGCTGCTGTGTTGGGCTATGGTTTGTTGCAAAGTTTCCAATGCGTCATCATGTTGTGTCGCCAAATGTTGGGTTTTTGCCAAGCCATAAAGACTGCGAGGCGTCACCTGAATGCCCAATGACTGCTCAAAAGCAGCAGTGGCCTCAGGCAATTGATTGGCCTCTAAATACACATTCGCGAGTTGCTGCCAATTGAAAGCTGAGTCTGGATCAATCTGTGTGGTGTGCAGCCATAAGCTTTTGTTACTGTGCCAAATTTGACTGAAACGCCAACTTTGGAATGTAAACACCAGCAACAGCACGCTCAATAATAGCCATGCCATCACTGCTTGTTGGCGATTAATTAGGATACGCCAGACTGGTAACAACAACATCAACACCCCCAAAACAGGTAGGTACAAATACCGGTGGTGTACCAGTTGCTCATGGTGAAAGGCAAATAAATTAAGCGCAGGTAATAATGGCAAGCATAATATAAGCAAACCCAAAGTTTGGAACCGACTTTTGCGGCTTAAAAACAGCGCTGCTGTCAGTAACAGCAAACTTCCCAACAAGGGCAGTAAAAACTGAGCAACAGAAAACTCGGCTAAAACGCGAGGCGGGAAATTCGCTGCACCTGACCATGGCAGGAACAGTTGTTGCCAGTAGAACCAAATCACTTGTGGCAGTGAATAGATGAAATGACTGAAGGGCAAATTGGCGCTTTGTGGTTTACTGACATAGCCTAAAATTTGGTACCTGACTATAAAATATACCACTGCCAACACCACAAACAGCAGACTGACGGCCACCAGCTTTAATCGGGTACCTTGCTCAATTGCTGTATTTGAATTTGCTGAACAAGGTGGGTATAAATGGGTACTGATCCTACCTTGCCAATAGGCCAACATGATAAATAATGGCGGTAACAAAATGGCCACTTCTTTGGCACCCAAGGCCAATGCATACAGCAGCATTGCACTGACAGCCAACAGCCAGTGTTTAAATTTTCGGTGCTCAATACCCATAAACATTTGCCAACACCACAAAGCGCTGAGGGCAAAAAAACTGAACAGCAAATCTGGAGAACCCGCCACCCAAGCAACGGATTCCACATGCACCGGATGCAATGCAAACAACGCAGCTACAGTCAGGGCTTGGGTTGAACCGATTGACCAAGAGCGCAACAAAAAGAACAGCATGACTACAACCAATAAATGCAACAACAGGTTGATGACATGCCAAGCATGAGAATCAAGCCCGAACAGTTGATAATTGATCATCATCCATGCCACAAAGGTTGGCCGCCAATAATTACTTACAGCAGTCTGCCCATCGGCTTTAAATGACCAGACATCTGACATCAGGGCTTGGCGGTACAACTGAGGGTTTTGAATCAAATGGTTGGCTTCTATTTGTCGGTTGTCATCATAAACAAACTCAGCATCCAAACTGCTTTGGTAAGCAAAGTACACAAGCAAGGTGTAGCCAAATAACAGCAGCCAAAATTTCAAAGTTTTTCCAATCGTTGAATACTTTATTTTAGCTGATATCTTGCTGTCATACGAAAGCCAATGCTTAAAGCTGTAGATTATTATCAACTTTACAGGAGCTGGTATCAGGGGTACAGCGGACTCAAGCCACAATATTTAATACGCAAGCGCTCATCAATTTAATCGTTGGGGCATAAATAATGGTAAAAAACTACGCCGCGTATTTGGGGTTGCTGACGAACACCAAATCAACAACAATGTTTTCATAAAGCTCTTCTAGCATGCGGTGGCTTTTGCTTCTGATGTCATCCAAATCTTCCACTGAACTTACATTGAATTCATCTGAAACGATGATATGAGCCAACAAATACAGGCCCCTGCCGCGTTTACTTACCCGCACTTCGATTGACTCGTATTCAATTCCATGCAGTGAAGTCTCTAATTGGTTTTTAATTTTCTCAACAATACCGGATGTTGGGGCTTTATGCACCACTTCTTGCAGGCTGTGTAACATGACCTTCATAGGAATGGGTAGCGCCGATAGACCTAATATGATTAATATCAACGGATCTATTATTGGCGCCAAGTGGGGCCATGGCGAATTAGATAACCACCAAGCTGCCAGGAACCCAATTAAAATAGCCGCACTGAGCACCCCGTCAACCAACCAGGTTTTGGCATCCACTTTAACTAAATCCGAATGGTAGTACCTTGACCTGCGAAACATCACCCAAGCCACTACGAAACAACCCAGCGTAGAAATAAAACCATAAATTGTTGCCAATTCATACAAGGCTGGATTGCCACCGGTTAATAAACGGCTGATGGCACCAACCACTGCGTAAACACAGGTAATTACTATAATGATAGATTTGAATAAATTCAGAGTGGGTTCAATGGCAGAGTAACCAAAATGGAACACATCATCATCTGGTCGTTGGACCATTTTGGCTACTTTCAGGGTCAATAATGCCATGCTGAATGAAATCAAAGAATAGATACCATCAAACAAAATGGAATCAGAATGGGTCAAGACTGCAAAAATAAGCGCCAGAACGACGAACACAGCACTGCCATAGAGTGACAGCCTCAGCGTTCTCCTTTCATGTTTAACTTCACTCAAAATGCTTCATCCTGGCTTGCTGCTTGTGCTTGCTGTTTAAATTATGCTTTGCTACCTGTCAATTAATTAAACTGTCAATTCCAAAGCTATTTTGTATTGAGCGATGATTATACATAGATAAATTGTACTGTACTGTTTTTTCATAAGCTGTTCTCACTTCTATCAAAGAATCATATTCAATTATATGAATTCTGTTTTTGGCAACAGTTAAAAATGGGGGGATTACCGTTTAACCTTTAATTAGGTCAATTTGTTGATTGATTAACGATTTCGGGGTTTTAGGCAGATTTGAGACGAGTTGGACGGTTGCAGAGATAATTGGTAAGGCCTGAGTTTATTAGACACTTTTCTGGCTCTCAAAAAATCTTTGCTCGAAAACCGTTGGTGCCACTCGACCATTGCTGGTGTGGCGACGTTTTGGATTGTAGAACATTTCTATATAGTTGAACATATCTTGCCGTGCATCTTCTCGGGTTTTGTACTTAATCCTTCTGATTTTCTCCTTTTTTAGGTTGCTGAAGAAACTTTCAGCCACTGCATTGTCCCAACAATTACCACGCCGACTCATACTTGGCTGCATATTTAAAGTTTCCAGCAGCTTTCTACATTTTCTGCTGCTGTACTGTGACCCTTGGTCTGAATGCAACATGACTTTGTTAGCCGGTTTGCGTCGCCAGTAAGCCATGGTTAAAGCATCAAGAACCATATCAGCGGTCATTCTAGAGCCCATTGCCCAACCAACAATACTACGAGCATATAAGTCCATTACTACAGCCAAGAATAAAAACCCTTCGTGGGTATGTATATAAGTGATGTCACTGACCCACCACATGTTCGGTGCTTGTACTTCAAACTGTCTATCAAGTAAATTGGGTACAGCTGGGGACTCAGACCCTGCATTATGAACTTTGGGCGCTTTATAGCCACGTATAGCTTTAATTCCAGCTAATTGCATCAGTCTCAGCACCCGATCTCTGCCACAATCAACGTGGGCTTCTAACAAGTCCTCGTATATGTTGCGATAACCAGAATGACCGCCACTGGCTAACCAGTGGTGTTTGATTTGGCCTGTCAATTTATCATCAGCAATCTGACGGTTGCTCAATGGTTGATGCAACCATTGATAATAGCCACTGGGGTGAACTTCAAGGGCATTACACAGCAATCTAACCGGATAGCTTGAACTACGAGCTTTAATCAGCGGGTAGCGTTCTTTGACTCGCCGGCAAAGAACACCGCGGCTTCCTTTAGGATGTCTCGCTCTTGTTCTGTACGTTTGAGTTCACGCTTTAATCGAGCGACTTCTACCTGTAAATCAGCTTCCTTCTCACGGAACTTGGGTGGTTTACTGAACTTCTTGACCCAGTCATATAGGCTTTTACTTGAAATACCTAGGCGTTTACTGACATCAGGAACTGAATAGCCATGATTGACCACCTGATTGACTGCTTCTTGTTTAAATTCATCTGTATAACGGATACCTGAACCCATTGTTTTACCTCTTATGGTTAAGTTACTATTTTTTACCATAAAAAGTGTCTACATTTCTCAGGCCTTACCAAATCTGCTGGTTAACTATTGTGGGTTATAGGTCTATTCTAAAGCTGGGGTTAGCTTGATGCCAAGTGCCCATTTGCGGTTAGTTTTCTTGGAAAATTCTTTCAGTTGTTTGGCTGTTCCAACTGCCGAGAACCCGATGGATTTAAAGCCTTTGAGTTCATTGAGCCAGTCATCTGGATTGATACCAATTTCATCAATCGCTTTGGCTAAAAACTAATCGGGAACTAATCGGGGACAGGCATCCCGATAGGGAGTAAATTTGTAAGTTATTGAAATTAAACAACTAAATATTTTTGTTTTTGAGACTAATCAAGGACATGCACTTATTGGGATATGAAAGAACGGTTTTAAAAATCAAAATATCGCATTAAAAGTGATTATTTGCTGGTGATATTTTTGATGTTGAGATGTTTAGTGCTTTTGCGGTGCTAAAAACTTAGGATTGAAGCGATTTGTCAGATCCAGGCCGAGTTGGACGGTTGCAGAAGAGATCTGCGGATTAAATTTTGTTAATTATTAAACTATTCCAGTGCAGGTGAAAGTCGTATTCCTGCGACCCAATTGCGTTTGGTTTTTACTGAATACTCTTTGAGTTGTTGAACTGTTCCAACAGCTGAGAACCCAATTGATTTAAAGCCTTTTAATTCGTCGATCCATGAGTTTGGATTAATACCAATTTCATCAAAGGCTTTGGCAGTACTTTTAGATATGAAACCACGTTTATCGTTCCTCAAGCAACGCCCAGTTTCATCAACTAAATCAATGTAGCTGGAAAGATAAAAAGGCAGATCGTTATCACTCTTACCGAAGCCCAAAAACTAATAAAGGACAGTCACTAGTTGAGGAGTTTAAATCAGCTTAGAACGCTAGTTTTTTGCTGAGTTTCAGGTGAAAATTCTGGTGGTTTAACCTTTAATTAGGTCAATTTGTTGATTGATTAACGATTTCGGGGTTTTAGGCAGATTTGAGACGAGTTGGACGGTTGCAGAGATAATCTGCTGGTTAACTATTGTGGGTTATAGGTCTATTCTAAAGCTGGGGTTAGCTTGATGCCAAGTGCCCATTTGCGGTTAGTTTTCTTGGAAAATTCTTTCAGTTGTTTGGCTGTTCCAACTGCCGAGAACCCAATTGATTTAAAGCCTTTTAATTCGTCGATCCATGAGTTTGGATTAATACCAATTTCATCAAAGGCTTTGGCAGTACTTTTAGATATGAAACCACGTTTATCGTTCCTCAAGCAACGCCCAGTTTCATCAACTAAATCAATGTAGCTGGAAAGATAAAAAGGCAGATCGTTATCACTCTTACCGAAGCCCAAAAGCCATGTGGATTTGTTCTCAATGCGTTCTTTGATTGAAGTGAAATGAGAGCCATTTAAATTCTTTGCAATAGCAGCCCGAATCGGATTCAAATCAACGTAGGCCATACAGGTTAAAAGAGCTCTTTCGTCAAGCAGGGCTTGGCTTTTGAATCTTGATTCCCAAAAATGGCCAGTACATCCATCTTCCTCATTGGCCATGCGAGCAACATATTCATTAATCGATTTCATGTACCATGAGATTGACATCAACCTGGACCGATACTCAGCGACATATTCTTTAACTCGCCGAAGCTCAGCTTCAGTAGTAATTTCACCTTTGAGATAACGATCACAAAGCACTGGCAAAGAGTAAAGTGAACACCATGTCATCAGCACCTGAGTGGCGTTCCAATGTTCGGTTGAATTCACTTTCAGGACAATGTGGAAATGATTCGACATGATGGCGTAAGAACACACATCAATAACGAACACAGAAGTGACTTTTTTGATGCGATCAATCAACCATTGGCGACGATGTTCGAAAGATTTACCTGTAACTGAGTCTTCACCACAAAGAAAGGCTCTGCGAACACACCTGGACACCACATGGTAATAGGGCGTTTCCTCGACACAAATTTGTTGATTTCTGGCAATTGTCATCATTAATTCCATTTAAAACCTTTATTTTGACCTGTTGAAACGATTTTATCTGTAGCAAAACTCTGATTAGTCTGTAAGAAAATATCTATGGAATGCCTGTCCTTTATTTCCTACTTTAAATAGTCATCAAACAAGCCTTTATTTAATTCACTAATAAAGTGGCTAGCTCTTCGTAAGTGACGATATTCAGATGAAAAGTTACTGAACATAGACTGCCTATCGAGGAGAAGTCCTAAAATATAAAAAGGTGCATGAGTAGCTAGAACTCCTTCACTTAATATATATTCACTTTCCTGAATATTGTCATCTAAGTTTCCAATGATTTGATTGGTCAAAATCCTTATATACTCATCTTCCATTTTCAAAAGAATTTTTTTTATGCCCTTGCCATTATTTGAAGGAGTATTGAACGGTTTTGAAATAGGTAAATTGTAAATGTATTGGCATGTATCAATAAACGGCACATTCATTTTCAATAAACTAGATATTTCAAACTTACTTATTAACTCTTCAATTTTCATGATCGAAAAATTGAATGGAGAAAAAGAATTAATAGCCTGCGCTGAAAGGCATTGTTCTATATCTAAAAACCATTTGTTTGAGCAAGCCAAATATATCCTTAGTTTAGTTTCAAACTTCGCTTTTAATGTCACCTTATCAAGTGTTTCCATTACAGACTCATACGTCTTAAACGCTTCAGTGTCCAGTTTACTGTTATAAACAACATCTTTAATGTTTAGGTTGGTTCCACAGCAAGTACAAACATTAAACCATAACAATTGACCGTAGGGTCTCCATCGTTTTTTACACTTTGGACAACTAGATAACAACGTTTCTTGATGAACAATACATTTACTAACCCAATCAAGGTTGTAAAGGTCAGTATGATATCCAATAGAAGCACATTTGGGACACCATTTTTTAGGTCGTGAAATATTATCAGGCACCTCCTGTTTTATTAAGCCATTTTCATTACATTTATTGATAAATTTATATTCATTCAAACGAACATAATGATGTAATTTGTAATATCGATATCTTGAAACTATTTCATCTGGAAATACTATCTTTGTGCCATGGTTAGCAATTAGAAATCTTCGGATCTGTCCATATTGGCTTTCACCTGGCCGGCTCATAAGAAGGCCAGTGTTATTCATTGGCTTGCTTGACAAGATTTTTAACTAAGCTAGAAACATTGATACTTTCACAAATCATTGATTTAACTTGTTCAATATCTTCAACTCCGTATCTAGGAAAAAAATCTGTCAGTAATATTCTTACCATAGCTACAAAGTATTGCATTGGCCATGATTTGAGTTCAAGCGGCACTTTAAAATGACTTTCATATTCATTCCAAATCAATTCAGCTATAGAATCCAAACGCCAATCATCTGACACAATGTCACGCAGGAAGTATTGAGTGTAAGACACGCCATCTTCAGGAAAATTATTGGAATCATATTGGCTAAGGCATTTTTTCAATTCATCATAGGTACGTATCCCATGGAATTTAAATTCTTGAGTAAAAAATCGCCCCCTAATTAGCTCATACTTATCTTCATTTAGACTTTTAACCAACTTTCTTGAACCAGAGTCATTCCCCGCAAACAAAACAAACAAGTTCGAACCAATAGCACTCATTCCATCATAAAGCTCAGCAAAGGCTTCTAACTGGCTCATATTGAGCCTTTGAAGTTCATCTGCGACTAGAACAACTTGTCTGGTACTATTGGATAAAGATAATTCCCCTAAGTGGTGCAAAATCAGTTTAGACATGTCATCAGCCGTTACTCTGGTTTTAAGCTTAAAACCAAGTGAGTTACATATATTTTTGAACACACCTGCAATTGTTCCAACGTCCCTTGGGGCTATTGAAATAAACCGCATTGGGATTTTTTCACCAAGGCAGTTGGTGATGTTATCTGTGAGACTATTCAAAGCCCTGGTTTTACCATTGCGAAAGCTTCCATATGGCTAGCCCCCTGTAAACGCTACCAAAGTTAAAGAGAGTATAATAACTTTAACTTTGGAGCACCGGAATGAAACGAAAAAGATATACAGAAGAACAAATAGTCAGAATTTTAAAAGAAGCTGAAAGCCAAGGTAATGCAGCAGAAATTATTCGACGTGAAAATATAGCTCAATCCACTTACTACAAATGGAAACAAAAGTATTCAGGCATGGCTGTCTCAGATGTTCGTAAAATGAAACAACTTGCCGATGAAAATCGCAGATTGAAAACCATAATCGCCAATCAAGCCCTTGATATTGAAATGCTCAAAGAGGTTAACTCAAAAAAGTGGTAGGCTCACGCCAAAAAAGAATGGCTGCTGAGCACTTAGAAAGTAAATTAAAGGTAAGTGAACGTAGAGCCTGCAATGTGCTGAACTTGGCTCGATCAACTAAACGACGTGTTTACAAAAAAGATGACAGTCAAATGGTTCATGAGCTTCATGTTTTATCGCATAAACATGAAACTTTTGGTTACCGTAAAATCCACACCAAGCTTCAGAAAAAAGACTTTAA
>CANNAM010000010.1 GCA_947502595.1 uncultured Marinicella sp. | reverse complement strand
AGCAACATCAAGAAAGCATGCTTTCTTGATGTAAAAGTCTCTCTTTACAATTGGTAGTGGTTTATTGGGCTGGTCAATGGAATACGATATATATGCAAGAAGCCATAGTGCATTTACGTGAAAATTCAGAAATTGATATCAATGAAGATGACATAGCTAGGCTCTCACCCTTAATTCATGGCCATATCAATATGCTGGGTCATTACTCATTTAATCTTTCAGAGGAAGTATTGGCTGGTGCGCTTAGAGCACTTAATACTGATGATGAAGATATAACGATTCCTTAGCGTGGTTTTCCGTACCTCTGGACTTCAAACCCCTAGACAGGTGTGTAACAACTTATTGAAAGAGGTGCCTGATGTATACCTGAAAATTGGACACCCAGATAATAAGTTGATCAGAGACAGTCTTAACTAACAATGACATACACTTTTCTAATGAATTGGCTTCATTTAAATGATATGGCCGTTACTGTTTATCGTCTACCAGATAAATAAGCAGTCATTCAGTGTTGTTACTTAGTTTGTCTTGGGTATTGTTTTCAAAGTCGCTGGCATCATGACGTTCAAGCAATTGTTCACTGGCCTCGCCCCAGGAGCGATTGACCATTTGGCCACGTTGCACAGCGGGCCTTGCGGCAATATTGTTTGCCCAACGTTGGAGGTTGGTATAACTATCGGCGTCTAAAAACGTTGCGGCATCATACAAATGACCCAGTACCAAAGCGCCATACCAGGGCCAAATAGCGATGTCGGCTATGCTGTATTGATCACCACAAATGTATGCTTTATCAGCCAACTGTTTATCCAAAACATCCAACTGACGTTTCACTTCCATGGTGAAGCGGTCAATACAGTATTCGATTTTGCTTGGGGCATAGCTGTAAAAATGGCCAAAGCCGCCACCTAAATAGGGTGCGCTGCCCATTTGCCAAAACAGCCAGTTCAGGCACTCTGTTTTTTGTTGTGGTTCTTCAGGTATGAAAGCATTGAACTTCTCAGCCAAATACAACAGAATGGAACCAGATTCAAATAACCGTGTGGGGGGCTTGGTGCTGTGATCCATTAAGGCCGGTATCTTAGAATTGGGGTTAACTGCCACAAAGCCACTGCTGAATTGCTCACCTTCTAAGATGTTGATGATGTGGGCGTCGTATTCAGCATCTTTTTTCCCCAGAGCCAGCAACTCCTCGAACATCACTGTAACTTTAACGCCATTCGGGGTGGCCAATGAATACAGTTGAAAAGGGTGTTTGCCAGTGGCCAAGGTATGCTCATGGGTTGGACCAGATACAGGGCGGTTGATGTTGGTGAATTTTCCACTGTCGTTATTTTCCCACTGCCAAACTTTGGCTGGCTGGTATTGGTTTGAATCACTCATGATAGTATGCCTGTTGTTAAATTTTAATATTCAGCGGCATCAGCTGCTGAATTGATCATATCAGTGGTTATGATAACGTATGTGCAAAGCAGCTTCACGGTTTAAATAGCGCTCCGTGGTCAATTTTGTGTGTCTATAGGTGTATAATATGCAAGTCATTGCTTTACAGTTAAGTTGAAACTGATTTAAATTTTCTACTCAGCTTTGATACCAGCTTTTTGAATGTCACTACAACCCAAAGCAGCCAATATGTTTATTGCAACTGGCTGGATATAAACTCAAATAGGTACACCCATGAAAATATTAATTCGCAACCTTGCACGCACCACCACAGAAAAGGAACTGGCTTCGTACTTTGCAGTGTATGGCATGGTTCAATCCTGTGACTTGGTGCTGGACAAAGCCACAGGTAAATCCAAAGGTTTTGCTTTTGTTGAGATGCCCAAAGCAGGCGAGGCCAAAGTAGCGATAAAAAAGCTCAATAACCGAGAAATTGCTGGCAACAAGGTGCGGGTAAAGAAAGCCGAAACCAAGGTCGATCTCAAAGTTGAATCAACGCCTGAGAATGGTGTTGATGATAAGGTTAATGCAGGTGTTACGGAGAAGCTCGATGTGGCTGAAGAAAACACCACCAAAGCTGAAGGTTCAGGCAAAAAATTTTCTTGGCAAGAAAAAAAATTAATCTAGGGATTTGACTCGAGTAAAGCAGTCAATAAACCCTGTATTGGCTGCTTTACAACCACTGTTAGCCTTGTGAATAAGTTAAACCTACCACCTGCGTAGACAGCAGAATAAAATTTTCTTTGATTGAAACCATCAGGCTTGGGGTTACTGTGGCTGGTGGTTCTTAATCAAGTCATCTATCAATTTTAAATCAGCTTCATCAAATGTCGGAATGGTGGGGTATTGGCAGTTCATTTTTTTCATTCTTTGTTGCATGATTTCAGCCACCAGTGCACGCATATTAGGTTTGTCATCTGCAGGGATTACATACCAAGGTGCCACCTTGGTTGAAGTCTTTTTCAGCAGGGTGTCAAAAGCTGCTTGATAAGCTCCCCATAATAAACTTTCTTGCAGGTCGCCTATATTGAATTTCCACTGTTTGTCTGGTGTGGCATAACGACGCACAAAGCGACTGTGTTGGGTGTTTTGACTGACATCCAAGAAAAATTTTATCACTTGGGTGCCCGAGGCCACTAAGTGGGCTTCGGTTTGGTTAATGAAGTCGTACCTTTGTTGCCAGAATGCTTTGTCTGGCTGTTGATCTATGCCTTGACCTTTAAGGAATTCTGGGTGGACTTTAACCACCAAGGTTTCTTCATAGTAGCTGCGGTTAAACACCGTTAACTGTCCTTTGGCAGGAAATTGTTGATAACAACGCCACATAAAATCATGGGCAGCTTCCAGCTTACTTGGTGCTTTAAATGAAGCCACATTGAAACCGGCTGGGTCGCAGTATTTGAATACATTGCGGATGGTGCTGTCTTTACCCGCTGCATCCAAGGCTTGAAAGATCACCAACACCCCTTGTTTGGCTTCGGCTTTCAAAGCTTCTTGGTACCTGCCTATCTGTTTGGCGTTGTTTTTTAAGTTGATGCTGTTGGTGCTAATGAACTCATTGAGCTGTTGTTGATTGGGCCTTGGTTGGTTGTTGTGGTGTTTAAAAGCTTTGATTTTTGGCATAATAAGCAATTGTTTGAAATCACCACATCTTATATTAAAGGCCATGACAATTGTCAATGGCAAAAGTTATCAGCGGCGTTTTAAGGAGTTTAATAAATGCAAAAGGTTTTATTTATCTGTATGGGCAACATTTGTCGTTCACCTTCGGCAGAGGCGGTCTTCAGTGCCCTGCTAAAGCGTCATGGTGTGGCAGCGGATTTCGTGCTTGACTCTGCCGGCACCCATGCTTATCACATCAGCAAACAGCCAGACAAAAGGTCCATTAAAGCTGCCAGCAAACGCGGCATCAGTATGGATCACTTGCGGGCTCGGCAAGTGACCGACGTTGACTTTCAGCGTTTTGATTGGTTGGTGGTGATGGATGAACACAATCGATTGAAATTAGCCAATGATTTTCCTTCATTGGCGCAAGATAAAGTCGTGTCTATGATGAGTTATGCCCCGGATGCTGGCTATACTGAAGTGCCTGATCCCTATTATGGTGAGGGTGATGGCTTTGAGTTGGTGTTGGATTTATTAGAGCAGGCCTGTGAGGGTTTGTATGCGTTTTTAATCACTAAATGATGGGCTTTTGCTTGGCTGTAAAGTTCTCGTCTGAATTTAACAGCTGCATCAGGCTGGTGAAAAGTATCAACAAGTCAACGGATTCATTTATAATGTGCGGCTGAAAAAAATACACCGTAACCAAGAGAATCATTTTGAAATTTGAATTAAAGAAAACTGCTGGAGTGGCCAGACGTGGTGAGTTAAGCTTTGCGCGTGGCACAGTGCAAACCCCTTGTTTCATGCCAGTGGGTACATACGGCACGGTCAAAGCCATGTCACCTGAGGAAATCAAAGGCATCGGAGCAGAAATAGTTTTGGGCAACACTTTTCATTTGATGCTGCGCCCTGGAACAGACGTGATAGACGCGCACGGTGATTTACATGACTTCATGGCATGGGACAAACCTATTTTGACTGATTCAGGTGGTTTTCAAGTGTTCTCATTGGCCAAGCGCCGCAAAATAACTGAAGCTGGTGTAACCTTTGCCTCTCCAGTGGATGGTTCTACAGTGTTTATGGGTCCTGAAGAATCGATGGAAGTACAAGGTAAGCTGGGTTCGGATATAGTGATGATTTTTGATGAATGTACGCCTTATCCTGCAACCCATGAAGAAGCCAAGGTTTCGATGGAACTGTCGTTGCGTTGGGCCAAGCGCAGTAAGGATGCTTTTGCTGGCAACCCCAATGCCTTGTTTGGTATTGTGCAAGGTGGTATGTACAGTGACTTGCGACAAATTTCAGCACAGGGTTTGGCCGATTTAGACTTTCATGGTTATGCCATTGGTGGTTTGTCGGTGGGTGAGCCCAAAGATTTGCGCGAGCAGGTATTGAAAACCACCACGCCATTGCTGCCAGCCGATAAACCTCGTTATTTAATGGGTGTTGGTAAACCAGAGGATATATTAGAGGCTGTGATGCTAGGTGTGGACATGTTTGACTGTGTTATGCCAACCCGCAATGCCCGCAATGGTTACCTGTTTTCATGGGATGGGGTGGTTAAGATTCGCAATGCCAAACACGAATTTGACACCACGCCTATCGATAAAGACTGCGGCTGTTACACCTGTCAAAACTTTTCTAAATCTTACCTAAGACACTTGGATAAATGTGGTGAAATGCTGGGCTCCAGGTTAAACACCATTCACAACCTGTATTTTTATCAAGAATTTATGCAGCAGATTCGTGATGCCATTGAAGCCGACAACTTGTCTGAATTTGCTGAAAAATACTACCAAAGGGTGGCTGCTGCTTAACTGGTTTCGTATTAAGCTCAACCGAAACATAAATCTTCGCAATGCCAACAGGCTTAATTAAAATGCCTCTAAGCTGTTTGTTTGCTTAAAAGCTGTAAATATATACTTTCACGCAGATTTACTGTTGTGGGGCTTTAAAATTGGAATTCAGCGATTTTGTTGCCTTTTGGTGTGGCTCTTTGTGTTATAATCTGACTCCTTATATTTTCAAGTAAAGACTTAGATTTATGGCGGAAAATTCAAGCGATATCATCAAGATAAATATTGAAGATGAAATGCAGAAATCATACCTCGATTATTCGATGAGTGTGATTGTTGGCAGGGCACTGCCAGATGTCAGGGATGGCCTTAAGCCAGTACACAGGCGTGTACTGTATGCCATGAATGTACTGGGTGTTAGCTGGAATAAGGCCCATAAGAAATCGGCCCGTGTGGTCGGTGACGTGATTGGTAAGTACCATCCACACGGTGACTCTGCAGTGTATGACACCATTGTGCGTATGGCTCAGCCTTTCTCAATGCGTTATATGTTGGTCGATGGTCAGGGTAACTTTGGTTCTGTGGATGGAGATTCGCCTGCAGCCATGCGTTACACCGAAGTCAGGATGGCTAAAATCTCTCATGAAATGATGGCAGACCTTGATAAGGATACTGTTGATTTTGTGCCCAATTACGATGAAACAGACACCGAACCTGAAGTGATGCCGACCAGAGTGCCGGCCTTGTTAGTCAATGGTTCATCCGGTATCGCTGTTGGTATGGCCACCAATATCCCGCCACACAATCTGACTGAAGTGATCAATGCCACCATCGAATTAATTAAGAATCCAGAAGCAACATTGGATGACATAATGGTTCATGTGCCTGGTCCTGATTTTCCTACCGCGGCCTTTATTAATGGTGCAGAGGGTATCAGGGATGCTTATGACACGGGACGCGGAAAAGTTTACATGCGTGCACGTTCTGAGATTGAGACGGATGAGGCCTCTGGCAAGCAGACGATCATTGTTACTGAGTTGCCTTATCAGGTTAACAAAGCCCGCTTGATTGAAAAAGTCGCTGAATTGGTTAAATTGAAAAAAATTGAAGGCATCACTGCTTTGCGCGATGAGTCGGACAAAGACGGCATGCGCATTGTGTTTGAATTGCGTCGTGGTGAAGTGGCTGCGGTGATGTTGAATCAGTTGTATAAATTGACTCAGCTGCAAACCGTATTTGGTATCAATATGGTGGCGCTGATCAACGGTCAGCCCAAAACATTGGGCTTGATGGATATTCTCAATGAGTTTGTTAAACACCGACGTGAAGTGGTGGTGCGACGCACCATATTTGAACTCAAGAAAGCCCGTGACCGTGCACATGTGTTAGAAGGTTTGGCAGTGGCCTTGGCCAATATTGAAGAAGTCATTGAACTGATCAAGAAATCCAAAAATCCAGCAGAGGCACGTGAGAAATTGCTCGCTAAGAAGTGGGATTCTTCTTTGATTGCTTCTTTGCTAGATGATGAAGCAGATTTGTGCCGCCCAGAAGATTTGGCAGAGCAGTATGGTTTCTTTGCAGATGGCTACCAGTTGTCGCCCATCCAAGCCAAAGCCATATTGGATTTACAGCTACATCGTTTAACTGGCTTAGAGCAAGATAAAATCACTGATGAATTCAAAGAAATCATCGGTCACATCAAAGAGTACTTAAAAATACTAACCAATCCAGACCATTTGATGGAAGTGGTTACTGAAGAATTGGTTGAGATCAGGGATAACTACGGCGATGAACGCCGTACTGTGATCATGGATCGCCAGGTTCATTTGACCATGGAAGATTTGGTGATTGAAGAAGATGTGGTGGTAACCTTGTCGCACGAAGGTTATGCCAAGATGCAGCAAGTTGATGTGTACCGCGCTCAAACCCGTGGTGGTAAAGGTAAATCTGCCACTGCCATGAAGAATGAAGACTTCATCGAGAAACTGTGGATTGCCAACACCCATGACACCTTGTTGTGTTTCAGTAACAAGGGACAGGTTTATTGGTTGAAAGTCTATGAATTACCGATGGCTTCAAGAACCGCCAGAGGCAAGCCTTTGGTTAATTTGTTGCCATTAGATAAGAATGAAATGATCACGGCTATTTTGCCAGTCAGAGATTATGATGAAGATAAATTTGTATTCTTTGCCACTGCCAAAGGCGTGGTTAAGAAAACCCCACTGTCAAACTTCTCAAGACCACGTGCCAATGGCATCATTGGTCTGGGCTTGTTGGACGGCGATCACTTGGTTAATGTTGAATTAACCAACGGGTCACAAGATGTGTTCTTGTTCTCGAGTTCAGGCAAATGTATCCGTTTTGATGAAAATGATGTGCGCTCTATGGGCCGTACCGCGCGCGGTGTGCGCGGCATTACTTTGAAAGATGACCATGAGGTTGTTTCTATGTTTGTTGCCGAAGAAGGCAACGTTTTGGTTTGTACTGAAAACGGATTTGGTAAACAAACCAGATTGGAAGAATTTTCTAAGATTCGCCGTTCAGGCCAGGGTGTGATCGCGATTCAAACCAGTGAACGCAATGGTGGTGTGGTCGGCGCATGTCAAGTGTTGCCAGAAGATCAAATCATGTTGATCAGTAACGGTGGTACATTGGTTCGTACCGCAGTGGATGGTATTTCAACTGTTGGTAGGAACACCCAAGGTGTGACATTGATTCGTTTGGCCAAAAAAGAGAAACTGGTTGGCATTGCCAAAGTGGTTAATTTGGATGGTGACGACGAGGATGATGATGAGTTGAATGCCGGTGAATTGGCAGCAAATGATGCTGCAGGTTTGGATGACGGTGGTGCTGAGTCATGAGTCGCAGGTTATTGGTGGCAGGTAACTGGAAAATGCATGGTTCCATGCAATTTGTCAAAGAAATGATGGCTGAGTTGAACAGCAGTCTGCCGGCCAAGATAAACTATGATGTTGCGGTGTTTCCGGTTTACATACATTTATACGATGTTATTACCAATAAACCAGACCATGTTAAGTGTGGCGCGCAAAATTTGAGTGAATATGACGACGGTGCTGTAACTGGAGAAGTCAGTGCCAAGATGTTGGCTGACTTGGGTTGTGACATGGTTTTGGTTGGTCACTCTGAAAGACGAATCCGCAGTAATGAGGGCAACGAGGAAGTGGCGAAGAAATTTGCCCAAGCGTTAAAGTATGGGTTAACCCCGATACTTTGCGTGGGTGAGTCTTTGGTGCAACGGCAAAGCGGAGCCACGCAAACAGCTGTGTGGCAGCAGATACAAGCTGTTTTGGATTTGGTGGGTATTGAAAAGTTGGGCCAGGGAGTGATTGCTTATGAGCCGGTATGGGCCATTGGTACAGGTGAATCAGCCAGTGCTGAACAAGCACAGGAAGTTCATCAATTTATCCGTTCTCAATTGGTATTAAATGATGATACAATAGCGCGCCGCATCCGCATCCTCTATGGAGGAAGCTGTAAAGGCTCTAATGCATACGAGCTTTTTTCGATGCCCGATGTTGATGGAGGTTTGATTGGAGGAGCTTCATTAACAGCCCAAGATTTTATGGCGATTTGTCAACAAGCTGACAAGTTGTCTCAAGGAGTATAAATAAATGAGCGAAATTAATTTTCTGAACATCATCCAAGTATTGGTGGCCATCGCATTGATCGGTTTTATCTTGATTCAACGTGGCCCAGGCGCAACAGCTGGTTCAGCTTTTGGTGGTGGCGCTTCCGGAACAGTATTTGGTGCCAAAGGATCGGGTTCTTTTTTGACCAAAGCCACTGCGTTATTGGCTACGGCATTTTTCATCATTACCATGTTGATTGCCATTGATGCCAGCGAAACATACGCAGTATCAGATAACGCCGAAGTAGATTTGGGCGTGTTTGGTTCTTTGGAAGACGATCAAACAGGCATGCAAAACAGTGAAACAGTAACGCCAAGCATTAATGATGCAGCAACTGATGTCATCAATGCAGCCGATGAAGCCATTGACGGTGCTGCTGTAGAAGTTGAACAAACGGCTGATGAAGTGGTTACTGAAGTACAAGAAGCTGCAAATGATGCAGCTGATGAATTAGATCAAGCCATTGAAACAGCTGAAGATGCTGATGGCGACGGCAACTGATAAGACAAAGTAGAAGTTTAAGTAAAGGTTTAAGTAGAGCAACCAAGTGGTTGTTATTAAGAGTAAATGATGTGCCGAAGTGGTGGAATTGGTAGACACGCTACCTTGAGGGGGTAGTGACCATTGGTCGTGCCGGTTCGAGTCCGGCTTTCGGCACCAATTTAAATTGAAACTATTGAAACAGGGGATGGCTAAATGATAGCTCCGTATTTTCCAATTCTAATGTTTTTGGCAGTGTCTGTAGGTTTAGGTATTGCTTTAATGTCTCTGGGTTTGCTGTTCGGCACCCGCAAAACAACTGACGAAAAAATATCTGCATACGAATGTGGCTTCGAAGCTTTTGATGACGCCCACATGAAATTTGATGTCAGGTTTTATCTGGTTGCCATTCTGTTTATTATTTTTGATTTGGAAATAGCCTTTTTGTTTCCATGGTCTGTGGTGCTAGAGGAATTGGGCGCATTTGGCTTGGTGTCTATGTTTATCTTTTTGTTTTTGCTGGTCATTGGGTTTATCTATGAGTGGAAGAAAGGAGCTTTGGAATGGGAATAGTCGACAACATTATTCAGCCAGTTGAGGACCAAGGGTTTGATAACAAAGGCTTTGTTACTACAACAGTTGATGCTTTATTAAATGGTGCTCGTACAGGTTCATTGTGGCCCATGACATTTGGTTTGGCTTGCTGTGCGGTGGAAATGATGCACGCCGGTGCAGCCAGGTATGACTTAGATAGATTTGGCGTTATTTTTCGTCCTTCTCCAAGGCAGTCAGATGTGATGATTGTGGCTGGTACTTTGGTCAACAAGATGGCGCCCGCATTACGTAAAGTATACGATCAGATGCCTGAGCCCAAATATGTCATTTCGATGGGGTCCTGCGCCAATGGTGGTGGGTATTACCATTATTCATATGCTGTTGTAAGGGGTTGTGACAAGGTGGTACCGGTCGATATTTATGTGCCTGGTTGTCCGCCAACTGCTGAGGCCTTGATTTACGGCATTTTGCAGCTGCAAAAGAAAATTAAACGCACCAACACCATTGCAAGAACATCATGAGTAGTTATACATTTCAGTTAAGCAAAGATTTATCAGAACAGTTTTCTGATCTTGATATTAAAATTACAGAAACTGACAATGGAGTCAGTTGTACAGTACCGCTTGATTCATGGGTTGAAGTGGCGAAAACACTCAGAGATGACGCGACATTCAAATTTGAACAATGCGTGGATGTTTGTGGGGTAGATTATCTGACACTCGGTGAAGCAGAGTGGCAAACTGATGGTGTAACTTCAACAGGATTCAGTCGTGGTGTGCATGCCAACGGGCCTGGTCGTTTTTCCTGGCATAACCGCCGCCATGAAAGCATGCCAAATCGTTTTGCTGTGGTGGCACAGCTACTTTCAATTGAACACAACCGCCGTTTGACCATCAAGTGTTTTGCTCCAGATGAAGGGATGTTGATGGTGCCTTCATTGATTGATGTTTGGCCAGGTGTTAATTGGTTCGAAAGAGAAGCGTTTGATTTGTTTGGAATCATATTTAAAGGCCATCCAGATTTACGCCGCATATTAACTGATTATGGATTCATTGGTCATCCATTCAGAAAAGATTTTCCACTGATAGGCAATGTTGAAGTCGTATATGACGAAACTCAACAACGTGTGGTTTACCAACCAGTTTCCATTGAGCCAAGGGTACTGGTGCCAAAAACAATCAGGCGTGATTCACGGTATGTGGATAATGTGACAGATCAGGAGACATCATAATGGCTGAAATTAAAAACTATACCATGAACTTTGGCCCGCAGCATCCTGCGGCACATGGTGTATTGCGACTGATTTTAGAGTTGGATGGCGAAGTGGTAGAACACGCTGATCCACATGTGGGATTATTACACAGGGGCACTGAAAAGCTCGCTGAGACTAAACCTTTTAACCAGTCGATTGGTTATATGGATCGATTGGATTACGTTTCTATGATGTGTAATGAGCATGCTTATGTGCGTGCCATTGAACAACTGTTAGGTATAGAGGCGCCAATCAGAGCTCAGTACATCCGTACCTTGTTCGATGAAATTACTCGCGTACGTAATCATTTGATGTGGTTGGGTACACATGGATTGGATTTGGGTGCCATGGCTTTGTTTCTGTACACGTTCCGTGAAAGGGAACATTGTATGGATATGTATGAAGCCGTATCTGGTGCGCGCATGCATGCGACTTATTACCGCCCTGGTGGGGTTTACCGCGACTTACCTGACCACATGCCACAGTATGCTGAAAGCAAGTGGACCAAAGGCAAAAACTTAGATTATGCAAATGCTTGGCGTGGTGGTTCGTTGTTGGACTTTATTGAAGCTTTTGCTGATGATTTTCCTAGTAAAATCAATGAGTACCGCACGCTACTTCAAGACAATCGTATTTGGAAGCAACGCACCGTAGGAATTGGTGTCGTGTCTCCAGAACAGGCCAAAGCTTGGGGCTTTACAGGTCCTATGCTGCGGGGCAGTGGTGTGGCTTGGGATTTGCGTAAAAAACAAACCTACGCAGCCTACGATAAAGTTGATTTTGACATTCCAGTTGGTGTCAACGGTGATTGTTATGATCGCTTTTTGGTGCGCATGGAAGAAATGGTGCAATCAACTAAAATTATTAAGCAATGTGTCGCCTGGTTAAGAACCAACCCAGGTCCCGTGATGGCTGATGAGTACAAAGTGGCTCCGCCAAGTCGTGAAATGATGAAAGAAGACATGGAATCTATGATTCATCACTTTAAATTATTTACAGAAGGTTATACCGTTCCAGCTGGCGAAGTGTATGCAGCTGTAGAAGCACCCAAAGGTGAATTTGGGGTTTATATGATTTCAGATGATTCAAACAAACCATTCCGATTGAAAATACGCGCGCCAGGTTTTGCGCACCTTTCGGCCATGAATGATATGGTCAAAGGGCACATGCTGTCCGATGTTGTGGCAGTGATCGGCACCATGGATATTGTGTTTGGGGAGATCGATAGGTAATGTATCAAATCAATCCACAAAATGAAGATAAGCATTTAGCCATGAGTCTGTTGACTGATGAGACCAGAGCTCAGATAGATCAATGGTTGGCTAAATACCCACATGATCAACGCAGGTCAGCTTTGATTGGGGCCCTGCATGCTGCGCAAGATCAAAATCAAGGTTGGTTAAGTAAAGAACTTATGCAAGCTGTGGCAGAATATTTGGAAATCCCGCCAGTATGGGCGTATGAAGCGGCCAGTTTTTATTCGATGTTCTTTACCACCCCCGTGGGTAAGAATAAAGTCGCCATTTGTAGTAATATTTCATGCATGCTGCGCGGTGCCGATAAAGTCATCAAGTACGCTGAAGCCAAATTAGGCATTAAACTAGGTGAAACCACTGCCGATGGCAAAATCACCTTGGTCAAGGAAGAAGAGTGTGTAGCGGCCTGTGTTGGTGCACCGATGATGCTTATCAATGGTCACTACCATGAAAATTTAACTGAAGCCAAGATCGATGAATTGTTAGGAGGGTTGTCCTGATGGCTGAATTGAATGTTTGTCTTAACCCAGACAAAGACCCTTCATTAAAAAACTACTTAGAAAAAGGTGGTTACCAAGCCTGGAAAAAAATTCTGGCTGAGAAAACCGATAAAAATGAAATCATCGACACCGTTAAAGCATCGGCTTTACGTGGTCGCGGTGGTGCTGGTTTCCCAACGGGTCTGAAGTGGAGCTTTATGCCCAAAGATGCACCTGGTCAGAAGTACGTTTTATGTAATTCAGATGAATCCGAGCCAGGCACATGTCATGACCGTGATATTCTGCGTTATAACCCACATGCTGTGATCGAGGGTATGGCTATTGGTGGTTATGCCATGGGCGCAACTGTTGGTTATAATTACCTGCGTGGTGAGTTTCATCATGAACCGTTTGAGAATTTTGAAGCGGCATTGAAAGAAGCGTATGATGCTGGGTTATTGGGTAGAAACATCAGTGATTCAGGCATAGATTTTGATTTGTATGGTGTGCATGGAGCAGGGGCCTATATTTGTGGTGAAGAAACGGCATTGATGGAATCTTTGGAAGGCAAAAAAGGCCAACCTCGATTCAAACCGCCATTCCCAGCCAACTTTGGCATTTATGGTAAACCCACCACCATTAATAACACCGAGTCTTTTGCCTCAGTACCCGCCATCATGCGCAAGGGTGCGCAGTGGTTTTTAGAGTTAGGTAAACCCAACAACGGTGGGGTGAAAATATTTTCAGTTTCTGGGCATGTCAATAAGCCTGGTAACTATGAAATTCCATTGGGCACACCCTTTTCTGATCTGTTGGAACTGGCAGGTGGCGTACAAGACGGTAAAAAACTCAAAGCAGTTATTCCAGGTGGCTCTTCAATGAAAGTGTTGCCTGCTGAAGTGATGATGGGCTTAACCATGGATTTTGATGCCATTGGTCAAGCTGGTTCCGGACTGGGTTCAGGTGCTGTGATTGTGATGGCGGAAGGGACTTGTATGGTTGAAGTATGCCAAAGGTTGTCACGTTTCTACTACATGGAATCTTGTGGGCAGTGTACCCCTTGTCGTGAAGGAACTGGTTGGATGTATCGGGTGTTGACACGTATTCTAGAAGGCAAAGGTGAAACCCAAGACATCGAAATGTTGAAGCAAGCGGCCGGTCAAATTGAAGGTCACACCATTTGTGCATTTGGAGAAGCTGCGGCTTGGCCGGTTCAAGGCATATTGAAATATTACTGGGATGAGTTCGAGTATTTTGTTGAACACAAAAAATCAATGAATGAGAGGTTAACTTCATGACCGACACCACCAATCAAGCGGCAGACAACATGGTATCAATTGAAATTGATGGTCAAGCCGTGCAAGTTGAAAAAGGCAGCATGATTATTGAAGCTGCGGATAAGCAAGGCATCAAAATACCAAGGTTTTGTTACCATAAGAAACTGTCCATAGCGGCCAACTGTCGCATGTGTATGGTGGATGTTGAAAAAGCACCTAAACCATTGCCAGCATGCGCCACCCCAGTCATGGATGGCATGAAAGTTTATACCCAATCCAAAAGAGCCACTGATGCCCAGCGCAATGTGATGGAGTTTTTGTTGATCAACCATCCATTGGATTGTCCAATTTGTGATCAAGGTGGCGAATGTGAGTTACAAGACGTATCAATGGGTTACGGTCGAGATGTATCGCGTTATGTTGATTCAAAACGAGTGGTTAAAGATGAAGATTTGGGTTCTTTGATTGCTACAGACATGACCCGTTGTATTTTATGTACGCGTTGCGTGCGCTTCTTGAATGAAGTGGCAGGTACCGATGAACTGGGCGGCATAGGCCGTGGCGAACGCACTTACATCAGCACCGCTGTTGGCCAGTCTATTAAGTCTGAAATGTCTGGTAATGTCATTGATTTGTGTCCAGTGGGTGCATTAACCAATAAACCATTCAGGTACAAAGCCCGGGCTTGGGAATTGATGGCCAGCGCTGCCATTGGTATGCACGATGGTGTGGGTTCAAATATGTTTTATCACACCCGCAATGGCGATATTTTACGAACTGTGCCACAAGACAATGATGCCATCAACGAGGCTTGGATCGCTGACCGAGATCGCTATGGTATCCATGGCTTGAAAAATCAAGCAGATCGCGTGTTGCACCCGATGATCAAAGAGAATGGTCAATGGCATCAACTGTCTTGGCAAGATGCATTGGCCACGTTGGTTGAAAAAATCAAAGCCTATTCAGGTGATGACATTGCATTGTACACAGGCAATTATTCGACTACTGAAGAATACCACCTGTTGCAGCAAATACTTACTCAACTGGGCAGCAAAAACCACGAGCACCGCATCAATGTTACAGATTATTCTGTCACTGATCGATTGCCTCGGGTTGATGTTAGGTTGCAAAATGTCAGCCAACAACAAAAAGTTGTGATTATTGGCGGATACATCCGACATGAACAACCGATTTTAAATCATAAAATAAGACAGGCATGGTTAAATGGTGCTGAAATATCATCATTTGGGCCGTTGAAGTTCGAACAAAACTATCAATTGCTGCACGATTTTGTCGGCAACCAAGTCAACTGGGTTAAACAATTGGCTTCTTTAGCGAAAAGTGTGGCTGAGATTAAAAACCAATTCCCAGAAGGTGAGTTGGGCGAGTGGGTGAAAGCGCAAAAAACCGATGAAGACATCAACCACTTGGCCAAACAGTTATTAAAAGATGAAGTTAAGGCTTTATTCGTGGTCGGTCAAATTGCTCAAAGCCATCCGCAGGCCAGTGCCATCAAGGCGGTTACAGCTTGGTTGGTAAACATCACTGGTGGTCAACTCAATGAATTAAGCGCTGGTTCAAATGCGGCTGGAGCCTACTTGGCTGGGCTGCATGCTGATGGTGACATCAAAACCAAAGAACACCGTTTGAATGTGGTATATCAGGCTGAGTTACAAGATTTTGCTGACCCTGCAGCTATAAAAAACACTTTAACTAACAGTGACTTCACAGTGGCATTTAACGCCTATTGTGATGATGCTTTGAAATCCAGAGTTGATTTAATTCTGCCAATTGCTTTGCTGCCAGAATTAACCGGTTCTGTAATCAATAACTATGGCGACCGACAAGTCACCACAGTGGCCCAAAAATCTCCTGGTGAAACCAAACCAGGTTGGCGTGTACTGCGGGTTTTAGGTAATTTATTGGGTTTCAACGGTTTTGATTATGACGACATCAACGATGTGTTGGTTGAAACTGAAAAATATTCAATATCACCATCAGCCATCCAGCAAAATTGCCAAATCAATGAGCCTAAAGCCAAAGGTTTGGTGTTGTTTGCTAAACAAAGCATTTATGACACCGATTGTTTAACCCGTAGATCAGCACCATTACAAAACAGTCCTTTGGCCAGTGCCGATACTGTGTTTGTTAATGACAAAGATTTACTGTCGATCGGTTTTAAGGCTGGCGACTTGGTGTCTGTTGAACAAGATGGTCGTTATGCAGAATTGACTTTGGCTGTATCAGATGACGTGCCAGAAGGCTCTGCTGTTGTTAATATGGGCCGTGAATCTGCATTGAATATAGACGCAGCTAATTTATGTGTCAGCATCATCGGAGTACAGTCATGATTGAGACTTTGAATTTTCTGATTTTTGATAATTTAATTTATATCTTAGCCATTGTGCTGGGTGTGATTTTGACGGTTGCATACCTGACTTACTTTGAACGTAAAGTCATTGCTTTTATGCACGTCAGAATGGGGCCCAATAGGGTAGGTCCATGGGGTCTGTTACAGCCTTTTGCTGATGTAGTAAAACTGTTGACCAAAGAAATCATTTTCCCTAAAAATGCCAACAAGTTTTTATTCTTGATTGCCCCTATAATCACTTTGGCCACAGCGTTCGCTGCTTGGGCGGTGGTGCCTTTTGCTGATGGTATGGTATTGGCTGACATCAATGCCGGTTTGGTTTATATCTTGGCCATGACGTCATTGGGCGTCTACGGTGTGATCATAGCAGGTTGGGCCTCTAACTCAAAATATGCTTTACTTGGCGCACTGCGTTCTGCAGCACAAATAGTTTCTTATGAAATTGCCATGGGCTTTGCATTGGTTGGAGTCTTGGTTGCTGCCGGTACACTGAATTTATCCGACATTGTTCGTGCTCAAGAAGGTGGCATTGTGCATTGGTACATGTGGCCATTGTTACCTTTGTTCGTGATTTATTATATTTCTGGTGTAGCAGAAACCAACCGAGCACCGTTCGATGTGGCAGAAGGCGAATCAGAAATTGTGGCTGGATTCCATGTCGAATATTCAGGTGCAGCATTTGCCTTGTTCTTTTTAGGTGAATACGCCAACATGATAATCATATCAGCTTTGACTGCCATCATGTTTCTTGGTGGATGGTATTCACCAGTCAGTGGTGACAGTTGGATCGCACAACCCAGTATTTTCTGGTTCTTAGCCAAAACTTCGATTTTCTTGTATGCCTTTTTCTGGTTGCGAGCAACCTTACCTAGGTTTCGTTATGACCAAATCATGCGCTTGGGTTGGAAAGTATTCATTCCAATCACCATCGCTTGGATCATGGTGGTAGCTGTACTGAAAGTCTATAACATTGGCCCTTGGTGGAATTGATTATTTAGAGATTAATAATGACTAAAATTTTCAAATATTTAAAAAGTTTAACTCTGAATGAAATCAGAAAAGGCATGGTGATGACCCAAAAATACTTCTTTAAACGGAAGTTTACGGTTCGCTATCCAGAAGAAAAGACCCCCAAATCACCACGTTTCAGAGGCCTGCATGCATTGCGTCGTTACCCAAACGGCGAAGAGCGGTGTATAGCCTGTAAATTGTGTGAAGCGGTGTGTCCTGCAGCTGCCATCACCATCGATTCAGACGTTCGTGAAGATGGTTCAAGGCGTACCACCAAATACGAAATTGATTTGTTCAAATGTATATACTGTGGATTTTGTGAAGAATCATGTCCAGTTGATTCAATTGTTGAAACAGATATTCATGAATATCATTTTGAGTCTAAAGGCAAAAATGTCATGACCAAAGAACAATTATTAGCCGTGGGCGATATGTATGAAGAGCAAATCGCTGAATCTAAACAACAAGATGCGAAGTACAGATAATGATTATTAGTCCTGAGTTATTTCAACAAATCATATTTTACACTTTTGCCACTTTCACTGTGGGCTCTGCAATGGCAGTGGTGAGTGTTAAAAACACCATTTTTTCGGCTTTATTCTTGGTGCTGTGTTTTTTCAATACGGCTGTGCTTTGGCTGTTGATTGAAGCTGAGTTTTTAGCCATTACATTGGTCCTGGTTTATGTCGGTGCGGTGATGGTACTGTTCCTGTTTGTAGTGATGATGTTGGATGTTAAACAAGCCAAAGCATCACAATTGAAACAGTCTTATACCAAAGCTGCGCTGTTGATTGCTGCGGCCATGTTGGTTGAGTTGATGGTGTTGTTTGCGTACAAATTATCAGGTCAATTACCTACCAATGAACTGGTTCGACAAGAGCAAGGTTACAGCAACGTGACTGAACTTGGTATGGAACTGTTCACTAAGTATGTATATCCATTTGAAATCGCTGCAGTGATTCTGTTGGTGGCCATTGTTGCGGCCATTATGTTGACCATGCGCAAACGCGAAGGCAATAAGCAAATGGATGCATCCAAGCAAATTAATATCAATCCTGCCGAAAGGTTACGAGTGGTGTCTATGAAAGCTGAAAAGGCCGAAGGTCGAAGTCAGGGAGAGGAGTCATGAGTTTACAACATTATTTGATTGTTTCTGCTATTTTGTTTGTTATCAGTATGGCTGGTATATTTGTTAATCGCCGTAACGTTTTGGTGGTATTGATGTCGCTTGAATTGATGCTGTTAGCGGTTAACACCAACTTGATTGCATTTTCAAAATACTTGAATGATGTGCAAGGTCAAGTATTCGTGTTTTTTATTTTGACAGTAGCTGCTGCGGAAGCCGCCATTGGCTTGGCTATTCTGGTGGTGTTGTTCCGAAATAAGAAAACCCTGGAAGTCAAAGAAATCAATGAGTTGGAAGGGTAAAACATGGATATGAAAACTACATTAATGCTCATCGCCTTTGCCCCGTTGGTGGCTGCCACTTTGGCGGGCTTGTTTGGTCGACAAATAGGTCGAATGGGTGCGCATACGGTAACCATTGCTGCCGTAACACTGTCTTGTGTGTTATCAATCAAGGTGTTGTTGCAGTTCATCAACGGTGAAGCTACACCATTCAATGAAAACCTATATACCTGGTTAGTCACTGGTAACCTCAGTCTGCATGTCGGATTTTTGGTTGATTCACTGACCGCAATTATGATGTGTGTTGTGACTTTTGTTTCATTGATGGTACATATATATACCATTGGCTATATGAGTGATGACCCAGGGTACCAACGGTTCTTTAGTTACATTTCGTTATTTACCTTTGCCATGTTGATGTTGGTTATGGCCAATAACTTCATGCAATTATTTTTTGGTTGGGAAGCCGTGGGATTGGTTTCTTACCTTTTGATTGGTTTTTGGTACAAAAAAGAAACGGCTATTTTCGCTAATATGAAGGCCTTTATGGTTAACCGTGTGGGTGACTTTGGTTTCTTGCTGGGTATCGCTGCCGTGTTGATGACTTTTGGAACTTTGGATTACGCTGAAGTATTCAATTTAGCCCCACAAATGGCTGGTGAAACCATCAATATTTTAGGTGACCAGCAGTGGTCTATGATGACGGTTATCTGCATCTGCTTGTTCATTGGCGCCATGGGTAAATCAGCGCAAGCACCTTTGCATGTTTGGTTACCAGATTCAATGGAAGGCCCAACACCTATTTCTGCATTGATTCATGCAGCAACCATGGTTACTGCAGGTATTTTCATGGTTTCAAGAATGTCTCCATTATTTGAGATGTCTGATACAGCTTTGAGTTTTGTGATGTTGATTGGTGCATTCACTGCATTTTTTATGGGCTTAATTGGTATAGTACAAAATGACATAAAACGTGTGATTGCGTATTCAACTTTATCTCAATTAGGTTATATGACAGTTGCATTGGGTGTGTCAGCTTATTCAGCTGCAATCTTCCATTTAATGACCCACGCTTTCTTCAAAGCGTTGTTATTCTTGGGTGCAGGTTCAGTCATCATTGCCATGCACCACAAACAAGACATGAAGGAAATGGGTGGCTTAAAAAAATACATGCCTATCACGTTCATAACGGCTTGGATCGGTACTTTGGCCTTAACTGGCATGCCTGGTTTTTCTGGATTTTTCTCAAAAGATGCGATCATAGAAGCAACACATTTATCTGAAAGATGGGGTTCAGGGGTGGCTTATGTGGCTGTTCTTTTGGGTGTGTTCATCACTGCCTTATACAGTTTCAGATTGTTGTATTTGACTTTTCATGGCAAAGAAAAAATGGACACCCACACCAAAGAGCATTTAAAAGAATCTCCTTGGGTGATTACACTGCCGTTAATAATGCTGGCCATCCCATCGATTTTTATCGGTTGGATGACGATTGAACCACTGTTGTTTGGTGGGTTTATGGCAGATGCCATTCATGTTAACCCGGTCAATGATGTGGTCAAAGAATTGGGCTTATATCACTTCGACAGCCCAGGTGCGTTTGCACTGCATGGTTTGATGGCACCGCCTTTCTTTCTGGCTTTGGCAGGGTTTGCTTTGGCAACCTATATTTATATGAAAAATATTGCCTTGGCCGGCAGCATCAGAAAACAATTGTCACCTGTTGTACGCATACTGGAAAATAAGTATGGGTTTGATACTTTCAATCAAAAATACATAGCAGGTGGTAGTATTAAATTGGGTGAGGCCCTTTGGAAATGGTCAGATTCAAAATTAATAGATGGTTTCATTGTTAATGGCAGTGCCAAAGTTATCAATGCAATTTCTAAATTCATCAGATCAATACAGTCAGGTTATGTTTACCATTACGCGTTGGTCATGGTGGTCAGTGTGATTGTGTTTATCGGTCTTTACGTATTTAAATAGGCAGTTATTTTATGTTTGAAGGTTCAATTTTAAGTGTATTAATTTGGCTGCCAATTTTAGGTGGTGTGGCGCTATTCCCGATGGGTCAAAGCCGATCTGGATTAGTGAAAGTTGTGGCGTTGGTGATTGCGTTATTAACCCTTGCGATCAGCATTCCATTGTGGACTCAATTTGATGTTACTACTGCACAGCTGCAATTTGTAGAAAAGTCAGTATGGGTTGATGCATTCAACATCAATTACCATTTGGGTATAGACGGTATCGCCTTACCTTTGGTTATATTGACCACTTTCATTACCGTGTTAATTGTGTTGTCAGCTTGGCGAGTAATCAAAGTAAACTTGCATCAATACATGGCCGCATTCTTGATTTTAGAAGGCATGATGATTGGTGTATTTACCGCACAAGACGCCTTGTTGTTCTACATCTTTTTTGAAGCCATGTTGATTCCGATGTTTGTAATCATCGGCATCTGGGGTGGGCCAAACCGTGTTTATGCCACCATTAAATTCTTTTTATATACCTTCTTAGGTTCGGTGTTGATGTTGATCGGTTTGATTTATCTGTATATGAAATCAGGCAGTTGGAACTTAACTGATTTGGCGCTACAGCCATTGACTATGCAGGAACAAAGTTGGCTGTTCTTTGGGTTTTTAGCGGCTTTTGCAGTAAAAATTCCAATGTTCCCAGTCCACACATGGTTGCCTGATGCGCACGTTGAAGCACCTACCGGTGGTTCGGTGGTGCTGGCTGCCATCATGTTGAAAATTGGTGGCTATGGCTTCTTACGGTTTTCTCTGCCGATAACACCTGATGCCAGCTCCGAATTCGCTTGGTTACTGATTACGCTTTCATTGATTGCAGTGGTCTACATTGGTTTAGTGGCCATGGTACAAAAAGACATGAAGAAATTGATAGCATACTCTTCAATTTCACACATGGGCTTTGTTACTTTGGGTTTGTTCTTGGTGTTTATGCTGATCAAAAACGGCAGTGACAGCAGCCAAATGGCGATTGAAGGGGCTATGGTGCAAATGATTTCGCATGGCTTTATTTCTGCCGCTTTGTTCTTGTGTGTTGGCGTGTTGTATGACCGTTTGCATTCGCGGATGATTAAAGATTATGGCGGAGTAGTGAATACCATGCCATGGTTTGGTGCCTTCTTTGTGTTTTTTGCCATGGCCAACTCGGGCCTACCAGGTACTTCAGCCTTTGTTGGTGAGTTCATGGTTATTTTAGCCAGCTTCCAGGCCAATTTTTGGATTGCATTCTTGGCGGCCATGACTTTGATATTGGGTGCTGCTTATTCATTGTGGATGGTTAAGCGTGTGGTGTTTGGGTCTATCACCAATGATGCTGTTGAATCATTGAAAGATGTGAACAGCAGAGAATTTTTCATACTGGCAGTTTTGGCCATTATGGTGTTGTTATTAGGCGTGTGGCCTGAGCCGTTGATTGAAGTGATGAGTGCTTCAGTTCGACAAGTCATTGAATACGTATCTGTAAGTAAGGTGATATAAATGTTTGGTTGGTCAGAATTAATCCCGGCGTTACCGGAAATCTTGGTACTGAGCATGGCTTGTGTCGTGTTACTTGCCGGCTTATTTACCCAAAGAAACAAGGGTGGATTCATCGTGTTTTTGTCGGTTATAACCATGGTTTTTGCAGCCATATTAACCTTAAAAGATCATGTTGCTGGTGTTCAATTCAGTAGTGAACTGCTGTTCAACGGCACTTTTGTGCGCGATGAATTTGGTGACATGTTAAAAGTAGTGGTGTATTTATTGATGATTGGTGTGTTTTTCTACGCCAAACAATACCTGCGCCAACACAACAACCTTCAAGGTGAATATTTTGCACTGTTGTTGTTTGCAACCTTAGGTATCATGGTGATGATCTCTGGTTATAACTTCATCGCTTTGTACTTAGGTTTAGAATTGTTGGCCTTAAGCTCCTATGCCTTGGTTGCCTACAACCGTAATGACATCAACAGCAATGAAGCTGCAATGAAGTACTTTATCCTGGGGGCCTTGGCTTCCGGTATGCTGCTGTATGGCATGTCATTGATATACGGTGCAGTGGGCACCTTACAATTGAATGAAATTTCGCAAGCAATTGCTGGACAAAACAACGACATGTTTTTAGTCCTTGGTTTGATTTTTGTGATTGTTGGTATCGGTTTTAAACTAGGTGCCGCACCTTTTCACATGTGGGTGCCAGATGTGTATGAGGGTGCACCAACCGCCACCACTTTATTCATTGCATCGGCACCTAAAATTGCTGCATTTGCTTTGGCAGTCCGAATTTTGGGACAAAGTTTGGATGTGCTGATGATACATTGGCAGTCTATGTTGGCTACATTGGCGATTGTATCAATCATTGTAGGAAACTTATTTGCTTTGCAACAAACCAATTTAAAACGATTGTTCGCTTATTCAACCATATCACATATAGGCTTCATGTTGCTGGGATTGGTTGGTGGAGCTGATGGTATTGCTGCTTCGATGTTTTATATTATTGTTTATACAATTATGGCCATTGGCGGTTTTGGTATGATTGTATTGTTATCCAGTAAAGGTGTGGAAGCAGATGAAATAGCTGACTTCAAGGGCTTAAACCAACGCAATGGTTGGTATGCTTTTTTGATGCTTTTATTGCTTGGTTCAATGGCTGGTTTCCCGCCATTAATCGGCTTCTTTTCAAAATTGTATGTACTTAAAGCAGTGATTGACCAAGGCTATATTCTGTTGGCTGGAGTGGCTCTGATATTTGCTGTGATTGGTGCATTCTATTATTTACGCATCATTAAGGTCATGTACTTTGAGGACTCAGACACAGACCAAGCGATAGATGCCAGTTTTGATGTGAAAACTGTATTAAGTATCAATGCATTGGCCCAATTGGGTTTGTTGGTTATACTGCCTATGCTGTTCGAATTTTGTATCAGAGTCACACAAACACTATAAATATGTCTGCAAAAAAACCACAAGTTGGTCTGATTATGGGTTCGCAATCTGATTGGTCTACCATGAACCATTGTGCTCAATTACTGGATACGTTAAAAGTACCTTATGAAACTGAAGTCGTTTCAGCACACAGAACCCCAGACAAAATGTTTGATTACGCCGCCAGTGCACAATCTCGCGGATTGAAGCTGATCATCGCTGCAGCTGGTGGTGCTGCTCATTTGCCTGGTATGGTGGCGTCTAAAACCGCATTACCAGTGATAGGTGTACCGATTCAGTCTAAAGTGTTGAATGGTGTGGACTCATTATTATCTATCGTGCAAATGCCAGCAGGAATACCGGTGTTAACCATGAGTATAGGTGTAGCAGGAGCTAAAAATGCGGCTCTTTCTGCTGCGGCTATACTGGCCTTGTTAGATACAAATATTGCCACCAACTTGCATCAATATCGAAGCAATCAAACGGATAACATCATCAATAACCCAAACCCTGCTGCCCCTCAATGAATCCTAAAATTGGTATATTAGGCGGTGGTCAATTGGCCAGAATGTTGGCCCTTTCAGGCTATCCTTTGGGTTTTGAGTTTGTGTTTTTTGATCCTACTGAAGATGCCTGTGCCGGGCAAGTGGGTGAATTAATCTGTGCTGATTATCACAATGAAGTGGCATTAGAAGAGTTTTGTAAAAAAGTTGATGTTGTGACCTTGGACTTTGAAAATGTACCGGTTGAAACATTGCGCTATGTACAGAAGAAGAAACCTGTATTCCCCAGCCCTGAAGTATTAGAAATTGCACAAGATCGTTTGTTAGAAAAGCAATTTTGTCATACTTATGGCATTCCTACGACTCAATTTGAGACCATCAATAGCCTATCAGAATTAAAATTTGCGGCGAAAAAATTTGACTATGATGCAATCTTAAAAACCCGCAGAATGGGCTATGATGGCAAAGGCCAATTTCGCATCAGCGAAGTAACTGATATCAATTCAATCCCAGAAGCTTTATTTGAACAAGACCTGATCCTAGAACAACGCATTGCCTTCAACAGAGAGGTTTCGGTGATTGTTGCACGCAATGGTTTAGGTGAAGTTGAAACTTGGCCATTGTGTGAAAATAAACACAAAGACGGTATTTTAACCACCACCATAGTACCGGCCAAACATTCACCCTTGGACGAGCTGACTGTTGACTATGCCAAGCAACTGGCCATTGCATTGAATTATGTTGGTGTATTGGTGATTGAGTTTTTTCAAACTGAAGATGCAGTTTATGTCAATGAAATGGCTCCAAGGGTACACAATTCAGGGCATTGGAGCATTGAAGGGGCACATACTTCACAATTTGAAAATCATTTACGAGCCGGCTTAAACTTACCTTTAGGCTCAACTAGAATGGATGGAATGGCTGCCATGCTTAACTGGATTGGTGCTTTTCCAGAAAACTTATTAAGTATCAATGAAGAAAACCTGTTTTGGCATATTTACGGTAAAGAGCCCAGGGCTGGTCGTAAAATCGGACACTCGACTTTATTGGCTGCAACACCTCAAGAATTACATGATAAGATTGTCGACTTAGTGAAAAAGCTGGGTGTACAATTTTAGCTGATTCAGTATCCATTACACTTGATTTATCTCAATGTGTATAACTCCAGATCATAATCATGGCCATTTGCGTACTTGGAATCAATCATAAAACTGCTGAACTCAAAATCAGAGAACAATTCACAGTTGCTGAAGCAGATTACCAAGTTCACCTCGCTAAACTATTAAAGTCACCTGTGATCGACAGTGCGGTGTTGATCAGTACCTGTAATCGAACTGAGTATTACTTGTCGGTTCAATCCATCAATAAGTTCAAACAACAGGCCCAAAAGATACTCGGTTTTGACAGCCAAGCTGAACATGTGTATTTGAAAACTGGCTATGATTGTGCCACCCATTTATTCGCAGTAACAGCGGGCGTTGACTCTTTGGTTTTGGGTGAAACTCAGATCCAAGGTCAGGTAAAGAGGGCATTCGATGAAGCCAGTCAAGTTAAACTCAATGGTGAGATCAATAAGTTATTTCAAATGGCTTTTAAAACCGCTAAATTGGTTCGTTCAGACACTGAAATAGGACGCAACCCTGTCTCTGTGGCGCATTGTGCAGTGCAATTGGGCAGACAAATATTTGGCTCACTGGATCAACAAAAGATCTTGATAATAGGTGCCGGTGAAACAGCAGAACTGTTAATCCGGTATTTAATTAACCATGATGCGAAACAAATTGTAATTGCCAATAGAACAGTAAAAAATGCCGCGCGCTTGGCTCAATTATTTGCTGCACAGACGATGGAGTTGTCTCATTTAGAAAATCGTCTAGCTCAATTCGACCTGGTTTTTTCAGCCACCGCTAGTAAACATGTTTTGATCGATTTAAAAGCGGCCAATCTAGCGCTTAAAGCGAGAAAATTTAAACCTATGGTGATGATAGATTTGTCAGTGCCGAGGGACATCGATGAAAGCATCAAAGATTTAGATGATGTATTTTTATATGCTGTTGATGATTTACAAAAAGTAATCACTGAAAACATGCAACGCAGAAAGAGCACTGTAGAAGAGGCCACTCGCATCATCAATGCCGAAGCTGAATTGTTAAGTCAATGGTTGGTCAGTCGCCAACACCATGACTTACTTAAGCAGTACCAGCGCAAAGTTGAAGGCATTAAACAATCAGTTATTGACAGGCAGTTGTCACAAGACATGTCAGATGAGCAAATCAATAAAGTAAACACTGTTGCCCACCAGGTCAGTAAAAAACTGTCACATGACAGCATCAGTGGTATTAGAAAAATCATTCAGTCAGGCAATACAGAACATATTAAGTTGATGGCTGAACTGTTTAATTTGGAAATTAATAATGACACCTGAAATTGCCTTAAAATTAGACCATGCTCAAGACCGCTATGATGAAATCGGTCGGTTATTATCAGACCCTGCGGTAATGGCTGAGCAAAATAAATTCAGGGATTTATCTAAAGAATACGCACAAATTGAACCATTGGTGTTGAATTTCAGGGCTTTCAAAGCAGCAGAGCAAGAGTTGGCAGAGGCAGAAGAAATGTTGGCCGATAAAGAGCTTGCTGAGCTGGCAGAGGAGACCATAACTGAATGTCAGGCGAAGTTGGCTCAGTTAGATGCTGAACTGAAAGTATTGTTGATACCCAAGGATCCCAATGACGCCAACAATATATATCTAGAGGTTCGGGCTGGTACAGGTGGTGACGAAGCAGCACTTTTTGCTGGTGACTTATTTCGGATGTACAGTCGCTTTGCAGAAAAACAACGCTGGAAAGTCAGTGTGGTTAGTGTCAATGAGAGCGAGCATGGTGGTTTCAAAGAAATCATTGCGTTGGTGGAAGGGCATGGTGCATTTTCTAAATTTAAATTTGAATCAGGCACGCACCGTGTTCAGCGGGTACCTGAAACCGAGTCTCAGGGCAGGGTTCACACATCAGCTTGTACGGTTGCAGTTTTGCCTGAAGTGAATAGCGTAGATGCCATTGACATCAACCCCAGTGACCTGCGTATTGATACTTTCAGGTCATCTGGTGCTGGTGGACAACATGTGAATACCACCGACTCAGCAGTGAGAATCACACACATTCCAACAAATACTGTGGTTGAGTGCCAAGATGAACGCTCGCAACATAAGAATAAAGCCAAGGCCATGTCACTGCTATCAGCTAAAATCTTGGATGCAGAGCAAGCCAAAGTCAAAGCCGAACAGTCCGAAGCACGTAAATTACAAGTAGGCAGTGGTGATAGATCGCAAAGAATTCGAACTTATAACTACCCACAAGGTCGTATATCTGATCACCGCATTAACTTGACTTTGTATAAATTGAATGAAATCATTGATGGTGATTTAGATTTAATTGTGCAACCATTGACTGAGGAGTCGCAAGCAGAATTGTTGACTCAGATGAACCATTAAGTGGATGCGATTAATAAAAAAAACTTCCGCTAAAATATGAGCTTAAGATATAACAATACGATGAAAAAATTTAACTGCAAGACATGGGTCATTGGTTTGCTGTTGGTGGCCTTGATGGGCTGTCAAAATAAGCAATTAAAACCATCCAGCACCGCAAACACAGATGCAGCTTATGAAGCTGAAATTTTGGCCATGGGTTGGTCACAATTACAACAGAGTACACTCAACCATTTTAGAGAAAAAAGTTTCGGTGAAGCGGAAATAAATATCAAGCAAATGATGGCTTTCGCTGGTGCAGATCAGGACAAATGGGAATACATCAGAATGGCCATTGTATCCATGCCTGAAGACATCGCCAACCAGTTGATTGACCGTGCCTTTAATAAACCATTCATTAAAAATTCTCTTGATCAGCAGTTTGCATTCAGTCGTGTGTTGACTCAATTAAAACAGCATAAGAGGGCATTGTCGGTGGTTAATAAAGTCATTAAACAAGACAAACAAGCTGAATATGTCTATTGGCGCGCTCGTTTACATTTAATAATGGAACAGGAGGTTTTGGCTGAAAAGGACTATTTATGGTTACTTAAACTTGCCCCAACTAACCCAGAGTATATCAGTCAATATGCAACCTTGCTCAGTTTTCTGGACCGCAACAAAGAAGCCTTGATTTTGTTGCAAAAAAATGAGCAAGATGACACTTTATTGTTTAGGCAAGTGGTCTTGTTGTTGCAGCAAAATGAAGAGCAAACAGCAGAGGCTAAGTTTACAAAATTAAAACAACAGACCGATATCAAGGCATTGACGACCCAACAAAAATTAGAGTTCGGTGAATTGGCCTATTGGCTAAAAGACTATCCTTTCAGTATGCAATTACTGCAACAAGTCAAAACTGGAGACCAAGTCAATGAGGCTAAACTGTTGATGGCCAATGTCTTGGTGGCAGAAAAAAACTATGCAAGGGCCGCAGTCATGTTCCATCAAGTGCAAAATGGACCTGAACAACATGCTATTCCAGCTTACCAGCTCGAAATTGAGTTGCATAAACAGCAAGCTGATTTAGTGGCAGCGTTGAAGGTAGCTGACATGGGTCTGCGGATGTTTAAAGATGACCCTAATTTACTCTATAGCCGTGCCATGATATATGCAGAACAGGGCGAAATAGAGGCGCTTGAAGCTGACCTGAGTCAAATCATTAAAGATGACCCGCAAAACGCCGATGCCTTGAATGCTTTAGGGTATACCTGGGCTGATCATGACATGCATTTAGAGCTGGCTTATGATTACATCATGCAAGCCCATGCCATGAAGCCTGATGACCAAGCCATACTGGATTCTGTTGGCTGGGTTCACTTTAAGAAAGGTGACTTGGAACAAGCTGAAAAATACCTGCGAATGGCGATAAAAGGCAATCAGCGTGATTCAGAGTCGTATGCACATTTGATTGTGGTGTTGCAACAGCAAGGTGATCAACAAGCAGCAGAAGAAATCATCCAAATGGCTCAAGAGCTGTTTCCTGACGAGGTATTTTAGTCGCCTTAAGTTATCAGTTACACCTGTTGGCTGTTCGTCTTTTGTATGGCATAAACACACAGTCATGCTGAATATTAGCAGCAGTTATTCTTGCTTAACTCAGCATGACAGCCTTGGTATTTATATCACTTTTGAAAACTTCTGTTCAGTTTGATGTCGCAAGTGGAAATCAAACAACATACAAATATTTCTGATCAGTAAACGACCTGCTGCAGTGACTTGAATCAAATCAGTTTGGTTTTCTATTAAACCATCCTTGGCTAAACTGTCCAATTCAGGCAATTCATCGGCAAAATATGTGTCAAATTCAAGGTCAAACTGAGTCTCAATTTCCCTCTTATCTAGCATGAAGTGACAGGATAAACTTTGAATCACTTGTTTGCGAATCATATCATCTTGGTTCAAAGCATAACCCTTGACGATGGGTATTTGACCTTGCTCAATTTGGCTGTAATAGGCCTCTAATGTTTTCACATTTTGGCTGAAGGCATTGTTGATTAAACTGATGGCACTGACGCCCATGGACAACAAGTCACACTCAGCATGGGTGGTGTAACCTTGAAAATTGCGTTGTAAACTACCATTTCGTTGGGCGATGGCTAATTCATCATCAGGTTTGGCAAAATGATCCATACCAATATAAACATAACCAGCTGCCGTTAAGTCTTCAATGGTCATTTGTAAAATACTCAATTTCACATTTGCAGAAGGTAAGTCTGTCGCCAATATGCGTTTTTGTGGCTTGAATAAATGTGGCATATGGGCGTAGTTAAAAACCGATAAACGGTCGGGTGACAGTTGCACCACTTGCGCCAATGTGTCTTTGAAAGAGGCCAGGGTTTGATGCGGCAAACCATAGATTAAATCCACGTTAATTGATTTGGCTCCATTTTCCCTGCATGTATTAATGGCTTGTTCAGTCAATTCAATTGGCTGGATGCGATTCACGGCTTTTTGTACTTTCTCCTGTACATCCTGTACGCCCATGGAAAATCGATTAAAACCCAAATCTGCCAACAACTGAATGGTTTCAGGGGATGCTTCTCTTGGGTCGATTTCAATCGAGTAATCCCGGCGGTCATCATCGATTAAATTAAAATGCTGTTTAATCATTGCCATCATTCTGCGCATTTGCTTGTGGGTCAGAAAAGTCGGGGTGCCACCTCCAAAATGCATTTGTTCAACCACACGGCTTGCAGGTACCAAGGCAGCTTGCAGTATAATTTCTTGTTCTAAATAATCTAAATATGTATCGGCCTTCTCACGATTTTTAGTGGCAATTTTATTGCATGCACAAAAAAAACACAGGGTGTTGCAAAACGGGATGTGAAAATACAATGACAGGGGCTTGTCTTTGGTCTCCTCAAAACAGCCCAATAAATTGTTTCGGTGTTGTTGAGTTCGGTAACCATCATTGAAAACAACAGCAGTGGGGTAAGAAGTGTAGCGAGGACCGGTGAGGTTGTATTTTTGAATGAGGTTCAGGTCAAAGGTAACAGTGTTGTTGGCGTGGTTTTCCATGTTTAAAAAGGTGGCTGTTTAAATTGCTTGTTATTTTAAAACGTCATGTTTAAGTGTGCCTTGATTTCAGTCAAGAAGTGCACACTTAAAAATACGCTGTTTAATTCAGTGCGTTGTACTGTTTGATTCGGTGTGTAATGAGTGGGTGACAGGTGCGTTTTGGCTTAATATTCTGTTGCAGTTACCTTGCTTTATAAGCTTGGAATAGGCACAATATTGGCTTTCTGAATTCGCTCTACAATCCTATGACTGACTTTAAAAAACTGGCTGTGCCTGGTGTACAAAAACTCAATCCTTACATTCCGGGAAAACCCATCTCTGAATTGGAAAGAGAATTGGGCATCAGTAACATCATAAAACTGGCTTCCAATGAAAACCCTTTAGGTCCGAGCCCCAAAGCCATGCAAGCCATTCAAGGTGAAATGTCTGAGCTGGCTTTGTACCCAGATGGCAACGGTTTTGCATTAAAAAAAGCGTTGGCAGATAAGCATCAAATTGACATGGATTGCATCACTTTAGGCAATGGTTCAAATGATGTGTTGGTGTTGTTGGCAGAAGCTTTTTTAACGCCGGAACACAACGCCATATATTCACAGTTCAGTTTTGCTGTTTACCCAATTGCGATTCAAGCTGTGGGTGCAGAGCATCAAATGATTCCTGCCTTGCCTTGGCAGTCCAATTCGCCACTGGGTTGTGATTTGGATTTGATGTTGGACAGCATCAACCAACAAACGCGGATGATATTTATTGCCAATCCAAACAACCCAACAGGTTCGTTTTTAGGCAAACGACAGCTTTATGAGTTCATTCAAAAAGTACCTGCTGAAACCATCGTCGTGCTGGATGAAGCGTATTTAGAGTATGCACCTGCTGATGAACGGGTGGATGGCAGTGAGTGGTTAAGTGAGTTTGATAATTTAGTAATTACCCGTACATTCTCTAAAGCCTATGGATTGGCCGGTTTTCGAGTTGGCTATGCGTTGAGCAACCCTGATATTGCCAATGTGTTGAACCGCATCAGACAACCTTTTAATGTCAATTCATTGGCGTTGGTGGCTGCCGAAGCTGCCATCAATGATGATGAGTTTTTAGCCCGGTCAATGCAGGTCAATGCCAAAGGCATGCAGCTATTAGAAGAGCAATGTAAAGCGTTGAAGCTGCGTTATGCCCCTTCAAAAGGCAATTTTTTATTGATTGATTTTGGCCAAGATGCGATGCCTATTTACCAACAAATGCTTGAGTTAGGGGTCATCACCCGTCCGGTGGCTAATTATGGTCTACCGAACTGTTTAAGGGTAACCATTGGCTCAGAAAGTGAAATGCAACGCATGGTTAAAGTATTGGAACAAGTCTGTGGCTGATACCAAACTTCACCGCAACACCGGCGTTGCACTGCGTGCGGTCAAACAACTCAGTGGCCAGTACACAGTCCCCGGTGACAAATCAATTTCACATCGTGCCATTATTTTGGGTGCAATCGCCAAGGGACCAACCACCATCAAAGGTTTTTTGCGCTCAGAAGATTGCATGGCCACCTTAAACATCATGCGTGCTTTGGGTGTTGATATCACTGAAAGCGCTGATGAAATTTTAGTTCAAGGAGTCGGTTTACATGGTTTAAAAGCGGCAAATCAGCCACTGGATTGTGGCAATGCTGGCACAGCCATGCGCTTATTGGCAGGCTTACTGTCGGCCCAACAGTTCAAAAGTACTTTGATTGGTGATGAATCTTTATCAACGCGTCCTATGGGTCGAGTGATTAAACCATTGACTGAAATGGGTGCGCAAATTCATGCTACAGATAACTGTGCGCCCTTGGTGTTTAATCCCAGTACAAGTATTAACAGCATTCATTACAACAGCCCCATAGCCAGCGCACAGGTTAAATCTGCGTTGTTATTGGCAGGGCTGTATGCCGATGGTGTAACGACAGTAACTGAGCCGCATAAGTCCAGAGACCACACCGAAACGATGTTGCGTGGCTTTGGTGCTGAGTTAGAGGTTGATGGCTTGTCTGTAAGTTTAACTGGGCAGCCAGAGTTACATGGTCAAGCCATTGACGTGCCTGCAGATATTTCATCGGCGGCTTTTTTTATGGTGTTGGGCTTGTGTCATCCCAATGCAGATTTTGTGTTGAGCAATGTCAGCATCAACCCAACCCGTGATGGGGTAATAAAAATACTGCAAGCCATGGGCGGTCGTTTAACCTTAACCAACATCCGTGACCAAGCCGGTGAGCCAGTGGCTGATATCAGGGTGCAATCTTCCCAATTACAAGGCATTGAGATTCCACAGCACTTGATTCCCAGTGCCATTGACGAATTTCCGGTGCTGTTCATTGCGGCTGCATTGGCATCAGGTCAAACCGTGCTGACTGGAGCAGACGAGCTCAGACACAAAGAAAGTGATCGCATCACCGTGATGTTAATTGGTTTAAAAACTTTAGGTGTAACAGTTAAAGAGCTACCAGATGGTGCCATCATAACTGGTGGCAAATTACACAGTGGATTGGTGGATGGACATGGAGACCACCGTGTTGCCATGAGCTTTTTGTTGGCCGGCACATTGAGTCAAGGGCAAGACATAGTTGTCAAAGGTTGTCATAATATAGGCACTTCATTTCCGGAGTTTTTTGCGCTGGTTAAATCCATGGGAATTCCGGTCAATAAGCCCGCTCCAGTCATTACGATAGATGGGCCTTCTGGCGTGGGTAAAGGCACAACCAGTGCTTTGTTAGCAAAACAATTGGGTTGGCGGTTATTGGATTCTGGCGCCATTTACCGTGCTTTGGCTTTGCAGGCTATGCAGCACAAGGTGGATCCGACTGATGAACAGCAGTTGGTTGCGTTGGCCCAAGACTTGCCTGTACGTTTCAGTACCGATGACAGTGGTGCAGTGCAAATCACCCTAGGTTCAACTGTGGTGAACGACCAAATTCGCAGTGAAGCCTGCGGTGAAATGGCTTCAAAGATAGCCCCGATTGCAGCCGTTCGCCAGGCCTTATTACAACGCCAAAAAGATTTTCAACAAGCCCCAGGTCTGGTTGCTGACGGTCGTGACATGGGTACAGTGGTGTTTAAATCTGCACCTTTGAAAGTGTTTTTGTCAGCAAATGCCCAAGAACGTGCGAAAAGAAGGCATAAACAATTGCAAGAGCAGGGTGTTGATGTTAAAATCCGCGACCTTTTAGAGGACATAGAAACTCGAGATCATCGAGATTCTACTCGAAAAGTGGCGCCTTTGGTGCCAGCAATTGATGCTTATGTTATTGATACCAGTGATTTAAGCATTGATGAAGTTTTGGCTCAAGTGATGCAATTGGTTGAGCAAAACATTTTTATTGATTCAGGAAAATAATTTTTTGAACTTTATACTGTAGACCTTTCAATCAAGCTGTAGGTTTGACGAAGGGCCTTTTTAACGAGTATCAGGCAAACTGATACAGATGACATAGGTAAGCCTGTCTTTTGGTTTACCGGAAAATAAATAATGAGTGATAATTTTGAAACAATGCTCGAATCCGAGCTAGCCAGTAAGAGCATCATCCCAGGCACGATTGTAAAAGGTATTGTGGTTGACATTGAAAACGGTTTTGCCGTTGTCGATGCGGGCCTCAAGTCTGAAGGTGTGATTCCTTTAGAAGAATTTGGCAACGAAGTCAGTATTGATGACGTTGTTGAAGTGGCGCTAGAAAAATATGAAAATGGTTTCGGCGAAACCGTATTGTCTCGTGAAAAAGCCAAGCGCATGCTGGTTTGGGATCAATTACAAATCGCTATGGATACCGATCAAATCGTTATTGGTCAAATCACTTCTAAAGTTCGCGGTGGTTTCACTGTTGAGCTTAAAGACATCAGGGCATTCTTACCTGGTTCTTTGGTTGATGTTAGACCGGTTCGTGATCCTGGTTACCTGGAAGGTAAAGACTTGGAATTCAAAGTCATTAAATTAGATCAGAAACGTAACAATGTCGTGGTTTCACGTCGTGCAGTGGTTGAGTCTGATTATTCTGAAGACCGTGATAAGTTACTGGATTCATTGGAAGATGGCGTAATTGTGAAAGGTATAGTTAAGAACTTGACCGACTACGGCGCTTTCTTAGACTTGGGCGGCATTGATGGCTTATTGCACATCACCGACATGTCTTGGAAACGTGTCAATCACCCATCAGAAGTGGTTGAAATCGGGCAAGAACTTGAAGTTCGTGTTTTGAAATTTGACAAAGAACAACAACGTGTATCATTGGGTCTGAAACAATTGGGCGAAGATCCATGGAAAGATTTGTCTCGTCGTCATCCTGTTGGTTCACGTCACTTCGGTAACGTTACTAACATCACTGATTACGGTTGTTTCGTTGAAATTGAAGACGGCATCGAAGGTTTGGTTCACGTTTCTGAAATTGATTGGACCAACAAAAACATCAACCCAGCTAAAGTGGTACAACCTGGCGATGAAGTTGAGGTTTGTATTCTTGAAATTGAAGAAAACAAACGACGCATCTCTCTGGGCATGAAACAGTGTAAGCCTAACCCATGGGTTATCTTCTCTGAAAATGCACAAAAAGGCGATATGATTGAAGGCAAGATTAAATCCATTACTGACTTCGGAATCTTTATTGGTTTAGAAGGTGGTATTGATGGTTTGGTTCACTTGTCAGACATCTCTTGGAATGAGCCTGGCGAAACTGCCATCAGAAACTTCAAGAAAGGTGATTTAGTCAAAGCCACTGTGTTGATTATCGACGCAGAAAGAGAGCGTGTTTCTTTGGGTATCAAACAATTGGCACAAGATCCATTTGGTTCTTTTGTAGCCAATAACCCTAAAGGCTCTTTGGTGACTGGTAAAGTCATTGAAGTTGATGAAAAAGAAGCCATAGTTGAATTAGAAGATGGTGTTAATGGTGTAATCAAAGCTTTTGATGTGGCCAAAGAACGCACCGATGATGTCAGTGCTGTATTGTCTGTTGGTGATGAAGTTGAAGCTAAATTTGTTTCAATGGATCGTCGCAAGAAAATGATGGTACTTTCTATCAAAGCCAAAGAGACTGATGAGTTGAACGATGTATTGAATGAATACAAAAAAGGTTCATCAGGAACTACCAGCTTGGGTGATTTGTTGAAAGAACAAATGGACGATTGATTCATTGTTTATTTAACGCAAAAAAGGAACCGGGTGTAAATTCGGTTCCTTTTTTGTTATAGATGAATAATTATCTTTTCATTTTCAATAGTTTAGTTATAATTAGGTTCAATGAAAGACTCTATTACACGTTCAGAACTCATCAACTTATTGACTGCTCAATTTGAAGACAGTGAATTATCTAAGTCCGACATCAGTTTATCGGTCAGAGAAATCATTCATCACATGAGTGCCACCATCGCCAATGGTGACCGCATTGAAATTCGTGGTTTCGGCAGTTTTACTTTAAGACAAAGAAAGCCTCGCATGGGGCGTAATCCAAAGACTGGAGAGCCTGTTCCATTGGGTGCAAAATATGCGCCACACTTTAAACCAGGTAAGGACCTTAAGGAGCAAGTCAAAGACAAAGTAGGCACCTGACGCAACCCCAATTAATTACCGACTGTCCCTCATTCAGACAGTTTATTCCTTCAGCTGTTGTTTATTAACAGCCATCGTTTCATTTATCGCAAACTTCAATCCTTGTAATGCAGCCGTGTTATTTTCTTGTTGTTGTACGGACTTTTTCAGCGCCTGAATGTGCTGCATCAATAAACTGGCGGCACAAATTTTAGCTGAACCATATATTTTATGCAGGTATGCATCCAAGGCTGACCAGTCTTGTTGTTCAAAAAGTTGTTTGATCATTTGCCAATCTGCTGGCAGTTGTTCAATTAACATGCCTCTGAGTTTAAGCACAATATCCGGGTCTTGATGTGAAATTTGTAAAGCTTGTTGCTCATCAAAACATGCCACGCCATAATCGCTGCTTGGCAGGTGATGTGCCAACACACGTTTTAACTCCAATTGGCTGACTGGTTTAAGTAAGCTTGCAACAAATACTGGGTATTGTTTGGCATTGAAATGTTCAGCTGATATTGCCAGCACTGGGGTGTTTAAATGTGCTTTTGACTGTTTGATGTTGGTTGCTGTTTGGATGCCGTCCAATCCATCCATTCGGATATCCATAAATATTAAATCGAATCTTTGTTGCTGACACAACTGGATGGCTTGGTAGCCGTTCTCTGCCAAGCTAACTAAATAATTAAGCTTCTTCAATGACGATTCAAAAAAAAGTCGATTGATGTGGTTGTCATCTACCACTAAAATGTGGTGTTTATCCATACGAGTTCACCGGTGTCCTTTAAAATTAAGAATAATGTGAACCCTTCCAGAATGCAAGTGCTTTGTTGGCAGTGGGCTGTGTGGTATGTGGTGATAATGCCCAGCTTGGCAGCAGCCACACCAGCCAATCAAGGCTTGGCTTGGCAGCTAAGTGGTTTGTCTGTGCAAAGTCATCAGACTGGCGTCAGCGTGGGTATAAACTCGTTGTCATGGCAGGACCTTCACGTCATCAATACAATTGAATACAACTGTCCTGGTGTCTTATTGGTTTATCCGCGTCACCATTGTGGGCAGGTTCAACTGTCTTTTAACTACGGTGGACAGGATTATCAGGCCAACTTAAGCAGTACATTTGATTTTGCACGCAATGATTGGCAACTGATGCTCAGCACCCAAGATGAGCAATTGTCTTTGTCTCTTACATCTGATCAGCCAATCGGTAAACTTCAATTCAGTCAATTGAAGTTGGACAATATATTCAGTCAGCTGTTGCCTGCTACAAAAGTACCTGACTTGGGTGCAACTGCACTTGATGGGGTGATTTTATTAGACCTTGATAAGCTGCAGTTATCTGCACCGGAGGCAATAGTCTTTAACGGTGTCAGCTATGAGTATTCAGATGATGTGATTGTTGCTGAACTGGCTGGTGAAATGGTTTTTGAGCTGGACATTCGGCAGCAGCACCTAAGCTACGAGATTGCTCTGAATGCCGGTGAAATGTTGCTTAATGAAGTGTATGTTGATTTCTCTGCTTATCCAGTGACAGTCAAAGGCACAGTGGCATGGCAGGGCGATGGTTGGTACTTGGTATCAACTGAAATAGTTAATCAACAATCACTGGTGCTGAATGCTGCATTCAGCATCAATGAAGCATGGCAATGGCGAGCGCCTCATGTGGTTGTATCAGTTACTGACAGCCACCACTTCAACCAGCAAATATTAAGCAGTGTGCTGGGTATATATGGTTTTGGCAACAGCGGCATGTCGGGGCAGTTCACCTTGACTTTAGCAACCGAAAAACAAAGCTTTGATCATTGGACTGTTGAATTCAATGACTACTATTTCCTTAATGAGCGCAGAAAAATTGCCACAGAAGCACTGTATGGACTAATAGATTGGCGATTGCACCAAACCAGTAAAGACTCTACTTTGCGTTGGCAAAATCTACTGTTGGCTGGTTTACCCATAGCAGAATCAGGCATCAAATTTAATGTTTCAAAAGACCAGCTGCATTTCATCGGCAGCCAACACCTGCCTGTTTTTAATGGTGCCATTGAATTACAAGAGCTTAAATTGGGGGCCTTATTTTCTGACTCCATAGAAATGAGTTTGAATGCCAGTATTCTGCCCATATCGCTGAAATTAATCACTGAAAAAATGGGTTGGCCAGTAATGGCAGGTAGCATCAGTGGTAACATACCCGGGATGGTTAAGCAGGGCAGTGTGATCAGGTTTTTAGGGGCCTTGGATTTGCAGGTTTTTGAAGGTGAAATGTTGATTGACAATTTATCTTTAGAGCGCCTGTTTGGCGTGGCGCCAGTTATAGCCGCTGATGTCAAGTTCAATGGTTTTGATTTATCCTTACTGACTGAAACCTTCGGCTTTGGCTTGATCACGGGCAAATTATCTGGGGTTATTGATGATTTACGTATCACCAATTGGAAGACCGATCGTTTGGATGCTGAGGTTTATACGGTTAAAACCAAAGGCATTAAACAAACCATCAGCCAACGGGCGATAGACAATATTTCATCGTTAGGTGGTATCAAAGGCGCAATTTCAAAAACATTTTTACGCTTTTTTGATGACTTTCGTTACCAAAAAATTAAGCTCAGCTGTAAGTTACATAACTCCGTGTGCCAAATTGGAGGGCTAAAGAATCAAAGCAATCAGTTTGTGATCGTTGAGGGTGGTGGTATACCCAAAATCAATATAGTGGGTTATGTGCGTTCAATTAACTGGGAAGAGTTTGTCAGCCGCTTACTCAACGCCAATTATGACAATTAAGCGTCTGCTCTGAATCAATGCATTTTAAGCTGTCAGTTAGCCACAGTATTGGTTAATCAAATGCCCAACAATTGCTTAGTGAATCGATAAAAATGATTCATAATTCATTAATCCAGTCATTGTATAATGACAGCATTCTTTTAACAGGTATGAAATCATGAAAAAATGGTATAAATCATTACTGATAGGTTCGTTTGTATTTGTGGCTGCATGTGTCACCATCAATGTTTACTTTCCTGCAGCAGAGGTTGATTCAGCAGCGGAAAAAATCGTCAAAGATATTTTGCAGGAAGAACCTGTTAACGGTGAGAATGATCAGTCCAGCTTATTTAATGGTAACAGTGTGAGACGTATGGCGCATCGCATGAATCCACTTAATTGGTTGATTGCCTCAGCCCATGCACAACAAGCAGACATTACTTTGTCATCACCCGCCATCAATGAGTTGACCACAAAGTTGAAAAACAGGTTCAATGACGCCCTTAAAACTCATTTAGATAACAATGTGGTGGGTTTTACCAATGATGGCTTGGTAGAGATTGTTGATGCCGGTCAATTGGGTTTAAAGGATCGACAAACAGTCAAAAAGCTGGTGGCCGATGAAAACCGTGACCGCGTGGCTTTGTACCGAGAAATGGCGATTGCCAATAACCACCCAGAGTGGGAAGAACAAATCACCAATGCGTTTGTTAAACAATGGATCCAACAAGCCAAAGCCGGTTGGTCTTACCAAAATGCAGCTGGCCAATGGGTCAAAAAATAATAATTTTAATTAACCAAGGAAGTTGATACATGGGTAGAAGATCAAAGGCCAAGCTGCCACAAGAACCAGTTGAATTGACCATTGAAGATTTGACACACGATGGCCGCGGCGTGGCTAAATGGAACGACAAAGTGGTGTTTGTACAAAATGCCTTACCTGGCGAAGTGGTGATGGCCAAGCTCAACCGCAAAACCAGAAATTACAATGAAGCTTTGGCGGTTGAAGTGTTGACCGCATCTGCAGATCGGGTAGCACCTAAGTGCGAGTTTTATACTGTGTGCAACGGTTGTTCCATGATGCACTTGCGTGAAGAGAAACAAATTGAATTTAAATTCAACACATTAAAAAATAACTTTCATAAAATAGCCCACGCTGAACCCAAGGTTTGGATGGCGCCACTGACTGACTCACATTGGCATTACCGTCGTCGTGCCAGGTTGAGCACCAAATGGGTGGCTGCCAAGGATAAAATGTTGGTTGGGTTCAGAGAGAAAAATGGCCGTTTTGTGGCTGATATGGATGATTGTCAGGTATTAGAAAAGCCCTTGGCCCAATTGTTGAAACCCTTGGCCAGTTTGTTTGAGAAAATGACCATCAAAGCTTTTATCCCACAAGTGGAATGTTCAATGGGTGATGAGGCCACGTCATTGATAATTCGCCACATGAAACCCTTTTCAACTGACGATTTAGCACTGATCAAGCAGTTTGGCTGCCAGCATGATTTACAAATATATTTGCAGTCTAAAGGGCCAGATACAGTAGTGCCTCTTGAAAACTATGCAGAGTCGCTGAATTTTAAATTACCTGAATACGGTTTACGCTATGACTTTTTGCCTAATGATTTTATTCAGGTAAATCGTCGCATGAATGAAAAAATGATAGCTCAAGCCATGCAAGCTTTGCAGCTGCAAGCCGATGATGTGGTGTTGGATTTGTTTTGTGGTTTAGGTAATTTCACTCTGCCATTGGCCCAACAAGCGGCTCAAGTGATCGGTGTGGAAGGTGATCAGCAGTTGGTTGACCGAGCGATTCACAATGCCGCTTTGAATCAATTGGACCAGGTGCGATTTTATGCAGCAGACTTAACCAAAGATCATGCCAATAGTGAGTGGTTCCAACAACCTTTTACCAAAGTGCTGATTGACCCACCCAGAAGTGGTGCATGGGAAATTTTGCCCTTGATTGCTGCCACTTCAGCCAAAACACTGGTTTATGTTTCATGTCACCCTGCCAGTTTGGCCAGAGACACCGATAGGTTGGTAAATGAACTCGGATTTACGTTAGAACGTGCAGGGGTGATGGACATGTTTCCGCACACTTCTCATGTTGAATCAATGGCTGTTTTTTCACGGCCTTAAAGACTGAGGGGTATAATTCAACTGTTCATGCTGATTCTACAATGACTTTATTGGGCACTCTCATAGCCCTTTCGGGTGATTATTTGTTATGTACTGCGGGGTGTGCATGTGGTTTAGTGCTGTCGAATGGCTTGCTGGTTGGTGTTCAGTTCAACAACAGCAACTAAAATGATCAGTAAAGCATTGAAAATTGCAGGGTTTACCGCCACCATATTGGTGGTTGTCATTTTGGCTTTGGCCAGTGAGTTTGTGCGTCTTTGGAAACTTTGTAAACAAAGTTTAAATTCAGCAACTTTACGCCCAAAGCACACTCTGTATTTGAACAAACATATAGAATATGCTGTAGAACAGTATGAAATTGAAGCAAAAGACGATAACAAAGCACAATTCATTGAGCTGACCAACTATGCAATGTTAAAACATATGTAGTGGTTTTGTTGGTGTTTGTTCTGTTGTTGGTAATATTTATTAAAGGTTAAAGAAAGTATGAAAAATTATATATATTTACTGTGCATATGCACAATGATGCTGGTTACATTGCCCAGTGCAGCAAAGCTGTATAAATGGGTTGATGAAAATGGTCGTGTTCATTACAGCGATAAAGTACCGCCTGATCAAATTAAAAATGCCCATGAAAAATTGAGCGACCATGGTGTGGTTAAAGAAAAAGTAGCGCGTGAGTTGACTGATGAAGAAAAATTGGCGCAGGCCGAAGCCTTGCAACAACAAAGGGAGTTGGCAGCGCAAAAAAAGCTTGAAGCTGAAATGTTAGAGAAAGAGCGCAATAAAATTATGTTGTCTTATTCCAGTGCTGATCAGATCAAACGTTTAAAGCGTGAACGTATTTCAGCTTTACAGAGAAATATAGATACAGCTGAACATAATTTAGTGATTCAAGAGAAAAATCACAATGATTTAATGAGCAGGGCAGCGGACAAAGAGCGCAGTGGCGAAGTTGTGTCAGATGTGTTTTTATCCCAAATCGACCAAGTCAAAGATCAAATTGAATACCAAAAGCAATTCATTATTGATAAAAATGCCGAAATCTCTGAAACAGAAGCTAAATATGACAGTGAACTGGCTAAGTACCTGTTGTTTTCAGGTCAAGCCAAAGAAGCGGCTACAAAGGGCCAGCAATAATCAACACTTAACCCATCTATAAATAAGTCCATTTGCCCTCATACACTGATTTGTGTATGAGGGTTTTAATTGGCTCTCTATAACAAGCAACTGTCCTATTAGAAACACATTTAAACAGTTGTTTTAAATTCACTCCAGCCACTATCCCTTGATGACTCAGTCGAGTAAAATATTGATTTACTTTCATGTATGAGGATACCTATGTCGTCAAAAATTGACAAGCTGGACATTTTTAACATCAAAGCACTGTTGTCTGAAGAAGAATTGATGGTGCAAGAATCAATCGGTCGTTGGGTTGATGAACGCATTCTACCGATCATTGGTCCTGCTTTTGACCAACATGAGTTCCCGATGGATTTAATTCCAGAAATGGCTGACCTGGGTTTGTTTGGTAGCACCATTCAAGGTTACGAATGTGCTGGCTTGAATTACACGTCTTACGGCCTGATTTGTCAAGAGTTAGAGCGCGGCGACAGTGGCTTAAGAAGCTTTGCTTCGGTACAAAGTTCCTTGTGTATGTTTCCTATTTATGCATTTGGCAGTGAGGAGTTGAAACAAAAGTGGTTGCCACAAATGGCCAAAGGTGAAGTGATTGGTTGTTTTGGTTTAACTGAGGCCCATGCAGGATCTGATCCTGCATCAATGAAAACACACGCCAAAAAGGACGGCGATGATTGGATTATCAATGGTTCTAAAATGTGGATCACCAATGGTTCTATCGCTGATATCGCCATAGTTTGGGCCCAAACAGAAGAGGGTATTCAAGGCTTTATCATTGAAAAGGACATGCCTGGATTTGACACTGAGTTAATTACTCGCAAAATGTCATTGCGTGCGTCGATTACTTCTGCATTGTTTTTTGATGATGTGCGGGTGCCAGACGCCAATCGTTTGTCGGGAGTTAAAGGCCTTAAAGGACCATTGAGTTGCTTATCAAATGCCAGGTACGGTATTTCATGGGGGCCGATAGGTTCAGCACAAGCTTGTTTGCAAGAAGTTTTAGACTACACCGAAGAACGGGTGTTGTTTGACAGAAGCTTGAATGAAAACCAAATCATTCAACAAAAACTGGCAGATATGTCGCGTCGTATAACCACTGCACAATTACTGGCTTTGCGCTTGGGACAATTAAAAGATGCTGATCAATTACAGCCCACGCAAATATCATTGGCCAAGTGGAACAATGTCAGAATGGCTTTGGACATTGCTCGCGAATGCAGAGACATGCTTGGTGGAGCTGGAATCACCACTGAACATGTGGCCATCAGACACATGCTAAACCTTGAAAGTGTGATCACTTATGAAGGCACAGAAACCATCCACCAATTGGTGTTGGGTCGTGAACTGACTGGCAAAAATGCTTTTTGATCATGCGTAACAATCAAAGCAAGGTCATCAACCGTGCACAGGTTGTTGATCAAAATTTTATTGATTTTGTTAACAGTTATACGCCAACAGAAACCAAACAAGCGCTTTCAGTTAATGGTTTAAGCAAAGACAAACTGTTCAGTTTATTCGAGTCACAAATCAGGTCCAGACAGCTGGATTTAATGGCACGTAAACTGAAGCTCGAAAACAAAGTTTTTTACACCATTGGGTCATCAGGACATGAAGGTAATGTGATGCTGGGTGATTTGGTGCGGCACACCGACCCTGCATTTTTGCATTACCGCAGTGGTGGATTGATGATGGAACGTTCTAGACAAGTGGCAGGTATTGATCCTGTATGGGATACCTGTTTGTCATTTGCGGCCAGTCAGAATGATCCTGCTTCCGGTGGCAGGCATAAAGTGTGGGGTTCTAGGCCATTGTGGGTGATTCCGCAAACCAGCACCATAGCCAGCCATTTACCCAAAGCTTTGGGTTGTGCTTTGGGCATTGAGTTGGCTCAACGGTCTGCGGTGAAGATGCCAATACCTGATGACTCCATCGTGTTGTGTAATTTTGGTGATGCCAGTACCAATCATTCAACGGCACAAGGGGCATTCAATGCTGCCAGCTGGTCAGCATTCCAAGGACTTAAAACCCCAGTTTTATTTGTCTGTGAAGACAACGGTATTGGTATATCAGTCAAAACACCTGAGAACTGGATCAGTGAGAATTTTAAATTTCGTCCTGGCTTACAGTATTTTTATGCCGATGGTTTGGATTTGGAAACTGGTTATCAGCAAGTACAGCGCGCAGTGGACTATTGTCGACAAGAGCGTAAACCGGTGTTTCTGCATTTGAAAACCACCCGACTGATGGGGCATGCTGGAACGGATTTTGAAGTTGATTACCGAAAACTGGCTGAATTAGAAGCTTGTGAAGCACAAGATCCACTGCTTAATACTGCTGCTTCAATAATGAACCATAACATCATGAACGCCTCTCAAATTGTTGAATTATATGAAAATATATTCGATGAGTGTATGCGTAAAGCCAATCGAGCCCATACCGACACTAAAATCACCAGCTTGGCGCAGGTGATGGCTCCACTGGCACCTTTGGATGCAGATAAAGTGCATCAAGAAGCGGCCAGAGTGGCTGATCATGAAGTTCGACTGGATTCGTTTGGTGGTGAAAAAGCCTTGCCTGAGCAACAGCCCAACCGACATATGGCCGTGCAAATCAATAAAGGATTACAAGATTTGATGCTGAAATACCCTGAAACAGTGCTGTTTGGTGAGGATGTGGCTCAAAAAGGTGGTGTGTATACCATCACCAAACAATTATTGAAGAAATTTGGGCCAAAACGGATTTTCAATACCTTGTTGGATGAACAAACTATTTTGGGTTTGGCTCAAGGTTATGCCACATTAGGTATGTTGCCCATCCCTGAGATTCAATATTTAGCCTATTTTCATAATGCTTGCGATCAAATCAGGGGCGAAGCGGCCAGTTTACAATTTTTTTCAAACGGCCAATTCAGCAACCCTATGGTGGTTAGAATTGCGGGTTTAGGTTACCAAAAAGGCTTTGGTGGGCATTTTCATAATGACAATTCTATTGCCGCCATTCGAGACATTCCCGGGGTTATTGTGGCTTGTCCTTCAAGGCCAGACGATGCCGTTAATATGATGCGTACATTGGTGGCTTTATCAAAAATTAACCACCGGGTGTCACTGTTCATTGAACCGATTGCACTTTACATGCAAAAAGATCTGTTTGTTGAAGGGGATGGACTGTGGAATAAGCCCTATCCAGCACCTGGTGAATACACAGTTTTAGGCTCACCCAGGGTGTATAAAAATAATGCCACTGATATTTTGATTATTACCTATGGCAATGGCGTATTAATGAGCTTGCGGGCCATCAAAAAATTTGAGCAACAGTCCAACAGTCAAGTTAAACTCATGGATTTGCGTTGGTTACAGCCGTTGAATGGCAAAGCAATCAAGAAACATGCTGAAAAATTTGATAGAATAATCATTGTGGATGAAGGCCGTCGTTCTGCCTGTGTTGGAGAAGGGGTCATCAGCCAATTGGCAGAATATAACATCAAACCCAGTTACTTGAAGCTGATCACCGGAGCCGATACGTTCACACCTTTGGCTGATGCGGCTCAATTGGTGCTGCCTAACGAAGAGATTATTTTGGAATCACTATTAAATTCAGAGACCACTATTGACTGAACTGTGCATTTTATTTGCGGATATTGCTGACAGCACATCTTTGTTTGAAAAACATGGAGATGAAGCTGCACGGAATGCCATTTCATCGGTTTTGGATGTATTGCTTAAAGCAGCTCAAGCACATCAAGGCCAGCTGGTAAAGACCATTGGTGATGAAATCATGTGTACCTTCCCTAAGGCTAACTATGCTTTATTGGCAGCCGTTGAGATGCAAAACACAGTCAGTGGCAACTTTGTCTTGGGTAATCACCCCATTGCCATTCGTGTGGGTTTTCACTGTGGTGATGTGATAGAAGAAGATCAGGATGTCTTTGGTGATGCAGTTAATGTGGCTGCCAGAATGACTGGGTATGCCAAAAAAGGTCAAATAATCACTAACTCAATCACCTTCAAGGACTGTGTTTTACCCCCTTTTTTGTCCCACCGGTCGTTGGGTAAAGCCAAAATAAAAGGCAAATTATTGCCTGTTGAAATCACCGAAGTGTTGTGGCAACAGGACATCAGCCAAGTGACTCGGGTCACTTCCGCACTGGATATCAAGGTACCACAGACTAAGTCTCAATTACAGTTGCAATTAAATGGTCAAGAACAGCTCATGACCGATCAATCACCCACTAAAACCATAGGCCGCGGTGATGATTGTGATATACAAATCAGTATGTTGATGGCGTCACGAATGCATGGCGATATTCAGTATGGTGGTGGTAATTTTAAATACACAGATGAAAGCACCAATGGAACCTGGGTGATGCAAAAGGGTGGCGATCCGATTCGGATACACCGTGAATCAATTCTGCTTCAAGGTGAAGGACAAATTACATTTGGCGAGCCTGATTTTTCAAATATAAATCAGTTGTTACAGTACAAAATTTTAAAATAACCCGTTGAAAATGACATTATAATGCTTGAATTTATCAGAAAAATTGCTGGTTTCGGACTGTTAACCATTGCTTTGGCTTATGTGGCCGTGAGGATGTTTTAATGGCTGTAAAATACCGTGAAAAAGCGCAAAAATCAATCGTAAAGTTTCAATCCACAGCCTGGTTATTGTACCTTTATTCCTTATTATTTTTAGGTGCCACCTTTGCACAATTGGCTCAAGGTAAACTGCTTGGATTTTTAATCAGTGGTGGGGTGTTTTTTGGTACCTTATTGGCGGCCACTTGGATGAGCAGCGGACGCCGAAATAAATTCCATTACAGACAACGAAAATTTGTTATTCAAAAACCATTTCCATTGATGATGTTGGCATCGCTGACTTTAGGCGCTTGTTCATTTGTGGGCTCGTGGTTGGTCGCAGGCATGGGTATATTTGAATCTGTGGCCTACGGTTTGGCTGCTGCAGTGGGTTCAGTGTTGTGGTATGGCATGGATGAAGTCACTTCTTCATCCTTCGGCGCGGTGCGTGACCAAGATTCAAAGGAGATATTGGCTTTGAGCGAACAATCCATCGTAAACATAGAACAAGCCAATAAACACATTGCCAACCGTGAGTTGTCAGCTTACTTAAGCAAAATTGTTAAAACCAGTCGAGAAGTGGTGAATACTTTGGTTAATCATCCTGAGAAAATCCCGCAAGCCCGCAGGTTTTTGCATTCCTACTTGGGTGCCACTGAAAGTGTAATTAAACGCTATGCAGACACCCACCAATTAGTCGATAATGACAGCTTAGAAAAGAATTTCAAACAAGTACTGCAAAATATTGACCAAGTATTTGAAGAGCAAAATCAAAAATTATTAGAAAATCAAGTATTTGATTTAGATGTAGATATTGAAGTGTTGAATACTTTAATGGAAAGACAAGGCATCAATTAACGGAGAAAACATATGAGTGAAGAAGGCAAAAATACCACAACAAAAACCCAATCAAGTGCGATCACAGGTACGATTGAAGGCGAGTTAGTCCCTGGTGTGATGAATGAAATGGTTGCATACAAAGATGTGGATGGTGAAGAAAAAGCCCGCATTGATGCTTTGATTAATGAAATCAATATGGCTGACGCCAATTCAGTTATTTTCTTTGGTAGCAAAGCACAAGAAAAAGTCACCGAAATTTCCGACAAGATGTTAGAAGGGGTGAAAAATAAAGATTTGGGACGCTCTGGTGAAGCATTGAATGAAATGGTCGCAACCATCCGTGGCTTTGATATTGATGAACTGGACCCGAATAAAAAACCTGGTTTTTTTGCACGTTTATTTGGCAAAGCCAAACCATTGGTTAAATTTTTACAAAAGTATGAAGAAGTTAAAAAACAAATTGATAAAATCACCAATAAGTTAGAGTCGCACAAAACCACTTTATTAAAAGACATCACCAGTCTGGATCGGTTGTATGTGGCTAACTTAGAGTATTTTCATACCTTAGAAGACTACATCAAAGCCGGTGATGAGAAACTCAGTCAATTACACAATGAAATGATTCCAGCCATGGAAAAAGAGGCAGAAGGCAGTGATGACATGCTGATGGCGCAGAAGTTAAGAGACTTGCGTTCATCCACGGCTGATTTAGAGCGACGTGTGCATGATTTGCGTTTGACGCGTCAAGTGACCTTACAAAGTCTGCCCAGTATTCGTTTGGTACAAGAAAACGACAAAGGCTTGATCAATAAAATCAATTCAACCATTGCCAATACAGTGCCGTTATGGCGTCAGCAGTTGGCCCAAACAGTCACCATTTGGCGTTCTGAACAAGCTGCTGACACCATCAAGGACGCCACTGACTTAACCAATGAAATGTTGGCTGCCAATGCTGAAAACCTAAAAATTGCCAACCGCAAAGTTCGTGAGCAAATGGAACGTGGGGTGTTTGATATTGAGGTGGTTAAATTGGCCAACCAAAAATTAATCGAAACCATAGATGACAGTTTACGTATTGCCGAAGAAGGCAAAGCAAAACGTGAAGCGGCGGTGGAAGAATTAGAAAAAACCGAAGCACAATTACGCGATGCTTTGTTGGCAGGAAAAGCCAAATACAATGACATCAGTCAATCCACTGACTGATATTGGATGGTTTTGAAAAGTGTTCAAGTGCGGCAGAATCAGATATGAAAAAACTTCTGGTTCTGTTTGCACACCCGGTATTTCAAACTTCTTTACTGAATAAATCTTTACTCGCAAGCCTACCTAAATCAACACACATTACAGTACATGATTTGTACGAGTGCTACCCCAATTTCATGATTGATGTCGAACGTGAACAAGCACTTTTGAACAGCCATGATGTGGTGATGTTTCAACACCCCATGTATTGGTATTCATCACCTGCTATTTTAAAAGAGTGGATGGATTTGGTGTTTGAGCATGGCTATGCATATGGCAGTAATGGTACAGCATTGCGCGGCAAGTCATTTATCTCTGCAGTCACTACTGGTGGAGATTCATCCAATTTTAGGGGTGAAGCAAATATGCGTGAATTACTCAGGCCATTTGAGCTGACTGCTAAACTGTGTAACATGACTTATTTACCTCCTTTGGTGACCAGTGGAGGGCTGAGGCTCAAAGCCCAAGTGCAGGTTGATTTGGGCAATAACCAGCAGCTCCAGCAAAAGATCAAAACCTACCAACGCTTAATTGATGATTTATTGCATGACAGGATTACAGGCGATGCCAGTCAGCAGTACTCAACCATGAACGAATTGTTACAAAGTACATTGGTGAACCAGAATGACTGAAGCTTTTATCATTGCCAGTTTATTTTTAGGACTTGCGGTGCTGTTGGTGCCATTGGCCAGTCGCTTGAGTTTAGGGTCTGTTTTAGGCTACTTGATTGCGGGCACTTTGGTTGGGGTGATTTTGACCTATTTGGCACCACTGATAGGCGTGCAATCAGATCACCTGTTAGAACAACTGAATCATGCAGCAGAGTTCGGGGTGGTTTTGATGTTGTTTGTGATTGGTCTTGAAATCCAACCCAGCCAATTGTGGAAAATGAAATCCACCATCCTCAGTGCAGGCGGCTTGCAAGTCAGTTTGACTGCGCTACTTATCATGTTGATTGCAGTGTTTGGCTTTGCTTTGAACTGGCAGACAGGTTTGGTGATTGGTTTAACTTTGGCTTTGTCATCCACTGCCATCATCATGGCAACCTTAAAAGAAAAAGGCTGGCAAAATACCATTGGCGGCCAAGCTTCATTTTCCGCTTTGTTGTTCCAAGACATTGCAGTGATTCCCATCATCGCAGTGATACCTTTGTTGGCAATGGCTACGCCACACGAAGCCACAGAGTCATTATCTCATGGCATCAATATAACCAGTCATTTACCCAGCTGGTTACAACCTTTGGTGGTAATTGCTGCCATTGTGTTGGTTTACATTATCTCCAGACATTTAATAAACCCCTTGTTCGACTACATAGCACGAGCCAAACAAAAGGAGATTTTTACCACTGCCGCGCTGGGTTTAGTTACCAGCATTGCTGCGATGATGTCTTTGTTTGGATTGTCTCCTGCCTTGGGTGTTTTCGTGGCTGGTGTGATTTTAAGTGAAAGTGAATACCGTCATGAATTAGAAGCCGATATTGAGCCGTTCAAAGGGTTGTTGTTGGGGGTGTTTTTTATGACTGTTGGTGCCGCATTTAACTTTGCATTATTCGCGGCTCAATATGGATTGATTTTAGCCTTGACAGTCGGTTTGATTGTTATCAAAGTTCTGGTGCTGTATGTGGTAGGTAAAATTCTTAAACTACAAAAGCTTGAACATGCATTGTTTTTCTTGGCCTTGGCGCAAGGAGGTGAGTTTGCTTTTGTGTTGTTAAGCTTGGCCGTTGGTAACCACGTTTTTGAACCAGCCATTGCTGATACATTACGTATAGTGGTGGCCTTATCGATGGCCATCACTCCACTGCTGTTTTTATTTTATGAAAAAGCACTGCTTAAACCAAACCTGGCATCAGATAAGCCTGAAAGACCAGCAGATGAAATCAATGAACACAATAAGGTAATCATTGCTGGGGTAGGGCGATTTGGACAAATTGTAGGTCGTTTATTGCAATTCAATCATTATGGTGTCACTGCTTTGGACAATGACCCAGACATGATAGACATGCTGCGTAAATACAATTGGAAAGTGTTTTTTGGTGATGCCACCCGCATTGATCTTTTACAGGCTGCAGGTATTGATTCAGCTTCTGCCATGGTGATTGCCATGGATGAACCAGAAAAAGTTTTGGAATTAACAGCGTATCTAATTAAACACTACCCCGAATTAACGTTATTTGTAAGGGCGCGAGACCGAACCACCGCATTTAGATTGCATCACCTCGGAGTGAAAAATATATACCGCGAAACTTTTGAAACTTCAGCAACTATGGGCGAACATGTTTTGAGACATTTGGGAATGCGTGCCTACCAGGCAAAACGTTCTAAACTCAGGTACCAACTGGCTGATGAAGCATTGGTAGAACAACTGGCCGTAACTTTTTACCAAGAAGATGAGAATAAACATGTATTATTGGCACAGCAGCAGCTGGCTAATTTAGCTCAGGTGCTGGACAATGACCAACACATCAAACAATACAACCTAGGCAATGACTCAGGTTGGGATGAAACCAGCTTAATCGAAGATTCTGATAAGTAACATTTTACAAGTCTTGGTCCATTACATGGGCGGCAAAACCTGCACCTGCTATGGTGTACATGTTGAAAACTGTATCAACTCCAGCTGCGTTTAGTTTTTCAATTTCATCTGGGAATTTAGCAGTGGCAGCTATTTTGCCTTTAAATCCCGATTCATGTAACTGTTCAATAACTGCCATTGATAAACTGAATTTAGGCAGGGTCAATAGCACCATTTCTAATTGATGGGTTTCATTGACTCGGTCCCAGAAATCGGCGTCACTGGGATCACCTAAGATGACATTACGACCTAATTGCTGTTGCTCAATGACGGTTTTTGGGTAGATATCAACACCCACCAAAAGATTACTGTAATGTGCATTCAATTCGTCATATGCACCAGTTCCTACACTGCCCATGCCAATAACGGCCACTTGGGCGTTACCCATGTCTAAAATTTTATCATTGGGTAAGCGTTCTGCTGTTTGAAATGTTTTCCAAGTTTCACGGTACATTGTGTACAAGTGATGCGCATGCTTATTCAATAAGGCTGAAATCACAAAGGAAAAGGCAATCGCCAATGCCATGATTGTCAGCCATGGTTCTGCGACCCATTCATTGGTTACGCAAATGGCAATTACAATAAGACCAAACTCACTGTAATTACTTAAATTGATGGTTGCCAACAAAGAGGTTCTGGCACGCAGTTTAAATTTCACAAACAGGGTGAAAAACAAAGCCCCTTTTAACATCGCAAATGGTGCTATCAAAAGGGCCACAATAATCACGTCTGGGGTCAGCTGGCCACTCATACCAATTGACAGGAAGAATCCCAGTAAGAATAAGTCTTTGAAAGACAGCATGGTTTTCACCATTTCTTCAGCCTTAGCTTGGGTGGCAAACATCATGCCAATAATCAAGGCGCCTAAATCTCCTTTGATGCCGACCACTTCAAAGATTTCTGCACCACCAATGGCCAACAGGAAACCATAAATCACCAACAACTCACCACGGCCTACTTGCTCTAAAAACCAGAATAAAACGTGCCTTAGCGGAATCAATAAAAGCAAAGTAAGTGACCAAATCGATGGAATTTTATTTGATGAAATGGCTAAAAATAGCACTGCAAAAATGTCTTGAATAATCAGCACACCAATGGCGATGCGGCCATGAAAAGAATCAACTTCGCCTTTACTTTCCATGGCTTTGATCACAAATACGGTACTGGAAAAACTCAGAGCAAAGGCTATAAACAATGAGTTTTCAATGCTCAAATTACTGAACAGTGGTGTACCAAGTGCAGCCAAGGCAAACACCAGGAAGCCAAATAGAGCCACAGTCAACAACGCATGAATGCTGCTGACAGCCCAAACTTGAGGCCGCATCAGGTTTTTAATATTGATTTTTAAGCCAATGGTGAACAACAACAAAGTAATGCCCAGGTCAGCCATTTTACTTAATAGGTCTTTATCAACTAGGTTCTGGGTGCTGAGTAGAAAGCCAGCACCTAAAAACCCCACCATTGGTGGCAAACCAATTCTTTTCGCCAGTAAGCCCAAGGCAAATGACAAACCAATCCACAGAAAGTCGTTCAGTGCAGAAGTGAGCCAGATTAAGTCCATTTTGGAGTTTCAGCAGTGCAGAATATCAGTGGTATTTGGGCTGCTTTTATCTTGAGCTGTCGGTAAAAATGATTGCAGAAATACCCGCAAATGGTAAGTGGTTTTGACTGGGTGTGTTCAGATAATATGTCACCTTTGTTTGTAATTGACTTGGAATGATAGGCCAACACATTGGTTGGGCATAATTGACCCATGAATATTGTATTGTGATCTGCCACTGTACTGCTTGGATGAACATTAACTGGCATTGAAATTACTCTCATTAAAATTACTCTACAGGTGGTTTTAGCGGATCACCTGTATCCGCACAGTTTGATTTTATCATGTGACAGTTGTGAATCTTTTGCTTTTCAACATTATTTACAGTACCCGTTCTGTATGCTCAAAGATTAAAGTGCATACTCAATAATCACTGGAGCATGGTCTGAAAAACGCTGTTCTTTATAGATTGATGCGGATTTAATTTTGTTTACTAAACACGGTGAAGTGACGTGGTAATCAATCCGCCAGCCAGTGTTATTAGCCCAAGCCTGCCCCCGGTTTGACCACCAAGAATATTGCTCTTCACGCGGCTCAACCACACGGAAAGCATCGACTAAGCCAATGTCTTCGAATACTTTGGTCATCCATTCGCGTTCTGCTGGTAAAAAGCCTGAGTTCTTTTGGTTGCCACGCCAATTTTTAATGTCAATTTTCTTGTGGGCAATGTTCCAATCGCCACAAACCACAAAAGGTTTACCTGAGGCTTTTAACGCAACCAGTATGGGTTCTAATTTAGCCATACATTGGTATTTAAACTCTTGACGTTCCTCTTTGGCAGAGCCCGAAGGCAAATACAAAGAAACCACCACTATATGGCCTAAATCAACCTGTAACCACCGGCCTTCTGAATCAAATTCAGGCCAATCAATTCCGTATTGCACTGTAATGGGTTGGTGTTTTGTATAAACAGATACCCCCGAATAACCTTTTTTTACCGCATCGGCTTGGTAAAAGTGATAACCTTGAGGAATGAACAGTTTAGGGTTGAGTTGCTCTAATTGCGCTTTGGTTTCTTGGATACACAGCACATCGGCATTTTGCTGTTCAAACCATTCAAACATGCCTTTGCGTTGGGCTGCTCTGATGCCGTTGGCATTGAGGGTAATTATTTTCATGATGAGACTGCCAGTAAAAAAACAGCAAATTATACCACCTGACAGCTTGAAAAATGCCGCCAGTTCTCGCAAGATAGCAAGCCTTATAAAGGCAGACAAAGATTATGAGTATTGCACAAGAATTTTTAAGCTTGGCGATTGATAAAAAAGTGTTGAGGTTTGGTGAATTCACGCTGAAATCTGGTCGCATCAGCCCATATTTTTTCAATGCAGGGTTGTTTGATGACGGCCACTCAATGGCCTTATTGGGTGAATACTATGCCAAAACCATTAAAGCCAGCCAGTTGGATTTTGATATGTTGTATGGCCCAGCCTATAAGGGCATTCCATTGGCCACAGCCATCGCAGTCGCCTGGTACCATTTATACCAAGAAAATATTCCAGTCGCATTCAATCGCAAAGAAGCCAAAGCACACGGTGAAGGCGGGCAATTGATTGGTGCCAAAGTCCAAGGCAAAGTGCTGATAGTTGACGATGTGGTTTCAGCCGGTACTTCAGTTCGCGAGTCAATTGAAATCATCCAACAACAAGGTGCCAGTACAGTCGGTATAGCCGTGGCCTTAGACCGCCAAGAAAGGGGGGTGAATGAACTGTCAGCCATGCAAGAGTTGGCACAACAGTTTAATTTAACCACCATCAGTATCGCCGATTTAGGTGCTTTACTTGTGTATTTGGGGGATGATGCTGCACAATCAGCTAAAATCAAAGCCTACCGCGATCAGTATGGGGTTTAACTGAAATGGCAACGTATGCCATAGGAGATGTCCAAGGTTGCTTCGAGCCGTTGATGCGGCTGTTAAAGGTCATTGACTTCAAACCGCATAAAGACCGCTTGTTGTTTTGTGGCGATTTGGTGAACCGAGGCGGGCGCTCATTGGACGTACTGCGATGGGTGTATGCGCACCAACAACTTTGTGACACGGTATTAGGCAACCATGATTTAAGTATGCTCAGTAAATACTACAGTGACCAAGATGTGGTTGATAACTCAGAGTTCGCTCAAGTCTTTGCCGCCAGCGATGCGCCTTTATTGATGGCGTGGTTGTTGAATAGGCCTTTGTACTTACAACACAAAAAAGACTTGATCATCCATGCCGGACTGCATCCTGTTTGGAGTGTTAAACAATTTAAACTGTTGGCAGATGAAACCAGATCTGCCTTACTGGCTGATCCTCAACTGTTTTTTAAAACCATGTATGGCAATACACCAAAAAAATGGTCTACAGAACTGGACGATGCGGCCAAATACCGATTCGTTATCAATGCCAGCACCCGGATGCGGTTCATTCGCAAAGATGGTGCGCTGAATTTCTCAGAAAATGGTCGGTTGACACAAGTTAAAAACCTCAACCCATGGTTCACCTATAAACCCATCAGCAAATTGAAAAAACACATCATCTTTGGTCACTGGTCAGCCTTGGGCTTATACCAAGATAAGCACGTTACAGGCTTGGACACCGGTAAAGTTTGGGGTGGTCAACTGACAGCCATGCGTTTAAAAGACCGACAGCTGTTCAGTGTTTGACTCAAAAGAAGCCTTGCTTACATAAGAGATGAGTAGAATTAGCACACTTAAGTTGATGATTTTGTATGTGTTATGCACTGGTTGCAATCTGAGCGAAACAAAGGTTATTTTGCATCAACAAGCAGTGGCTTATGTTTATGACGGAGACACCATAACTTTTCATTGTATCGGCGGCTATCGATGTCATAAAAACAAAACCAAAGTCAGGGTCAAGGGTGTAGATACCCCAGAAATTAAAGCCAACTGTGCACGTGAAAAGTTACTTGCCAGACAAGCCAAACAGCACACAGTTGCTTTACTCCGAGAAGCTGAAGTGATTACTTTACTGATCGATGACACCAGAGTTTATGACCGTTACCAACGACTGCTTGCTTATGTTTACATTGATGGTCAAGGCTTGCATGACAGCTTAATCAGTAAAGGTTTAGGCGTGGATTATCAAGGCCACCAGCGTCAGCGTTGGTGTGATTGAAGCGTAAGTTTGTCAAGCTTATCACAATTGGCTGTTGTTCTAACTTATTGCAACCAGCCAGCCACCAGATAGAACAGCACGCTGATACCGCCACCGACCAGCGCATAAGGCAGTTGGGTTTTGACGTGATCGAGCAGGTCACAACCAGCAGCCAATGAGGCAATTACTGTAGTGTCTGAAATGGGTGAAGCGTGGTCGCCAAACACTGAGCCACCCAGTACAGCACCGAGCACCAATGCCGGTGAAATGCCTAAGTTGATGGCCAAAGGCACTGCGATTGGAATCAAGACACCAAAAGTACCCCAGGAAGTTCCGGTGGTGAAAGCAATGAAACCTGAGAGTATAAACACCAATGCTGGCACAGCCCAGACCGGAATAAAGTCACCGATTGCAGTGGCCACAAACACCCCTGTTTGCAAGTCACCCATTGCTTGGGATAAGGCAAAAGCCAACAGCACCAAAGTCACCAAAGGCAACAACAGTCCCATGCCTGTGAACATTTCTTGCATCAACGTTTTGGTTGGTTGTTGGGCATCAAAACGCAACAAAGCAAAAGCCAGCATGGTGGCCAATATTACTGACCACAGCACCGATTCAGCACCTGATCCTTGGCGTAAATCACCGTCACCAGTGATGAACATGAACAGCAACATGCAAAACACCATTACAATCAATGGCCACAGCATGTAACGTTTTTTAGTGGGCTTTGGCAGCTGTTCGGTGCTGACCAAGGACAATGCCTCGGTTTCCATACTTTTCATCGGACCATGAACACGGGTAGAGATGACGGTGTAAAACATGATAATCAAGGTGATGATGGCATAAAAATTGAAGCCGATGCTGTGAATCATAACTGTTACCGGATCATCTACACCGGTGAGTTTTAAGTAGCCCAATATGGCAGCACCCCAGCCGTTGAGTAATATCAATACGCTGATCGGGGCGCAGGTGGCATCAATGATGTAAGCCAAACGCAAGCGACTCATTTTGAAACGATCAAACAAGGCTTGGGATGAAATTCCAGCAGTCAGTACACTCATATTGGTGTCGACAAAAATACTGCTGCCGATGATGGCTGGTAATAAACCCGCTTTACGTTGGTTGTTGACCCATCTCTTGGTGGTTAACCAATTAACCAATGCCGTCACTCCACCAGAAATTTTGATCAACTGAATCAAAGCGCCAATGATTAAGCTGAACATCAATATACGGGTGTTGTAGGCGCTACTGAATACCTGGACTATGCGGTCTACCGTATCAATAAAAGCCAATGCCAGATTGCCATCCGCTAATATCAAAGCTGCGGTAAAAATAGCCAACAACAAAGCAATCGTCACTTCACGTCGCCAAACAGCATAAATAATGGCCACCACTGGTGGCAGAATACTTAACCAACCCATGTACTTACTTCACTCCATGTCATCATTGAATCAGTTTAAATGAAATCACACTTAAATGCTCAGTGTCAGGGTATATTTTTTTGATCAAAAGCCGTAATGCGACTAAACTCATTTGTTCAAGTTGGGCATGTGTTTCATTAATCTGCTGATAATGGAGCGGTTCAACCGCGGTGATTATAAGCGTACCAAAACATTGTCCCGTGCTGTGGCTGCACAGTTCAACCACTGTACCTGGTTCATACAATAAGCCTTTACGGCTGCGGATTGAGATGGTTTTTTTACCACTTAACACCGCGGGTAATAACGCATCATAAAAACTCAGTTGTTGCATAATATATGTAGCCGTTGAGGCTTGCTTCGCAACTCAATATACTTATTGGTTTGGGTTTGAAAAACATACAATCAACTCAAAGACAGGTGGTAAATGATTGCTGATTGTTGTGCATACTTCGTTATGCTGATGTCTGAACTCAATCCAGATAGCAACAGAGCCGTATGTGGATTAAACACACGGCCAGAATTTAGCTCATTAATTATAAAATTACAACAGGTAGTTACTGGTCGACTTCAGTCATGGCCATGATGTTGTATCCGGCATCGACATAAGTGATTTCGCCGGTGATTCCAGAGGCCCAGTCTGAGCACAAAAAGGCGGCCGCTTTGGCGACTTCTTCTTGGCTGATGTTGCGTTTAAGAGGGGCGGCTTTGGCGACATGATCAAGCATGGATTTGAAATTACCGATACCAGAGGCGGCGAGGGTTTTGATGGGGCCAGCTGAGATGCCGTTGACCCGTATGCCATCTGCACCCAGTGCATGCGCCATATAGCGTACATTGGCCTCTAATGCCGCTTTGGCTACACCCATGACATTGTAGTTGGTCATGGCTCTTACGGCACCCAGATAGGTCAGGGTGAGCAGTGCAGCGTCTCTGCCTTGCATCATTTCACGCCCAGCCTTACCCAAGGCAGCAAAACTGTATGAACTGGTGTCCATCGCTGTTTGGTAACCTGCACGGGTTAGGTTGTCTAAATAAGAACCTTGCAGTAATTCTCGGGGCGCAAAACCCACTGAGTGGACAATGATGTCTAAGCCATCCCAGGTGTTTTTTAGTTCAGTGAACACATCGTCAATTTGTTGGTCGGAATTGACATCACAAGGCAGCACAATTTCAGAGCCGGTCAGCGCGGCAATTTTATCCACCCGTTTTTTTAATTTATCGTCCAGGTAAGTGAACGCCAATTCAGCACCTTGTTGGTGCATGAATTCAGCAGTACTCCAAGCGATTGATCGATCGCTGGCAACGCCAACTATGAGTGCTTTTTTACCGGTTAAAATGCCCATGACTGTTCCAATTTTAAGAAGCCAATATCTTACTTATTTTGGCTGTAATTTACCACTGATGTGAATTAAATCAGTCCTTTTCAAACGTTAGTTTGAAATCCACCGATACGGCATAATCGATGCTTTGTAGGCCCGCAATTTTAGTCAATTGATTGATGCCGCTATCCAAGCCAAAGTCTTTGGCATTGACCAATATTGGCTCGTAATTGACCGCCACCAATTTTTCATTAACCATTTGAATCACCACTTCAGTTGTGTAGGTTTTTTGCTGACCGTGTAAGTCTAATTGAAATGGCAGTTTGATGTTTTGTTGCAGTTTTAAATTAATATTTTCTGGCAACGAAGCGCTGACTGTGGCCAGCGGAAAAGTCTCGGTTTCAAATAAAATATCACGCATCCGTTGGTCGCGGATGGGGATGGCAGTGTCCACAGTATTCAAGTCCATAGTGGCTGTTATTGACCCTTGGTGGTCAATTTGACCATGTTTGAATTGCAGGCTGTGTTGTTCGGTTATGGTTTTGTTTTTGGTGCTGACAAAACTCAGGGAGCTGGAATCTGTGCTTAAAAGCCAAGTTTCCGGATTATTTAAAGTGCTTTTATTAGGCTGGGTATGGCAGGCGGATAAAAATACCAGTACAGCCAAGATTACCAGTTGTTTATATGATTTTTGCATGCTTATTCTCCTGCTGTTAGTTTGATTGCTGTGACTTTAGCCAGCACCCCGAATTGTTGGTGATCGAAGTACTGCCACTTATCCAGTTCAATGCGTTTTTGTTGAGACAGTTGGTAGATGATTTGTTCGCCTTCGGCATTGATGCGAAATAAATTCATTTTTACATGTAAATGGGTATACCTTTGTTGGGTAAATGCCACTTGGCCGTCTATGCTGTAGTCAGCTACATTCAATGCATTGCTGGAGTTGGTGTAGAAGTTGTCAAAGCTGTCTTCTTGGTTGTCTAATGGATTGTCTTCCGTGGGGGGAGGATCAGTAATGGGGATTGAGGTTGATTCTAATGAATTTAGTCTTGTTACTTCGGTAGCTTGCAAGCTGCTGACTTCCACGTATTGTGGCTTTAAAAATGCACTGGGCATTTGTCGCCATTTTTGATGGTAAATTGGGTGGTAAGTTGGGTTGGCTTTGAGTCGATTAATTATGGCATGGTCCATGCTGGTGCTGAGGATGATGTCGCTGAGTACTTTAACCGGTTCAGCTTGCTTATCAATTGGTACCTGCCATTCTGATTCATTGTCAGGCGCTGCAATTTGTGGGTGAACAAACAGCGGCATTTGCTGGTCCCAAACCGGCAAAGTCAGCACCGCTTCATTTTTAACCAAGGCTTGGTTATTAATGGCATCACTCGAGGGTTGAGCCAGTTGCCGGGCAAACACCACCACATCGACATCATAGATATGCCCATCTTGACGCAGGTTAAGGTATTGTTGGGCGTAAACTGAGTTGCTTAACACAGCAGTGGCCAATAAGGTGACAAGTAGTTGAATTATTTTCATGTTTGAAGTATATCAAATAAATGGTGAATTGCATCAATGCGTTCAGCTGCTTGTGAAAATTCGCCTGAATAACGCAAACCATCGTTTGGTAGAGGCCGGTAACTGTCTGGTTTGCTCTGTACCAGTTTAATCAACATGGCATAAAATTCTGGTGAATGGTTGTTGAACTTGATGTCGGCGTACTCCTCATTCATTACCACAGATTTGATGTTCAATGCTTTGGCTTTGTGTTTGATTCGCAACACATGAAACAGGTTGTCCGCTGCCTCGGGCATTGGGCCAAAACGATCAATCAACTCCACTTTGATTTCATCCAAATCTGCAGGCTGTTTGAAATTATTCATCCGTTTATAAAAGGTCAGCCTGGTGTAGACATCAAATATGTAGCTTTCTGGAATCAGAGCAGGGATGTTCAATTCTACATCCACATGATCATAAGGGTCTTCTAGAATGTCTATTTCTTCGCCATTTTTCAAAGCAGTAACGGCTCGTTCTAGCATGTCACAATACAAACTGAAACCGATGCTTTGGATTTGGCCACTTTGTTCTTCTCCCAACAGTTCGCCACTACCACGGATTTCCATATCATGTGTGGCCAAGGTAAATCCAGCACCTAAATCCTCAAGAGATTCAATGGCTTCCAATCTTTTCTTCGCGTCTTTACTGATGGCCTTCCAACTGGGTATAATTAAATAGGCAAAGGCTTTGTGGTGTGAGCGACCAACCCGGCCACGCAGTTGGTGTAATTGTGCCAGTCCAAGTTTATCGGCACGGTTGATGATAATGGTGTTGGCACTGGGTACGTCGATACCTGATTCAATGATGGTGGTACAGACCAAGATATTAAATCGCTGTTTGTAAAAGTCCACCATCACATTTTGTAGTTCTTTTTCATTCATCTGGCCATGTGCGACCCTGACCCGTGCACTGGGATTGATTTTTTGAATGCTTTCAGCCATTTGTTCAATGGTTTGCACTTCATTGTGTAAAAAGTACACCTGCCCACCGCGCTGTATTTCACGGGTGCAGGCTTCATTGATAACGCTGTTTTGCCATTCCATGACTTGCGTTTTAACTGTTAATCGGGCTTTGGGTGGGGTGGCTATGATGGACAAGTCACGTAAGCCTGACAGGGCACTGTTCAGTGTTCTGGGGATCGGGGTTGCGGTTAAAGTGAGGAAGTCGACATCGGCTTTCAATTGTTTCAAGCGGTCCTTCTGTTTCACCCCAAAACGGTGCTCTTCATCAATAATAACCAGTCCCAAGTTTTTGAATTTAATGCCTTTTTGAATCAGTTTATGGGTGCCAATCACAATGTCTGCTTGACCATTTTCACAGGCTGTTAAGATGGCTTTGGTGTCCTTACCACTGACAAAGCGGGACAACAATTCAACCTTAATTGGAAAAGGTGCAAACCGATCCACAAAATTATCATAATGCTGTTGGGCCAATAAAGTGGTAGGCACCAACAACACCACTTGTTTGCCTTCATTGGCCGCAATGAATGAAGCCCGCAAAGCAATTTCAGTTTTACCAAAGCCCACATCACCACATATAACTCGGTCCATATGCGTGTTGGCCTGCATGTCCTTGATTACGGCATTGATGGCATTTTTTTGGTCTTCAGTTTCATCGAACGGAAAGCCATCACAGAACTGTTGGTAATCATCTGGGTTGACTTGCATCGCCTGGCCACCTGCGGCTTCACGCTGCGCGTACAGAGACAACAGTTCAGCGGCTACATCTTTGACTTTTTTGGCGGCTTTTTGCTTGGCTTTTTCCCACACTTCTGAGCCCAGCTTGTGCCAAGGTGCGTTTTCTTCACTGGCTCCTGAATAACGCGAAACCAAATGGAGTGAGGAGACTGGGACAAACAGTTTATCGCCACCAAAATATTCAACTTCTAAATATTCAGCTTCGCCGTCATAATCCATCATCTTCAAACCTCGGTATCGCCCGACGCCATGATCGATGTGCACGATCGGCGAATCCAAGTGTAAATCAGTTAAGTTGCTGATGATGTCTTCAGGATTGGCTTTGTATTTTTTGACTTTTTGGTTGCGCGTCACTCGCTGGCCAAACAAACAACCTTCGTCCCAAATATGTAGCTCATGGGACTTAAGGTATACGCCATGTTCTATCGGCGCAATACAAACCCCGCGTGCTGCATCGCTGTCAATGAACGCTTGAATGCTGTCAAATACAGTGAACTTCTGCTCAGCCGATTTGAGCTTGGTCAGGATCAGGTCTTGGCGTCCCAATGAGTCAGCAGTGATGAGTAAACGCCCCTTTTGTTGGTCACAAAAAGCCACCAAGCTGCTGTGTGTCTCAGGTTTAAATTGGCTGGGCAGTTGGCTTTTGAAATCAATGGTTTGATGGTTTTTATTGTCTTGCTGGTTGACCCAAATGTTTTGAAATTGATTGATGGCTGCCAAAGTGTCATCGGCATTGGTGTAAATTTCAGTGGGTGACAGTATCGGTCGCTGTACATCGTGCCGACGGTCTTCGTAGCGAGCGCTGATCTGTTTTTCCCAGGTGTGCAATACAGGCGCGGTTTGTTGGCAGTGGATGAACACCGCGTCCTGGGGTAAATAATCAAAAATATCTGCCAGTTGTTGGTGGAACATGGGCAGGTACTGTTCAATGCCAGAAAATTTAACGGCTTTGCGCACATCTTGGTACAGTGTGTTTTTACGGGTGTCTGCATCAAACCACTCACGAAAGCGGCTTAAGAACAGTTCTCTTGCAGCATCATCGAAGGGAAACTCATTGGCTGGCATGACTTGGATGTGATCAGTTTCGTTGATGGTGAGCTGTGTGTCGGTATCAAATATTCTAATCGACTCAATTTCATCATCAAACAGCTCAATCCGAAAGGCCTCATGTCCGCCCATTGGGAATAAGTCCAAAACCCCGCCACGCACCACAAATTCACCGGCTTCTCGAACTTCATTGACATGGGTGTAGCCGTTTTTCTCAAATAAGTTGCGCCAACGGTGCAAATCAAACACATCACCAATTTTCAGGTTTAAACTGCGGCCAATGATGAAATCTTTGTTGGGTAATTTCTGCATCAAATTTTGCGCAGGCATCACCACCACTGCATTTTGTGAAACACTGCTGATTTGCGCCAAAAATTTCATCCGTTCTGAAACGATTTCAGGGTTGGGCGAAAACACGTCATAGGGCAGGGTGTCCCAAATTGGAAAATGCAAGACCTCTAAGGTGTGTTCTTTGGCACACAATGATATTTCCCGCTCTAACACCCGACTGTGGTGCACAGAGTCAGTCAGCACCACCAGCAACCCTGGGTGAATACTGTGAAATTCATTGATGGCCATGGCCAAGCCCAAGCCTTTCAGGTTCAGCCAGTTTTGATTTTCACTGTGGTTTATCGCTTGTGGAATCAGCATCAAAGCATGTACTTTTTAAAGGCGGGCATTGTAGCAGTTTTCAGCTTGACAGTCATGATTGTAAACAATAGGTTAACCAGTGCATTTTAATGTTATGTTATTTGCAGGTTCGTAGGCTGCGCTGTGCACCGTAAAGCTCAACACCAAAGTCCAAATTACAGGATGGACTTTAAAAAAACGAATTAAGTCAAAGCCTAATTTATATTAAAAATTCTTTTTGCCGATATTTATTGTTGGTTTCAAAAACAGCTGTCATTTCGAGGGAGTGGAACGTCCGTTGCAATCTACTAAGCTTGGTACTGGATTTAGAACAATTACCGCAGTCATTACTTCCTTGTAATTATGGTGATGGTTGTGCTCGTTTGTGTGCTCTTGCGTGGTCATGCAGTAGCAACGCTATAACCTGTTGTTCATACACACGCTGGAGTGTGTAAATCATGTCATGGAAGATGCTGTTTATTTATTAACCACGTTAAGGTTGGGAGATGCTTCAACTGGTCTTGCGGCTCCCGCAGAATGACAGCATCTAATCGGTTCTGACTTAATGGCTGTATATTGCCCAATTGTTCAGCATAACAACAGATTTCGACCCCTAAAAGGCTCAGGATATATTTTTGTGCATGAAACGTTGCAATAGCTATCGCAAACAAGTAAAATCCGCGAACTTTATCCTTGCTGCACCAGTGTTTTTGTCCACTGGGTGGCTTTTTTTAAACCCGAAAGGAGTTATTAAATGAGACATTATGAAATTGTCATGTTGGTCCATCCGGACCAATCTGAGCAGTTGCCAGCCATGATCGAAAGATACAGTGGCATGGTAACCAATGGTGGCGGCAACGTTCACCGTTCTGAAGACTGGGGTCGTCGCCAGTTGGCTTACTCAATTGAACGCTTGCACAAAGCACATTATTACTTGTTGAACATTGAATGTGGTCAAGAAGTGATTGATGAGATTGTTGATGCATTCCGTTTCAATGATGCAATCTTAAGACACATGGTTTTGGGCAGAAAAGAAGCCGATACTGCTGATTCTCCTTTGAAAAAAGTAGAAGATGAAAAAGCCAAGAAAGTCACTGAAGAAGACGTTAAAGCCGTAGCAGCTAAAGAAGAAGCTGCCAAGGAAGAAGCCGCTAAAGAAGAAGCAACTACTGAAGCTGCTGCCCAAGAAACTGCTGAAGCAACTGAGAAGGAGTAAATACCATGGCTAAACCACAAAGAAGAAGACGCCCAGCGCAAAGAATCATCAGTCGCAACTGTAAATTCACAGCCGCAGGCATCAAAGAAGTTGATTACAAAGACTTGGATATGTTGAAACAGTTCATCACTGAAACTGGCAAAATCATTCCTAGCCGCATCACTGGTACCAAAGCTAAATACCAAAGACAATTGTCAACTGCGGTTAAACGTGCTCGTTACTTGGCCTTAGTGCCTTATTGTGACCAACACGGCAAATAAAGGAGATTATCATGCAAGTTATTTTATTAGACAGGGTACAAAATCTAGGTGATCTGGGTGAAATTGTTAACGTTAAAAGCGGTTTTGCTAGAAATTACCTGATCCCACAAAAATTGGCTTCACGGGCCACTGAAGAGAACATCAAAGCGTTTGAGTCTCAAAAAGCTGAGTTAGTGGCTAAAGCCAATGAATCTAAAGCTGCCGCTGAAGCGCGTGCTGAGTCAATCAACGGTTTAAGCTTAACTGTGGCGGCCAACGCCAGTCCTGAAGGACACTTATATGGTTCTGTTGGACCACGTGAAATTTCAGATAAATTGACTGAAAGTGGCTACCCAGTAGACCCTAGTGAAGTGATTCAATCTGAAGGTGCATTCAAAGAAGTGGGTGAATACCCAGTTAAATTGATTTTGCATGCTGATGTTGAAGCTGAATTCACTTTAACAGTTGAAGCGGAAGCAGAAGAAGCGTAAATACGTAAAAATAGAAAACTGAAAGCCGATTAGTTGATATAATCGGCTTTTTTTATGTCCTGAATTAATTCAACCACAGCAAACCAGCCCAACCATGAATGATATGCGCCCAATACGATCGAACAATGATTCAATCAGTGACCTTAAAGTGCCACCACATGCCATAGAGGCAGAAAAGGCGGTGCTGGGTGGCTTGTTGTTGGTATCCAGTGCTTGGGACAAAGTAGCCAGTAAAATCGCTGAGGAAGATTTTTACCACAAAAACCACCAACACATCTTCCGCGCCATTGCATTCATCAATGAAAACCAACAAGCTTGTGATGTGGTGACGGTCAGTGATTGGTTGGAAGCGCATGGTTTGTCAGAAAAGTCAGGTGGTTTAGACTATTTAGCTGATTTGGCCAGCAGCACCCCTGGTGCGTCCAATGTGGAAGCCTATGCCAAGATCGTGCGTGAAAAGTCGGTGATGCGGCAGTTGATACAAATCGGTAATGAGTTGGCTGAAAAAGCCTTCAACCCTGAAGCCCAAACTGCAGATGATTTGATAGAAGAGGCTGAAAAACTAGTCTTTCAAATCCGTGAACAAACCCTGAAGTCCCAATCTGGTTTTCACGACATCAAAGAAGTGTTGAAAACCACCATTGAAAATTTAGAAGAATTGTCTGAAAGTGACGGCGAGATCACTGGATTGCCTTATGGCTGGATAGACTTAGATAAAAAAACCGCCGGGTTACAGCGTTCGGATTTGGTCATAGTAGCAGGTAGGCCAGCCATGGGGAAAACGTCATTTGCGATGAACATCGCCGAACGTGCGGCGATTACAGGTTCATCCGTAGCTATTTTCAGTATGGAGATGGCAGCACACCAATTGGTTATGCGCATGTTTTCATCTTTGTCACAAATCAATCAAGGTGATTTGAAGCGCGGTAATTTAAGTGACAATGATTGGCCGAAATTAGGTCAAAGCAGTGCATTACTGAGCCAGTCAAAATTATTTATTGATGACCAACCAGCCCTGAGTCCAAATGAAATCATGTCACGTTGTAGGCGCCTAAAAAACCGCCATGGTTTGGATTTGATTGTGATCGATTACCTGCAGTTGATGCAAGTCAAAGGCAAGGTTGAGAACCGTGCCAATGAGATTTCTGAAATTTCAAGAAACCTCAAAGCCATGGCCAAAGAGTTGGATGTACCAGTCATTGCTTTATCGCAGTTGAATCGCTCGCTGGAACAAAGACCAAACAAGCGACCCGTGATGTCCGATTTGCGTGAATCTGGCGCGATTGAGCAGGATGCTGATTTGATCATCTTTATTTACCGTGATGAAGTGTATAACCCTGATTCGCAAGACAAAGGCAAAGCAGAAATCATTCTGGGTAAACACCGGAATGGCTCTATTGGTAAAGTAGATTTAACCTTTAGAGGTCAATTCACCCGCTTTGACAATTACGAGAATGACATCCTGATCAAGGATGAACACAGTTCAGACTTCCACTGAGCATGCCAAAACAAAACAACCTCAACAACCATCAGTCCAGCTTGCACCGTGAGCGTGGTACCACAGCTTACATCAACACCACACACATCAGACACAACCTCAATGTGTTCAAACAACTGCACCGTGGGAAAGTGATTGCAGTGGTCAAAGCCGATGCCTACGGCCATGGACTGACCCGAGTGGTGCCCGCATTGAGTGCCTGTGATGCTTTTGCCGTAGCCACCATTGAAGAAGCATTGGAGCTACGTGAACTGGCTGCCGATAAAAAAATACTGCTGCTTGAAGGGGTGTTCAATCGCTATGAGATGAATAAGGCAATTGAACAGCGCTTTGATGTGGTTGTCCATCAAGACTATCAGATTGGCTTGCTGCAAGAGGTTAACAGTCCTGCTGAAATTGATGTGTGGTTAAAAATTGACACTGGCATGAACCGTTTGGGTTTTGATAAAAATGAATTGGCGGACAAACTGGCTGAATTAAAAGCCATTGATGCAGTAGCTACCATTCGGCTGATGTCACATTTTGCCAGTTCAGATTTGCTCAACAGCGCCCAAACCCAGACACAAATACAGTGTAATTCATGGCTCAAGTCTTTGGGGCATGAATACTCTTTCAGTAACACCGGTGCGGTACTCAATCAATTGGCTGAGCCAGATGAATGGGCCAGAGTTGGGGTTGGTTTGTTTGGTATTTCACCGCTTGCAGCGGGTTATTGGGGGCACACCTATGGTTTGAAACCAGCCATGCATTTAACCGCAAAGATCATCTCCAGTAAAACCATCACGGCCGGTGCACTGGTCGGTTATGGCGGCAATTTCATGGCCAAGCATGACATGCGTATTGGCATCGTTGGCATTGGTTATGCCGATGGCTACCCTTGGTCTGAGCACGGTAGTTCGGTGTTACTGGATGGTTTAAAAGCACCGGTGATAGGTCGGGTATCCATGGATATGATTGCCATCGATATCACCAACTTTGATCACCAGATGACCGGCAAACAAGTCACTATTTGGGGCGGTGATTTACCCATTGAGTCCGTAGCTGAGGATTTGAAACTCATTCCATATACCTTGAGTTGTGGTATAACTAGGCGAGTAAAATTCTATGCTATTCAATAACATAAAGACTTATTTTAAGAATCAAGTTAAACCGCACGAGTGGCCAGTTTTGATCTGGTCATTTTTATATTTTGTGTTTTTATTGACTGGTTATTTTATCCTCAGACCAATTCGCGAGGAAATGGGGGTTACTGCTGGACCTGAAAATTATGGCTGGTTGTTTTTAACCACTTTCATTGTGATGTTAATGATTCAGCCTGTGTATGGCAAAGTGGTGTCCAATTACTCCAGAAAACAATTCATTCCAATTGTCTACGGTTTTTTTGCGTTGTTGATATTTTTGTTATGGTGCCTGTTTCACTGGGCGGGCACTGACAACGTCATGCTGGCGCGGGTGTTCTTTGTCTTTGTCAGTGTTTACAACTTGTTCATAGTTTCCATCTTTTGGAGCTTTATGGCCGATGTTTACAACAAAGAGCAGGGTAAACGGTTGTTTGGTGTAATTGCCGCAGGTGGCAGCACCGGTGGTATTTTAGGTGGTTTAATTACCAGTCAATTGGTGTATTGGTTGGGCACCATAAATTTGCTGTTGGTGTCTTTGAGTTTTTTGTTGTTGTGTATTTTTGCAGTGATTAAAGTCAGGCGCTTTGCCACTGAGTCTACCATCAACTTAGAAGCACCATTGGGTGGCAGTCCAATTGAAGGCTTGAAGTTATTGATGGGTTCAAAGTTTTTACAGCAAATCGCTTTGATGACCGTTATTGCAGTCATCATAGGTTCTATTTTTTATTATTTGCAAGGTCAGTATGTCAGTCAGTTTTTCCCAGAACGGGATCAGCGCACCTACGTATTTGCTAACATCAACACATTGACCAATGTGCTGACTTTATTCTTCCAGTTGATACTGATTCCGTGGTTGTTGCAGAAAGTCAAAATACAGCGCATCCTTGGCATATACCCAACCATGATGGTCTTTGCGTTGTTGTTGTTTGGCTTAATGCCGGTGCTGTATGTGGTGCTTGGGGCCATTATATTACAACGCAGTGGTGCGTACGGCATCATGAAACCACCCCAGGATTGGTTGTTTACTGGATTGCCTGATAACATTAAATATAAATTCAAAAACTTTCTGGATACGGTGATTTACCGCGGTGGCGATGTGTTTGCCCAGTTGATATTTGTTAAAACTGTCGTGACTTTTTCTAAAGACTTGCGCATTCTGGCCATTATTGGTGCGCTGCTGTGTGTGGTTTGGCTGTGGAACGCTGTGACTGTCGGGCGTATGGCCATACAGGCTTTTGAAAAGTACAAAAATTTGTCATAAGCCCTGTAATTTTTAACTGTATTGTGTGCTGTTCTCAGTTTCAATGTAATTCATGAATTAATCCGCTCGTTTCTGTACAAGTCATCTGATCGTCATTTATTAAGCCTAAATAAAACTGTTAATTTTCATTGATTTATAGTATAAATTAATGATTGATTTGTGATGTGTGTCACGTTTGAATTTGTGTGTATTAATGCATACAACCAGCTGAAGCTACCCAGATTTAATCTAATAATGTCTTGATGTTGTCAAACACCTTGATACTGAATCCTTATCTATGAATTTCCTTCGGGGACAACGTTAACAACACTGGAGATGATGAATGAATCCTAAACCGATCAAGCGCTTGACTGCTTGTTTATTGATGGCCATGAGTGTACAGGCCGTTGCTGATGAAACAGTCATGACCAACAGCCAATTAAGCGCGCCAGCCAAAGTCTATTATAATGACACCCAGATACCCAGTATCTCGGCAGCGACTGAAGAAGACGCCTCTTTTGTACTTGGCTATTTACATGCCAAAGACCGGTTGTTTCAAATGGACTACACCCGCAAAATAGCGCAAGGCAAGTTGTCTGAATTGGTAGGAACCGCTGCCTTGTCAAATGACATACAATTCAGAACAATTGGTTTTGAACGGGCCGCCAGGGTTTCGTTGCCAGCATTGTCTGCCAAGTCACAAGGCATGCTCAAAGCTTATGCAGATGGCGTCAATGCATGGTTAGCCAATAACCCACTGCCAATAGAATACAGTGGCTTAGAATTGACTGAAACAGATCCATGGCTACCAATCCATTCTGTTGCGATTGCCAAAGTATTGGCTTTTCAGTTATCCAACGATTTGAATGAAATTGACAACACCATAACCATCAACACCTTCCAACAAGTGGGTGCTGCCGCTGGATTTGATGGCACCGCATTGTTTATGGAAGATTTGTACCGTGCAGCGCCAGCAGATGGTCGTGTCAGCGTGCCAGACTTCTTGTCTTCAATTGGCGGGGTAGGTAAAACCGAACACACTTTGCAAAAGTCGATTGGTGACTTTACATTGAATTTGTCTGAAGTTGATTTGAACTTGCTACACGACATCAAAAACCAATGGGAAAGCTCTGCCATCACCAAAAGCCTGAAAAACGACAATGATTCAGACAAAGGCTCAAACATATGGATGATTGCCGGTGATTTAACTGAAGATGGTTTTCCTTTGATTGCCAATGACCCACATTTAAGTCTGGATTACCCTTCAATTTTTTATTCTGCACACATGGCTGCCGAGACTGGTTTGAATGTCGCTGGTGTTGGTTTTCCTGGTGCGCCGGTGATGGCACAAGGCTGTAACTCAACACTGTGTTGGGGCAGCACAGTTAATCCTGTAGATGAAACCGATTTCTTTTTTGAGGCGATTAAAACCAACACTTTTGGGGTACCAACACACACTGTTTACCAAGGTCAAGAAGAGCCTTTGGTTTGGGTGTTTCAAACTTACAACGCCAACATGATTGGTGATGGTGTAATGAACAACACCGAGCGTCAAGAGGTGGGCTACACATCTGGTGGATTAACTTTCTTGGTGCCGCGCAGAGACTTTGGACCGATTTTAAGTGTAGATACAGCCAATGCCAGGGCCGTTTCTATGCAATACACCATGTATGGACCGACCAAAGAAGTGGAGGCTTTCTTTGAGATGTCCAGAGCAGCCAATATTGATGAGTTCAGAACTGCTTTGACAAAATTTGATGTAGGCTCACAAAACTTTGGGGTGGCTGATGTGGATGGCAACATTGCCTATTTCACTGGAGCAGAAGTGCCTTTACGGGAAGATTTGCAAACCATGATGCAACCTGATGGCACGCCACCGATGTTCATTCGTGACGGTACTGGAACCTATAAACATGAATGGCTACCAGTGGCTGAACGAGATGTCAACCAGGCAACTAATTATGCCGTCATTCCATTTGACGAAATGCCGTTCAGCATTAACCCTGAAAGTGGTTATGTAGCCAATGCCAACAATGACCCAATTGGAGTGTCACTGGACAATAATGTGTTCAATCAAGTGCGACCAGGTGGCGGTTTATATTATGTTTCCAAGGGCAGTTTCAGTTCATATCGCATGGGTCGAATCGATCGTTTGATTGAAGACAAAATAGCAGCAGGTGGTAACTTTACTTTACAAGACATGAAAGCATTTCAGGCCAATCATCAGTTACTAGATGCTGAGTTAATCACACCACATGTAATGAATGCTGTGGCGCGTGCATCAGCAGGTGACGCATGGCCAGGCATTGCTCAGTTTTTAGCTGACCCAAGGGTGGTTGAAGCAGCTGGGTATTTGGCTGGCTGGGATTACAGCACGCCCACTGGCTTGGCAGAAGGTTATGATCCATTTGAGAATCCTTTCTTGTTGTCAGCACCATCAGCAGCTGAAAGTAGCAACTCAGTGGCTGCCAGTATTTACGCTGTGTGGCGAGCCAAAGCCATCAATAACACCATTGATGTGACCTTGGCCGGTATTGATGCAGCGATTGGCCAAGATGTAATGACCAGCAACCGTCCAGGCAGTCATGCTTCAATCAACGCTTTACATAACTTTTTAGACAACTTTGCCAGCAACCAAGGTTATGGCGCGTCTGGAATTAACTTCTTCACCAACCCACAAGCACCCAGCAGAGAAGATGCCCGAGACTACGTTATTTTGGCTTCGTTAAAGCAAGCTTTGGATGCCATGGCTGGTGAGGATTTCTCTCAAGCATTTGGTAATTCAACTGATTTGAATGATTACCGTTGGGGTAAATTACACCGCATCAGCTTCTCACACCCTTTAGGTGCATCATTGACTGTGCCCAATGGCATGTTTGGTCTATCAACAGTTGAAGGCTTGTCAGGTGTGGCTCGATCTGGTGGATACGAAGCTTTAGACGCCTCTGCACACAACACCCGTGCTGATGGCAGCAATGAATTCATGTTTTCACATGGTCCAGCCAGGCGTTTTGTGGCATCAGCCACCAGTCGCGGTATTCAGGCAGAACAAATTTTGCCTGGTGGCCAAAGTGGCGTTATCACATCAGGTGCAAATTATGTCAATCAACTGTTTATTTGGTTGGTGAATGGTTACATGCCTTTAATCACAGATTTAGACACCATAATGATCATTGCCAATGAAATCTATCATTTCGAACCCTGATCAACAACAGTCTAATTATGCAGTCTCAAAAGCCCCGAGTTTTACTTGGGGCTTTTTTAATGTCTGGTCTGAACTGTGATTAAAAACCCTTTGAGCAGTTGCAGTGCTGCCAAGCTATTTGCCCGTAATTTTTTTGATTTTAAGTAAGGATGCCCTTAATGGGGTGCGTGGCAACTCAGGTGCTCGTTCAATCACTTGGTCATAATCAGCTTCTTGCATGGGTAAAATGCCACCATGGGCCAACATGATTTTATGCGGCGCAAGTTGTTTGATTCTGAGCAGTGATTGGCGGTATTGATTGGGGTGAAAAATCGGGAAGGGCGCAATGAACCGAGTCCTGAGCTTAATGATCAAATCAGCCACATAGACCCAGTTGTTCTGTTCATGCACAACTGATAAATCTCGATCGGTATGACCTGGGGTTTCAAGCAATGACCACTCAGGAAAAAAGGGCACTTGATCACCTTCTTTTACTTTAACATCAGGCTTTAACTTGCGGCTGTAGAGCACATTCCGCATTGGTTTTTTCAGCTTTTTTGCCACATAAACAGTCAAAGCCATGTCAATCCAATGCATCAATAGGCCATTGATACCATGGTACCATTGTTTGGGCCTGTCAGCAGCGACAATCACACAGCCAGTGAGTTTGCGCAGTTTATGTGCTGCACCTGCATGATCTGGGTGCATATGGGTTACCACCAAGGTTTTCAAATCAGACAATGGCCGCTTTAATTGCTGAGTTATGAAATCCTTGATCATATTGACATCGGCTCGACAGCACCCATCCAGCAGCAACAGGCCATGCGGGTATTCAACTAAATAAATTGACTGAATGTAACCGGTTAAGTGGTGTAATTTCATTTGAACTGGGTTTGAATGTATTGTCCGGCTTGTTGCAAGGCTTTCCTGGCAGCTGCAAAGATGCTGGCAGAAAAGTGAAACACATGCCAAAGTTCAGGATAAACCAATAATTTAACTGCTACATCTGCTTGAGTGGCTCGCTGTTTCAACTGCACACTGTCATCTAGCAGCACTTCATCGGTTCCAACATGAATCAACAGCGGTGCCAAGCCAGTGAGGTCATGGTCAGATAAACAAGCCTGTTGTCTTAACTCAGCAGAGTCTTGTAAATAATTATTGGCCATTTGTTGACTCCAGCGGTGGCTGATGACTGGATCCACATCGTATTGGGTGATGTAACTGCTGTTCATGCGTTGGGCATTTACCAAAGGTGAGATTAAGAACAAACATGCCGGTTGGGCTGCATGTTGTTGCAGCAGCTTGATGGCCAGTCCCAATGCCAGTCCACCACCGGCTGAATCCCCAGCCAAACATATATCGCTGGCTTCATAACCCTGGGTTAATAAGGCTTGATAGGCTGCCATGGCATCTTCTTGTGCAGCCGGGAAGGGGTGTTCAGGTGCCAGCCTGTAAGCCACAGACAACAAAGACACTTCGGCATAATTGGCCAAGTAAGCACATAGATCACGGTGTGATTTCGGTGAGCCAATGCTGTAACCGCCGCCATGGAAATATAAAATCACTTGTTTGGACTGTTGCTTTTGAAAATGAAACCACCATGCCTGCATGCCAGCTAATTTGCTTTTCTCGATGCCGATGTTTTTCGGTAAAACACCATGCCCACCCAGCAAATTTAAACCCATTCTTTGCAGCCACAAAGGGCTGCGTGGATTGAGTAAAAAAGCTGCATTGAATTTAACTAAACGACGCATGGTAACTTGTGAGAAATTAAACACTGAAAACACCTGGATTAAGCACTGCGATAAAATAATTTAAACAACATTGCTGATTAAAAGTTGGCCATAAAATTGGGATAAACATTGAACTTATCGAATGATTAAGTATCATATAGAGTCGATGATAAAGCAAGTCACTACATACAAACACAGCAATAAAATCATGGCCTTTCTCATGCTTGTGTTTTCACTGAGCCAAGTTATGGCAGACAGTGCTGTGTGCCAGATGGCAATGGATAATCATGACATGGGCACTCATCAAGTTACCATGGCTAACAGCCATGCAGCCGAAGTAGATAACCCACATGCTGGGCACAATATGCATGGTGCAAAAATGGAACCTACATCCCATGCTGACATGAGTGATTGTTGTGCATCAGACTGTCTGTGTCCGCAAGGCACTTGTAACAGTTCAAGTCCTATAATTGAAAACCCAACTCATTCAGAGTTTTATCCAACAGCAACCACCTCGGTTGTGAAATCCACCCTTTTTATCAACACAAATACCAGTTCGGCGTTATTCCGCCCACCCATTTTCTGCTGACACAGGACAGTTGCGTCTTAATTTTGGACGCCAACAGCATGTATTGGCAGGGGTGAAATCACCTCTTATTTAAAGTATGAGCGACATCCATTGGTTTGGATGCGCCTTAAACCAACAAGGGGTTGGTATGATTAAATTAACTAAACATTGGCAGGCACTGGTTTTACTGATTGTATGTGTGCCATTTTCTGCACCCTATGGTGAAACAATTGAACATGAGTTGTCATTGGCTGAAGCCATTAAGCTGGCCAAAATAAATGACCCTTGGCTCAAGGGCAGTGGATTCACCCAGAGCAAGCTTAAATCAATGGCGGTTGCTGCAGGCCAACTGCCTGACCCACAAATGTCAGTGGGCCTCGCAGGCCTTGGGGCTGATAACTTTTCCTTCAATCAAGAAGCCATGACCCAGTTAAAAGTGGGCGTCACTCAAATGCTGTCCAGGGGTAAGACCCGGTCTTTAAAAACCGAACAAATGAATTTGTTGGCCACTGAACAACCGTTGCTTAGGGCCAATCGCATGGCATTGTTAAGCATGGAAGCCAGTCAATTATGGCTGGATACTTATTTAGCGCAAGAAAGCATCAGTTTGATTGAAAAAGACCGCTCATTGTTCGAACAATTGGTTGATTTAGTGGCAGCCAGTTATGCCTCAGGCTATGGTCAAACCAGGCAGCATGACTTGATCAGAGCTGAACTTGAGTTAACGCGCTTGGAAGACCGTTTGACGTTGTTGCGGCAAGCCCAAGAGGACAGTTCTGAGCGCTTAAATGGTTTGATTATTCAAGACTATTTCAATTCACCTAAGTCTTATACAGCTGTATTGAACAGTTCAGCCATTGATGTGTCCTCCACTTTGCCAGTTATTGAGCCATTAAATAACGCTGTGTTGGGTGCAGAAACTGACAGTCAACAACAAGCGTTGATTGCTGTCCTGATGCAACACCCTGCGGTGCAAGCTGTGGACACCCAAATAGAAGCTGAAAATAAAGGGGTTGAATTGGCTGAACAAAAATACCGGCCAGCATGGGGAGTCAATGCCAGTTATGGGTACCGTGCAGATGCGGATAGTGGCATGTCACGAGCCGACCTATTTTCAGTTGGTGTGACTTTTGACTTACCTATTTTTACCCGCAACCGACAAGATCAAGAAGTCAAAGCAGCCGTTGCATCAGTCAGTGCCAAGGAAAGTCAGAAGACGTTGTTGTTGCGGCAAATGATGTCATCTTTTGCAGCGGAAAAATCAAAATTACTGCGCTTACAACAAAGGCAGCAACTGTATCAAAACACCCTGTTACCGCAGATGAGTCAACAAGCCCAAGCCACACTGACCGCGTATACCCATGATGATGGCGATTTCGCAGAAGTGGTGAGGTCAAAAATTGCCGAATTAAACGCCCAGATTGACGCCCTTGAAATCGAAGTCAATAAAGCCAAAACCATCACAAAAATAAACTACCTGTTAGCCGGTTCCAATGCCACAACCGGTTCAAACAACCATGCCACCGGAGCTGCATTATGAGGATTCAATTTAAACATGTTTTTCCAGCCCTGCTGATTGGGCTGTTGTTAGGTATAGCGGGCACTTATGCCTATACAGCATTGATTCAAGCTGAATCAACAGAAGCGACTGAAAAAGTCAGGGAGCCGCTGTATTGGGTGGCTCCGATGGATGCCAATTACCGCAGAGATAAACCTGGTCTGTCGCCAATGGGTATGGAGTTGGTGCCGTACTATGGAGATGATGGCTCGGGCAGCAGCGACAGTGCAGGAACTGTCAAAATTTCTCCAGCTGTGATCAATAATTTAGGGGTAAGAACAGCCACTGCTGAATTCAAAAAGGTAACTTCATCCATCACTGGCATGGGTACAGTTAAATACGACGCAGAGCAATTGTTCCATATCCATCCCAGAGTGGCTGGTTGGATAGAAGAGCTGCACATCAAATCATTTGGCCAGCCTGTGGCCATAGGACAACCCTTGTATGACATTTATTCACCTGAATTGGTCAATGCCCAAGAAGAGTTGTTGTTGGCATTGACCCGCAACAACAGCCGTCTGATTCAAGCCGCTGAAAATCGGCTCAAGTCACTGCAATTTTCAAGCGCACAAATCAAACAGTTGAAACAAAATAAAATTGCACAGCAGCGTGTGACTTTTTACTCACCGCATGAAGGTATATTGGATAACTTAGAGGTCAGGGCAGGTTTTTACGTGAAACCTGGTGACAATATCATGACTGTGGCTAACTTAGCCGAGGTTTGGGTTGAGGTTGATGTACTGGAGAAACAAGCGCCTGCTGTTTCATTGGGCCAAGTTGTCACCATGACCCTTGATGCTTTGCCTGGTAGAACATGGCAAGGCAAGGTTGATTTTATTTATCCAAGCTTAGATGCCAAGTCCAGAACACTTAAGCTGAGGTTGCGTTTCAATAACCCTGATCAGGTGCTGAAACCCAATATGTTTGCCGAAGTTAAGCTGTCTACGGTGCCAGAATCCGAAGCTTTACTTGTACCCACAGAAGCAGTGATCAGAACAGGCCATGCTGACCGAGTGGTGTTACAACTAGATGAGGGTAAGTTCAAATCTATTGAGGTTACTGTTGGCAAACGGTTTGATGCATTCACAGAAATCATTGCAGGGCTTGAAGCTGGCGACCGTGTGGTTTCATCTGCACAGTTTTTAATTGATTCAGAGTCGAGTAAAACCTCCGACTTCAGTCGAATGTCAGTGGATGGTCATGACCACTCAATGATGGATCATTCAAAGATGGACCATTCTAAGATGGACCATTCTAAGATGGATCATTCTAAGATGGATCATTCTAAGATGGATCATTCTAAGATGGATCATTCTAAGATGGACCACTCTAAGATGGATCATTCTAAGATGGACCATTCTAAGATGGACGATTCCAAGATGGACCACTCCAAGATGGACCATTCCAAAATGGACCACTCTAAGATGGATCACTCTAAGATGGACCATTCTAAGATGGACGATTCCAAGATGGACCACTCCAAGATGGACCATTCCAAAATGGACCATTCCAAAATGGACCATTCAGCAAAGGAGTCTGAACAATGATAGGTGCAGTGATTAAATGGTCAGTGAACAACCGATTGTTGGTGTTGTTGGCAACCGCTGTATTGATTGGGTTTGGCGTATATTCAATCAAAAACACACCAGTAGATGCCATTCCAGACTTGTCCGATGTTCAGGTTATCATTAAAACCAGTTACCCTGGTCAGGCGCCACAAGTGGTTCAGGATCAAGTGACTTATCCGCTGACCACCGCCATGTTGTCGGTGCCTGGGGCGGTAACGGTCCGAGGGTATTCGTTTTTTGGTGATTCATTTGTGTATGTCATATTTGATGAAGACACCGATCTGTACTGGGCCCGCAGTCGAGTATTGGAGTATTTGAGTCAAGTGGCTCCTGCCTTACCAGAAAATGCCAAACCACAACTGGGTCCTGATGCCACTGGTGTGGGTTGGGTCTATATCTATTCATTGGTTGATCGCACGGGTCAACATGATTTGAGCCAACTGCGCAGCCTACAAGATTGGTTTTTAAAATATGAGTTACAAACAGTACCAGGGGTTTCAGAAGTGGCAGCCATTGGTGGCATGGTTAAACAGTACCAAGTCAAAGTAAACCCACAAAAACTCCAAGCCTACAGCATTCCATTATCAAAGTTGTTGATGTCGATTAAAAACAGCAACCAAGAGGTTGGGGCATCAGTGGTTGAAATGGCAGAAGCTGAATACATGGTCAGGGCCACTGGGTACATTAAAAGTGTCAGTGATCTTGAGTTGGTGCCATTGGGCACAACCAGTAATGGTACGCCGGTTTTGCTGAAAGATGTGGCGCAAATTACTTTAGGCCCACAGATGCGACGAGGTGTGGCTGACCTCAATGGTGAAGGGGAGACCGTAGGTGGCATCATCAGTATGCGCTTTGGTGAAAATGCCCAAGACACCATTGACGGGGTTAAAAAACGGCTCGAGTCATTAAAAAAAGGTTTACCTGACGGGGTTGAAATCATCACCGTATATGACCGCAGTGCATTGATTGAACAGGCGGTTGATAACTTGTGGCAAAAACTACTCCAAGAGTTTGCTGTGGTTATTCTGGTGTGTATTATCTTCTTGTTCCATGTCAGGTCATCATTGGTGGCTATTTTGTCATTGCCGGTGGGAATATTAACGGCTTTTATTGTGATGCACATGCAGGGTTTGAATGCCAACATCATGTCACTTGGGGGTATAGCCATTGCCATTGGTGCAATGATAGATGGTGCCATAGTGATGATAGAAAACATGCACAAGCACTTAGAAAACACCGAATTGAATGATCAAAACAGGTGGCAAATTGTCATCAAATCAGCGTCTGAAGTTGGTCCTGCTTTGTTTTTTAGTTTGCTGATTATTACCGTCAGTTTTATTCCAGTGTTTACCTTGGAAGCGCAAGAGGGACGGATGTTTTCACCGCTGGCATTCACCAAAACCTATGCCATGGCTGCGGCAGCTGCCTTGGCGGTTACATTGGTGCCAGTATTAATGGGTTATTTTGTGCGTGGTAAGATTTTAGCGGAACACAAAAATCCAGCCAGTCGGTTGTTAAGCGCCATTTATATGCCAATACTGAAAACAGCCTTACGCTTCCCCAAAAGCACGTTGTTGTTGGCTTTTGTGGTGTTGATGATTGGTTTTTGGCCGGTCAATAAAATTGGCAGTGAATTCATGCCAGCCTTGGACGAAGGTGATTTGATGTATATGCCGACAACTTACCCAGGAATTTCAATTGGTAAAGCGCGACAACTGTTACAGCAAACCAACAAGTTAATCAAAACTGTCCCCGAAGTGGCAACGGTTTTCGGTAAGGTAGGCCGGGCTGACACAGCCACCGATCCAGCACCATTAACCATGATTGAAACCTTCATACAGTTCAAACCGAAGGATCAGTGGCGAGCGGGTATAACTGCAGAGGACATAAAAAACGAACTGGATTCCTTGGTTAAACTACCCGGTGTGACCAATGCATGGGTGATGCCAATTAAAACCAGAATTGATATGTTGGCCACTGGTATAAAGACACCCGTTGGGATTAAAATTTCAGGGCCTAAGCTGGATGAGATTGAAGCCATCGGTAAGCAATTGGAACAAATTCTTAAGGATGTAACCGGTACGGCATCGGTGTATTCAGAAAGGGTGGCTGGTGGTCGGTACATCAAAATTGATATCAACCGTGAAAGAGCAGCTCGTTACAACTTAAGTATAGCTGCGATACAACAAGTGATTGCTTCTGCAATAGGCGGTATGAATGTCACCGAAACCATTGAAGGCCAAGAGCGGTATCCGGTTAATGTCAGGTACCCACAAGCTTACCGCAATTCACCTGAGAAAATTTCGCAACTACCGATCATTACTGACAGCCAACAAGTGATTGCCTTGGGTGATGTCGCTGACGTGTTTGTCGAAGACGGTGCACCGGGAATCAAAAGTGAAAATGCACGCTTGACTGGTTGGTCATTGGTAGACATTGAAGGGATTGATGTGGGTACTTATGTAGCGCAAGCACAACAAGTCGTTAACCAACAATTGGAGCTGCCGGTAGGTTACTCAATTACTTGGGCTGGACAGTATGAATATATGCTGCGAGCCAAACAAAAGTTGACCTACGTGGTGCCCTTAACCCTGGGCATCATAGTGTTGTTGTTGTTCATGAATTTCAGGAATTTCACTGAAGTGGCCATCATCATGGGCACCTTACCATTTGCTTTGGTTGGCAGCATCTGGCTGATGTACTTGGAAGGCTTTAACTACTCTATTGCTGTGGGCGTTGGTTTCATTGCATTGGCTGGGGTGGCAGTTGAAATAGGGGTGATTATGTTGGTGTATTTGAATCAGGCTTACCAATCATTGCTGCTCAAACACCAAGCCAATAATACCCAGCCAACACAGCAAAACATTCTGGCTGCGGTAACCGCTGGCGCTGGTCACAGGGTTCGTCCTGTGATGATGACTTCTCTATCCATCATCATAGGCCTGCTGCCAATTTTATATGGCTCGGGAACTGGTTCTGAAGTGATGAGTAAAATCGCAGCACCAATGGTCGGTGGGATGATCAGTGCTTTGGTTTTGACTTTGATTGTATTGCCAGTTATTTATTTCCTTTGGCGTTCCTCAGCCCATGCAAAAACTGAGATAACGCACAGTGCTGATAGCCAACAAAAGGTAATGACATGAACAGTATAGTTATGCAGCCATAAGCAGCCAGGCAAATAAGTCCCGCCACAGCTGATCCTGTAGCGGGGCCTTATTACTGTGCGGTGATGCCTGCCTACAAAGTCAGGCTGGCTTATATAGTCATGGTAATTATACAGTGCTTCGGAAGTTAAATTACTCACACCATTGTTATTGCTTTCACCGTATAATTAATGCTTATTAGTCATGAGCTTATTTGCGCACCTTAAAAGGTGGGCTTTGAATGTATGAATCAAAAAAAACAATCTAGCGACGAACTGATTATTGGTGGTCATCACATCAAAATGGGTGAAACTAAAAAAATTGAATTACCCACTGTGCGTTTGTATACGGACACCAATATGTCCATTCCAATTTATGTGAAGCGTGGCAAAAAGCCAGGTCCAACTATTTTTATCAGTGGCGCGATTCATGGTGATGAGCTGAATGGCATTGAAATCATCAGCCGCATCATCAACAGCAAAACCATCAACTCACTGCGAGGCACTTTGATAGCTGTACCCATAGTTAATGGTTTTGGGGTATTGAATCAAAGTCGCTATTTACCTGATCGCAGGGATTTGAACCGTTGTTTTCCAGGCTCAGCGAAAGGCTCATTGGCCGGTCGCATTGCCCATTTGTTTATGCAAGAAGTGGTGACCAAATGTGATTATGGCATTGATTTGCATACTGGTGCGATTCACCGCAGTAATTTGCCACAAATCAGGGCCAATTTAGATGATCCCACCACTTTTGAACTGGCCAAAGCATTTGCCGTACCAGTCATGATTAACTCCAATCTCCGTGATGGTTCATTGCGTGAATGTGCTGATGAGCATGGTATTCCAATGCTGCTTTACGAGGCAGGTCAAGCACTGCGGTTCGATGAATTATCAATAAAAGTTGGGGTCAAAGGCATCATTAATGTGCTGCGGCATTTAGAAATGTTGCCTAAGTTGAGATCAAAAAGAAAACCCATTGAACCCTTTGTAGCCAGGAACAGTGGCTGGGTGAGGGCGCCTGACAGCGGGTTTGTGATTCATAAAAAACAATTGGGTGACAGGGTGGCTGAGCATGATGTGTTGGCTGAAATTAAAAAACCCTTGGGTGATGTTTCTGCCAAAGTATTGAGCAATGCCGATGGCATCATCATTGGCAAACAAAACATCCCTTTGGTTCAAGAAGGCGAAGCTGTGTATCACATTGCTTATTTCAATAAACCAAAAAAAGTTGAGGCCAGCATTGAAAATATGCAGGACAGCTTTGACCGGTAATTCCTTTCATTTTTAACATCCTCAATAAAGCAAAGGAATGCTTTTCATTGACAACAATAATTCAAGCAAATTCGCACCTTTTCAGTTTGCTTCATAACCTCGATTGTTCTGTAAGTTATCAGAATAAACCAACGTACATTACTTGAGTGGTTTTTGATTTGGGCTTTGACCTTGCAGCAGCAGAGGTAAAGTATACCGGCTTCAAAACTGATCCTGTTTGGGTGTTCAAAAACCTATTGGCACACCACTGTTACTGAATAATAAAGTACATGTGAATCTTTCTTTTACGTTGTTTTTGCTCAATTATTTATTCTATTTGAATGATTTAAGACATTGATACTAAAGGATATATAGCATAATGAATTATTGTGCTAATTTGTTTAAATGTACGGAACGACACATGAAATTGATGTTTTATTCACAAAAATATCACGGTGGTTCAGGAGAATGGTGGCCATGTTACTTCTTATGTTTGGCTTTGGCCAGCAAGTTTTGCAGGTAGGCAATCTGCCAAAACCATATAAAAGTAAATGATAAATTTAAACTTAAATTTTTACAGGAGAAAACTAATGAATACATTAAATTCATCTATTAAAAAAGTTTTGAAAACATCACTTTACGTTGCGGCTTTTGGTATGAGCGCAATGGCATTTGCTGACAACAGTCACTATGACACTGATGACAAGCTAAAAGACGCTTGGATTGATGGCAAAGTTGAATCGGCATTATTGGTCAACCGCCACTTAAACAACTTCACCATTGATACCGATGTCAAGGCAAACAAAGTTTACTTAACTGGTACAGTTAAATCAGATGTAGACAAAGAGTTGGCCACTGAAATCGCCAAAAGCATCAAAGGTGTGGTTGATGTAGAAAACAAATTGGTGGTTAAAGAAGATGTAGAAATGAAAAAGTCTGCATACAAAGAAGGTGACGAGCGCAGTTGGGGTACTTGGTATGATGATGCGACCATTACTGCAGCAGTTAAGTCAAAGTTTTTGTGGAGTGGTGAGGTTGATGGTTTAGACATCAATGTTGACACCATGAATGGTGAGGTGAGCTTGAAAGGTGAAGCAGACTCTGCAGCCAACAAAGACCTGGCTGAAAAACTGGCTCAAAACACAGACGGTGTACGTAAGGTACATAATCACTTAACTGTTGAAGCTGATGACGAAGGCTAAGCTTGGTCAATAGTTACTGATAAAATAGGATCAATTGACAAGGATGTCTTAATCACTTAAACCAAAGAAGGAGAACATTATGTTACGTTATGCATTAATATTTTTAATCATCGCTTTGATTGCTGGTGCTTTGGGGTTTGGCGGCATAGCCGGCTCAGCAGCAGGCATCGCTAAAATCATCTTTTATATATTTTTGGTGTTGTTGCTGGTTTCAGCAGTGATGCATTTGCTCAAGGGTAAGTGAGTACTGTCATAGAAATATATTATTGAAAGGAGCTTTTTAGCTCCTTTTTTTATTTATTGTTCAACAAATAATCGCGAACTGATTAAGCGCCCACAAATCTGTCTAACTGCTTGTTTTATCTGCCAATGCCCCAATATATCTAGCATAAAGACAAAACACTTTTGTCGCTCACCGGACGCATCAATCATGCCAAATACCAATGAATAGTACACGCCCACCTGGAAATGCTTGGGGTTCCAGCAAACAACCCATGCCTGACTTAGATGATATGCTGAAAAAATGGCTGTCATTGTTTAATAAAAAAGCCTCCGATGGGGGACCAAAGCGCATGGTGCTTTTTGCGCTTATCGGATTACTGGTCATAGCCGTATGGAGTTCGGTTTATACCATCCCCAGTGATTCAGTGGCCGTGGTTCAGCGTTTTGGTAAATACCTGAAGGAAGTACAACCGGGCTTACACATGAAACTGCCACTGGGTATTGATACTGCTGTAATTGTCCCAGTTAAACGCCAATTGAAGCAAGAGTTTGGCTTCAAAACAGCCGGAGCAAATGACCCTTATCAAAGCGCACACAGCAGCGACAGAAAACATGAAACTCAAATGGTGACAGGGGATTTGAATGCTGCATTGGTTGAATGGGTGGTGCAGTATCGAATCTCAGATCCATCAAAGTTTCTGTTTGAAGTTCGTAACCCCAGTGAAACCTTGCGTTACGTTTCAGAGTCAGTGATGCGAGAAGTTGTGGGTGATCGAACTGTAGATGAAGTGATCACCATTGGGCGCCAAGAAATTGAATCTGAGGCCTTGGTTAAGATGCAAACACTGGCTACCAAGTACACCATGGGTATCAGTATTGACCAAGTACAGTTAAAAAACATCAACCCACCTAAACCAGTGCAAGAATCTTTCAATGAGGTTAATCAAGCCCAACAAGAAAAAGAAAAACTCATCAATGAAGCCAGGCGTGACTAAACAAGGTTATACCATTGGCTATGGGTGAGAAAGACCAGCGCATAAGAGAAGCCGATGGTTATCGATTGAAGCGAATCAATGAAGCCGAAGGTGATGTTGCTAGGTTCAATGCGCTGCTAACAGAATACAACAAAGCGCCCGAAGTAACGCGACGCAGAATTTATATAGAAACCATGGAACAAGTACTGCCTGACATCAAATCAAAAGTCATCATTGATGTGTCTACCAATAATTTATTGCCATTACTTAATCTGGATTCAAATACCAGCAAACCAGCACAGGGAGCAAAACGATGAAAGCTTTGATTGGAATTATTGTAGCGATACTACTGGTATTTACTATTAAAGAAGCATTGTATACCGTGGATGAAGTGGAGCAGGTAATCATCACTCAGTTTGGTAAGCCTGTTGGTGCCCCAGTAGTTGAAGCAGGACTGCATTATAAAGTGCCTTTCATTCAAGAAGTTAACGGCATCGACAAAAGGGTTTTAGAGTGGGATGGGACGCCCTCTGATATGCCCACCAAAGACAAGCTGTATATCTCAGTAGATTTATTTGCTCGTTGGCACATCACCGATCCACTCCAGTACTTTTTAAGACTCAGGGATGAGCGCAGTGCGCAGTCCAGGTTAGATGATATCTTAGGCAGTGAAACACGTAACGCGGTGGCCAAGCATGAATTGATAGAAATCATCAGAACCACCAAAGGTCGCATACCCATGCGTGATGTGCTGCTCAATGATGCAGAACGTGATAATGACATGGGAAATTTAGTGCCCATACAAAAAGGTCGACAGCTGGTTGAGGAAGAAATATTTGCTGCTGCCGCTGAAAAAGTACAGGTTTTTGGTATCGAGCTGCTCGATATTCGTTTTAAACGCATCAACTACAATGAAAGTGTCAGACCTAAAATATATGACCGCATGATCAGTGAACGCCGTCAAATTGCAGAACGGTTCTTATCAGAGGGTAACGGTGAGGCGGCACGAATCCGTGGTAACCGCGTCAGAGACTTGAATAAAATCCAATCAGAAGCCTACAAAGAAGTAGAAGAAATTCGCGGCTTGGCAGATGCCAAAGCGACCGAAATCTACGCTCAAGCCTACAACAAAAACCAACAAGCTGTTGATCTTTATGAGTTCACCAGAACCATGCAAGCATACCCGCTGATTATTTCAAATAACTCCACTTTGGTGTTATCAACCGACAGCGATTTGTTTAAATTTTTAAATGGCATCGAAACCCAGTAATTTGGGCTGACTGGTCGGGCAGTGGATCTTGCCATGCGGTGATTATTAAACCCAGAATGTCCGGACAATGGCAGCACAGACATGCCCAGTGAATGTCTGCGGCAAGCCATTGATTTGAGCCCGGTTTTAGCCCAAGAATGGATAACGGTAATCGTTAGGTGGAACAAACGTTTCTTTGATGGTTCTTGGTGAAAGCCAACGGTACAGGTTCAATGCACTACCGGCTTTGTCGTTGGTGCCCGATGCCCTTCCACCACCAAAAGGTTGTTGGCCTACCACAGCCCCTGTGGGCTTGTCATTGATGTAAAAGTTCCCTGCTGCATTACGCAGCTTATCTGCCATGTGATTGATCATATAACGGTCTTGGGCAAATATGGCGCCAGTCAGTGCATACATTGAGCCTTGGTCACATAAATCCAATGTGTCTTCAAAGTCATTCTCTTGGTAAACATAAATGGTCAATACTGGCCCAAATATTTCTTCACGCATGGTTTTAAACTGTGGGTTGCTGGTCACCACGACCGTCGGCTCAATGAAATAACCTTCGCTCTTATCACATTGGCCGCCAACGATGATTTCTGCATCGGATGCTTGATTAACATAGTCCAGGTAAGTTTTTATTTTATCAAAGGCACGTTCATCAATGACGGCGTTAATGAAGTTGCTGAAGTCACGGGTTGAGCCCATTTTAAAAGACTGTATATCCGCCACCAATTGCGCTTTGACTGCGGACCAAATTGATGCAGGAATGTAGGCGCGGGAAGCCGCCGAACATTTTTGTCCTTGGTATTCAAATGCGCCCCTTGATAATGCAGTGGCTACTGTTTCTGGAACAGCTGATTGGTGGGCAAACACAAAATCTTTGCCTCCCGTTTCACCGACCAACCTTGGGTAACTGCGGTAACGGCTGATATGGCCGCCAACTTCTGCATAGATATGTTGGAAAGTTGGGGTGGATCCAGTGAAATGAACACCAGCCAAGTCTGCTCTTGGCAACAATGCTGCACCAGCTACAGGACCATCTGCAGCCACCATATTAATCACCCCATCAGGCAGTCCTGCTGCTTTGAATACCTGCATGATGACATGCGCTGAAAGCATTTGCGTGCCAGAAGGTTTCCATACCACGGTGTTACCCAACATGGCAGGTGTGGCCGGCAAGTTACCGGCGATGGCAGTGAAATTAAACGGCGTGATGGCCATCACGAAACCTTCTAATGGACGCCAATCCAGTTGATTCCAAACACCCGGTGAGGACACCGGTTGATGTTGCATGATTTGTTGGTAAAAATAGGCATTAAAACGTAAAAAGTCAATCAGCTCGCATGCGGCATCTATTTCTGCTTGGTAACAATTTTTAGATTGCCCATGCATGGTTGCGGCGTTGATGGCGTTGCGGTAAGGTCCAGCAAATAAGTCTGCAGCTTTTAGGAACACAGCGGTACGTGACTGCCAAGGCAGGGCAGCCCATTCATGTTGTGCCTTGATTGCTGCATTGGCAGCTGCTTGCAGTTCTTTTTCACCACCGATATGGGCGTGACCTAGCACATGTTGGTGGTTGTGTGGCATCACCACATTTTCAATTTGTCCGGTCCTGATTTCTTGTCCATCGATATAACAAGGGATGTCGGCATGTTGTTTTGCCATTTGATCCATAGTCTGTTGCAACGATTTTGTTTCAGGACTATCGGGTAAGTATGCGTTGATTGGTTCGTTTTTAACCGCAGGGGTTTGTGGAATGTTGGCGCTGATCATGACTTAATTCTCAGATAAAAAGATAATTATACGGCTTAATATTGAACAGCGCAAAATTGAACTCTGTCAGTAAGGTGTGGATGATTTTATTGGTTGTCCATGCATCTATGACAAAAGATTTTAGGCTTAATCAAATGAATTCGATTGAGTCAAACCCAGTATCTGCTTATAATGTGCGTTTTATTTAACTTTGGCATAAGATGAAAAAATTAGTTCTTTTGATTTTAATGATTGCAAGCATGCAAACGATGGCAGCTGGTGACCCAGAAAAGGGCAAGGTAACAGGTTACACTTGTACAGGATGTCATGGTATCCCTTTTTACCAAAATGCATACCCTCAATATCATGTGCCGCGATTAGGTGGTCAAAATGAAGCTTATATGATTGCAGCAATTAAGGCTTACCGCTCAGGTGAAAGAAGTCATAACACCATGCATGCACAAGCTGCAGATTTATCAGATCAAGACATTGCTGATATCGTATCTTACTTTAAAACATTGAACCAATAACTGAGGAACTGAAATGAAACATTTATTAATTTTATTGTTATTGGTTTGCACATCATTGGTCTATGCAGCAGATGCCGAACAAGGCAAAGCCAAAGCCCAACAAGTTTGCGTGGCATGTCATGGCATGGACGGTGTTGGGATAGATGAAACTTATCCTATTTTAGCCGGTCAGTATGCTGATTATTTAGAGCGCGCATTGATGGATTACCGTTCTGGTGCCAGAAAAAATGCCATTATGGCTGGATTCGCAGCAACCTTAACTGATCAAGACATCGCTAACTTGGCCCTGTATTACTCGACATTACCTGAAAATAGGCTACACAGTTTTTCCATCAAATAATTCAAACGAAAGGCCAGTCTAACTGGCCTTTTTTTATCTGCTATGAATAAAAAATACGCATTGATTACTGGTGCCTCAGCAGGCATTGGTGCTTGTTTTGCTGAACAATTGGCAGCTGCTGGATGGTCACTGATATTGGTGGCAAGGCGTGAATCTGCCTTACAATCTCTACAAAACAAAATAACTCAGCAGCATGCTGTTGACTGTAGTTATGTGGTAGCTGACCTGGCTGAGCCTGCTGCCAATCAGGTGATATATCAGCACTGTATCAGTCATGATTATCATGTGTCTATGTTGGTTAATAACGCTGGTTATGGCGTACCAGGTGATTTTGATTCAGTTGACTGGAACACCCACCAAGCCATGCTGCAAGTGATGTTGAGTTCTGTGGTGGAGCTCAGTTATTTATTTTACCCTGGCATGCAACAACAAAAACAAGGCTACATCATCAATGTGGCTTCTTTGGCTGGGTTGACGCCACCAACTGCTGGGCACACCCTGTATGGTGCAGTTAAATCATTTGTCATTAAGTTTTCACATTCATTGCATTTGGAAGCTGCCGACCATGGGGTGCATGTGACCGCTTTGTGTCCTGGTTTTACTTACACTGAATTTCACGATGTCAATGGTACCCGTGAGATGGTATCAAAGATGTCAAATAAGCTGTGGATGAGTGCAGATGAAGTGGTGGCCCAAGGCATAGCTGCAGTAAATGTCAATCAAGCTGTTTACATCAATGGATGGCGCAACAGAGCGATTGCTTTACTGACCCGTATTTTACCGGATAAGCTCATTCGGTTTTTAATGGCCGGCAGCGTAGCCAAATTCAGAAAAAGGTAAATACTCCTCAAACAGAATCAGTTAGAATAATGTCATGTGCTGTTTTTATAGCACTGAAAGTTTATTGATTCATACATTTAAAATAATAACCACAGGTGATATATGTTAAAACTTTTCAATACGATGTTAGTTATTGTAACAGCAGCCATCTTGACAGTTGGCTGTCAATCTACGCACCACGAACCGCAAAATGCAATAATTGATAAGTCGCATACAGAGTCAGCACCTTTAGATTATTCTGAACAAATAGTGGGTAAATATTGGAAGTTGATCGAACTTGAAGGTCGACCAGTAACCATGACAGAAGATCAACAACGCGAAATTCATATTAAATTAAGTGCCGAACAAAGCAGGGTTTCTGGCTTTGCAGGTTGTAATAACTTTTTTGGCACCTATGCTTTTGAAAAAGGCATGAAAATTAAGTTTACAGAATTGGCCACGACGATGATGGCCTGTCCTGATCTTGAGGTTAATGAGCAGGCATTTCTTGAGGTGTTAAATCTCACAAACAACTACACCTTATACAAAGACACCCTACAATTGAACATAGGTAAACGCGCACCTTTGGCTGTGTTCAAAGCCGTGTATTTTGAATAATAAACTGATACAAATATACTCATGTTTATCCAATTCATTAGCAGATAATTGGGTGATGCTGAACACCAAATAATGAAACCAAAGTTGCCGTTAAGCTGTATCTACTTCTGCAATGTATGTTTAATTCAAAGTGCTGATATGGGTTTGGCCTTTGGTCACTGATAAGAAAGGAACGCAACTGACTCAAGATGAAATTATTTTCCAAAAAATACCACAAGCCAGGCACCATTCCGGGCACATTGAATGCTGAAGGTAACCCTGAGTCTGAGCCGTTACAAATAAAACTGGTCAGTTATAACCAACAAAACATAAGCATTGAAGACGATGTACAAGTATCTGACATCCCCAACCACCTCGTGGAAGGGGAAGTGGCATGGATTAATATTGAAGGGCACTTAGATGTTGATAGTTTGGTTCAATTAGGCCAAATTTTTAAATTGCATCAACTGGCTCTTGAGGATGTGCTCAACACAGGTCAGCGCCCTAAAGTTGACAGTTATGATGAGTTTGTTTTCATGGTCATGAATTTACCCAAGGTGCAAAACGAACTGATTGAAATAGGGCAGATAAGTTTCTTTTATAACCATCAGTTCTTAATCACTGTATGTCAAAATCAAACCGATGTTTTTGACAAAATAATGATTCGTTTGAACGACAGTAACACCCAGCTCAGGATGCGCAGCTCAGATTTTTTGTTGTACACCTTGGTTGATGCCATTATTGATGAAGGATTTCCTGTACTTGAGAGGTACAGTCAACAAATAGAAGAAGTTGAAGAGTTGATCTTAACTGAAACAGATAACGGCACGCTTGAAAAAATTTATATACTTAAAAGAGAGTTGATTATGTTGCGTCATACCATGTGGCCGCAACGCGACTTGGTCAATAAGTTGCTGAGAAATGAAAGCGGTTTTATTAAAGACAAGTCTTTAATATATATGCGAGATTGTTATGATCACACGGTGCAGTTGATCGATTTATTGGAATCGTTCAGAGAATTAACCGGCAGCATGTTGGATACCCACTTATCAAGCTCCAACAGCAGAACCAATGAAGTGATGAGGATACTGACCATTATATCTACCATCTTTATTCCACTGACTTTCATAGTTGGCGTGTATGGCATGAATTTCAACCCAACTCTGGGTGCTTTCAGTATGCCTGAATTGACCTCGCCATACGGCTATTTGATTGTGTGGATTGTGATGATTATTATCACTGTTTCCATGGTGTTTTTCTTCCGCCGCAAAAAATGGCTTTAAGCTAAGTGGTGTGTCAATTAATAAACAGTACTGTTTAATTGGTGCATAATAAAAGGATTCAAGCCAGGCACCTAGAATGGCAGCTAAAGTTGATTGGATTGTAATTGATTTCAGCTTGCTATAATTTCGTCATCAATGTTTGGTAATTTGCTTCCATAAGTGACAAAATAGTTAACCCAGAAATTCAAAAGTAAGCGGTTTAGCAATATGCAAAAATACTTAAAAAAATTTGCCCTGGTTGCTGTTTTGTATTTGTTTGCAATTTTTGTCATTTGTTTTCTTCACTATAAACACCTGCGTGGCGAGATGGTCACCGCAATTGACAAAAAACTGATAACTGCTGTTCATTCGACTCGTGCCATTATGGGCAAGAATTTTCATGATAATTTACGCAATAAAAGTTCACTCAGTGTGGAGCAGGATTATCAATTGGGGGTAAAGCTGTACGGATTTGCTAAAGACATTGGGGTTGAGTACGTATACAGTTTAAAACGTTTTGGAGATGACATTCTATTTGTTGCTTCCAGTGCCACTGAAGAGGAGTTGGCGCTGGACTCTTATGAGCCGAGTTACTACACCAAATACCCAGAGATGAATGACACCATCGTTCAGGTGTTTGAAACTGGACTTAAACAAAGCGCTGAATACCATGATCGCTGGGGCTCGTTCAGATCGGTGTATGTGCCATTCCAAACCAGTGCAGGTGAAGTTTATGTCATTGGTGCTGATGTTAACATAAATGAAATTGATTCAGTGGTTGTACAAAGTGCAGCTTATGCGTTAATGATGGCTGGCTTATTGACGCTTTTAATTACGCCAATTTTCATTCTATTTCTGAAAAGCTCACAAAGAGAATGGCAAGTAAAACTCAATTCCATGTTTAAAGATGAGTTAACTGGACTTCCAAATCGCAAGCAATTGATACAAGATTTAGTTGAGCCAAAACCCACTCATTTAATATTCATTGATATAAAAAATTTCAAAGACGTTATCAATACCTATGGACCGGCTGTGGTGGATTGTATATTGCAAGAGTTTACATGCAGACTGATAAACTTTAACCATTCAATTCTTAAACAGCCCAAACCATACCGCATAGGTGGTGATGTCTTCGCATTACTTGATAATACCTCAGTGAAGGTTACAGATGTTACTGCACTAGCGAAACAGTTGAATGAATACTTAGAAAATCATCGCTATAAAATCAATAACAATGAGTTCATCAAATTGGTGATTACTGTTGGTTGTGTTAATCAGCATGAAGATGCCTATATGTTGGCCAATATAGCTTTAGAAGAAGCCAAAAGTAAAAATCTTCGGATTTTTGTGTATGACAGTCACAGTTCAACCATACCTGCAGCTTATCAACAAATTTCTACTATAAAGCAACAATTACAATTGGCGCTAGATGAAGATCGCTTGGTACCTTTCTGGCAACCCATTTTCCATGCCAGAACCAGGGAATTGGCAAAATACGAATGCTTGGCCAGAATAGTTTATCAAGATGGACAAGTTGAACTCACACCAGATGTGTTCATTCCTGTGGCCAGACGTGCGAGCATGTACGCAGAAATAACTCGACGCATGGTACGCAAGTCAATTCAAGCTGCTGTACTTGGCAATTTCACTGTCTCTGTAAATTTAAGCATCACTGACATCATGAACCCTGATACCAGAGAATTCATCTTAAATGCAGTAAAAAATTCCAAAATCGCCAGGCGGATTCAGTTTGAAATTTTAGAAACTGAAGCGATTGATGCGCTTGAAACAGTGCGTCGTTTCATTATTCGGTTGCAACGATTTGGAGCAAAAGTTGGCTTAGATGACTTGGGCCGGAGCTATTCTAATTTTGATCGTTTGTCGTTATTGCCTATTGATTTTATTAAAATTGATGGCTCTATCATCAGTGCCATTGAATTTAATGCTGATGCACAGAAAATCACCCGGGAAATAGTTTTACTGTCACATAAACATGACATCAAAGTAACTGCTGAATACTGTCACAATGAAGCCACCACAAAAATGGCCATACAATTAGGTGTGGACTATTTACAGGGCTTTTATCTGGGTAAACCTTCAGCCAGTATCAAAGTAGACCAAAACAGCTTAGGATGATAATATTTACCATCAGTTGGCATATTTAATTGATTAATATCAAATTCTTAAGTCTTGGCTGGTGGTATGATAATTGTATTCATTTCTTGGAAATTGCTATGCAAAAAATCAACCACATTCTTTTTGTAGATGAAATCAACAGCAAAGACGACTCAGCCCTACAGCAAGCCATTGAATTGGCCCAAACACACCAGGCTAAAATGACCGTAGCTGGCTGCTATGAAAGCTTGAGAAAGCTTGGTCGTGATCAGCCCAGTGGCAATTTATTATTGCATGAAATGTTGGAACATAAGTACCAAGAACTGTTGCAACGTGTCAAACCACTGGCTGATGAGCTGAAAGTTGAAGTTAAAGTATTTTCAGGCAAACCATTTCTGGACATCATACGAGAAGTCATTGAGTACGAAGTAGATATGCTCATCAAACCCGTAGAACCCTCGGGGTTTAAAACCATGCTATTTGGTAGTCAGGATTTGAAATTATTGCGCATGTGCCCTTGTCCAGTTTGGTTGATTAAATCGGCAGAACAATTGGGGGCTAAACAAATTCTAGTGGCCATAGATTATGAACCTGATAACCAGGAAAATGAATGGTTAAATAAACAGCTTTTGAATTATGGTGTGTCACTGGCACTGTCACAATTGGCAGAATTTCATGTGGTGCACAGTTGGCGATTAGACAATGAAAATTTAAAACGCTCGGCACGCATGGATTATTCAACCAAGGAAGTGGACTTGATGTTAGAGGAAGAACAAAAAAAACGCAAAAAATGGCTGCAAAAAACTGTTGATTCTTGTTTGTCAGCCCATGGTAAGACCACCCATAAGTTCTTAAACCCTATATTACATTTAACCCAAGGGCCTGCGGCTTTCAAAATCCCAGAGCTGGTTGAACAGTTGCAGCCAGAACTATTGATAATGGGAACAGTAGGGCGTACTGGAATCCCAGGGTTTCTGATTGGTAACACGGCTGAAGCGGTATTATTTAATATTGATTGTTCGGTACTGGCTGTTAAACCTGAAGCCTTTATCAGTCCCGTAAAACCTGAGTAAAATTTGGTTTATCATTATAGGTTTTAAAGGTGCAGTTGTGGCTGTCATTACAATTTACTGCGAAGATTGGTCGCAGTAAAACTTGTACCTTTAAAACCAGCTATTAACCCCCATATTTAAGCGTTTGATACCAAGTAAAAATACCGATGAAAAACCACTTTAATCAATGGCTTTCTGCTTTGGGAATTGAGCTGTCATCTGTGCAAATGACCTTGCTGATATTAACTGCCATTGTATTGCTGTCACTGGTGATTCATTGGTTTTTTCATTCAGTATTAATTAAAATGATTGCCAAATTTGCGCGAAAATCTCGCCACAACTGGCGAATCCTGATAGAAGACAAATTTTTGAGTCGCTTGGCTTTGACTGCTCAAGGCATCTTGTTATTTGTTCAGGTGACGTTGTGGGTTAACCATGAGTCTGTTTTTTACCATGGCATACTCACTGCAACTGTTATCTGGGTGATTGTGTTCGCCACCTTGACCCTGTTTTCCTTGGTTGATGCTTTTGGCTATTTGACTCGCAAGAATAAACGCACAAAGAACCTGCCAATTCAAGGTTTGTTACAAGCCATCAAGTTATTTATTTCTATCATTGCCGTTATCATCATTGTGGCAGTCATCATTGACCGATCCCCGATGTTGATCATCAGTGGTTTAGGTGCAATGACTGCTGTGATGATGTTGGTATTTAAAGACCCTATCATGGGCTTTGTCGCGGGTATTCAATTGTCCGCTAATAACATGCTCAGATTAGGTGATTGGTTAGAAATGCCAAGCTATGGCGCTGATGGTGATGTGATAGAAATTGGATTAACCACCGTTAAAGTACAAAATTGGGATAAAACCATCACCACCATTCCCACTTATGCTTTGATTGCGGATTCTTTTAAAAACTGGCAAGGCATGTCAGCATCTGGTGGCAGGCGCATTAAACGTGCTATATATGTAGATGTCACCAGTGTTAAGTTCATGGATCAAGAACTGATTGATCGCTTGCAAGCAGCCAATCTATTGGCGCCTTACTTGCATGAAAAGCTGGATGAAATTAACGCCTACAATAAACAACATGATATTGACATGGACTCGGTGGTTAATGGACGACGACTGACCAACCTTGGAACTTTGCGAGCATACTTGCTCAATTATTTAAAAAACCACCCATACATCCATCAAGAGATGACACTGATAGTTCGGCAATTACAAGCGACCAACCAGGGCATTCCATTAGAAGTCTATGCTTTTACCAATACCACAGTATGGAAAGAATACGAAAGCATTCAAAGTGATGTATTCGATCATATTTATGCTGTCATAGCCGCTTTCGATTTGCGTATACATCAATCTCCAGGCAGTGCGGATTTCGATAAGCTGGTTGTCAGTCGTAAAGAATGAATGCGCTTTTTGTATTGAGCAAAATTGTGGCTTTAATAGAAGCGGGCAGTAATTTCTGCGTTTTTAAAGCTAAACAGGGTGACCTAAGCCACCCTGTTTGAATAACACATGGGTCACACTGCTAATCAGAATTTAGCTGTGCCTGGTGTTCTGGGGAAAGGAATCACGTCACGAACATTAGATAATCCTGTGACGTAGCTAACCAGACGCTCAAAACCAGCACCAAAGCCTGCATGCGGCACTGTACCGTACCTTCTTAGGTCGGTGTACCATTTGTATTCATTGGCATCCAATTGGTGATGTTCCATACGTTTAAGCAGGTAGTCTAAACGCTCCTCACGTTGCGCACCACCCATGATCTCACCAATGCCAGGTACCAATACATCCATGGCTGCTACTGTTTTACCGTCGTCATTCAAGCGCATATAGAAAGGTTTGATTTCTTCTGGGTAATTCATCACCACAATTGGCTTTTTGAAGTGTACTTCAGTTAAATAACGCTCATGTTCAGTTTTCAAATCTAAACCCCATTCAACAGGGTATTCAAAAGTTTTGCCTGATTGTTTGAGGATTTCTAAAGCATCGGCATAGTTGACCCGTTCAAAGCTGTCGTTGCATAAAGTTTCCAATCTTTGAATGGCAGTTTTATCGACAAAACTATTAAAAAACTGCATGTCATCCATGTTGTTTTCAAGCACTTGTTTAACCACAAACTTCAAAAAATCTTCCGCCAATTGTGCTGCATCATTCAAATCAGCAAATGCCACTTCAGGTTCAACCATCCAGAATTCAGCCAAGTGTCTTTGTGTGTGTGAATTTTCCGCTCTGAATGTTGGTCCAAAGGTATAGACCTTACTGAGCGCACATGCATAGCTTTCAGCATTCAACTGGCCTGAAACAGTTAAGTAGGTTTCTTTACCAAAAAAATCTTGACTGAAATCAACATTGCCTTGGTCGTTTTTAGGTAAATTCATTAAATCTAAAGTTGAAACCCTGAACAGATCACCAGCACCTTCACAGTCGCTGGCAGTGATGATAGGGGTATGTAGCCAAAAATACCCTTGTTGATTGAAATACTGGTGTACCGCTTGCGCCATGGTATTGCGGATGCGAAGCATGGCACTGAAGGTATTGGTGCGTGGGCGCAGGTGTGCCACATCACGTAAGAATTCCATGCTGTGACGTTTTGGCTGAACCGGGTAGGTATCGGGGTTTTCAACCCAACCTATCACTTCAACCGAGTCGGCATGAATTTCATACTGTTGACCTTTACCACCTGACTCAACTAACTTGCCTTGAATGACCACTGAGCAACCTGTGGATAATTTAAGTATTTCAGCTGTGTAGTTAGGCAGTTCATTGTTGGCAACCACCTGGATGCCATCGAAACATGAACCATCATGCACCACTAAAAATGAAAAACCACCTTTTGAGTCACGGGTGGTTCTGATCCAGCCTTTGATCTCAATAACAGTGTCTGCTTTGACGCTGTCATTGAGTAAATGTTTAATAGCATGCGTTTGCATTGAATGTCTCCTTAAAAAGCCACTTTATGCAGTGGCTTTAACTGCTTTAGACTTTATAGTTAATAATTTATTGGTAAATGCTTAATCTGCTGAGTTGGCTTTTGGACCGTTCAACAAAGCCTGTTCCACACCATCAACAATCAGATTAACTTCGGCTTCTGTGATATTAAAATGTGGGGTAAAACGCAAAGAATTCTCACCACCATGGATCACACCTAAACCGTTAAAACGCAGGTATTCTTCAATGCTGTTTTTGCCATATGCTTTGAATACGGGATCTAATTCACACGAAAACAACAAACCGGTGCCTTGAACATTGGTTATTTCACCGTTCATTTTGGCTTGCAATGCTTTCAGCTTAGTCACAAATAACTGGCCCATTTCACGGATATTGTTTTTGGTTTCATCACTTAAATGAGTCAATACGGTGTAAGCGACATCCAATGCTTTGGGGTTGGCTGTCATGGTGTTGCCATAAATGCCCACCACATACATTTGTGCAGCTTTGGCATTCATCGCCAATACCGACAATGGATAATGTCCAGCATTCATTGCTTTTGAATAGGTTTCCATGTCTGGCGCAGGCAGGTGTTCAAAACCAGGGTAGTCACAAATAGACAGACAGCCATGCGCACGCAAACCTGCTTGAATTGAGTCAACCAAGAATAAGGTGCCATTTTGTTCGGTCAGCTCTCTGGCAGTGGCGTAAAATTCTGGGGTAATACCCATGCCTGGATTGCCTTCGCCCATGACAGGTTCAATGAAAAAAGACTCAATAAACTCATTGTTTTTCGCCGCATCATCAAACGCTTGTTTAAGGGCGTCCACGTCGTTGATTGGTACGGTGATGAGGTTATTTCTGCCTTGAAAAGAAGCTAAATTCTTTTTGTACGATTTCAGTGATGAGTCGGAATACTGTGCGGGTCGATCGGTGCGGCCATGGAAAGCGCCTTCCAAAGCCATGATTTTAATGGTTTTGCCATAATGCTCACCTTTCATGCCAGTTTGGTTTTTGGCATTCACATCTGAAATTCTGGATGCCACGGTAACTGCTTCTGAACCTGAATTCATACAAATGAACTTTTCAAATGGACAGCCACCTCGGTTTTTGCCTATCTGTTGTTTTAATAAATCTGATAAACGTCGTTGATAAAAGCTGGGGGTCATGATGTTAGCCATTACATGGGGTTTTGCCATGGTAGCCAGTACGTGGTCAGCTGCATGTCCTGCACCTAACATGCCATACCCGCCGCTGTCGTGTAGCACAGCCCCTTTGAGGGTGATCACCCAAGGGCCTTTGGCCGTTAAAGCAACATAGGGATTGACCGCATCGGCTGCATAAAAATTAATGTAATCTGCATGCATAAAGGACAATTGATCGGCTTCATCCATATCGATGAGCTGTGGGTACTCCGCCTTGATTCGAACAATTTCTTCAGTGGCTGCGTTGATGGCGTTGACTAATTGTGGGTCTGAATCGATGAATTGTTTAATGGCTTCATCTTTTAAGCCATGAGTCATTACGTGTCCTTGGGCGCTTCGGAGTTGAAGCAATTGATTAAATACGGTCATTCTCAATCTCGGTTAAATTTATCAGGCGCTGATTTTATCACGAAAAACAGATAAACCCAATGACCAGAATATTTGCTGAATAATCAATGAATGTGGCATGAAACAGATCTTGAATCAGCTGGAAATCAGTCGAAAGCCTTGCTCGTTGGCCAATAAATAACTGCTTTGGTGATGCCAGTCGCCTAAAACAATGCGTTGCTTGTCTGATTCTTGGTGTACAGCGGGGCGGTGGGTGTGTCCGTGGATGATGGTCTTAACCCCATGTTCAGCAACTAAGGCAGCAATGGCGCGGGGGTTAACATCCATTATTTCTGCCGTTGTGTTTTTAGTGTGCTGTTGACTTTGCTGGCGGGCCTTCTGGGCAAAGTCAATACGCTGTGCTATGTCCATACTGAGGAACTGCTGTTGCCATTTAGGATCTCGAAACATGGCTCTGGCTTGTTGGTAAGGCTGGTCATCGGTACATTGTGCATCGCCATGAACCAATAGTACCGTTTCCCCATATAAATCAATGGTGGTAGGTTCGTTGATTATTTGCATGCCACAACTGCTGGCATATGCTTCGCCCAACAAAAAATCACGGTTACCAGCCATAAAATAAAGGGCTACACCCAATTCACTTAACTCAGACAGTTCTTTTTGTACCACTTTGGCGGTGTTATCCAAGGCGTCATCGCCCAGCCAATATTCAAAAAAATCGCCCAAAATATACAAAGCCTGCGCGTGGCAGGCTTGGTTTCGACAAAACGTAATGAATGACCTGGTGATGTCTGGCTGTTGGTCACACAAATGCAGGTCAGATATGAAGTATGTGGTCATAAAGCAGCTGGCTTTTCCACAGGCAATTGCTCTACAACAGTCACTGATTTAATCACAATGTTTTCAATTGGTACATCTTTCCTGAATGGCATTTTACCAGCAGTGGGTGTGAACCTGATTTCATTCACCACATCCATGCCTTGAACAACTTGACCAAAAACAGCGTAACCCCAGGTGTTGGTGTTTTGTTCACCAGTAAAGTTCAAGGCCGCATTGTCTTGCACATTGATAAAAAACTGTGAGGTGGCTGACTGTGGGTCAGGTAACCTGGCCATGGCTATGGTGCCTTTCAGGTTTTTCAAACCATTGTTGGCTTCGTTTTTAATTGGCGCTTTGGTTGGTTTTCTTTCCAATGCCTCAGTGAAGCCGCCACCTTGGATCATGAAAGTGCTGATGACTCGATGGAAAATGGTGCCATCATAAAAGCCTTCATTGGCATAAGATAAAAAGTTGGCCACTGAAACAGGGGACTTGTCTGCATAAAGCTCTAAATAAATATCACCTTTTGATGTTTGCATTTTAACCAAGGGGTTCTCAGCCAGTGCTGTATGGATGAAAAAGCTGAATACTAAAACAGTAAATACACGAGCAATCTTGAATTTGTTCATTAAAACCTCTGAAGTTTAATTTTAAAAATGGTCGTTATAATAACTTGAAGTGATGTTTTTTGCCAGTTTGAGTACAGCAAAACACTGATTCAACACTTCCTTAGACCATAATGGCGAACAACAGTTTCAAGCTGTGTTTGCTCGACTGAAACATTTATTAACCACTAATCAATGGGTTTAAATGTCGCGTATTATGCCAACGAGTATCCAACTGAATGGTGATATAATGCCGCATTGTTATTTGTAAGCCAGTATCAATCATGCATCAATTTTTCAATTCCAATCGTACCGCTCCCATTAAGATCATGCTGTTAGGGGCCGGCGAGTTAGGCAAAGAAGTGGTTATCGAGGCCCAGCGCCTGGGTGTTCATACCATTGCAGTGGACCGTTATGCAAACGCACCTGCCATGCACGTGGCAGACGAGTTCAAAGTAATTGATATGACAGATGAACATCAATTAAGCCAAGTCATCGAACAACATAAACCCGATTTGTTGGTGCCTGAAATTGAAGCCATCAACACCGCATTGTTACTTGATTTTGAGCGCCAAGGTTACACCGTTGTGCCATCTGCTAATGCTGCACATTTGACCATGGATCGCGAGGGTATCAGGTTGCTGGCAGCCACTGAATTGGACTTACATTGTAGTCCGTTTGAATTTGTTGACGATTACCAGTCGTTTGTCCAGGCCGTTGAAAAAGTTGGCATACCCTGTGTGGTTAAACCTGTGATGAGTTCATCAGGTAAAGGACAAACCACCATTAAAAACCCTGAGGATATAGAGGCCGCATGGAATTATTCACAAAGTGGCGGTCGAACTGGAGCTGGTCGTGTCATTGTGGAAGGCTTTATCAAGTTTGATTACGAAATTACTTTATTGACTGTCAGGCACATTGAAGGCACCACTTTTTGTGAGCCGATAGGCCATCGACAAGAGCATGGCGATTACCAAGAATCATGGCAACCCCAACCAATGACCGATACGTCCTTGGCCAAAGCCAAAGAAATGGCTAAAAAAGTCACCGATGCTTTGGGTGGCTATGGGGTCTTCGGAGTTGAGTTTTTTGTGCGTGGAGATGAAGTGATCTTTTCTGAGCTGTCACCTCGGCCACACGACACTGGTATGGTCACCATGATTTCACAAGATTTAAGTCAATTTGCCTTGCATGTGCGGGCTATTTTGGGTTTGCCCATTCCCACCATTCAACAAAACGGCCCTTCGGCATCACACGTTATTATGGGTGAAGGTGAAGGCACCACGCCAACATTCAGTCAAGTTGATCAAGCATTGACGCAAAAGGGCACCCAAATACGCTTGTTTGGCAAGCCAGAAATCAACGGCAAACGCAGACTAGGTGTTTGTTTGGCAACCGCTCGGTCATTGAATGCGGCCAGAAAAAAAGTCACAGATATGGCAAACACCATAAAGGTACACATTAACCATGAATGATTCCACAGGCGAACAACTATTGGATGCTTTTGTCAGTTGTCCTAAACATTTAGAGCTGCTGTTAAAAGATGAGCTGTTGAATTTAGGTGCCAGTGAAGCCGCAGAAGGCTTGGCGGGCGTGCATGCCAAAGCGAGTGCTGAAGTATGGCTCCACGCCGTGATGTGGTCTCGCTTGGCCAACCGCATTTACCTCAAAGTGGACTCGGCGCAATGTGCCAATCAGAAAGATTTGTACCGCGCCATTGGTGCAATAACTTGGTCAAGCTTATGCAAAGAGATTCCCAAGACCTTATCAATTAAATTCAATGGTACCAACAAAGAACTCAAAAACACCCACTTTTCATCTCAAGTAACCAAAGACGCCATTTGTGATCAACTGAACGAAGCCTATGGCTTCAGACCTAAAGTGGTAAAAGCCGACGGCCACCTGAGTGTTTATGCACGTTTAAAGTACAAACAGTTGGACATTTATCAAGACATAACAGGCCACAGTTTGCATCAACGTGGTTATCGCGGGACCAATACTTTGGCACCGTTGAAAGAAAATTTAGCCGCAGCGGTGTTGATCCGTGCAGGATGGCCAGCTGCAGCAGCCAACAACCATAATTTAATTGACCCGATGTGTGGTTCAGGTACGTTATTGACTGAAGGTTGGCAAATGGCCTGTGACATCGCGCCTAATTTGCAGTTAAAAAGTCACGCCTTGTTTTCATGGCATGGTTTTGACTCAAATTTATGGACGCAAATGATGATTAAGGCGGAACAGCGTGCTGCTGATGGTATGGAGCGATTCAGTGGGCAAGTTATTGGGGTTGATCATCACAAAGACTCCATTGCTCAAGCGCAACTGAATCTGAGTAACTTGCCACACAATAAACGCATCAGCTTTCAGTACCAAACGCTGGATCGATTTCGCATTCCACCTCGGAATAATTTGATTGTTTGTAATCCACCGTATGGTGTGCGCTTACAAAAGAACTACTTGTCCAGTTGGTTGCAGTTGCGCGATTGGTTGAGGTCCAATGTCAAGCAAGCCAAAGCCGCAGTATTAACACCTGATGAAGCCAAGGGATGGTTATTGGGCTACCGTGGCGCTAATTCTTATGCTTTGCTTAACGGTGCCATTCCAGTTCAACTCAGGTTGTTTGAGGTGGAACCAGGCAATCTTTTGGATATTCCAGCAGGACAACTGTTTGCTTTACCCGCAGCAGCTCAAATGCTGGCGAATCGGTTAAAGAAGAACAAAAATCAACTGAGTCAATGGTTAGACAAACAGCAAATTGAAGCGTATCGTCTGTATGATGCTGACTTACCTGAGTACGCTGTGGCCATAGACTGTTACCAAAATCACGTTCACATTCAAGAGTACCAAGCACCCAAAAGCATAGAACCCAAAAAAGCTGTTTTACATTTAAATCATGTGATGTTGGCAGTGCAATCAGTGCTTCAACCCAAGCCAGAAAAAATCCACTTAAAAACCCGCCTGATTCAGAAGGACAACCAACAATACAACAAATTCAATGACCAAGAAGACCGCTTTGTAATCAATGAACAAGGGCGAAAATACCTGGTCGATTTAGAGCAGTATTTGGACACTGGGTTGTTTTTAGACCACCGGTGGTTGCGCAATCAGGTTCAAGCAGAGTCTAAAGGCAAGCGTGTTTTGAATTTATTCAGTTACACCGGTGCCATTTCGGTGGCTGCAGCCAAAGGACAAGCCAGTGCTGTCACCAGTGTAGATACCTCAAAAACCTACCTCAAATGGGCAGAAGATAACTTCGCTTTGAATGCCTTGAGAGGAGCTCAGCATAGTTTTGTACGGGCTGACGTGATGACTTATTTGTCCCGCAGCAAGGAACCATTCGATTTAATCATAGCAGACCCCCCAACATTTTCTAATTCGCATTCTCGTGAAGAAGATTGGGAGGTTCAAAAAGACCATCAAAAGTTGATCGAAGCTTGTATGAAGCTACTCAGTAAAAGTGGCATATTATATTTTTCAAACAACTTTAAAAAATTTGTATTAAGCACTGAAATTAAAGAGCTATTTGACGTTGAAGATATCACAAAGAAAAGTTATGACCCCGATTTCAAGAACGCCAAAATACACCATTGCTTTAAAATACAACATAAAATACCAAACTAGTTGTTTAAATTGACTTGAAATTAACAACTAAGCACTTAACATGTAAGCTTATTCACACGTTATACCCACCGATGAAAGGTTACACATTAATAAGCTTATTGCTCCTTAGTTGCCAATTAAATGCTGCCGAATCAGCCCAGTCAACAAACAGTGCTGTAATTGAGCCCAAAACGGCTTATCAAACATGGCAAACCAATCGATTAGAGGGTTTGATGCAACCTCATGGCTGGTTGAGTTTAGTTGGACTTGAGTGGCTACATGTGGGTGATAACACCATGGGCTCGGCAGTCGATAATGACATCCAGCTCGCGCATGGTCCTGAGTATTTGGGCACGTTGCACTTAAAACGAGATAAAAGCATGTCTTTCAGAGTGGCTTCAGATGTGGCAATCACTGCCAATGATCATAAGATTATTGGCTCTATTCCCGTCAATGCCGACACCAGCGTAGCTGAAACCACCGTATTTAAAGTGGATACTTTTGAATTTTATGTGATTGAACGGGGCAAGATGGCGGTCAGAATCAAAGACTCTGAAGCCAAAACCCGCACTGAGTTCTTGGGCTTGGAGTATTTTCCTGAAGATGAGGCGTTGCGCATTGATGCCAAATTCATCGCCTACAATCCTATCAAAACCATTCCCATAGTTAATGTCCTGGGCATCCTCAGTAATGCAGAGTCCCCAGGCAGGCTGGAATTCACCATTGATGGCGAAGCATACAGTTTGGATGCTTTGGATGCCGATGATTCATATTATCTGATCTTTGCTGACCCAACCAATGGACGAACCACTTATGGTTCAGGCAGATTCCTCTACACCGACGGCAAAGTCAATCAACTGGGCCAAGTTCGCATTGATTTCAACAAAGCCTATAACCCACCTTGTGCATTTACAAAATACTCAACTTGTACTTTGCCGCCACTACAGAATCGCCTACCAGTTAAAATTGAGGCAGGGGAAAAGAAGTATGCCAATAGTGTGTATTAGATTTTAATGACTGGTTTATAATCATCAAATGTTCGATTTCTTAAACAAAGCTGCATTTACTTTGGGTAACGGTGCAGCCGTTACTTGGTTACAAATACTTTACTCCATGGGGTTTATGGTTGCCGCTTGGTTGATGAGTCGGTTGTTGGCTTTTCTGATTGTCAGGAAGTTGCTCAGTAAAACCCGCATCAGCCAAGACAGCAAAGCCATCATTCAACGCATCATATTTTTCAGTATGATAGTGTTGGTTTTGTTGTCAGTTTTAACTTACTTAGGTATACCTTTGGCCACGTTCGCATTCATATCAGGAGCAGTAGCCATTGGTTTTGGTTTTGGGGCAAAAAATATCATAGAAAACTTCCTCAGCGGCTGGATTTTGATGTCTGAAAAACCCATCAGAATGGGGGATATCCTTGAAATAGACGGTTTTTTGGGTTCAGTGATTGGTATTGGTAATCGGTCAACTCAAATCCGCCGCAATGATGGGGCACACATCATAGTACCGAACAGCCAAGTACTCGAATCCAGGTTGGTTAATTGGACCTTAAACGACCCCTTTATCCGCACCTCAGTCAGGGTAGGGGTGGCCTACGGTTCTGATGTTCAACTCGTAAAACAGCAACTAGAACAAGTACTTGAGCACCATGACTTGGTGCAAGACTTTCCCAATTATGTGGTTGTGTTTGAAGATTTTGGCGACAGTGCCTTGATTTTCGATCTGTTTTTCTGGGTGTCTGTACAGTCTGGCAAAGAATTGCGACTGATTCGCAGCGAAATTAGGTTCTTAATTGAAAAAGCTTTCCGAGAATCAGGCATTGTGGTGGCCTTTCCACAACGAGATGTGCACGTCAATTTTACCGAGCCCAAGCACGATGCTATTGCAACAATGACACAAGGCCAGCCATGAGTTCCACTCCAACAGTGGCACATGCTTTGAACGAGGGCCACAGCCAACCATTTTTATCATACAGAATTACCTGTGTTGAAAACACAATGGTTGTTTTGAATGGCATCAATAAATGTCGTTGGATACAACTGTCAATATGAAAGCATTGTCAGAATCTCACCGCAAAACAAACTGGTGCTGGTTATTTTGTTTGCTGCTGCCTTTTACAGTCGCAGCAATAGAGTTTGAAATCAATGGGGTTGATGACAACATTGAGAGTAATGTATTGGCGTTTTTGAGCAGCAGAACCTATGTGTGCCTGTCGGTTGTTTCACCCATCAGTCGGCAGCACAAAGACTTACTAGACCAAGTGCAAGCAGCTATACAGCCCTTTGGCTACTTCAATGCCAAAGCCACATTACAGGCCAAAAAAACAGAATCATGCGAAACTGTGGTTATTGACATCCAGCCTGGACCCTTGACGGTGATTGAGTCAGCAAAAATTTCTGTTTCTGCTGGTCAAGATCAAGATTTCATCCAAATCCTTGAAAACCATGGTATAGGTGTTGGTCAACCATTGAACCAAAGCAAGTACGATGCTTTAAAAAATAAATTATTGGGTTTGGCCAATGAAAAATTTTACCTTGATGCCAAGTTCACTGACCAAAAAATAACAGTTTACCCTGAGCAAAACAGTGCCGCTATCAGATTAACTTTCGATACAGGGCCTAGGTACCGTGTTGGCCCAGTTAATGTGGTGGTCGACCAACCTTTTTTAGAAGCTGATTTAATGCACCGTATGATCAGTATCAAAGCCAATGAATTCATTACTCAAAACCAATTGTATCAGTTAAAACAAAAACTGAATTCCTATGGCTATTTCTCTCAAGTGCGTTTTGATATCAACCAACACGACCCAGTCACAGTCACTGTACCAATTACCATCACTTTATCTCCGGCGGCCAAATATGATTACTCTGTGGGTTTGGGGTATTCTACTGATGCAGGGGCCAAATCATCATTTAAATACAATAACCACAGAATCAATACCAAAGGTCACCAACTGAATAGTCAGTTGAATTTATCTGAACTCAGGAATGAGTTGTCAGCATCGTACAAAATTCCAGCTGTTAAGCAACCTGCTGCTAAGTGGTACAACATCCAACTGGGTTACCGTGATGAGCAAAGTAATAATATTGACAGCCAAACCAGTAAGTTAGGCTTAAGTCAAACCAGAATTCATGCCAACAGTTGGCAAAACATCACTTTTATTGATGTTTTGCATGAAAAGTTTGACACCGGTATGGAGCAAGGTGAATCGCTGTTACTGGTGCCAGGAATCAGTTGGTCGTTAACCGATGCAGACAGCCTAACTCGAACCACACGAGGGTATAAAATCCAAGCTGAGTTCAAAGGGGCCAGTGAAGATTTGTGGTCAGATGCTGCTTTTGCTCAATTGACTTTGGGCGGTAAATTCATTCATAAGGCGGGTGACGCCAACCGGTTAATATATCGCGCTCAATTTGGTGCCACTGCCAGCAGTGATTTCAACCAATTACCGACCACATACCGATTTTTTGCTGGTGGAGATCACAGCATCAGAGGCTATGACTACCAGACCATTTCTCCGCTAAACAGTTCAGGCGATTTAGCCGGTGGCAAACACATGGCCATTGGCAGCATTGAGTTTGAACACCAGTTTGCACCACAATGGGCGGTGGCCGCGTTCACTGATTTTGGTGATGCTTTCTCTGATAATTTTGATCTGAAGTACAGTGTGGGTGCAGGACTGCGGTGGTTTTCTCCCATTGGACCGATACGCATTGATGTCGGCGTGCCTCTGAATCAAGAGGCATCAGACTTCCGTCTACATGTCACCATAGGGCCGGATTTATGATTAAGAAATCCATTAAATTGATGGCTTGGCTGCTGATGTTATTGTTGGTGTTGGGGGTGGCTTTAGGTGTTTTTGTTCTGTACAGCCAAAGTGGCAGTCGATTGGCGATCAATCAGGCCATAAAGTTTGCTGAAGTAGATGTGCGCTATGACAGCATTGAGGGTAATTTGGCCCATGGATTAAGAATAAATAACTTTAAATATTCAGACCAAAGTATTGATGTTTCAGCTGAATTTTTAAGTTATAAATCAAATTGGTCATGGTTTAACAGACATGTGGAGTTGGCTGAAGTCAGTGTGAAAATGGTTGATGTGGTACTCAAAGAAACAGCCCAACCAGCCACTGCAAGCAGTCCATTTACTGGCTTGACCTTACCTTTGAGTATTGACTTGCAGGGGCTAACAATCAATCAGCTGACCATCAAATCTGGCACAACAACTGAACACATTGACAGCGTGGTTTTGCTGGCTGATATCCAAACCGAACAAGCCATAATCAATGACCTACAAATCAATGCAGCAACTTACGGCTTGCAAATGGCTGGTGATATTGCGTATGGCGAAGGCTTGAGCTATGACCTAACTACCCAGTGGCAGGCTCAACTTGAAGAACAGCAAGTGAATGGGCAAGGGGGCTTGCAAGGTGATTTAAACCAATTACAAATAAGTCATGACCTGCTGTTAGACAGTGAGCTGCTGTCTGGACAGTTTAAGCTGAATGGTTCAGTGACTGCGTTGCAACAAACCCCCAGTTTAGCTGTGACCTTTGCCAGCAGCTCCGCTGTGCTTGCTTTCAATCAGCAGACAATCAACTTTGAAAACCTAGAAGCCCAAATCAATGGCCACCTCAATGCTTATCACATCACACTGGACAGCGCAGTAAAACAAACTGATTTACCCACCAGTCAGATCACGCTAAGGGCTCAGGGTGACAGCCAACAATTAAGTACAGAAAAGTTTCAAGTCAAAACCTCAGAAGGCGCTATCGAGCTGAGCGTGGTGATGAGTTGGCAAGATCAATTTGCCCTGAACTCTCAAGTAGTGGTGAAAAATTTTAATCCGCAACAAATACTCAATGATTGGCCAGGAATGATCAATGGTCAGTTGCAGTTAGCCATCAATGTGAATGAACATGATGAGCTGAGCATCGATGCCAGCAACAATTTAATCACCGGCCAACTCAAAGGTGAACCATTTAAACTTATGGGTGCTGCCCACTACAGTAAAAACACGTTGGCTACCGATAAACTCATTTTGTTGCTAGGTGAAAACCAAATCATCATCAATGGTGAAGTGTCCCCCACAGCAGTCACTTTAACTGCTGACTTGGTCTGGCCAGACTTAAGTGTATTGGATCAGGAGTTGTCAGGTGAGTTGCATGGTTCAATTCATATAAGTGGTGACCACCTTAAGCCGCAGATTGATGCCCAGATCAGAGCGCAGGCACTGCATTACCTGGACTACCGAGTGGCTGAATTGGTGCTTAACTCTCAGGGTCAATGGCAGCAGTCTGTGAAGACCGAAATAACCGCCACAAATGCCTCCTGGGGTGAAAAACAAATCTCATCTGTTACTGTCAAACAATCTGGTTGGTTGGACAAGCACCAAGTAGATGTGCAACTAGAGATGCCAGACTTGAGTAGTTTTTTTAGCCTGACAGGGCAATTTCAAGCAGCCAGCCAAGCTGCTGGCATGCCACCAACCAAAGCGCAGTGGCAAGGCCAGCTCAAGACCCATGAATTGATCATTGAATCAGGTAAAAAGATTAAACTACAAGCACCGATAGCTATAATGATTGCTGAACAAATCAGTATTGAACCTGGGTGTTGGCAGGGTGTTGAAGCTGGCACCTTGTGTTTAAACCTGAATGACATCAGCCAAGACAAAGCCCACTATCAAGGTTCATTCACTGTTGAGTCTTTCAGTCTTATACCGCTACAAATATTTTTACCAGACCAACTTGAAATCAAAGGCAAGCTCTCAGGTAAAGCTGAATTTGAATTGCAACAAAATAAGTTTAATATTGACTCGAACATCAGCCTTAATGAAGGTGAAATGACATTGCGCAGTGCTGACCAAATCACATACCAAACTGCCATCGAATTATTGGCAGTTAAAGCCAGCACCAATAACCAGCAGGTGGTTCTGAGCATCGAAAGTAAGTTGGCTGATCAAAGCTATATCCAACTCCAAGGCAAGCTCAACCATCTGCCTAATCAGCCAACAGCAGCCGATCAACAAGCTTTGACACCGTTGCAATCACAACTGCAGGCATGGCAAATCGAAGCCAGTGTCGACGGGGTGTTCAATGGCACTGAACTGATTACCGAACTTACCGATGAAGTCAAAGAAATGCAAGGTCAGCTTAAAATCACCGGTACCATCGTAGGTGATTTGCTTAAACCGGACATTGATGTTGCCTTCAGTCAGCCAGCAGGGTACCTGACATTAACCCGTCTGGGAACCATCATTGAACAACTGAACATCAGCATCAATACCGAAGGCTTGCGACAACCTGTTTATCTGATTCAATTGTCAGGACGCAATGTAGCCGATGTCAACCAAGGCAATTTCAGTTCACAAGGCAAGCTGACATTATCAAAACAACAGTGGGAGTACAGCGGAGACCTCAAAGGTGATAATTTCATGTTGATGAACTTGCCTGAAATTAAATTCAATGTTTCTCCTGATTTACAAGTGACCGCCAATCAGTTGACCACCCACATCAGTGGTGATGTCTTGATTGATTATGGCCATGTCATTATCAAACAGTTACCACCAAGTACCATAAGTAATTCAGCAGATATGGAAATCCACAGCACAGAAGCAGTGGAGCGGGTTGATTATCCTGTTACTTTAAACATCAATGCAAAAATCAAAGAGCACATTAAATTAGATGTCATTGGGTTAAATGCAGAATTAACCGGTGATATACAGTTGAACCAAGGTTTGGATCGCAACATCAAAGGTGTTGGGGTGCTGAACCTAAATGATGGCAGTTATGAGATTTATGGCCAAAAGCTCGATATCACAGCAGGTGAGCTGACGTTCACAGGACCGTTGGACAACCCGCGTCTGAATGTCAAAGCCAGTAGAAAATCCAATTCAGGCGAAGTGGTTGCGGGTGTTAATCTGGGTGGTACTGTGAATAACTTACAATCTGACCTGTACTCAGAACCGAGTTTATCTGATCTTGAAATTCTGGCCTATATCATGACTGGTCAAGGGTTGGAAGGCTCTGGCAATTTAACTGGCCAACAGTTACAACAAGCGGCCATAGTCATGGGGCTGAATAAGAGCAGCCCTTTATTCAACCAAATTCAAAGCCAGTTCGGGATTGATGTATTGACCATCAAAGAAGCAGCCACTGCCGCGGATACGGTTATCGAGGCCGGTAAAAAAATCAATGATAAACTCTATGTTTCTTACAACCAAGGATTGTTCAACAGGGTTGGATTTTGGGTGCTTAAATACCGATTGAACCAATACCTTAACTTACAAACCACCCAAGGTGATGACCAGTCCATTGAGCTGGTTTACACCCGCAAAGCAGACAATAAACCCAAAATAAAAAAACAGCAATAACCGAAAATTCAATTATGACTATGCAAGTAAAAACATTTTTTGATGAACAAACCTCAACCTTTACTTATGTCGTTATAGATGTTGCGACCAAGCGTTGCGCTGTTATAGACTCAGTACTAGATTATGACCAGGATGCGGCAAAGTTTTCGACCGAAGGATTGGATAAGGTCATTGCTTTTATTAACAATGCAGGTTTAACCAACGAGTGGATTCTGGAAACCCACATACATGCCGATCACATCACCGGCGCTTTTTACCTCAAACAACACATAGGCGGTAAAACAGCCATAGACACTGGCATCAAGCAGGTCTTAGCAATGTGGGTACCGCTGTTTAATTTAACCAATGAAATACCCATCAGCGGTGAACAATTTGACCATTTATTTGCTGATGGTGATCAGTTCAAAATAGGTAACTTAACTGCTGAAGTCTTACACACGCCAGGTCACACACCAGCTTGTTCTACCTACCACATAGAAAATGCAGTGTTTGTGGGCGATACAGTGTTTGCACCTGAATTAGGCACAGCACGGGTTGATTTTCCTGGTGGCGATGCCCAAGATTTGTACAACTCCATCCAACGCATTTATACTTTGCCCGATGAAACGTTGATGTATTTATGCCATGATTATCCACCCGAGGGGCAAGAACCTACCAGCCAAACTACCATAGGTCAGCAAAAATCCAACAACAAAATGCTGAACCAACACACTACATTGACAGAGTATGTTACAGCCAGAGTTGCCAGGGACAAAACACTGGGTGTGCCTAAGTTGATTTTACCCTCAATTCAAACCAACATGAGACTGGGTAGTTTCGGCCCAAAAGCCGCTAATGGAATACAATACATCCATATACCAATCAACACGCTGTGAGTACAAATAATTGCACCGTGTTCAAAACAGCCAAAATCAGCTTATCATACCTATGTCAGAGGCCAATTATTGTTTAAGTTTAAGAGCAAACAAAATCATGAATAAAACCTTGTTGTTCAAAGCAGCTTTGGCTGCTGCCATTATCGTTGGATTGTCTAATTGTGCAATCACCAACAGTCGAGAAATTTTGCCTACCAGCAAGCAGATGGACAATCAGAAATCTATACAACTCAATGCTCAGGGTGAGGTAATGTCTAAACTTGAGCAAGGGCAGCAATATGTCAACGCGACACAAGCCAATCTGGGTAAAAACTTGATTCAAGCAATCACCGACAGGGGTGCAGTTGGCGCTTTGGAATTCTGCCAAGTTAACGCCATACCATTGACTGAGAGAACTGTAAAAAACAGTATGGTAAATATTAAAAGGGTGTCAGATTTGAACAGAAACCCAGCCAATAAACCCAACACCCAAGAACTGGAATACATCATTAAAAGTAAAGAGCAGCTCAAAAATAATACCCAACCAAGCCCTGAATTAATCAAGTCTGAAAACAAATCTATTGGTTATTATCCAATCACCACCAACCCAATGTGCCTTCAATGTCACGGTACGCCTGAGCAAGACATCAAGTCCAATACATTGAAAAAAATACAGCAACTGTATCCTCAAGATAAAGCCTTAGGTTATGGAAACAATGAATTAAGAGGTATTTGGGTGGTTGAGATGAAAAACTGAGATAAAGGTATTTGGGTGCATAAGTTATTTGATATAAATCAATAATAAAAGTTGTGATTCATGGTAATCTGAATAGGCAAATATAGGAGAAGTAAATGTCTATGTATAAAAAGGTGTTGGTTGCTATTGACCCTTTCATTGATTGTAACCAAATAGTCACCAAGGCCAAAGGTATAGCCGCCGAAGCAGGCGAAATTCATTTCATTCATGTTATGGACGTGGTGATGATATTTCCCAGTGCATCACTGGCACCACCCAGGGCAGATTTACCAGGGGTGCATGGTGAAACCCAAAAAGCAGCACACAAACTGATGTCTGAAATCGCTGAGCAACACGGCATTCCCAATGAAAATATTCATATAAAAATTGGCAGTACTGCTAAAAAAATTCGTGAGTTTGCAGTTGAGACAGAAGCGGATGCGATTGTAATTGGCTCCCATGGAAGACACGGACTGGGCCTATTACTAGGTTCTACTGCATCCAGTGTGATTCATGGGGCATCGTGTGATGTGTTGGTGGTAAGGATAACAGCCGACTAAGCACTGTGCGCAGTCAGCAGTGATAAAAACCTCATCCATAACATGCTGTTCAGCACCCAGTTCATTGGTGGTTATGTCATAAACTACATTGCTGTTAAGTGAATTTTGAATAAAAAAAGCCAAGTATAAAAACTTGGCTTTTGGTTTTTTTAACTGGTATCAATTATTCAAATGAATTCCTGAAAATCAGATCTGCACCACTGGTTATGACACCAATACCAAGACCTTCTGAGGCCCCGAGCATATGGTTGGATCGACTGACATCATCGTCTTCATCAATTCTGATTATGCCTCCTGATATCACATTGGTCATCTCATTAACAACTGCATCTTCAACCTCAACTTCAGAACCGACTGCAATTGCTGCGAAGAAATCTGTGGCATTCATGGCAGCACCGTTGGTATCAAAAAATATGCTGCTGCTGGTATCAACAGTGACACCATAGACTTCGATGAATGGTGCATTAATCGCAGTTATTTGCCCATCAGCCCTGACGTCATTAGCATCTGGGTTACCACGTTCTCTTACCCTGGTTGCATAAAGATTACCGTCTCTGTCGGCATACCCCCTGACTTCGACCTGTGTTGCTGCGGCTAAGCCTGAGTTCATAATGCCATCTTCGTCACGCAGTTGAGGTGTGGATAGAATGATTTGACCAAACAATTGGATGCTTTGCCCAGTAACCACATCGACAGGCAATACCGGCTCTTCAAATTTAAACCTAACTTCTTTGAATTTTACTTTAAAAGCTTCAATCACAGATGTGCTGGTATTCATCAAACCTTCAACTTCTACCTTGGCACCAACCACAATATCATCGATTTCACCATTGATATAAACGGTCGTACCACTGACGTTGATTTGTTGGGCTGCGATGGTGAAAAAATTATTAAATTCAATGCTTTCAAAATCCACCAAACCTTCCAATGCCACAGGAATCACATCACCTGGTAAAGTAATGATACCCTCAGGTTTACATTCAATTTTAGTTACAGTGCTCAATGGTGAACCCGCAACAAACATGGCATCTGGCATGGCTTTTATTTCAACAAAGTCACCATTTTCCAACCCGAAATCGCAATCATCTGGAGTCACACCACCGAAAATAACCACTTGGTTTTGTATGTTGAATTGGGTGCTGTTAAGTCCGGACACATAACCAGATAGTTTCCATTCAGTCAATGGTTCATTGTCAGCTTCAACCCGACTAACCAATAACGAGGAGTTGGCGTCAACGAAACCACTGAGCTTCAGTTCATCGCCAACTACAATGTCACCAAAACTGAGGTTGTCATCATAAAAGGTGTTGGCGGTTAACATAGCGTCTACATTGAAAACCCTGAAAGGATCTAATGAGGTGATGGGACCTTTGTGGGTATTGATCAAATCAATTTCTGTGACAGTACCTGCTGTTATGTCAGGGCTAACATCACTTGCAATTCGGTACCTGACTTTGAAGCCCGTACCACCTTGTCCAGTGATGCCAGGAACAATTTCACCATCTTCCTTGAACACTGTGGCTTGATTGGTTTGAAAATTCCTAATGTCATTGATGGTTATGCCGGTACCACCTTGCCCCATAATAAGCTCATCACTGGCACCAGCATATTCAATGCCCAGTATCAGGATGAAGGCTAATAAAATTATTTTTAATGTTGTCATTTTTGCTCTCCAGATGTTTCGTTGCGGAAGATTACTCGTCACCAGCTTTGTAAAAATAAAGTCCCAGCCCTAAATAAGGTATCAGTTCATCATCCTCATTAGGGTTGGCGTGTTGAATCAGGTGTTCTAAATATTCATCGACATCATTGGCCAGTTTTTGGCTTTGTTCTCTGACATACGATTCTGCGATGTTGATTAATGATTGGGGTAAATGTTCGTGAAATACAATTCTTTGAAACCTGGGATTAGGCCTGTTGGGATCAATGTTATGGTCTATGGTTTCAATTAAGTATTGTGTAGAAACGCCCAAAAAGTTGATTTTTTGTAGATCATCAGGATCATTAACTGTTAAATAAAAGGGCTTAAGTAACTCCACACGGTCGTTTTTGACAGCCACAGATTCTGATTGCAATAAGTCATCTAAAATTGAACGGTAAGTTGTACCACCAGAGTACCTTTCAACCAAAGTTTTAAAGTCTGCTTCAGTACCAGACTCAATTGGAATAATTTTTGCTTTGCCATGTTGATCAAGGTACTGCGAATCCTCGATCCAGCCAGTTAAGACCCTCACAGCTCTGTTCCAGTTGTATTGACTGTTTTCTTTATTAAACAGGTCGAGCTTCATTTGTTTATCAACTTGAGCCCGAGCCAAACCTGTAATAACAGATGTTCTCGACTTGGTTGGCTTTTTCCCATTGATGCCAAAATGTTGATTGGCCACATCAACATAAGTCCATTTCAGCACTTCACTGACTTCATTGAAGGGTACATTCAGTCGCAACATGATTCTAACCAAAGGCCTGAATATTTGTATCAACATTTGTCTGATTACGTTATTGAATGGCTGTGTCATTTCACTGGTTCCTGATTATTTAAGCACAATTTAGCAAAATACATGGCTAAATGCAATTATAAATGCAAATAAATCAAATAAACATTGATTATTTGCACCATTTTGAATTATAAAATACAAATTACATGATAATATTAATTTAAATTCAACCGCTGCAGAGAGGCTAACCATGAAAATTCACACCTTATTTACCTTTATATTCATAACAATGTTTACTGCATCCAGTTCGGCCAGTAATATAATTATCACCAAAAGCTTTACTGGTGGCTGGTATGACCCAGACAAAAGCGGACAAGGATTTTTAATCGAAATCATTAAAAGTAATGACCAGAAAAAAGCTTTGTCCACTTGGTTTACTTTCGACACCAATGGCAATCAATATTGGCTAACAGGGGTGGGGGAAATTGAAAACCAATCAATTCATTTTGAAATGGTGCTCGCCGAAGGTGGTAAATTTGGAAATTTACACAACTCGGCTGAAGTAACCCGAACGTTGTGGGGCAGTGTTGACTTCACTTTCACAGACTGCAACCATGGAACGGTCAGTTGGTCTCCTGTCATAGGTGGTTTCAGTTCTGGTAGCATGCCAGTCGTTAGAAACACCGTTATTAATAACCTTAACTGTACTGGTGGATTGTTTGATGAATTGGCAGATACATTAAAAGAAGCTGATGTAATAACACCATTACAGTCCACAGGCTTAGACGCCGACGCCAGTGGCAAGACCAAATATGAGCAACGCACCGATCGAATTGACTATGCTGTTGAAATAGAGGATTTACCTGTTGGAACTTACCAACTGTTTGTAGGCGATGTTATGCAAGCCAACATCCAAGTTAAAACCACAGCTGGCGGCAGAACCGAAGGCGAAGTAGAGTTCAGAGACCCTGTAGAGCCAGGAAAATTAAGACTGGATTTTAACCCGCAAAATCAAGTGATTGATATTGTACAAAATAACCTGGTTTATTTAACCACAGAGCACAGCAGTGGCGGTGGTCTTAATACTGGTGGGAACAGCAGCCCTGATGCACCACCTTTTGGAGACAGTGAGACCCAAGTATATTTTACCAATACGGCAATATACCCTGCAGCACAAGCAAAAGCCAAACTTAAACAGCGTGCCGATCGAGTGGATTTTCAAGTTGAGTTAGAAGATGTGCCATTGGGTTTTTATGACTTCAATATCAACGGTGACATACAAGGTGTTATACAAATAACCCAAACACCAACTGGTCCAGAAGGTGAGCTGGAGTTTCGCAACCCTGTAGAAGCCGGTAAACAATTACTTAATTTCAATCCACTTGGAGCCGTCTTAACCATTACCCAAGGTGCTGATATTTTATTCACAGTGAACTTCCCAGTTACACCAGCAGCAAACACCGGCAATGATGACTGTGATCCAGGCCCAAGCAATGAGGACTGCAGTGATGATGGCGGAAACAATGGCAGTGGTACAGGTACTCAAAACATTGAAATTGAGGTTGATTTCACCAACACCGGTATGGACGCAGATGCCAGCGGCAGTGTTGACTATGAAGTGCGATCTGATCGAATCGATTTCAAAGTAGAAGTTGAAGACCTTGAACAGGGGAATTATCAACTGGTGGTAGGTGGACAAACCATCACCACTTTCACAGTCACCAGCAATGCAACAGAACTGGAATTCAGGGACCCAGTAGAGCCGGGCAAACTGGACTTAAATTTTGAACCTTTGTACCAACTGATAGAAATTAAAAACAATGGCAGTGTTTATTTATCCGCATTACTGCAATAAATACCACAACCACTGGTTTCATTAAGTTGTGCCAGTGGTTGCTTTAATTGAATGTTCCAGGAATTTAATAATGAAGCAAGTACAAAAAATTGAACCCAAATTAAATCACAGTATTAACTCAGGGATGGTGACTTTGACTAAGGACCAATGGCTTGGTGTATGCTTGGACGACTACCTGTTTAAATTGTGCGGCACAGATCGGGTTGTTTGGCTGCCTAAAAGTGCGGTAAAGCCATCACCTTGTTGTGACCATGCTTTTGAAGTTTATATCGCATATGAGGACAAGTACTGTTGTGCCAGGATACTCATTACAAACAGCATCAGAATGTGCCTGGTGGACCAACAACAAATCATAGGCAGTCAATTACTTGCATATTTTAATAATGAATAAGGCAATTTAAACAATCATTGCTAGACAAATCATGCCAACCTGAGTATTTACTGGCTATTGTGACAGACTTAACCATGGCTCTTTGGTGGCAGTGTTTGTTGCTACCAATATCTAAAACATAGGGTCTACGTGAAACAAAGCCAAGACAGGCCCTATGTAGAGGCCATTGCATTATTATTGATTGACCCAATATGAGTACATCAATAACTGACTGAATTCGAGGGTTTTTTTCATGATAGAGTGTGATCCAATTACTGGTGCTTGTTTGTTGCCAGAACAAGCCATCTCTACAGCCGACACAGCAGTCATTAAGGGCTCTGGTTGGGCTGTACATTATGTGGGTGACCCCATGTGTTCCTGGTGTTGGGGTATTTCACCAACAGTCAGTGCAGTGGCACAGTTTTGCACAGAGCAGGGGGGCGACTTCACGCTGATTATGGGTGGCTTACGAGCTGGTGGTGGTGATTTATGGAACGCTGCTTTCAAGTCATTTTTACGCAATGAATGGCAGCACATTGCCCAAACCACTGGTCAACCCTTTGACTATACTTTGTTGGAATTACCTGAATTCAATTATGACACCGAACCAGCTTGTCGGTCGGTGGTTACTTTCAAGTTATTACAAGCAAATGACCCATCAATTAAATCATCGGTCTTGGACTTCCTTGCAGCAGTACAACATAAGTTTTACGCCTTAGGACAAGACCCCAGATCGATTGATTTTTATGCCAGTATTTGTGCCAATCTGGGACTGGATTTTGCGGTGTTTTCTGCCACCTTCAATTCGCCCAAAACCCTGCAAGCGGTAGAACAAGAATTCACGCTTTGTCGACAATTAGGGGTGCGCTCTTTTCCAACGCTGCTGTTAACCAGGAATGAACAAACAACACCTTTGGCAGTGGGTTATGTGACTGCAGAACAGGCACTGGCACGGTTACAACATGAGTTGGACACATGATTCATACCCAAACAACAGCAATACAGCGGCATTGGTAGCTGCTGTGGATGGGTTTGGCAGCAAAACAGCTGTTTAAATCAATCTCACGATTCACTGGCTTACATAATTGCCCGCAAACTTTACTTTTGCACACCTGCACAGTAGAATGTCGCGCTCTCAGTAACAGCACATGAGCTATTTTGATCAATCCACCCTGATATTTCATTGTGCAGCGCAGCACCAAAATTGGCTCCGTAGTAACAAATCCGGATTCATCAGCTCGCGCACTACTGCCTTATTTTCAGCAGCAACACCTCGGTACCATGGATAACTTTGGTACAGCGGATTTCAGTTTATTTTTTAATGTGATTACGTATGCTTAACTCTTTAAAAACGCATTGGTTTTTTAACACCAAGAACGACCTTTTAGCCGGTTTAGTGGTTGCCCTGGCATTGATTCCCGAGGCGATTGCCTTTTCAATCATTGCTGGTGTAGACCCGAAGGTTGGCCTGTATGCTTCATTCTGTATTGCCGTTGTTATCGCTTTTGTCGGTGGCAGACCGGGGATGATCAGTGCCGCCACAGGCGCCATGGCTTTGCTGATGGTAACCTTGGTTAAAACGCATGGTTTGGAGTATTTGTTGGCTGCTACGTTGCTCACTGGCGTGCTGCAAATTCTGGCAGGTTATTTGAAACTAGGTAACCTGATGCGCTTTGTCTCACGTTCAGTGGTTACTGGTTTTGTTAACGCTTTGGCCATCCTTATTTTTATGGCCCAACTGCCTGAGTTAACCCATGTCACTTGGCATGTGTATGCCATGACCCTTGCAGGTTTAGGCATCATCTATTTATTTCCATTGATACCTTATATTGGCAAATTACTGCCATCACCACTGATTTGTATTGTGTCACTGACTATTTTCTCAATATTGATTGGACTGGATATCCGCACAGTTGGTCACATGGGTGAGCTGCCTGATACTTTACCTATATTCCTCTGGCCCGATGTGCCATTGAATTTCACTACCTTATCAATTATTTTCCCATATGCGGCTGGCTTGGCCACAGTGGGCTTGCTAGAATCAATGATGACAGCCACTATTGTTGATGATTTAACCGATACCAAGAGTGATAAAAACCGCGAATGTAAGGGGCAGGGGATTGCCAACATTGGTTCAGGTTTATTGGGTGGCATGGCAGGTTGTGCGATGATTGGTCAATCCATTATTAACGTTAAATCAGGTGGTCGTGGTCGACTCTCAACCTTGGCTGCTGGCATCTTTTTGTTGATCATGGTGTTGTTTTTAGACAATTGGATTAAACAAATCCCAATGGCCGCTTTGGTGGCTGTGATGATCATGGTCAGCATCGGTACATTTTCATGGGACTCTGTGAAAAACATCAAAAAACACCCCATATCAACCAATATCGTGATGTTAACCACTGTTGCAGTGGTCGTAACCACACACAACTTGGCCATTGGCGTATTCGTTGGTGTGTTACTTGCTGCCTTATTCTTTGCCAATAAAATCGGTCGCTTTATGGTGGTTAAAAATGACCTGGAACATGCAGATTCAAAGTCCAGAACCTATACGGTCATAGGTCAGGTTTTCTTTGCCTCTGCCGATCACTTTATTGACTCATTTGACTTCAAAGAAGTGATCAGCGAAGTCACCATCGATTTATGCCAAGCCCATTTTTGGGACATCACCGCCGTAGGCGCACTGGATAAAGTGGTGATTAAGTTCAGACGTGATGGTGTTAAGGTTAATATAGTTGGTATGAATGAAGCCAGCAAGACTGTGGTTGACAAATTTGGGGTGTATGATAAACCTGAAGAAGTTGAAAAAATGATGTCTGGTCACTGATTAAGGAAAAAATGCTATGAAAAAACAAGTTATTGCATGTGTTGATGGTTCGCGTATTTCTACTGCGGTTTGTGATTCTGCGGTTTGGGCCAGCCAGGTTTTGGCTGCGCCAGTGAAGTTTTTGCATGTCTTAGAAAAAAACCAAACACAGTCCCAAAATGATTTATCAGGCTCCATAGGTTTAGGCAGTCGTGAACATTTACTCACTGAGTTCACTAAGCTAGACGAACAGAGGAGTAGGCTGGCCATAGAACACGGCAAACATATATTAGAAGATGCAAAAAGTCGTGCACAGGAAAAAGGCATTGCCGATGTACTCACTGAACAACGCCACGATCAATTGGTCAATGCCTTATTAGAAGCCGAACCCAATGCCATGCTGTTTGTTATCGGCCGCCAAGGCAGTGACCACGAGTCACAAGTCGAGTCAATCGGTTCACATGTGGAAAATGTAGTCAGATCAATCGCCACGCCCGTACTGATGGCCACCGGCAGATTCAGCAAACCAAGCAATTACATGCTTGCTTATGATGGCAGTGAAACGGCAGAAACAGCCATCAACCGCATCGCCAAAAGTCCATTGTTAAAACAACTCCCTGGGCATTTAGTGATGGTTGGCAATGATTCAGCAGACAATAACAACAAGCTCAATGCCGCCAATCAAGTTTTACAAGACCAAGGCCACAACGTCACCGCGCATTTACTACCCAATGACAACGTGGTAGATGCTTTGACTCAATTCCAAGCGCAACACAACATCGAATTCAAAGTCATGGGCGCCTACGGTCATTCAAGAATCAGAGAATTCTTTGTCGGCAGCAACACCACCAAGATGATTGCCACCAGCACTGTACCCATCCTGATTTTACGGTAACAGGATAATTCAGCCTGAATTTGCTCGCACAGCGCAACCCATAATTTCACCAGCCTCATTACAATTGAACGCAATGAGGCTGTGCCGTTACTGTGCAGTCTATACAAATAACAGTTTAATTTAATAAAACAGGTTAAGTTATTGAAAGTTATACATATTCCTTCATTTATAGAATTCTTTATCACATCTATAATTTAACATAATATATATTATACGCATATATGAAATGACGAGAATGAACCTATTTTGCTGGTTGTGGATGGACACCCAAGTAACTTTAAGAAAATACAGCCCTATATTCCCATTTAGCCAAGTAACTTTAAGAAAATGGCGTCCGACTCTTAGATTTCCCAAGTAACTATATGAAAATAGCGTCCATCTCATTAAGACATGGATTCGGCTAAAACAATTAATTCTAGGTAAACGGCGTCCGGAACAAGCAAAATCATTTAAATGGAGTCCGGATGTATATTCAAATATTCATTTTTTAAGTTCTCATGTTTTGAGAACTTACTGTTCAATAATTAAAGAAACAGATTCTCAATAATTCAAAAATGGCTTACATGACAAATGAAGAAGTAAGTTCCTCCGAGAAACTGATTATTACAAAATTAGGTGGAATATGAATAAATTAAAATTAACGGTTACTGAAGCTAAACAGAAGATGTTGTTAGATTATGGTGGCCTATACAGTACAAATAATGTTGCAGATTTATTAGGTATAGATCATCCTTGTGTAACTGACATGCGAAAACGGAATGAACTCTTAGCAATATCGGTTGATGGTAAATGGAAATACCCAGTATTTCAGTTTCAAGGCAACAGGATAATTCCTGGGATTACTCGTATTATTAAAATTCTATGTTCTAGGGATGGCATGTTTTGGGATGCTTGTTTATTTTTACTTAATAAACATGATGCTCTTGTTATGGACGATGGAACCTGTATCACTCCAATTGAAGGTATCAAGTCTGGTAAAAATATAGACCTTATTGCTTCACTCGCATATGGCCGCTTTGATCAAACAGCCAATTAGGAACAAATTAATTAAAATTAAAAAGATTTCAATGAAATTTTTTCTAATAACTGCCCTACTATTTTACTTCCTATAATATATTTTATGTGAAGTAGGATATGTTAAAATCACACTATGGAAAAATCTGACAAAAACAGAAAGTTAATAAAAACTGATCAAAGATTTAAACTACTTGCTCACATACCCGAAGAATCTGTATGGTTAGCAAACTTCACTTCACCTGCAACAAAGTCAACTTATTCTGTCGCTGTACGTGAATACTTTAAGTTTCACAGCATAGGAAACCAAAATGATTTACGCTCAAGTTCCTCAGCTCACATCATATCTTGGCGAGATGCCATGATGAAGTCTGGTGCATCAAATAGAACAGTTAATAGTCGCATATCCGCCTTGTCCTCATTATTTGATCATTTGTGCGAGAAGCAATTAATGTCGATCAATCCAACGCATGGGTTAATCAGACCTAAAGTCCAACAAGATCAGGTAGAGTCACCAGTACTTACCAAGGAACAAGCACGAATGATTCTTGATGCACCAGGCATGGATACGCCTTTAGGAATTCGTGATACCACCATTCTATACATATACTTCTATACTGGTTGCAGGAGATCTGAAGTGCGTTCACTTAAAGCAAAAAATTTACTTGAAGACAATGGATACAACGTCATTGATTTCAAAGTTAAAGGCGGTAAGAAAAACCGGGTGGCCATCCATCCAGAATTGCATAGTATCCTTCAGGTCTATATGAAACAAGCATTCCATATTGATGATGATGAGTCCCCCCTATTCACTTCAATGAGCAATAATAAAAGCAAAGATGAAATCAAACCATTGTCACCCAGGGCTTTTAATTACTTATTCGATAAGTATGTATTGAAGGCTGGGTTACCCAAACTAATAACCCCGCATTCTGCCAGAGCCACGTTCATTACCCAAGCTCTTGAAAACAACTGTGACATTAAAGATGTTCAAAACACTGTAAAACATGCCAATATAGCTACAACTCAAATGTATGACAAAAGAGCTCAGCACCATAAAGATTCGGCTAGTTTAGTTGTTAAGTTTTAGGTGTTAATATAGCAATGTAACTTTGTTTCAGTCATTTCAACAACTGTAGAATAAACAGATCCTAAGACTCTCTTCATATCGTTGTTTAGAGATGATTTACTAACCCCTGGTTGAGCAATAGCAAATCTAAATTTGACATCGCAATATTTCAAACAGTTTTTAACTCTATCTAAATCAGATACCTGTCCGTGATAAAATCTTCTATTTTTCAAAACACCTGCACCATTTCTTCTTTGCATATGTTTTAACAGTTCTTCAGGCTTCCACTTGTATCTTAAAGAAACGATTGCTTGACCACAAACTTCATATAAATCTGTTTTACGTGCTCCTTTTACTGCTTTTGAATACTTGCAATGTACCATTTCAAATTTAACTTCTTCGTCTGATAAAAAAATGGCTACGATGTCAGCTGATTCTCCTGCATTGTCATCATTAAAAACAATTGTGGCACCTTTTTGTAAAAGATGTTGCATCATGTACTCTTGAATAGAGTTTTCTCTGCTTTCACTGCTCTTATACAGTGACTCAATGGTGTAATCTACACCACTCCAGATTAACGGTTCAATACAATCATCAGGAATAATCTGAATGTCGCATTCCCCATAATCAGTATGTATACACCCTGAGATAGTGCAACCATTTATTAAAAACATTGTAGGTGGGTTTTCCTGAAAAAACTCTTTTAAGGTTAAAGGTTTGCTTTTCAAACCTTCTACGATTATTTCAGAATCATCTAGCCCGATGACCTTATGACCTTTTTCACCACCAAGCTCTATAGTAAATGGAATTGTTATTTCATATGTTATAAAATTAAACTTAGACTCATTTCCTTTAAAAGATAAAAATTTTATCGATGCTTCCGACAGTAAAGTTGGATCTTTCCCTTTATCTTCAATTGTAATTTTATAAATATTACGAAAGATATTGTCAGCCCAATCTGCTGCTAGTACTACCATATTATCAGGGTAATTTTTGATTTCAATTTTCTTTGCAGAATCTTCTAATAATTGATTTGAGTTAATGTTTTTATCAGTAATTAACCTCCCAATATTTTTTGACCACTCAGTCCACTCCTTTATGTTTCCCACTCGTGCAGGACTCCATATTTTACCTTTTACAGATGCACCAATACTTACTGGAAAACCATCCCTAAATCCAATTCCTACAAAGTCAGATTTCTGACATCGACCCTCAGATTTCCATCTTGTAAGCTCTGTAGTTACATCTGCTCCACTCAATCGCGAATACCTATGTAAGTGGTTTGCTGGTTTAAATATGCCGGCATGAACTATTGATAGTCTTTTAATTGAATCAAACGCGTTAAAAACACAGTCTCCCTCAAATCTTTTAGCATCATCCACTGATATTGACTCAACAATTTCATCTATCGGTAGTTTTTTCTCGGTAAAACCAACATACAACATTTTGTTTAATGGATCATGGTGCATTACAATTAAATCCCAAGTTTGGTTTTTCATTTGTTTGCTTTTTACCCACTTTACTTTTTCTCTTTTTTGGGTTGTGAAATAAAATACGCCTTTCTTGCTATTTATATATGGTTGCGATAATGCATATTTTTGTAAATTAAAGGCATCATTGAATTTAAACCAGTCAACATTTTTGCATTTAAAACTTATACAACTAAGAGGTGGGTAGACTACTTTCGGATTTAAGTTTATGTCTGGTGAATCAAAACCAGCCAAAGGCTGGCAATCCTGCAAGAACTCCAATAATGATTCAGCTTGTTGCTTTCTTGCATCTGCAATTTCACTTATAACATTTTCCCATCCAGCACCTTCTTGGAATAAATTCTCAAGCTCGTTTGACATTTTTTCATCAGCAAAATTTATTACAAAAGAAGCATCTCCCAAATCACTCCTTGTTCTAGTAAATCTACCAATGAATTGCAATAATACTGATAATGATTTATGCATTCCATGGACTGCCGCAATTTTAAACTCAGGATGATCAAAACCTTCTTTTAACATTTCTACACAAATAACAATGTCGTAATTATTGTTTTTTATACTCTTTATTATTTCTTTTTTTCCAGGAGTACCGCTATGAATCATTATAATTCTTTCGCCAGGGTACCATTTTTTGTATTTTGAATAAAGGTACTCAGCTTGGCTTTTACCAGATGCTCTAACCATCATGCAGTGATTCTTAAACCCTGCCTTTCTATCTTTATATAACCTATCCATTGCGGCAACAGCGATTGACTTGTCTTTTTTCCTTGGATGTATTTCATCAACTGAAATTAGTGATATTCTTGAAAAGCAATTTTCTTCCAATGCCTTTGATAACGGATAGTTGTATACAATTTTTCCTTCAATAGGCTGTCTGTCATTTCTATATGGAGTAGCTGTAAATTGTACAATTTTTAATTTTTTAAATAATTTTTTAAGAGAAGCCCACTCGTTAGCAGCAACATGATGTGCTTCATCAAAATAAAGATGGCTAAAAATATTTGATATTTTTGCTTTTACTTCATCACTTGCTCTTGCTATCAATGCAGGAGTAGTTATTACCACATCTGACATTTCTAAATATTTTATTGAATCAACTCCGGGTATAGTTTTATTTAGTACTAAAACTTTAGGGTTGGGATAGTTATCATCTATTACTCCCAATTCCCTTAGCATGCCCCATGATAAAAACTTATCTGCTATTTGATTCTTTAACTCGATACTAGGAACAACTACAAGTACTCTTGTGGCGTTGTCAATTAGGGTTACTGTCAACATAGTTTCAGTTTTGCCAGTGCCAGTCGGTAAAACAATAGTTGCAGCATTATTATTTAATGACCAATGAGCCAAAAGCGCATGAATTGAACCTAATTGAGCTTTTCTTAATTTCTTTCCGGAACGACCTTCACCACTGATATTAACAGTGTTTACTGATGATGATTGTGTTGTTTTTTTTATAGAACTTATTATTTTGTATGTTCCTTGTTTATGTTCCTTACCTTCAGTTAGTTCTGCAGAGAATTGAAGGCCAGTCTTGTGAGTTAGCTCATAAACATTAGAATGTAAATGAGAAGATGAAAATTCCCATTTGCCATTAGTTAGTGCCAATTCAGATAATAACCCAATAGGAGTTTTTTCTTTTTGATAATAAATAGGTTCTGAGATTTCTAGATTTTCAGTTTCGAGCTTAACTTCCATAATAGTAAATTTAATTTCCTTACTTAATTAATGCCTATATAACAGAAACTGTCTGCAACAAAACCCATTCATTTAATCTGTATATTTGAATATATTTACTTTATTTTAAGGTTAATTAATAAGCATTGTTTTTAATTTAATGATTTTAAATATTATTTTGAAAAACTAGAGCTTCTTTTTACTAGAGCCAAAGCTACATAACAATAAATCAAATATCGCGTACCTAACAAGTATAAATTAATGTGCGAAAGCACACCATTAAAACTTATTTTATTTATAGTACAAAAAATGTTAGGAGTTAATATATGTTTCGAAAAGCCTGAGAATTTTAGATATGTTCCAGAATAAAAAAATGGATTGGTTGCTTATACTAAATTAAATTAGGACTTTTTCAAGTGTAGTTATTTATTGTGAGTACAGCAATAAAAACCAAAATAATTCGAAGATCAAAGCCTAGTTAGACATATTCCAAGTACTTTTAATGACAATTTGTGAAAGTGGTTTTGTGTGGTAAAATAAAAGTAATCTAAATATTTAAACAGAACATTGCGAAATAAACCATGGCTCCTTGACCACTCTTCTGCCACTGCCAGTCTTCTTGGTGAGTTGGATCCTAACGAACAATTAATTGAGATGGCCAAAGGCGTTTTTACAGATGTCCCGGAAAATCTTGCCAGTACCATTTTGGATGATGTGTATTCAGCCAATAATGCAGCCATCACACTTGCACTTGAAAACCTTGATATCGAACAAAACCTTAGTTTAGCCGAGACTCACTTGAGATTATTAAATCCAGGTGTTGATGTTTTTGCGGCTGAAATGAGTAAATTAAAAGAGATTGCAATGGGCCCTGGTGAAAAAATGTTCAAAGGATTGTTAGATACCCCTCATTCTTCTCACCTTGAAACAGTGGAAACATCACGGGCAGCCATTGATGAATTAACTGGTAGGAATGATCAATTCATTTCAGCGCTGGGTATTGATTTTGACGATGAGATCAAACGCATACACTCTTTGGCATCGGCATCTATAATCAGCAATGAAGAACTTGCTCGTAACGTTCTTTCATCATCCTTTGTGCATGAGTTTAATGATTTAAACATACTCGCCGAGCAAACAAAGCAAAATATCTTGAGTGCCAGCTCGTTATTCGGACAAGCTGAAATCCCAAACATCAGTGCTTTGTTGGGCGATATTACACAAGATTCAATGGATCTTATGCTTAGCAATATGAGCCAATGGTACCGAGCTTCTGATGCCATGGCGGAATTGGCCCAAACTATTGCTGATGTTCCATATGATATCCGCGAGGGATGGTTTTCTGATCCATTAGATATCTATGCTCCTGAAATACATGCCGATGATGCATATCCTTTAGGTCCTGATGAAATCACTGAAAATATTGACCAAGATATCAAGGACGTAAAAAAAGGTAAGATGCCAAAATGGTTACTGTCCTATCTTAAAGACCCAAAATCATATGTACAGATAGTAGGCCTTTATTTAGCCACAGACTTAGTTGTCAACATTGATAACTCAAATACAGTAATTAACTTCAAGCCTCAAGTTAATTTGACCGTTGAGTCAGAGTCTAAAAGTCGAACCAATACCATCTCTAATGGAGTGGTAAAAACTCAAAGTAAAAATGGCAATGTGTTTTTAAGGAATGGACCGGGGCTAGAATACACGGATGATGCTATTAAAATACCAAACAGGACATTTGTCACAGTACTTGAATCTAGGAGCCAATGGGCCAATGTCTTCGTAATTGTTAACAACAAGACTGAGGAAGGCTGGATTGCTCTTAAATACATACATTTCTTTGAGCCTTCACCAAAAATATAACCATTTTATTTTTACTCCATTTAGGATGGTAATTAAACCTAGAGGTTGCAATGGCCACACATGAATTTATTCAACAACTTGCCGAAAGACCAAGAGAAACACTCAATACTGAATTAAAGGGCTGGCTTGATCTTGAAAATGTAGGACATGCCGCTAAGTTGGTCAGAACAATTTTATCACTCCGTAACTTTGATGGTGGGTACCTCATGGTGGGATTTGATGATACCACTCTCCTACCGAATGATTCACCTGATGGAATCGACCCAAAAAGCCATTACAAACAAGATGCAATTGACATACTTGTTAATAGGTATTCAGCCACAAAGTTTGAGATTTTTGTCCACTACCCAGTAGTGGACGGTATAGAACTGGTTGTTATCGAGGTACCAGGTGGAATAAAGGTGCCTGTTGTTACAAAAGCCAAGTTAATTGGAGAACGGGGTAAATATCTAATTAAAGATAATACTCTTTATACACGCACACTGAATAGAAACAATACTCCAAGCACATCTGAGGCCAAATCAGATGATTGGCCAGACATTTTAGACCGGTGTTTTTTAAACAGAGAGGCTGATATTGCGGCATTTGTTAAACGACACCTGTCAAATTCTGGAATAGAAGCCATCGAAGCACTTCTTAACATCAATAAAAGTGAAGTTACTGTTTATGATGAGGTGAATAAGTTGATGAATAATTCTTACGCAATTTTTGAACAAAAAGCCGCTCAAAATAGCATACCAAGATTCGGTTCCTACGAAGTGGCAATCAAAGTAAGCGGTGATCTAATGAAGCACAATGTAGATGATGACTTTCAAAGATTAATAAATGCATCTAATAAAAATTACACTGGCTTTCCATCTTGGTCCATCTTTGGTGGTTCGAATAATGATGTTTACACCCAAGAAGTTTACAAGAAGGCTTGGCAGTCAACTGTAGCCTCGCTTGATAATACAATTTCTGGGTATGTTGAATTTTGGAGAATAAGTCCTGACGGTGAGTTTTACTTACTAAGATATTTACCTGATGATATTGACACCTCAGATAAAAGGCCTGTTCCAGGTTCTTCGTTAGATTATCAATTAAACATACTTCGAATATCAGAAGTCTTCCTTTCAGCTTTAGATATTATTAAAAACATGACTTTATCAGAAGTTGCTTTGATTTGCGAAGTGCGTTGGTCAGGGATGAATGACAGGAAGATAAATAATTGGACAAGTCCTGTTGATAGACATTATTTAAACGACCGTAAATGTTCCACTGATGTAATTACGGCTCAATTTGAGTTTAATTCTGGCATAGCCCATTCATCTTTAGCAGATGTTCTCACTCCGGTATTCAATGAGTTATTTAACCATTTTAATGGTTTTTCAGTTGATGTTAGTGAAGTTAAATTGATGGTTGATCGTTTAATTCAAGGACGAATGAGAATGTTCTGAATGTTGTTTTTAAAAAAATTAAATACTCTAACTGTCTAACCTGATGTTATTTCTCGTCAAAGCCGCTTTTAAATTTTAAATTGGTTTCGTTGATTGTATAGATTTGAGAAACTTTACCATTCCACAATAGATATTTATCTTCATGAGTTGCAATAATTACCCCACTTTTAATCATTACATCGTTATCCGAATATACAAAAGCGCAATTATAAGGTTTTTCCTTTTTAAGATCGCAACCTTGATTCTCTTTAAAACTCTCAATGATTGTTTGAGCAGTTTCTTTTCCATATTTGTTACTAAGTTCAGCAAAAACGATGTAGTTTAGTCCAAAGAATGAAATAATAAGTATAGGGATGAATAGTATTGCAAACATAAAGGCTATTGATTCGGTAACACCCCCATTTTTAACTGTTGCCAAAAACAGAATTCATGCGGCCATTAAGGGAGGTCGCCCACCATTTGCCT